>CAYNNQ010000014.1:0-56230 GCA_964398785.1 uncultured Desulfovibrionales bacterium | reverse complement strand
GTTGATAACTTTTAGTGGAAATTGTTTCTCAATCCCATTTGATTTTTTTACAAAAATTACAGGAAAAACAAATTTTCGAGATGAGTTGGCAAAGTTTTTTCCTCTTTTAAAGGCTTTTTCAGGAAGATTAAATGTAAGAGTTCTTATTCTTAGTTCGCTTACCACCCATTATTCCTCCCTCTGGTCCTCCTGCTGGCAAGACGCCTTCACCTATGACTCCTGGGCCAAGTCCGATCCCCGCCTGCCCAACACCTTTTTCCGCAACCTGACCCCGGAGTGGAACCGGGACTGCGCCCTGCGCACGGACTACGCCCGCCGCCAGGCCCTGGTGGAGATAGATGTTTTAACCGCCATGGCCCTGGGCCTGACCCTGGACGAGCTCAAGACCATTTACCGCGTTCAGTTCCCGGTCATGCGCCAGTACGAGGCTGATACCTGGTACGACCGGAACGGCCGCATCGCGTTCACCAGTTCCAAGGGACTCTCCGGCGTGGGTTTTTCCCGTCAGGAATGGAACGATCTGACCGAGGAAACCCGGGACGAAAACGGCCGCCTTATCCGGATATCCAAAGGGCAGACACAAGGTCTGCCCCTACAAAATAATACCGCCGGCGACGAAACCCAGCCGGAACCCCAAAAATCCGGGGTAGGGGCAAAGCTTGTCTTTGCCCGTTACCAACCATTGTACCGCACAGTTACAAACAACACCCTCCCGACCGGCCCGTATGAAAAAACCATCGAATACATCCCGCCCTTTGATAAATGCGATCGGGAAAAGGACTACGAAACAGCCTGGGCCGAGTTTGAGAGGCGGACAGGTGAAGGTGGTTTATGACAGATCCTATAATATCTATTTACGGTGTATTAGCTATAATGAAGTCTAAGAGTGCAAAGAAACATAAACAGGAATAGCGGAGATCAATATGCTTTCAGAGTCTTTAATGGGTACATTATCCACAATGAAGCCCGATTTAGTAACCGATATATTTTGTTTCATAATAATAGGTTATTTTCTTTATGCCTTTTATAAAAGAAATACAGAAAAAATAAGAGCAAGTGCTCCGACTATATTAACTACCGTAGGAGTACTGGGTACTTTTTTGGGAATTACCATTGGGCTGGCAAATTTTGATTTTTCTACTCATAAAACTATTGAGGCCAGTATTCCCAGTCTTCTGTCCGGACTCAAAATGGCCTTTTTGACCAGTATATTGGGAATATTCGCATCAATAATTATGAGAATAGTTATAGAGAGGGCAAAATACAAAGACCAGGAAGGTCCTGAAGAAGTATCATCCCAGGATATTTATAACCTGTTGAGAGAACAATGCGATAGCATGAATGGTGTACGTGCGGTTATTTCCGGAGATCAAGATGCAAGTCTGATCACCCAGATACAAAAAATGCGTAATGATATGAATGATGGGATCAGGTCCATAGAAAGGAGTATAGCAGGAGATTCCGAAGATTCTATTTCGAACAAATTAACAAGTATAAATAGCAACTTAAGTAAATCGACTGATGAGATTAAGGCGGAGTTCAGGGATTTCTCCTCAAAATTATCGGAGATGGCCACGCAGCACATTATAGAGGCATTGAAAGAGGTCATCCGCAATTTTAATGAAAACCTCAATGAACAGTTTGGAGATAATTTTAAACAGCTCAATCAAGCCGTGGAAAAACTCGTAACCTGGCAGGAGGAATACCGACAGCAGATGATAGATACCAAGGCTGCTTTGGACAGTTCGTTAGAAGCTATGAGCTCTGGAGCTGAAAGCTTGGAATCGATCAGAAATGATGCCCAGGCAATCCCTCCAACAATGAAGACCTTGGAGGAAGTTCTGGAAGTGTTGGGCACTGAACTCAGCGACCTACAAGAGAGCATTGAATCTTTTGGGCAAATAAAAGACAAAGCTGAAGAAGCGCTTCCAGCTATATCCAAAAACATTGAAGAAATAACCGGAATGGTCAATCAAACCGTAGAAGAAGGTAGTAATCTGCATAAAAAATTCGTGGACGAGACAATTGACTTGGTAGACTGGGTTACAACCTATCTTAAAGATACCGCAAATGACATATCGGATAAAAATAAACAGATGTCAGATATTATGACTCAGGCCGCTGAGGATGTCCAAAAGTCTGTGAATTCTGTCCAGGACCAAAGCAAAGAAGTTGTTGAAGACCTGGGGAATTCTTTCAAGGAATCGACATCCAAAGTAAATGATCAAATAAGGGAAGTCTTAGAGTCCCAGGCCCAAGAGGTAAACAAGCTGTCCGAAAGTCTGCGCCAGGAAATGCAGAAGGCTAACAAGGAACGCGAAGAATCTTTGAATCAGGAAATCAATGAAATAGCTAAGAAAATGGACGAAGCATTGCAGCAGGAAATGCAAAGAGCCCTACAGGGTATGGCTGACCACCTTGGGGCTATATCCAAAAAATTTATTGATGATTACAGTGTGCTGACTGATAGGATGAAAGAAGTTGTGAATCAGGCTAAAAGGTTTGAATAATGAAAGCAGGTCTTTTTGGCACCAACAAACGAGAAGGCGAGGGAGAGCATTGGCTTTCCGTGGGCGACCTGATGGCCGGTCTGATGATGATTTTTATGTTTATTGCAGTTGAGTATATGCTCATGGTTGTTGTGGAAAGGGATAATATCAAGGAAGTTGTAGTCGCTTGGGAAAATACACAAGAATCTCTTTATGAAGATTTGTACGCCGAGTTTAAAGATGACTTAGATGATTGGAATGCGGAGATTAAGGAAGAGACGTTGACAGTTCGCTTTAAGGAGCCAGATGTCTTGTTTGATCAAGGAAAAAAAGAACTGCAAAACCGGTTCAAAATAATCCTTGATGATTTTTTCCCCAGGTATATAAATGTTTTGGATAAATACTCAAATCATAATTCAGACGTAAATAATACAATCCGCGGCCGGATTGAAGAGGTTAGAATTGAAGGGCATACATCCAGTGAATGGAATAAAGCTGTAGATAAAGAAGCTGCGTACTATAAAAACATGAAGCTCTCACAGGGGCGTACTAGGGCTGTACTTCGTTACTGCATGTCTAAAATTGATAATAAAGAAAATAATTGGATTTCTTCTGTCATTGCTGCCGTGGGTTTTTCTTCATCAAGGCCAGTGTTAAACGCTAAGGGGGAGGAAGATAAAAAAAGGTCACGTCGAGTAGATTTCCGTGTTAAGACGACAGTGGAAAAAGAACTTATGAAAGTAATTGATCAGTAATATGTCTATCTCAATTAATTTTAGTAAATTAAAAAATGTTATTGATAGAATGGGAGCAAAATTAGAGCGCAATTTAATTTATCTTAAGAAACTTGATCCGTTGTCAGAAATTGTTTTTCGTTTAGAAACTGAAGGAATAGAAGTCGATGCAAATGAAGTAGAAGTAAACAGTGGTGGTTTACTTACATATAAAGACTGTCATGTAATATTATATATTAAGGATCAAGCCCAATATGCTTCGCAGTCGGGATCTGGCGAGAGCAGTTATAGATTTCATGTCGCGGACTGTAAGACTATAAAGAATATGCGCAGGAGAGGCAGGTTTGATCGCTATGTGGTAACTAGGGAGGATACCGGATATTTTAAAGTTAGCGGCCATGATGGAGAGCAGCGTAAGGACATATATGTAAAGCTTAAAGTATGCAAGAACTGTCTGAAGAAATTGAACTATAAAGGGTATAGTAGCAAACTTGTACATGAACAAAATAAAATATTCGAAGATTTCAATATTCGGGAATTTTTTTCCAAGTACAGCTCCTTTTTTACTGAGTTGCCCAACAAGAATAAGCAGACTTTTAATGGTGGTGCTTATGTGCAGGACTGGGAGGATATTTCCAAAAATTATAGAGAAAAGAAAGGTTGGAAATGTGAGAAGTGCGGAGTTGAATTAAGCAGCAATAAACGTCTTTTGCATGTTCATCATATAAACGGCATAAAAGGTGATAATAGGGACGAAAATTTACAGGCACTATGCGCTGATTGCCATTCAAAACTGGCATATCATGATCATATGTTGGTCAAAAAGGCTGATAGACATGAAATAAATAGATTGCGTACGGAACAGAAAGAAAAAAAATCCGGCGATGAAAGAAGCTGGCAGGAAGTTTTTGATCTTGTTGATCCAGCTATGCATGGCTTTTTAGACTTATGCCGGAATAAAAGAACGAAAATCCCTGAGATAGGACTGGATTTCTTAGTAGACAAAAAGATCCGGGGGCAATTTGAAATAGCCTGGCCCCAGAATAAGATTGCTGTAGTTATCGATAAAAATGATTTTAGTGGTTATGATCCAAGGCGATACGGATGGAAACTTTATTCGCTTGATGAAGCAATGGAAGAGATTAATAGATAACTTGAAATGTCCTGCATGGCGTCGAATTGATAAAAAAACAGACACAAGGTCAACTCCTACAAATAATACTGCTGGCGACGGAACCCCAAAATCCGTCCTAGAGGCAAAGCTTTTCTTTGTCCGTTACCAACTTAAAAAATTGATTGACAATAAAATTAGTTCCCAAAAAGGGAAAATTCCCATTGACGGAAATATTTTATCAGGTTATCAACGTATGCATATTATCAAGCGGCCGACCCTGAAGGAATATGAAAAAAAATATCCCAACGCTAAAGATTGGCTCAGAACATGGTTCTATCAAGTAAAGCATGCAAAGTGGCAGAACTTTGAAGAATTGCGAGCTGAGTATCCCAGGACGGACTATCTGGGCAATGATCGATATGTATTTGATGCGAAAGGAAATAATTATCGTCTAATTGTAATTGTCCAATTTAAGGCTCAAGTGGTCTATATTCGCTGGTTTGGCACCCATGCGGAGTATGACAAGCTCTCAGATGCCTCCGTTGTGTAATAAAAGGAGGGGGAATTATGGTTATTGGATTAATAAAGAACGAGGCCGAATATCAGCAAGCTCTGGATCGTATTGATGAGCTGTTGGACAGTTCGGTGAATGAAGTCATAGAACGGGAACTGGAACTTTTAGGGCATCTCGTTGATATGTATGAAGGAGAAAAATATCCCGTAAAATATCCGGACCCTGTCCAGGCCATCAAGAACAGGATGGAAGATCGCGGGCTGAAGCAAAAGGACCTTGTTGACGTTATTGGTTCGCCGTCCAAAGTGTCCGAGGTATTGAATTACAAGCGCCGGTTATCCCTGCCCATGATGAGGGCTTTGAATAAGTATCTTGATATCCCGGCTGAGGTCTTGTTGCAGGAAGATCCGGAGGACCTTCCCGAAGAAGATTTAGATATTGATTGGCAAAAGTTCCCTCTCCGCGAAATTGTTTATCGGGGATGGACGCCTATCCGTACTCATATCAATGACCATGCTGAAGAGATTGTCCGGCATCTCTCCAGCCTGGCTGGACAAGGAATACCTGATGCTCAGGCAGCCATGCTTCGTCAGGGAGGTTACTGTGGACGCAGAGCCGATTCACATGCTTTGCAGGCCTGGTTGCTTATGGTTATGGCCAAGGCCAATCATTTTGATCAATATTGTCCGCAACCAATTGCAACCTATAGGCCGGAAACAGTAACGCAGGACTTGCTCGCTGATTTGGCCTGCTTGAGTGTTCATGGCGATGAGGGTCCCTTGCTGGCCAGGGATTATTTGGCCAAGTTAGGTATTAAGCTCGTTTTTGAGAGGCATCTGCAACATACCTACCTGGACGGGGCTTGCCTGCTCATGCAGGACGGCACTCCTGTTATCGGCCTTACCCTCCGGTACGACAGGATAGACGCTTTTTGGTTCACTTTGATGCACGAAATTGCCCATCTCAAACTGCATATTTCTCCGGAACAGAGATTCATCATTGATGAGGATATCCAGAACAGCGTGGATGAAAAGGAGAAAGAGGCGTCTGCCTATGCAGCGCAAATTTTCATCCCTGATAAGGCCTGGGTAAAGCATCCGGCCCGGCACTCACCCAATAAAAAAAAAGTTCAGGAACTAGCTGAAAAGCTCGGACTTCATCCAGCAATTATTGCCGGGAGAGTTCGTTATGAACGGAATAATTTTAAGATATTGAATAACTTGGTGGGGCATGGCCTGTTGAGGTCATATTGTAAACAGCAGGGCGTGTTCGATCCCGTTGATAACCAGTAATACGGCTAAGGAAAGGGCAATGAGTATGTTGGATGGAGAGATCTGCCCGGTTTGCGGCCAAGGCCGCATATATAGGCGTCGCAAGCAGGAGACTTTTGAGTACAAGGGTAAGAAGTTGACTTTTGATGATTATCCCGTGCATGAATGCGACACATGCGGCGAGGGATTTGTAGCTGCCGAGGATGCCAAAGGATTTGATAAGCAGGTGACCGACTTTCACTCTGAAATTGACGGTTTTCCGGAGTCGGATAAAATCAGGAAAATCCACATGCTTCAGACTTGGTAAAAAATGCATCAATAAAAAATACAGGTTTAAAGATGTTTAAAGCGGAAGATAAAGTTCGAGTCCGGGCCAATCCAGGTTATCAGGGGACAATTACCGGCAAGGTAAAAAAGAATCCGGCGTTTAATTTGTACGAAGTCCGTTTTCCGGATAAAGCAAAATATTATCCGGAAGACCAGTTGGAAGAGGTTCAGGACGAGCTTGAGCCTTTGGAGTTGATGAAGGCCGGAAGATTCGGCAAGGCTTCGGATTTACGGCGAAATATTACTTTCCATCGTCTGAACAGCAGGTTGGAAAATTTGTTTTATTCCATGCAGATTACCAATACCGACTTTTATGCCTACCAGTACAAGCCCGTGCTGAAGTTTTTGAACTCTCCCAGAAACGGGATACTTATAGCAGATGAAGTTGGGCTGGGCAAAACTATTGAAGCCGGGTTGATTTGGACCGAATTGCGTAGTCGGTTTGATTGCAGGCGGATAATGGTACTGTGTCCCGCTGTGTTAAGGGAAAAGTGGAAAATAGAGCTTTACCGCCGTTTTGGGATAGATGCGGAATTAGTTAATTCTAAAAAGGCCTTGGAAAATTTGAGTAAGGCCGAAGAAGAAGGTGAATACGCTAGTTTTGCCATGATTGGAAGCATGCAGGGGCTTCGTCCAAAAAAAGATTGGCAAAATATTGACGAGGAAAGTTCGCTAAGTGCCAGTTCCCGCTTAAATCGGTATTTGGAAAAAAGACAGGATGAAATTCCTTTATTAGATTTACTGGTAATAGATGAGGCCCATTATTTGAGAAATAGTGAGACATCCACTTCTAAATTAGGGCAACATTTAAAGGGTATCTCGGAACACATTGTTTTGATGTCCGCTACACCAATTCATCTTAAAAGCAATGATTTGTTCGAATTGTTGAAGCTTTTGGACGAAGATACCTTCGGCCGCAGCGAATTCTTTGATGATATATTAAAGGCAAACAAACCCTTGGTGCAGGCTCGAGAAGGTTTGCTTTTTAATAAGTTTTCCCGCAGTGAAATTAATGAATTATTGCAAGAAGCCAAGCTCAATCCAATGCTTGCCAATAACAGGCAACTGGATTCTCTAATAAAAGCTGTTTCAACCCAAGACTTGGATGACATAAAAGCTCGTTCTCTCTTTGCCCATCGTTTGGAAAAGGTAAATCTTTTAAGCAACGTGATATCTCGAACTCGTAAACGGGAAGTGGTTGAATGGAAAGTGGTACGGGAGGCTTATCCGGAAAGTGTTGATCTTACTGAAGAAGAATATAAATTTTATGTAAATGTCACGGATAAAGTTAGGGAATTTTGCGTTAAAAATGATTATCCGGAGGGATTTTTGGTTGTTACTCCGCAGAGACAGATATCCAGCTCCATGCCTGCCGCTCTTTACGCTTGGCAGAACAAGAATAATGGCGGAGAAGATGCCCTGAACCAGGAGGAATTGTACGAGGACATCGGGACGTTAGAGGAGAACGGACTTTGGGGACCTCTTACAACCGAACTTATTGAAAGCGCCAAGGAACTCGGCGATTATGAAACCCTTCGCCGCAATGACAGCAAATATTTTCGTTTAAGGGATATTCTTAACGAATTGCTTAAGGATAATTCTCAAGAAAAAATAGTTTTGTTCTCCTATTTCAGGGGTACTTTAAGCTATTTAAGGGAAAGACTAGACGAAGACGGAGTATCAAATATCGTACTCATGGGAGGTGAACAGAAACAAGAAGTTTTGGAAATTTTCAAATCGGAGGATGGCCCCAATATCCTGCTATCCTCTGAGGTTGGTAGCGAAGGTATTGATCTGCAATTTTCCAGAATCCTCATTAACTATGATTTGCCCTGGAATCCGATGCGCGTGGAGCAAAGAATAGGTCGCCTGGATAGACTCGGGCAAAAATCGGAAAAGATATTTATTTGGAATCTGTTTGCCGACAAAACTATTGAGCAAAGGATTTACTCCAGGCTGTACGCACGGCTCAAAGTCTTTGAAGAGTCGCTGGGTGGGCTAGAGGAAATACTGGGCGAAAAAATGAGCCAGTTATCAAAAGAGTTATTAAGTCAGCATTTTACTCCCGAAGAAGAAGAACAAAGAATAGAACAATGTGCCATCGCCCTGGAAAATAAAAGGCGTGAAGAAGAAACCCTTGAGGAGGATTCTGCGACTTTGATGGCTTATGGGGATTATGTGCTCAATCAGGTGATGGATGCTAAGCAAAATAAAAGATGGATAGCCGGAGAAGATATATGGATATATGCAAAAGATTTTTTTAATAAAAATTATCCCGGGTGTGAATTTAAACAGGTCCAAAATGATGAACTTGTTTTCAGTATAAAATTATCTCCCCAAGCCAAGTTCGATTTTGAAAAATATATTGATAAAAAAAGATTAAGTAAAAATACGAGGTTGTTGCGTAATGATCAAAGAAACAGATTGTATAGGTTTGAGAATAAAGTAGGGCAAAACGATAATTATAGAGAAGAAATAATAAATCAGTTTCATCCAGTCATATCTTTCATTAACAACGTAAGCGTTAACGAAAACAAATTTTATCCTACCGTAGCAATTAGATTAAGAATAGATGATGTAGAAAATTTGGATCAGCAATTACTTCCCGGGTATTATGTTTTTATGACTCATAAATGGTCGGTTAAGGGACTACAAGACAAAGAAATCATAAAATATGTTGTCTGTGGAATTGATGACAAAGCTTTGTATAAAGATGATGAGGCTGAGTTGATAATCAATTTTGCCGGGCTTAAAGGCAAAGACTGGCCGGAAGCGAAAAATCAAATAAATTTGAAATATGCTTACGGTAGCGTAGAAAAATGCGACGAAATATTGACCAATGATTTTGGTAAATACCAGCAGGAAGTTCAAGATGAAAATAACGACCGGGCGGATATCCAATTACAAAATTTGGATAAGCATTTGCAAAATAGATTAGCGACTTATGAAAATATAAGACAGACACATATACGTAAGGATAGAAAATCTCTTGTTAAAGCTACAGAAGGGAAAAAAACCGCTTTAAGAGAAAGAGTTGAAAAAAAGAAATGGGAGCTTGAAAGCAAAAGAAAGGTGGATATTAGTATGGAGTCTGTTTCAGCGGGTGTGTTGAATTTATATTGAGAGGAAATATATGAAAAATTCAGATGTTTCTTACACTGAGATACGGGATTTGATAATTGGCTTCGATCTAGGATCGTCCTCCACCAAGGTTGTTATCCGTGATAATTCACTCGATAAATCTTTTGCTATACCTTTTCATGATTATTCCATGCAGGAGAATTTATATCTTTTGCCTACTGGATTGGTTAAAATAGGTCCTGATACACTTAGATTACAGGCCGCGAATGAGTCTCCAGGCACAAAGGATATCAAGCTGCAAATATTAGAGAATAATAAATATAAAGTTGTCGCCAGTATATATATTGGTTTCGTTTTGAAATATTCTTTAAATTATTTTTTGAGAAATTATGCAGATATATATAAAGATATAAATATAAGATGGCATCTGAATTTGGGAATACCTGCAAAAAACTATGATGATGAATATCTAAAAAATATATTTAAGGGAATAGCTATCGCTGGATGCCACATTTATGATAATGATTTTGATTTTACCGATAAAATAAAGCTCAAGAACATTCTGGAGATAGTTAAAAATCATGATTTTAACAAGATTAATGAATTAACTATATCTAAGGAATTGATAAAAGTTGTACCTGAGGTTATTGCCGCAGCATACAGTTATGAAAAATCGACTATGCGGCAAAAAGGTTTGCATATATTGATTGATGTGGGAGCGACCACTTTTGATGTTACTAGTTTCATAATAACAGGTGCAGATAGCGAGCCTGATTTTAGTTTGCCTTATTCCAAGGTTGAAAAATATGGTTCTTATATTTTGCACAAAAAAAGAGTATATGCTTTATCCTCTATAATAAATAATAACTGTAAAAATATGGTGAAGATAGAAAATCCGGCATCCAAAATACCTGATAGTGAAGATGCATATTTAAAATTTGTAAGTGATAAGTTCTTATATTCAGACGACATAAAGGAATTTAAGACGGAAGTGACAAATGTTTTGTGTAAGGTGTTAACTAGGACCAGGAAAAAGGATCCTAACTCAAGCAGCTGGAAAAATGAGCTTAAGGTCTTTCTTTGTGGTGGGGGCTCTCATTTGTCTTTTTACAATGATTTTATAGTCCATAATGCTGAAAGCCGACTAAAAAATAATGGTATGTTGAGTGAATTAAAAACGATGTCCCTACCGTATCCGAATGATTTGGAAGCAGATTTATTACCGGATGATGATTATCACAGGCTTGCTGTTGCTTATGGCTTGAGTTTCCCATTTTTTGAACTTGGCAGAATTTTTTCTGAGTCAGAAGTTGATGAAATTGATTTTGAAAAGGTGAATAGCTCACGTTATGAAAACTTTATTTCAAAGGAATTGGTCTAAGTCCAGACCGTATCAAGTGCTGGATGTATGACCCTTGACGATCATTTCTACCAGATAAGCAACACTTCAAATGTCTGCAGTCAGGAGCTGGAAGGACTGCAGATCCGTATAGTAGACCGTTTAAAATTTCCCAGCTGCTACGTTTTTATAATAAATTCAAGGTCTTAGATATGGACAAGTGCACTATACCCTTGATCTTTTTTATCTTGCCCTTTGGATTTTTGAACGACCTTCGTAATAAGGAATTTTCCAAGAATCAGCTGGAGTCCTGGAAGAATGGATATAAGGAGCGAAGTCACAAGCCATGAGCCAGAAATCGGAAATGAATAGATAATGATTCCCTCAATACTTGATCGACAGATACATCAGGGTCTGAAGGATTTTCTTTTTACTACGTTCCATTCCACCAATCCTTTTTTCCACGGTATGCTGGACCGGTTCCTGAACCAGGAGGGTAATTTAAGCAGGGGCCCGTATATTTCTTTGCAGCTTCCTTTTCAAAAGGGACAAAGCCGGGAGTTTTTTCCGGAGATCCCCTTGGGTTTTACTCCGTATCAGCACCAGGAGCTGGCCTTTGCCCGTCTATCCGGCGAGAACCCCCAGCCCACCTTGATTGCCTCGGGCACCGGTTCGGGCAAGACGGAATGCTTCACCCTGCCCATCCTGGAACACTGCCGCACCTCTGACCAGCCCGGCATCAAGGCCATTCTCATTTATCCCATGAATGCCCTGGCCTATGACCAGGCCGGGCGTTTGGCTGAAACCATATGGCATAACCCCAGCCTGCACTCCAGGGTTACGGCCGGGCTGTTTGTCGGGCAGCAGACAGCGGAAGCCTGTTCCAGCATGACCGCGGATTCCATAATCACGGATAAGGACATCCTGCGCCAGAGTCCTCCGGATATTCTGCTCACCAATTACAAGATGCTGGACTATCTCCTGGTCCGGGCCAGAGACGCTCAGCTTTGGGCTCAAAACGCTCCGGAAACACTTCGGTTTGTGGTTGTGGATGAGTTGCATACCTTTGACGGGGCGCAGGGAACTGACCTGGCTTGTCTGCTGCGCCGACTCAAGGCCAGACTGGGTACCCCGGAGCAATATCTTTGCCCCATAGGCACTTCGGCCACCCTCGGGGACGCGAAATCCGCGGATCGCCTGACAGACTATGCCCAGCAGGTTTTCGGGGAGCCTTTTGATCGTAAAGCAGTAATCAATGAGTACCGCCAGAGCGCTGAAGACTTCCTGCGGGGGCAGCTTATCAAGCATATGGAAATACCGGATTCCAGCCAGGGCCTGTCCCCGGATGCCTATGACACTGCCATAGATTTTCTGACCCACCAGATCCGTTTTTGGACCGGCTTGGAAGTCAATCCCGAGTCCGATGGTCCATCCTGGCGCGTGCAGCTGGGACAGGCCTTGAAGGGCCATGTCCTGGTCCATAATCTGTTGCGGATCACTGACGGTCAGGTGCGCAGGGAGCAGGAAGTCCTCGGTAAGCTGGCTGAAACTTCATCGCAGTTGAAAAATGGGGGCCCGGAATATACGCGATTGCTTCTGAACAGCTTGCTGAGCTGTATTTCCGAGGCCAAGACCGAGGAAGAGGGACGAATCCAGCCCTTTATTTATGTCCGAGTTCAGCAGTGGTACCGGGAAATGCGACGCATGGTTTGTTCTGTGCAGGAATCTCCTGAACTCCGCTTTGCAGATGATCTAACCGAAGAGCAGCGTAAATACCATCTGCCCTTGCTGCATTGCCGGGAATGCGGGCAGACCGGATGGATTGGGCGTCTGCCCCTTAACGGGAGCAGTATGCAGACGGATTTGAAAGAGATTTATGTAGATTTTTTCAATAAAAAGCCTTCTCAGCGTTTGACTTCCATGTTCCCTGATGGAGACGGTCAATCCTCCGATTTTCCAGGCTACCGTATGGGACTTTGTCCGCATTGTCTGAATTTGGCTCGGAATCCTAATGCAAAATGTCCTGCTTGCGGCCAGGATGGACTCATTCCGGTCCTGGTTCCGGAGGCCCAAAGTAAGCACTGTCCCTCCTGCGGGGCGCACAATAGCCTGACCTTGCTCGGTTCCCGCGCGGCCAGCCTGACAAGTGTGATGATCGGTCAATTAATGGCTTCCGGATATAATCGGGATCCCAAATGCATTACTTTCTCGGACAATGTCCAGGATGCCGCCCATAGGGCCGGATTCTTCGGGGCCAGGACCTATCGGTTCACTTTTCGCGCCGCTCTGCAGCAATATGTGCAAAATAAGGCCGAAGGCCACAGTCTGGAACAAGTGGCCTCGGATATGCCCGGATACTGGGAAAAGCATATGGATCGGGAGACTTTTGCCACTACCTTTTTACCACCCAACCTGACCTGGCATCCGGATGCTGAGCATCTGGAAAGGCAGGATTATCTGCCCGCCAAATCGGACCTGAATAATCTTATCGCCCGGCGTCTGCGTTTTGAAATCGTTTCCGAATACGGATTCAGCAGCCGTATCGGGCGTACCCTGGAGAAATCCGGGGCTTCAGCTATAGGTCCTGATTCCCGGAAACTTGGCCAGGCGGCGGAGCAGTTGGGAGAAATGCTGCCCAATGAGATGGAAGAGCTGCGCACCGACGATATGGACGGGCTGTCCGCCTTCCTGTTGGGACTTATTATCCAGATGAAATCCATGGGCGGCATTTTTGATCCGGATCTGGATAGTTATATACGTCATTGGGGAAAAGAATACCTGCTGAGCCAACGGCACAGACCATGGATGCCCAACTTCGGACCAAAAACCAGAACTCCGGGATTTGTAACCACCAGAGCAGGCAATGATCGTTTTCCTCAACTCACCCGCAGCGGAAGCAGGTCTTCCTGGTTTGAATGCTGGGCCTATCGTCATTTTCCCAGTCTGGCCATGCGCCAGCCAGTGCTTGCACAACGTTTCTACGGACTGGCTTTTTCCTGCCTGCAGGATCACGGCCTGGTCCGGGATCAATTTCAGGACCGGAATCATATTTACGGCCTGGAGCCGGGGAACATGCTTGTTTCCAATGATGTTTTACAATGTCAGTGCTCGCATTGCGGGCATAGTATTTCCGGGACCGCGTCCAACCGGGATATTTTGCAAGGCATGTCCTGCCTGCGGCGAGGTTGCAAAGGCGCGTACGACATGGCCGGTCAAGAAAAGGACTATTATGGCCGCCTTTATAGTTTCGGCAAGATCGCACGGCTGGTAACCAAGGAGCACACCGGTCTTTTGGATCGGGAAACCCGGGAAGAACTTGAACGTAAGTTCAAGGCTTCGGAAGAGATGCGAAAGCCCTGGTATCCGAATCTTCTGTCCAGTACACCTACTCTGGAGATGGGCATTGACATTGGAGATTTGTCCACCACATTGCAATGCTCTGTTCCTCCCACTCAAGCCAACTATATCCAGCGAGTCGGCCGCAGCGGTCGCAAGAATGGCAATGGCCTGAATTTAACCGTGGCTGCGGGGCGGGCGCATGACCTATACTTCTTCGCCAATCCCTTGGAGATGATTTCCGGACAGATTCTTCCCCCCGGCGTGTTTCTGGACGCCTCGGCCGTTTTGGAGCGACAGTACACGGCCTTTTGCCTGGATCGCTGGATACAGACCACGTCTCAGTTCGAACCTGTACCCGGCCGTCTGGGCACGGTTTTGGATACCTTTCAAAGGGATGACTCCTCGGTCTTTCCTCACAACTATATTTACTATGTGCAGCAGCATCAAGACCGGCTCTTTCAAGGCTTTTGTTCCCTGTTTGCCAAGGAGCTGAGTCAAGACTCTATAAATCACCTGGAAAAATTTATATGGGGTGACAGCCAGGACAGCCCCGGGCTTACCTATCGGATTCTGGTTCGTCTTTATGATCTTTTACGGGAGCGAAAAAGTCTCAAAACCCAGGTGGATCGACTTTACCGGGAGATAAAGAGGCGGGAAAAAAGTCCAGCCAAGGACAAAAATTTTGAGCAGGAGATGGAGGAGTTGCGCCAGGAACGCTCCGGGCTCATGGCCCTGATCCGGAGTATCAACGCCAAGGACACCTACAATTTTTTGACCGACGAGGGGCTGCTTCCTAACTATGCATTCCCCGAGCAGGGCATTCAGCTAAAGTCCATCATCTATCGTAAAAGGACTACCCAGCAAAAAGGACAAAACGCTTTCGAGACGTTCAGTTTTGAATACGAGCGTCCGGCCGCGAGTGGACTACGTGAGCTGGCTCCGGGCAACCGCTTTTACGCTGAAGGACGGCGGGTTCAAGTGGATCGCATTGATCTGAAACAGAGCAGTGTTGAGCCCTGGCGGCTGTGTGCCAATTGTCCACACTCGGAACCGGAAGCCACGGCCAAGGAGCATTCGGTTTGCCCTCGTTGCGGCAGTTCCCTTTGGATTGATCAGGGCCGCAAACAGGATCTTGTCCGTCTGCACCAGGTCATGGCCAAGGCTCCGGACTGGGCCAGCCGGATCACTGATGACGCTGACGAGCGGGAACCCACTTTTTATACTACCCAGCTCCTTGTGGATGTGCAGCCGGATAGCGTTAAGGATGCCTATCAGATTGATGATCCGGAGTGCCCTTTTGGGTTTGAATTTATCTCCAAGGCCACCTTCCGGGATATCAATTTTGGTCCCATGGGTCAGAATGGACATCCTTTGCGGGTAGCCGGAGAAGAGGTGGAACGGCCGGGATTTGTGCTTTGTCGGCACTGCGGTAAGGTGCAGAAGCAAAACGGGACAATTGATCACGCCTATGGCTGTCCGGCTAAAGACAAGGAGAGCGACGCCAACTTCGTGCGCAGTGTGTTTTTGTATCGGGAGTTCACCTCGGAAGCGATCAAGATCCTGCTCCCGGTAAGCGGATATGAGGCCTCCAGGCAAAGGCTGGACTCTTTTGTAGCCGCCCTGCAACTGGGACTGCGTCATCACTTCGGGGGGTCTGCTTACGCCATAGATCATTTGCAAACCACGGTCAGTCAGGAACCTGTACCTGATTCCTCCTTGCGTAAACAGTATCTGGTTCTGTTTGATACCGTACCCGGGGGGACCGGGTTCTTGAAGCAACTTATGCGCTCCGAGAGTATGTTTAATGTCCTGGATAAGGCATTGGAGACCCTGAACAAGTGTTCATGTCAGCACGATCCGGAAAAGGACGGCTGCTACAATTGCCTTCTGGCTTACCGTAACAGCTATTCCATGCCCACTACCTCCAGGTTGACGGGCATTAATATGCTTTCCTCGATCCTGGCTTCCAAAAATACCCTGCGTCAGGTTCCCAATCTGCAGAATATACGGGTGGACGGTCTGGGCGAAAGTGAACTGGAAGCTCTTTTTTTGGAGGGCATACGGCGTCTTAAGCGTCAGGACTGGACAGTGGATCTGCGCAAGGAGGTCATTCGAGCCAAGCCGGGAAATTTCCTGCACATTGGGGAACAGGCCTATGAGGTGGAGCCGCAAGTGGAATTGGGAACAGCCGACGGGGTAATAGTTCCCAGCAGGGCTGATTTCGTCATTTGGCCGGCAAGAAGCAGTCAGGAAGGAAAGCCCGTGGCCGTTTTTACCGACGGTCTTTCTTTTCATAGGACCCGCATGGGGCGAGATATGGCCCAGCGTATGGCTTTGATCCTCAGCGGGCGGTTTTTGGTTTGGAGTTTGGGCTGGAAAGATGTTCATGCCCAAGTCAAAGGCAAGCAGGAAAGGGTAGCCGACCTACTACATCCTAAAGACAGCCGTATGGGTCGAAAGCAGTTTGTTCAGCTACTTTCCAAGCTGGGACTGGAAGGTTGCAGGGAGTTGCACACCAGGGACAGCTTCACCTTGCTGGCTCAGTATTTGACCACTCCCAAACCCAAGGATATGCAAAAGTATGCTTTGGCCCAAGCTGTGAGCTTGCTGGATCTGTCCGGTTCCAGGGACCCGGAAATACGAAAAGCGTGGATGGAGCTTCTAACCGAGGTTGCGCCGGATTCGGTTGTTCAGGAAATACGGGCGGAGTTGGATAACGGCTTGATCGGGAATCTGGAGTCAGGCCCGATTCAACTTTTTGTTTTCGCCCGGAAAAAGGCCTTGCAGACATCAGATCCTCGGGCTGTCCGTGTAGTTTGCTGCTTGGATGATCAAAGCGAGGCCCAGGATCAATCCTGGTTTGAGCGCGGCTGGATTAATTTTTTGCGGCTGTTCAATATTTTTCAATTTTTGCCTTATACGATATTTATCACCCTAGAAGGGATGCGGCAGGGAATTTATGCTGACCTTGAACCGGCTTTTTCAGACGAGAGCGAGGTACAAGGAACTTATCCTCTTCCGGGAAACGATCAGAGTTGGCAGGAGGCTTTTGATTTGGTCGATCCCCAGGTGCATGATTTTTTGGATGCGAGGCGCAGGGAAGGATGTCCGCCTCCAGAGGTAGGATATGATATAAAGGTTAAACAAAGAGTGGTTGCTACTGCTGAACTGGCTTGGCCGGAGGATAAAATCGTCTATATCTGGCCGGGTCAAGAGGAAGAAGTGCAAGGTATTGAAAACGATGGATGGGAAATAAGGATTTTCGGCGGTAGCGGTCAAATGTGACTTTATGATTTTCGGATGCGGAAAATCTTATTCGCTATTCATAAAAGGAGGCTTTAATGAGTCTACAGCAGACAACAGTAGCTATATCCAGCGATTTTTTTAACGCATATTCCAAGTTGCCCCAAAAAGTGCAGAACCGGATCACCAATTTTTTGTCCAAATTTCACCAGGATCCAACCATGCCCGGGATAAATTACGAGAAAATTCGGGACGCTGGCAATCCAGGCTTTCGTTCTGTGCGCATCGACGACACATATCGAGGTATAGTGCTCAAACCAGAGGAGGACAACGTCTATGTCCTGCTATGGGTGGATCACCATGACCGGGCCTATGCCTGGGCCAGGAGAAAAAAATGCTCTGTTCATCCGGATACGGGCAGCTTGCAAGTCTATGAAGCTGTGCAGGCTGAACCCGAAAAGTCTGGAGAACAGGGAAATGTGGATCAGCCTGCGGAACTCCCGGGATTATTTGATCATGTTCGGGATCGACATTTGCTTAAGCTGGGTATTCCACAGGAATTGCTGTCCAGAGTGAGAGTAATAGTCAGACAAGAGGATTTGGACGCCATGCTGGATCTATTGCCACAAGAGGCATATGAGGCTCTTTTCTTTTTGGCTGAAGGCTTTTCCGTGGAATACGTATTTCAGGAGATGGACAAGAGTGATGCCAGTAAAGAGGTGGATACAAGCGATGTTCGCTCCGCTCTACAAAATGTTGATTCCCAGCAGCGTTTTCATGTGGTCACGGATGATTTAGAACTCCAGGCCATGCTTCAGGCCCCATTGGAAAAATGGCGGGTTTTTTTGCATCCCACTCAGCGTAAACTGGTGGAGCGGTCCTGGAACGGACCAGTTCGGGTCCTGGGCGAAGCCGGAACCGGGAAGACCGTGGCTGCCATGCACAGGGCCAAGTGGCTGGCCCGTAATTCCTTTGCTGAAGACAAGGAGCATATCCTTTTCACCACTTTTACCAAAAATCTGGCTGCCGACATCTACGAAAATTTGCATTCCATTTGTAGTAGTGAAGAGCTGAAGCGCATCGAGGTGGTTAATTTGGACAAATGGGTTTCGGATTTTCTCAAAAGTCATGGATACTCCTCCTCCATAGTCTACTCCGATCAGACAGACCCACTCTGGAAGTTGGCCATGGCCACAGCTCCGGATGATCCAGCCTTTCCGCTTTCATTCTATCGTGAAGAATGGGAGAATGTTCTTCAGCCTCAGGAAGTGAATACTTTTGCTGACTACTGTCAGGCGTCTCGCAAAGGGCGTGGTGTGCCTCTGAATCGTAAGACGCGGAAGGCAATTTGGCCGGTATTTGAGGAGTATCGCCTTCAACTGAATAAACATGGCTGGCGCGAGCCGGACGATGCCATGCGCGACGCCCGTAATATACTGCAATCTCAAAATATAAGCCTCCCTTACTCCTCAATTGTGGTTGATGAAGCTCAGGACATGGGAGTTCAGGCCTTTAAACTTTTGCGGCAGGTGGTTCCGGAAAGAGCCAATGACCTGTTCATAGTTGGTGACGGACACCAGCGCATTTATCGCCACAAAGTGGTTTTGGGTCGCTGCGGGATAAAGATTGTGGGTCGCAGTCGCAAACTGCGGGTGAATTACCGTACTACAGAAGAGACCAGACGTTGGGCTACAGGCGTTTTGGAAGGTGTCTCCATAGACGATTTGGACGAAGGCCAGGATAACGAGAAAGGGACTACCTCCCTGTTGCGGGGGAAAGAACCCTTGATCAAGAACTTTGATTCATTCGATCACGAGTGTCAGTTTCTGGCCGATCTGGCCAGGGAAAAAGAACAGCTTGGGGACTTGTCCACCACTTGTTTGGTGGCCAGAACACATTCCAGGCTGAATCAATATGCCCAGGCCCTTCAGCAAAAAGGGGTAGCTGTTTATCCGATTAAGACAAGTGCCGCGGAAGATAGAAACGCCCATGGTATTCGGTTGGCCACCATGCATCGGGTTAAAGGATTGGAGTTCGAAACAATTATTATTGCCGGAGCCAAGGAAGGAGACATGCCCCTGCGCATTGCTCTGGAAACCACGGATGACGATGCTGAACGTGAGGATAGAGAACTCAGGGAACGAGCACTTTTCTATGTAGCTGCAACAAGGGCGAAAAAAGAGGTGGTGGTTACCAGCTTTGGTCAGAAAAGTGTGTTTTTGGAGAAGGGATCGATTTAAAATATTACGAATTGCTAAACTTGATTTGTCTTGGTTCACCGTGAATTGGAATAATCCCTTGGAATGTTAGCACTAGATAAAACGCCAAGGAGGAAGAATGCGCTGAGGGTAGTTATTTTTTTTTATCACAATCAGTGAAGCATGAACACGAAAAGCGCGTGAGACGATTTAGGGACAAATTGAAGTAAAATAAAAAGAATGGGGGTTGATAAAAATTGTTTATTTTCTGCAACCCCCTGATTTTCCATGGTGCCGGGGGCGGGATTCGAACCCGCACGGACCGAAGCCCGGTGGATTTTGAGTCCACTGCGTCTACCAATTCCACCACCCCGGCGGTAAGAAAAACTTGTTAGTTTATTGGTTTTTTGTAGTCAAGTATTTTATTCCTCTTTAGTTGGGCATTTCCTGCCTGTAAGCGTTGTGGCGGCAGTTTACTGTGGCTGTATGTCCCAGGGTGGACCAGAGGCTTCGGTTGACCGTATGCAGGGGGTATGGCAGTAGCCGCCGAGGAGGAGGACGAAATGCTTAATGATAAGTTTCTTGCTGATTTGGAAGATTACCTCAATTCCGGCAAACTGGAAGAAGATTTTGAATATTCGGAAGAACAGAGAAGACTGGAAATGCTGGATTACCTGGAACGATTGATGGACCTCGCGGAAAAGGCGGATGAAGTGGCCACGCGTTTGATCTTCAAAAACTCTCAACTTGGTGAAATGTTCGGTACGAGCGAGGACAAGTAGCGTTTTTGCAAGGATTCAGTATGGTATTCCATTCGGGCTTCTTCGGACCATTCCCTGTTTGGGGTCGGTTTTGGTGATTTACCCATGACAATGAGTCTTCCCTGGGTGTTTAAAAGCTCTTGGGCCAGGGGTAATAGTTTTTCCTGGGGGAGGAACGCCCGGCTTATTATCATGTCCGCTCTGCGGAGATTCGCGGAAAGGTTTTCGGCTTTTTCCCTGTGGACATAGGTATTGTGGAGTCCAGTTTCGCGCAGGGCTTGGCGCAGGAAGAAAAATCTTTTTTCCCGAATCTCTATCAGGTAATATTGCCCCTTGTCCCAGAATAAGCGCAGCGGAATTCCCGGCAGCCCGGCTCCGGCTCCCAGGTCCAGTACCAGCGGATCCGAGGGGAGATCCAGTTTGTCCAGGAAGTTATAGAGGTGTAAACTGTCCATTATAAGGTCTTCCAGTATATTTTGGGGGGCAGAGACGCCTACTATATTTGTCTTGGAATTCCACTTGAGCAATAGTTCAATATAAGCGGATAATCTTTTCGATTGTTCCTCTGTAAGGAGGAAATTTTTTTTCTGAAAGAACTTTCTGATTTTTTCGGGTTCCATAGCTTTTTTAGTCTTGCTGTGCCTGCCTGCAAAAAATATATTTTTGCAGGCAGTGTTAAGTTAAAAGTCTTAAGCAGCTTCCATCCGGAGGTGTCACTTTTCCAGACTAACTGCGATCGTTTTTGTGATTATTCGATAACGTATTGAGATACGATATAAGCTCGTTCAAAATCGCTTAATTTATTTTGTGGAAAGTTGGAGGCTATTTTTTATATTTTATGTTATTGGAGGAGGCAATCCGGAATAATTTCCCTTTTCCAGAATTGGACCTAGAATGCAGAGGGATTTCTTTCCTCGACTTTCTGGGAATCTCAAGTTAAACGAATCTGCCTATTTGCAGGAGAACGACTATGAGTGAGATTAAGCATGCAGCAATACTATTTCCCGGTCAAGGATCCCAATATTCCGGGATGGGACGGGATTTGGCCGAAAAATGGCCGGATGCCATGGATGTCTGGAAGCTGGCGGAAAAAATCAGCGGACATCCCTTGAGGGAGATCTTCTGGGAAGGTGAAGAAAAAGACATGGCGGAAACTTCTTATTTGCAGCCGGGATTGTCAGCTGTAAATCTGTCTGTCTGGCTGTATCTGAAAAACAGGTTTTTTCCTTCCTGTAGCGCTGGTCACAGCCTCGGTGAATACTGTGCTTTATGCGCGGCCGGGGTACTCAGCCTCGAAGATTGCCTGCAGGTGGTTTCCTTGCGCGGCAGACTCATGGGGGAGGCCGGTGCCGAAGAAAAAGGCAAGATGGCGGCTATTGTTAAACTTTCCCAGGATCGAGTGGAGGAAATTGTCCAAACTATCCGTAAAGAAACTGGAAAATATATATTGATTGCTAATTACAATACCCCGGCACAGTTTGTGGTCAGCGGGGAAGACGAGGCCGTGGACAAAGTAGTGGAGCAGGCCAAGGCGGATAAAGGGCGGGGGATAGTCTTGCCGGTAAGTGGGGCTTTCCATTCTCCCCTTATGCAGGAAGCCGCGGATGAATTGGCCGTATATATGGAGAGACTGGATTGGAACAGCCCTGATTTCCCGGTTTATTTGAATTCCACTGCTGATTTTGAAGCTGATGAGCGGGATATACTGCATATTATGCAAAAACAGATGGTTTTATCCGTATATTGGATACAGCTTGTCCAAAATATATGGGAAAACAAATTATCCTCTTTTCTGGAAGTCGGGCCCAAGAATGTATTGAGTAAAATGGTCCCCCAAATATTGGGAAAAGACAAGGAATTATGTGTCCGAACTACTGATTCTCTGGAGAATATGGATATTTTGATTAATGAAGTCGGTTAGGCTGAATCAGGAAAAAGGGAAAAAATGAAAGCCAAAGAAATAATTGAAGAAAAACTGCAGGATTTTTTTGAGTCCCAAGGACTGCCATGGCCGGAAAAGGCTACGGTTGATCTTCTTAAGGATAAGAATTTCGGGGACATGGCCAGTAACGCGGCTTTGGTCGGGAGCAAGATTGCCGGGATTCCTCCCCGTGAGTTGGGCGAAAAGATACGCGAATTTTGCCTGGGAGATGACTCCGAATTGAAAGAAGTGGAAATTGCCGGACCGGGCTTTTTGAATTTCACCTTCAAGGAGGACTTCTGGAGGGATGTAGTTCAGGACATTTTTTCCGCCGGGGACAAGTATGGTGATAACGATTTTGGACAGGGAGCCCGGGTACAACTGGAATTTGTCTCCGCCAACCCCACCGGCCCCTTGCATATTGGACACGGCCGCGGGGCTGCTGTCGGGGACAGTTTGGCGCGCATAATGCGTTTTTCCGGATATGACGTAAGCACGGAGTATTATTTGAACGATGCCGGGAGGCAGATGCGCCTTTTGGGTTATTCGGTGTGGGTCCGCATGATGCAGTCGGCCGGGTACTCTGAAGAAATGCCCGAAGAATGTTATAAGGGCGATTATATCCAGAATATAGCTGAAGATTTGTTGCATTCCCAGGGCATGGAATTTTTGGATCGCCCACTCGAGGAAGTTTTGCCCGTGTGTCGGGATAAGGCTCTGGAGAGCATCCTGGCCGGGATAAAAAAGGACCTTTTTGATTTTCGGGTGGAACATCAAGTGTGGTTTTCGGAAAGAAGCCTTATGGATTCCGGGGAAGTGGAAAGCACTCTGGATTGGCTTGAGGAACAGGGATTAGCCTATTCCCGGGAAGGTGCACTTTGGTTTACAAGCACGCAGTTCGGAGACGACAAGGACCGGGTACTTAAAAAATCGGACGGGACATTGACTTATTTTGCTTCGGATATTGCTTATCATCGGGACAAGTATGCGAGGTGTTTTGATCTGGTCGTGGATATATGGGGAGCGGATCATCACGGATATGTCCCACGTATGAAAGCCGCTGTTCAGGCTTTGGGCCGTGATGATGAGGATCTGCAGATAATTTTGGTCCAACTGGTAAATCTGCTCCGGGCCGGGGAGCAAGTGAGTATGTCTACACGGGCGGGCAAATTTGAAACCCTGGCCGATGTTTGTAATGAAGTGGGAATTGACGCAGCCCGGTTTATTTTCCTCACCCGCAAAAGCGACAGCCATCTTGACTTTGATCTGGAGCTTGTCAAACAGAAAACCATGGACAATCCGGTATATTATGTCCAATACGCTCATGCCCGAATATGCTCTTTGATGCGTAAAGCAGGGGAAAGAGGTGTGGAGGTGGAAAAATCCAGAGAGGAACTTTTGCCTGAACTGGATACCTCGGAAGATTTCGATCTTTTCAAAGGCATGGAACAGTTCCCTGACGCGGTTATCGGCGCTGCTCGGACACTGAGCCCGCATCATTTATGCTATTACCTGCAGGATCTTGCAGGACTTTTGCATCGCTATTATACTGTAAATCCGGTTCTCTCCGCCGGCAATGAAAACCTGGTCCAGGCCAGGATATTGCTTTTGCAAGCCGTCGCTCAGGTTCTGCATAACGGATTGGGACTTTTGGGTGTGAGTGCCCCGGAAAGCATGTAAGGATGCGCCTGCAAAAAATATGTTTTTGCAGGCAGTGTTAGGTTTTAAGTGAAATCATATAGTTGCAATGTTTTATCTGTGCGGTTGCCTCTACAATTTTTTGGTACTCCAAACAGCGTGCGGATTTTTTATATTTTCTCCTCCTGATTTTTGGGGATGCTTTTAACGAGAGGCCCGTGCGTTTTCTTGGCTCCGCCAAAAGGGGGAAGCCGGACCGGGAAATAGCTCTGAGTGCAAACAGGAAACAGTACCAATTTGAATGCAGCAAATCTTTTTCTCCCTCCAAAAACAAGAGTCCGGAGGGGGCAAGCATCCCTCTTTGGCGGGGCCTAGAAGACACCGGGCCGGTAGTTTGGCATCAAAAAAAATCAGGAGGAGAAATCCATATAAATCGTCAAGGACCCCAAAATATGTCTCCCCGGTATTGCCTGTTGAGTTTCAGGTTTGGCCCAAACAAGAAATCTTATAATTCATTCAGGTTATTGTGATCGCCGTGGCTCAAAAAAAATCAGTGAAAAAGAATACAGCCCGTAAGAATAGTGCCAATAAGAAGAGAACATCTTCCAAAGGTTTTAAACTGGAATTAAAGCTAAAGGGTACTCTCTATCTGGGGCTTTTTGTCTTTTTGGCCATGATCTGGGCTTTTATGCTTGGAGTCTTTGTCGGGCGGGGATACCGTCCCGAGGATTATGTCCCCAAATTGTCCGAGGTGATGCCCAGGGAAAAAACGAGCGAGCAGGCGGAAAAGAAACCTCCTCGTACTCTCAAAGCCGAAGAACTCGGTTTCCTGCAGCGCCTGACCAAAGACGGGACACAAAAGAGAGCCCAAAAATCCCCAACCACGAAAAAGCCTGCAAGTAGACAAGATGCCGGGGAGGAGCGTGCGGTCTCCGGAAACAGGTTTGAATATCTGTACCAGGTGGCTTCTTTTCGGGAAAGGCAACGGGCCGGTAAGTTGCGGACCAAATTGGTGCATTCCGGTATAACGGCTTCGGTGAAAAAGGCTGTTGCGGATTCCAAGCAGTGGTACCGGGTACTGGTCAGCTTTCGGGGTACAGAGTCCCAGGACAAGGAGATCCGGAAGGAGATGAAACGGCTGGGTATAACCGACCCCTTTTTAAAAGATAAAAAACCGTGTACGGATTACTGATTCTTGCTCCGGACGGTGGCATCTGCAAAAAATCCAAGTCCGGAGTTAAATGTACAGGTTAAATTCTACAACCCTCTAATTGTACTGAAGATTTAACACTCAACTACTTAAAACTGCCGGCAAAAAATATGTTTTTTGCCGGCACATGCGGACAGTATGGATTAGGTCCTCTGACGCTACCCGTGGATTTTTTTTGGACTGGTCCTTGTGGATTTTTTTAGCGACATCCCCGGCATTTAAAATGCGATCTTGAATGCCGGGAAGGATCTGGCCAAGTAATTACTAAAAATCCATTCCCTTCGTCGGAGTTATAGATTATAGATGGGAGGTGGAATTATGCTCAATACAACTTTTGTTCCCAGCAAGGCTTTTTTTACCAAAGGTATTGGTCGGCATAAAAACAAATTGCAGTCTTTTGAACTGGCTTTGCGGGATGCCAAGATAGAAAAACAGAATCTTGTTTATGTTTCCAGCATTTATCCTCCGAAATGCCGGATGTTGGATGTAGAGGAGGGAGTAACCCATCTTTCCCCGGGCCAGATAACCTTTTGTGTCATGGCCCGGAACGCTACCAACGAAAAAGGAAGATTGGTGGGGTCGGCTGTGGGCATGGCCTTTCCGGCGGATGAGAGCAACTATGGTTACATCTCGGAACATCATGCTTTTGGTGCGGATGAGCATGAAATTGGCGATTTCGCGGAGGATCTGGCTTCGACCATGCTGGCCACCACCCTGGGTGTGGATTTTGATGCGGACAAGGCCTATGATGAACGCCGGGAGATATATATGATGAGCGGCCAGATTGTGGATTCCGCATCCGCTCCGTGTGTAACCACGGGACAGGCCGGATTGTGGACCACGACGCTTTCCGCGGTGGTATTTATCCCCTGAAATGGACGTTTCCGTAGGGAAAGGGAATATGCATACTTTATTCGGAGAAACGGCTGCCGGGGGAGTTGGGACGGAGGTCAAAGTCTGGCCGGTGCCTTATCAGGGTACAGCCAGTTTCATGGCTGGTACCCGAGAGGGACCGCAAGCTATTGTTCGGGCCAGCCGGGAATTGGAGACCTATGATTTTGATCTTGGACTACATCTGGAAGATGTATGCCGCATTGCCATGCTCCCGGAGTTTGAATGCTCCGCGGCCGGTCCGGAAGCCCAATGCTTGGCCATGCACGATTACCTTGCCCATTTGCAGGGGGAGGAATTCTTGTTGTTACTGGGCGGTGAGCATACATTGGCTTACCCGGCCATAGAATTTTATGCCTGGAGCCATCCGGGACTGGTGGTTATACAGATTGATGCCCACGCTGATTTGCGCAGCGAGTATGAAGGGACACTTTTTTCCCACGCTTGTGTCATGGCCCGGGTCCGGGAATTGGGGGTGCCGGTTGTGCAGTTGGGTATCCGCAGTATCAGCGGAGAAGAAGGGGAATATATACGAAGACGTCCTCCGGATGAGCTTTATACTTGTCTTGCTTCGCGCATGCCTTCTCCGGCTGTGGTTGCTGAAAGGATAAAAGAGCTGGCCGGGAATAATCCCGTATATATAACTTTTGATGCCGACGGCATGGACC
This sequence comes from uncultured Desulfovibrionales bacterium, assembly GCA_964398785.1. Lineage (GTDB taxonomy): Bacteria > Desulfobacterota > Desulfovibrionia > Desulfovibrionales > Desulfonatronovibrionaceae > CAYNNQ01. Next base: position 29,492 of record CAYNNQ010000014.1, on the reverse strand, counting down.
CCGCAGTCATACCCGGGACCGGAACCCCGGAGCCAGGAGGACTGTCTTTTTCCTGGGTGGAGCGGTTGTGGGAGGCCCTTTGGCCTGGTCCCAGGTTGGTGGGGATGGACTTCTGCGAACTTTCGCCTTTGGCCGGAGGAGGCCGGGTATCCGAATCAGCGGCCGCCAAACTGATCTTCAAAATCCTTATGCGGAATTTCTACTATGCGGGACAAAAAAAACGTCCGTAATTTACAAAACCTCCAGGATCCGGAGGACGCAGGTTTTAAACCACTAAAATCCTTGGATCCGGACGAAATAGATAGTTTTCAGGACCTGTTATCCGCCATGGGCAATACCTCCTTTGGGGGGCGCAGGTTGGGAGAGGCCCAGGAAGTGATGACGGACATGGTCCGGGATGAGGACTGTTTTGTGGTGGGCACTTTTTCCGGAGCCATGACCGTGGCCAAAATGGGTTCCCTTATTTGCCGAATGATAGACCGCGGATGGCTGGATGCAATTGTTTCCACCGGCGCTCTTATGGCTCACGGTTTTATTGAATCCATGGGCATGCAGCATTACAAATATGAATCCGGGAAAATGAAGGATGGAGAACTTTTTCGGCGCGGGTTCAATCGGGTTTATGATACACTGGAACCGGAAAGGAACTTTACTCAGGCCGAAGAAGTCATACATAAAATAATGGAAGAGGTCCGGCCCGGTGAATACCTTTCTTCGGAAGAACTTTGCCGGCGTATAGGGAAATACCTGAAGGAGAACTTCAGCGGAACAGGTATCCTCAAAAGTGCCTATGAAAAGGGTGTTCCGGTATACATCCCGGCTTTTACCGACTCCGAGCTGGCTTTGGATATCGCCACACACATAATGCGCAAACACCCGAACGCCCTGGAAGAACAGGATCCCGCAAATTTCTTTTTCCAATTCAATCCTTTTCTGGATCTATATAGTTATACCCGGAAAATATGCTCTGCCTCCAAGATAGGCATATTTACTATAGGTGGAGGGGTTCCCCGCAATTGGGCCCAGCAGGTAGGTCCCTTTGTAGAGATCGTTTCCCAGAAACTGGAAAAAGACTTACCAATGCGCCGTTTCCAGTATGCAGTACGTATTTGTCCCGAGCCTGAACACTGGGGCGGCTTGTCCGGATGCAGCTATAGCGAGGGCGTCTCCTGGGGGAAATTTGTTCCCCCTGAAGAGGGTGGCAGATATGCAGAAGTCATGGCCGACGCCACTTTGGCTTGGCCGCTCCTTTTCAAGGGAGTGGAGGAAAAGTTGGCTGAGGGAAGGAAATAGTTGGAAGAACTTGATCTGCGCGTGGACAAGCTGATCTGGCGTGGGCGCGGTCTGGCCAGGACCGGGGCGGGGAAGGCCGCTATTGTCGATCCCGGCGTTTTGCCCGGAGAAAAGATCCGGGTTGGGGCATACAAAGAGAAAAAGGATCATATTCTTTGCCGGGCCCTTGAAATACATGAACCCAGCTCCAACCGCCGTCCGCATCCCTGCTTGCACGGAATAGAATGCGGTGCCTGTCCTTTTGCGGTTATTTCTAACCGTTTGTCCCTGGAAATAAAAAAAGAGATTCTGCTGGAGACCCTGAATCGGCAATTGTCTCCGGATTTTTCTCGGTTGGCGGCCAAAACGTTGCGGATCAAGGCTTCCAAAAGGGCCTGGAAATACAGGTACAGGGGGCAGGTGCATATCCTGAATGGGAAACCGCATTTCATGCAGCATTCGGCGCATGTCCCGGTCTTGCTTCGGGGCTGCAAGGTCTTCGCCGCACCGTTGAACCGTTTTTTGCAGGAAAATTGTTCCGGGATGCCGGACGGGAGGTATCAGCTGGCCGCTTCCCCTGAGGACGGCCGGGCGGCTTGGAGTTTTGAGGACAAAGGGCTTATCTTTCCACTTGATTTTTGGGGGATAAAGCTCACCCTGGGGTCCGGTTCCTTTTTTCAGGCCAATTGGGAGCAGAATTCGGAGCTTGTTTCCTTGATTGTAGATGCCTGCTCCGGTTATGCCCGGATAACCGATCTTTATGCCGGAAGTGGAAATTTTAGCCTGCCTCTGGCAGTAAATGGCCATGATGTGCTGGCTGTTGAGGGCATGGAAAAGGCGGTGCAGGAAGGGCGAAACAACGCCAAGGCCAATAATGTGGCAAACGCGGTTTTCGTTCGCGGAGATTTATCTTGCCGAGATAGATCTTTTCGCAAAATAGAGTCGTTTTCTCCGCAATGTGCCGTGGTTGATCCGCCCAGATCCGGCGGTGGTAAAGCTGTTCGTGGTCTCGGTTGCATTCGAAGCCTCGAGCGCATCGTGTGGATTTCCTGTGATATAGTCAATTCCTGCCGGGATGTGAAACCGCTTCTTGAACAAGGCTGGGAGTTGAGTGGTATTTATCTCGTGGATATGTTCCCCCAGACTTGGCACATGGAAGTGGTTATGATCCTGGATCGGCAACGGGCTGAATCATGAAACCAATGCTCATGTATTACCAGAGGCTTTTAATGCGAGGATAACTCCTTATGAGCTTGTCCTTGGAAATTAGGGTCGTGTTTTCCTTCCCGTGCTGTCGCTTCTATTATTTGCTCCGCAGGGGCGCCGTGAAACGGTTGCGGGAGTATCGTGGACTGGTAGCAGATGGTGGGTGTCAAAGGGATAAGCCTGAGTTGGGGCATATATAGAGTATGGCTGATCCACATCTCAGGGTTGCAGGAAATGCCGATGCGCTTTTTTTCTCCAAAGGGGACAAAATGTCCTCTTCAAAAAGACCAAGTCCGGAGTTAAATGTACAGGTTAAATTCTATAACCCTCTAATTTTACTTAAAACTTAACACTTAACAACTTAAAACTGCCTGCAAGAACATATTTTTTGCAGGCGCATCTGGTCAGGTCAATATTGCGGAGTCGGCTTAAGCGGCTGCCTAAAAATCCCTTATAAAACTCAACACTAGCTGAAATGATATTTTCTTTCAGGTGCGTCTTAACATGCAAATTTTTACTTTGACCGTCCGGGCCACAATTGCGCGGCCAGCATGCCGGAAAACATGAGGAAGCAGCCTAAAATGGAACGGTTGGACATGGTCTCGTTTAGAATTATCCAGCCGGAAAGGGTGGCAAAGACCGATTCCAGACTGAGTATTATGGAAGCGTGAGCCGGTGGAGCATCTTTCTGGGCCACTACCTGAAGGGTATAGGCTATTCCCGCGGAGCCTACTCCGGCGTAAAGGACAGGAATAAGGGTCTCTCTTATCGCTGCCCAGCTTATTTCTTCCACAAACAGGGCTACCAGGAAACTAAGAGCAGCGCATATGGCAAATTGGGCCGAGGAGAGTTTTATACAGTCGATGCGCGGGGCGAGCCACCCTATAGCCAATACATGCAGCGCAAACCCGAAAGCGCATAAAAATACGAGAAAATCTCCGTAGGCTATACTGAAGCCCTTGTTTATAGTCAGAAAGTAAAGGCCCACAGCAGAGAGAATTGCCCCGACCCAGCCCCCAAGACCCGGGTTCTGTTTCCATATGAGCCCGAGCAGAGGCACTAGGACTACATACAGTCCGGTGATAAATCCGGCTTTACCCGCGGTGGTGTAAATAAGTCCTATTTGCTGGAGTGTGCTGGATCCGAACAAAAGGACTCCGGCTATCAGGCCGGCCTTGAATACACTTTTGGCGTCACCGGCCTGAAGGGGATTATCCTGAATTTTTCTTCTGCTGCGAATCCATATAAGGGGTAAAAGGCTTACCGAGCCCAGGGCGAAACGGGAGGCGTTGAACAGGTAAGGACCCATATGATCCATGCCCACTCTTTGGGCAACAAATGCCGCTCCCCATATGGCCGCGGTAACCAGCAGCAGAAAATCGGCTTTATAGACCTGCAGTTTTCCAGTGTACACTCTATATCCTTTATGATTTTTACGTCAAATAAACATTTAATTATGTTTTAAACACTTGAATTAGTCAAGAAAATTTATGTACTGAAGCGCCTGCAAAAAATGAGTTTTTGCAGACAGTTTTAAGTTTTAAGTAAAATCAAAGACTTGCTAAATTTGGTCTGAACGTTTAAATTCAACTCTAGACTTTTGCAGTTGCGTCTTTAACAGCTAAATAGTTCTTATCCGGAAATTCAAAAATTTCTGGGTTTAGAAATATCACGTTTCCAATTCGGAAAAGGGCCATTTCCGGATGGAAACTAAATGATTTAAATAAAATAAGAAATGAAAGGAGCAGGGATGATAAAAGTCAATGAAAATTATCTCAAGTTGCAATCATCTTATCTTTTTGCGGATATTGCAAGGCGCGTGGAAAAATTTCAGGAGGAAAATCCGGATAAGGAAGTAATCAAACTGGGAATAGGGGATGTTACTCTTCCTCTGCCCCCGGCCTGTATTCAAGCCATGCATCGAGGCGTGGATGATATGGCCCTTTCGGAGACTTTCCATGGATATGGTCCTGAGCAGGGATATGCTTTTCTTCGTGAGGCCATAGCGGAAAATGATTATGCCTCCCGCGGGTGCTATGTGGATCCCGAGGAAATTTTCATAAGTGATGGGGCCAAATGCGATACCGGGAATTTTCAGGAACTTTTTACCACGGATTCCGTGATCGCAGTGCCGGATCCGGTTTATCCCGTTTATGTGGATACCAATGTCATGGCTGGCAGGTCCGGAGATAATGTGGATGGTCGATATGAGGGAATTGTATACTTGGAGTCCACCGAAGAAAACGGCTTTATTCCCGATTTGCCAAAGGCAAAAGCGGATCTCATTTACTTGTGTTATCCCAACAACCCCACCGGCGCGACGATAACCAAATCCGATTTACAGAAATGGGTGGATTTTGCCCGGGAAAATAAGGCACTTATCCTGTTCGACGCCGCTTACGAGGCTTTTATTCAGGATTCTTCCATCCCGCACTCCATATTTGAATTGCCCGGGGCCAGGGAAGTGGCTGTGGAATTCCGCAGTTTTTCCAAGACAGCCGGATTTACCGGCACTCGCTGTGCTTTTACGGTAGTCCCCAAGGAGTGCCGTGCTTACGATTCCCGGGGCGAAGAAATCCATATCCACTCCTTGTGGAGCAGGAGGCAGACCACAAAGTTCAACGGGGTCTCCTACCCGGTGCAAAAGGCGGCCGAGGCAGTGTATACTCCTGAAGGCCGGGATCAAATACGGCAGAATATAGATTTTTATTTGCAAAATGCCCGCCTGATTCGGGAAGAAATGCAAAACCTGGGTTATTCTTGCACCGGGGGGGTGCATTCTCCCTATATCTGGATCAGGGGCAGCGGCGATTCTTGGGAACTTTTTGATCTTCTTTTGAATAATGCCGGGGTGGTTTGTACGCCGGGTACCGGCTTTGGTCGCTGCGGCTCCGGATATATACGTATAAGCGCCTTCAACAGCAGGGATAATGTGGAAAAGGCTATGCAGCGTATCGCCCGAGCCCTTTCCGGAAACGGTTGAAAAGGGAAAGGGTGTTGACGAAGGGAAGGGAATTTTTGTGATTTTTAAGTTTGATCCTTCTTTAGGCCAGATTTAAGAAAATCCGCAGCCAACAGCGGGGAACCGGACACAAAAAATATTGACCCTGATAATTGCATAAGATATATAGCATTCCTTCGCACGGTGAGTGTAGCTCAGTTGGCAGAGCCCCTGGTTGTGGCCCAGGTGGTCGCAGGTTCAAATCCTGTCACTCACCCCAGAAAAAAATAAGGCCCGCTTTTTGCGGGCCTTTTTTATATCCAGTAAAAAAAAACGGGGCCTTGACGTTTGATATGGATTTTCTCCGCCTGATATTTGGGGATGCCAAACTACCACCCCGGTGTTTTCTAGGCCCCGCCAAAGGGGGATGCTTGCCCCCTCCCCGCACCCAAATAGGGATTTGGGTGGCTGGGTTTCGACTTAATATTATAGACCAAGAAAACGCGCGGACCTCTCGTTAAAGGCATCCAAAAAAATCAGGAGGAGAAAATATAAAAAATCCACAGGCTGTGTCCGAGAGCCAAAAAAACTTAGTACTCAAAGCCGATCATTCCCCGAACTTCCCGCATAGTCTCCTGCGCATTCTCCCGGGCGGCTTTGTTCCCTTGGCGCAGGATTTCCCACACGGCCTCCGGATGGTCGTCCAGTTCTTTTCTCTTTTTCATTATCGGTTCCAAAAACCTTTCCAGATTCTGTAAGAGGAGCTTCTTGCAGTCGAAGCATCCCCATTTGGCCTGAGCGCAGTTTTTGCGGATCTCCTCAATCTTTTCCCCGTCCGTGAGCAGTAGGTGATACGGAAAAAGATTGCATACTTCCGGGTCACCGGGGTCGTTCTTGCGTTTCCTGTTGGTGTCTGTGAGCATGCCTTTTATTTTGGGCGCGATACTGTCCATGGTCTCACTGAGATAGATGCAGTTGTCATAGCTCTTGCTCATTTTCCGCCCGTCCAGACCGGGGAGTTTGGCCGACTCGGTCAGCTTGGCCTCGGGCTCCGGGAAGAGATCCCCGTACAGGTAATTGAACCTACGGGCTATTTCTCGGGTTAGTTCCAGGTGGGGGAGTTGATCTTGACCCACAGGCACGAATTGCGGCTTGTACATGAGGATGTCCGTAGCCATAAGCACAGGGTACCCCAAAAATCCGTGCGTGTTCAAGTCCTTGGCCACCAGTTCCTCCTTGATTTCCTTGTAGGTTGGATTGCGCTCCAACCATCCCAGGGGCGTTATCATGGACATTATAAGGGTCATCTCCGCGTGTTCCTTCAATTCGGACTGTAAGAACAGGGTGGTCTTTTCCGGGTCCAGTCCACCCGCTACCCAGTCCTTGACCAGTTCGGGGACTGCATGTCTGATCTTTCGCGGTTCCGCGTATTCTGTGGTCAGGGCATGCCAATCGGCCACAAAGAAAAAACATCCATAGTTTTTTTGCAGTTCCACCCAATTTTGGAGCACCCCGAAATAATGTCCCAAATGCAAAGGACCCGTGGGACGCATGCCGGAAACTATTCTTTTCTTATGCATAACACACCTTGATTATCCGAAAAACAGTTTATAGATAAAACTTACGACAGAGCCCAAACCTTTTTGCAGTACCCCGGTGAATACCAGTACCAGGATTATGAGAAAACCGAAACGTTCCACTTGCATATATTTATTGGCCATTTCCGGCGGAAGAAGCGAGGCCAGTATTTTGCTCCCATCCAGAGGAGGTACGGGTATCAGATTGAAAATACCCAGTATTATGTTTACCAGCACTCCGGCCGTAGTAATATAGATAAGCGGAGCAGCCACTTTTTCCTGGACCATGGGGGAGAGCATGGGAAGAATATTGTTTAAAACTAGGTATAAAAAGTAAAAAACCAGGCCTAGCAGGAAATTCGCAGCCGGACCGGCAGCGGAAACCAGCAAGACATCCCGGCGCTGGTTGTGGAAATAGGCCGGGTTTATGGGTACGGGCTTGGCCCATCCTATACGGCGGGTGACCACAAGGACGATTGTCCCTAGCGGATCAAGATGTTTGATTGGGTTTAAAGTAAGACGCCCCGCGTTTTTGGCTGTGGGGTCCCCCAAAAGGTAGGCTATATATCCGTGTGCCACCTCATGACAAGTAATCCCCATAAAAAGGGGGATGGCAAAAATGGCCAGTTCGCGGAGCATCGAGGCTATATCCGGCATAATAGGCAATCCGTGTGTCCAGATGCGCCTGCAAAAATTTGTTTTTGCAGGCAGTTTGAAATTTTAAGTTTTAAGTAAAATCAGAGAGTTGCAATATCTAATCCGTGTATTAGTTTCCATCCGGAAATGGCCCTTTTCCATTTTAACGGTGTCAATTTTCGTAATTATTCGATCACGTATTAAGATACGCTCGCTCCTGATTACTTAATTTCCTTGTTAAACAGGAAAAGCTATCATTCCCGAATTGGAAACGCGATATTTATCTACTTGGAAATTTTTGAATTTCCGGATAAGAATGTATTAATTCCAGCCTTAGACTTTTTGCAGCTGCGTCTGTCCGGGACCTTTAAAGGCGGTCACAGGGGATATTTCCCAAGTATTCAAATATCTCATCACTCATGGAGCCGGTAAGTTCCTTCAGGGCGTAATAATTATTGCAAGCCCGGCAATACATGTTTACGCTTCTTCAAGAACGTTTTATACATAGGTTTTTGCCACAGTTGGGACAAGGAACAGCTACTTGTTTTTCTTTTAAGGTTTGGCTCTCTTCGAACATTTTAACAATCTCGTAAATTTGTATTGGGATTGGTTGACGAATTCGGAGCTTTTCAACAGTTGTTTCCCCGTGAACGATTTACAGGCAGCCTATTACTGGGAGTCGGAAATATCGATTATCGGCTAAGGGGAAAACGACTGGGCCTTGAACCGCTCTCTTCTAGTTGTAAGCTCCGAAAATATCAAGGAGAAAAAAATGGATCCCGTGGACCGCTTTGCCGATGATCTTACCGGCGAGGCCTTAAAGGAAGCAGCGGATACCTTTTTCGGCAAGCGCCGTAGCGTGGAGGAGGAGATCAAGTCTTTTGAAACCAAGGCACAGGAGCTGCGGGATAAAGGCTTATGGATCAAACAATATCTTTCCGCAATCAACTATTTGTTGATTCAGGAAAGGTATGCCTTGTTTTTTTGGAGGATATTCGGAGCGGAAGATTTGGCCCGGATAAAAGAGGAAGTGGCTTTTTCCGAACTGAATGTGCCACTGCCTTCCGGGTTGTCCCTTTTTGGACGTTATTTCCGTCTTCTATGTTATCTGTATGAGTTTACGGCCCGGCAGATAGATAAATATAATAACGGAGAGTATGTGGATCATCCGGAGATTCCGGGCAAAAAAACGGTTACTTTGAATTATTCCTATATTTCCGGATGGTTATCGGATTTGAATTCTCGAATAGATAAAATCAATTATTACCACAAATCGAGTGATGTATTGCAGTTTGCCAAGAAAATGGATGTAGAAGAGAGGGAAAAGGAGAAAGTGGCCGGGGCGGAGATAAGCTATAATCTGGATAATGATTTGAAGATAAGCCATTTGAAATTAGAGAATTATGATTTGCCGGTTTTCCCGGAATTGCCGTGGGGGCGTGTGCTTAAAAAAAGGATGAAGAAGGAATGCAAAAGATTTTTTGCTTATAACAGGGAAAATATACGTTCCCGCCTCGATTATTTTGCAAAAAAATGATCAGGCGAAGGAAAGTTGTGCCTGCAAAAAATATATTTTTGCAGGCAGTTTTAAGTTGTTAAGTGTTAAGTTTTAAGTAAAATTAGAGGTTTGTAGAAGTTAACATATATATTTAACTCCGGACTTGGACTTTTTGCAGATGCATCAGGAAATACTAAATTGTCCTGAGGCGCCTGCAAAAAATAAATTTTTGCAGGCAGTGTTAAGTTTTAAGCAGTGCGTCTAACTTCTTCATCCGACTTTTTGCAGATGCCTATGTCCTTGTCCGGATATTCAAAATTTTCCGGATTTAGAAATAGCAAGTTTGGGGTCCGGAATGGAAACTAAATATGTATTCCCTTCGTAAAGAGCCAAAAATGAATACAAGGACTGATTTGCAAACAAATTCCTTTTTTAAGGATGATGCGGGCAAATACCCCTCCGGGCCGGGAGTGTATCTCTTCAAGGACTACCGTGGACAGGTAATCTATGTAGGCAAGGCCAAAGTCCTGCGCAAGAGGCTTTCTTCCTATTTCAATAACCATGATCGGCTTGTTCCCAAAACCCGGATGATGCTTTCCCGTGCGGAGAATGTGGAAACCATCTGCACTTCCTCGGAGAAGGAAGCCCTGCTTTTGGAAGCAAGTCTGATCAAGAAGCACCATCCCCGCTATAATATTGTTCTGCGCGATGATAAACGCTATCTCCTTTTCCGCATAGATAAAAGCAAGAAATATCCCCGCATCGAACTTACCCGTAAAGTGGGCCGGGATAAAGCGGATTATTTCGGACCTTTTACTTCCGCGGACAAGGCCCGGAAGACCCTGAAGGCCATAAACCGTATCTTCCCTTTGCGTAAATGCAGCGACCGTAATTTTCAAAACAGAGTCCGCCCATGTCTGCAATATCATTTGCAGCGCTGTCCGGCTCCCTGTGTCTATAATTTCTCCTCCCGGGAATATCACAATATCGTTTCCCGGGTAGCAATGTTTTTGCGCGGCAAATCTTCCCAGCTGATTCAGGAAATGGAAAAGGAAATGTATCGGGCGGCCGATGATATGCAATTCGAATTTGCCGCTTCCTTGAGGGACCAAATAAATGCAGTGCGAGAAACCGTTGAGAAACAGGCAGTGGTTATTCCCGGAGGAGGGGATCTGGATGTTTTGGGTTGGAGCTATGTACAGGATGGTCTTTGTTTAGGGATCATTTTTGTTCGGGACGGAAAAATGCTGGATAGCCGCAATTATTACTGGCCGGAGTATCAAACGGACTTGGCTGAGCCTTCTGCGGTTTTTTCGAGTTTTCTTAGTCAGTTTTATACTGTTGAGAGTTATGTGCCTCCGCGCATAGTGCTGCCCCTGCACATAGAGGATGAAGCGGTCCGGGAGATGCTCGCGGATTACCGCGGGGATGCGGTTAAGCTGGTTGTTCCGGAGGGCAGGGAACTAAAGGAGCTGGTTCGTATGGCCGCGGAAAACAGCAGGGTTGAACATTTGAGAAAGGGTGGGCAGCGCCCGGCACTCAATCTATCCCGTTTTTTGCATTTGCAAGAAGAACCCCGGTATGTGGAATGCGTGGACATCTCGCATCAATCCGGAGAAAAAACCCGGGCGGGAAAAATAGTCAATTCCGGCGGGGAGTTTAGGAAAAGTGAATACCGGGTATACAATCTTCCGGACTGGATACAGGGGGATGATTATGCCGCTTTGCGAGAATTTGTTTACCGCCGCTTGCAATCCGGAGCGCCTTGGCCGGATCTTTTGCTGTTGGACGGTGGGAAAGGGCAATTGAATGCTGTATATCGTTTTTTGCAAGAAAACGGGGCAGCCGGACACTTTTCTCTGGCGGCGATTTCCAAGGGGCCCAGCAGGAGGAAGGGGGAGCTCGAGGACCAGGTATTCATACCCGGGCGCAAAAATCCCGTGTCCTTGCCTGCGGGCAGCCGGGAACTCCTTTTTCTGCAGAGCCTTAGGGATGAAGCGCATAGGTTCGTGGTGGGGCGTATGCGCCGTGCCCGGAGCAAAGAGTGTGTAGTGAGCCAAATGGAAGCAATACCCGGAGTAGGGCCCAAAAAAGCGGCTTTGCTCCGGCAGAGGTTCGGGGATTTGCAGACCATGGTCTCCGCTTCGCTTGAGGAAATTATGTCCATACCCGGCATTGGTGAAGTCAAAGCGGAAAAGATTAAGCACTACCTGCAGGATCAAAAGCGGTATGAATAAGCGAAAACTTTTCAATCCCTTTTTCCTGCCGGTTTTATTGTTTGCCGTGGCCATTGTTTTGGGTACCTTCCTCTTGCGTATGCAGATATCCTGGGCTGGGGGAGAGCTCTCCTGGGTGGACGCTTTGTTCACCGCAACTTCCGCTACTTGCGTTACCGGTCTTGTGGTGGTTGATACCGGATCTTTTTTTTCCGGGTTCGGCCAGATGGTGATATTGATTTTGATCCAGCTCGGTGGACTGGGCATAATGACCTATGCAGCTTTTATCTTTTATATATGGCGTAAAAAAATCTCTATAGCTGATAATTTGGCCATCGGTCAGTCACTTATACATAAATCCGGTTTTCGGCTGGGCAAATTTCTGCAAAAAATGGTCTTGAGCGTTTTAACAATCGAGTTGTTAGGCGCTTTATATCTGTATTGGTTTTATCCTCAGGAGTTCCCTCCTTTCTGTGCAGTATTTCATGCTGTTTCCGCCTTTTGCAACGCTGGTTTTTCCCTTTTTCCGGACAGCCTTATCCGCTTTCAGGAAAATTTGGGAATCAACATGTGTTTTATGTTGCTTATCTTTATGGGGGGACTGGGGTTTGGAGTGTTAATGGAAATAAGCGGGATTTACCGTCCGGGTGGGGCTGAAACGAAAAAATTGTTTTATAAAGCGAAGAGACTTTCCTGGCATTCCCGTATGGTTTTTAGCACCAGTCTCATCCTGATTCTAGCAGGGTGGGTTTTTTTACTTATTTCCGAACCTATGGGGGAGCTGAAAAATGGGCTGGACACTCATTTACTGGTTGCTTTGTTCCAGTCCGTGACTTCGCGGACAGCCGGATTTAATACTGTGGAAATCGGCTATATGACCAATACTTCTCTTCTTGTACTGATTTTACTCATGTTTATAGGTGGTTCGCCTGCTTCCTGCGCCGGGGGGATAAAGACCACCACCTTCAGATCCTTGTTTGCTTTTGTTTGGTCCAGTCTGGTGGGAAGACGCCAGGTTGTTTTGGGCAACTTTGCCCTGAATTGGAAAACTTTGAATAAAGTGATGACCATTCTGGTCTTTTCTGTTGTGACTATTTTGGTGGCTGTATTCGTTATCATGCTCATTGAGGTTGGCAAAATGCCCCATCCGGAAACCCATGGGATGTTTTTGGAGGTACTTTTTGAAAGCGTCTCCGCCTTCGCTACTGTTGGGCTTTCCACAGGTATAACCCCGGAGTTAAGCAATGCGAGCAAGATTGTTATTATTTTTCTTATGTTTACCGGTCGTTTGGGGATTATCCTTTTATTGAGCGTGCTTCATAATTGGCAGAAAACAGAAAGATTTTCCTGGCCGGAAGATTCTCTTCTGGTTGGATAGGGAGCTCGGGATGGAAAAAAAAGAAGTAGGTATCGTTGGTCTGGGCAAATTCGGTTACTACCTGGCCCAATCCCTGGTAAATATGGGGCACCATGTCCTGGGGATAGACAAAAGAGCGAACTATGTGCGTCGAGCAGGGGATATAGTAAGTCAGGCATTCGAAGCGGATGCCATGGATAAAACGGCCCTTTCTCAGCTCGGACTGGCTGATTTGCCTGAGGTTATTATCAGCGTAGGCCAGTCTATGGAGGCAAGTATTCTGATTTCTCTACATTTGAAGGAACTGGGAGACTGTTCGATCCTTTGCAAGGCTATTAGCGAAGATCATGAAAAGGTGTTGCGCAAGATTGGCGTGGATAAAATTATCTTTCCGGAGAGATTCGCTGCCGCTCAATTGGCTAGAAAGATTGTTGTCCCCGGCCTGATTGACTATTTGCCTTTTGGTGAAGGGGTGATTCTCCGGGAGTTGGCAGTGGAAAAATGGGCTGGAAAAACCTTGCGGGACCTGGATTTGACCAATAAACGCAGGATACAGGTGGTAGCGATAAAGAGAAAAGGCTCGGAGAAGTTCAGCTTTATTCCCCAGCCCGGGGAGAATCTGAACAAAGGGGATGTGCTGGCGGTTGTGGGCAATGAAGAGGATGTCAACAAAGTGAATCCATAAAGTCCTCTTTGAAGACTGTTGGGAGGAAGGGGTGAAGAAATCTCTCTTTTGGCCCATGCCCTAGGATTTCCAGGAGAGGACCGGGGCCCCTTCTATAAGGCCCAGTTTAGAGCAGTAGAGTGCAAATATGGCCATTGCTGCCAGGTTTTCCGGAAAAAGGTTGAAGTGCATGGTTTGCCAGTATTCAAGGAGTTGCTCCGAGGTAAATTGTCCCGGCGGACGCTTGTCTACAATAGAGGCAAATTCATGCGGAAAATTGGATTTGATCCTTTCCAATTCCATGTAAAGTTGCCGTAGTTTATAATTTTTTTCTTCACTTAGGCCCCTCCGGGCTATCCATACTGCAAAAACAAAAGGCAGGCCGGTGAATTTCTTCCATTCCCGGGCGAGATCAAAGACCACATATCCCTTTGGCGGACTGAAATAGGTCTCCAAAGCAAAATTACCGATTTCCAGGAAAGGCAAACCGGTCTCTTCCCCTTTACCCGGGGGGCTGTGCACCCATTGGGGCAGGGGAAGATCCCAGGCGAATCTCCACAATATCTTGAGCAGGGCCACGGAGGTAGCCGAGGCCGAAGTGATGGAAACCTTTCCCTTGTTCCGGATGTGTTTTTCAAGGTCTTTTCCGTGTACAGGGGTGCAAAGAATAACGCTTTGTACTTCACGGGAAGCGCTTATTCCATTGTTGGGAAGTAGATGGTAGAGTTCGGCATTTTCAAGATATTCAAACAGGGAAGCCGGGGCCAGATCTACTTTTCCCTGCCGGAGAAGCATGTTCAGTTCCGAAGGATGGCCTTCGAGAAAATCCATGCCTTTCGTTTGCAGATTCGGGGTGTTTCTTAAAAAGTAAAAAATGGGCCAGATATTGAGGTAGTTGATCTGGCCGATTTGCAGATTATCCTCGTACATGTATTACATCTTAAACAGAAATAACCTTGTCCGCAAGTTGCAGACTGGTGACTACATCGAGCATATTTGTGGTTTCCCCTACTTCCTTGTGTTCCAAAAGATCAAAAAAATCCAGACAAGTGCCGCATACAAGGATAGACACTCCGTTTTGGAGAAGGGCCTGGAGAGACTTCAGGGCCGGATTGTCCTCAATTGCCAGCCGTACGCCGCCGTTAAGCAAAATTACCCGCCACAGTTCTTCACCCATTTCCGGAAGAGTGGCCAGAAAGTTGTGCATGAGCTTCGTGCCCAGTTCATCGTCTCCGTGTCCTATCTTATCCTGGGTGATGAACACCAGGGTCTTTCCTTCCGGGGTTGGGGAGGATTTGGGCTTTTCATCCCGTTCCCTGGAAAAAGAGTCCGGGGAGGAATCTGTGTTATCTCCGGGTTGGGCGAGTATTGTCCACTCTCCATTTTCCGCATTGACTCCCAGGATCTCGAAATTTTTAGTGCCCAAAAAACGACAGACATTTTCCTTGGCCGGTTCATTGTCTACAACTATGCGCAGTCTTCCTGCACCGGAGTCCACGGCTTCCTTACACTTGAGTACGGGCTGTGGGCAGGACAGGCCCTGGCACTCCAGAAATTTTTCTTGCATATGAGCTCCTTTTGATTTCCAAATTTTTTTAGGATTATATTTTAGAGAGGACGATTATACAAATCGAGAAAGCCAATAAGCAGGCGCTTTGCTTATAGAATAAATCAATAGTTTGTATGATCCGCCTGCCAAAATTTGTTTTTGTAGGCCCATCAATTTTTCCTTGCTTGCCATGAGGGTGTATAAGACATATTATTCGCTCGTTTGCAGATATTTCTCCCGACGAAAAAAAATATGGATAATCTTGGAAATCAAAAATGGACAAAAGGAGTTGGAATGCGCTTTAGGCTGAAAGATATTCTCGCGCTGGAGGTGTCTCCTGCCCTTGGATGCACGGAGCCTACCGCTGTAGCCCTTGGAGCCGCTGCTGCGACTTCTATCCTTCCGGAAGGCAATTCTGTAGATGCCATACGGACAACACTTAGCCCCAATGTCTTTAAAAACGGTATGGCAGTTAATATCCCGGGAACGGATGGGCACAGCGGACTGGAACTGGCCTCGGCCATGGGGTGCATTTCTGGCCGGGCAGAGAAAAAAATGCAGGTTTTGGCCGGATTACAGGAGTCTGATGTGCAAAGAGCCCGGGAATGGGTGCGGGCAGGCAGCGTCAAGGTGGATGTGGATAGAGACAGACAGGGCATATATATAAAAACGCTTTTCTATTCCGCCGGGGAGACTTTTGTTTCGGTAATCCAATCCCAACACGACAATATCACCGGGCTGTTTTACAATGATACCGCCGTGGAGAACCCTTTTGGGGAAAGTCCAGAAAAAAAGGGGACGGTACTAACCGTGGATAAGCTGGAAAAGGAGCTGCGTTCCCTGACCCTGTCCAGAGCCCTGGAGCTTGTTCAGGATTTGGATAAGGAGGATATGCGTTTTATTGAACAGGGCATAGACATGAATATGCGTCTTGCAAATTTTGGTCTGGAAAATGAGTGTGGTCATCAGGTGGGCCGTACTTTGCGTGATTTGGAAAATGATTGGCTTAACAGCGATATGGTCCATGAAAGCCGTGTATATACCTCTGCAGCTGCAGATGCCCGCATGGCCGGAGTGTCTCTTCCGGCCATGAGTTCTGCCGGCAGTGGCAATCACGGCCTCACAGCAATAATACCCCTCAAAATTGTCGCGGAAAAGACCGGGGCTGCCCGCGAAGAGCTATGTCGGGCGGTAGCCCTGAGTCATGTAATTACCGCCTGCGTGAAGAGCTATACCGGTAGACTCTCGGCCATATGCGCCTGTTCCGTTGCTTCCGGTGCGGGCGCGGCGGCGGGAGTAGCCTGTATGCTTGGATGTAACAGGGATCAGATAGGGGCGGCGATAAATAATATTATTGAGGATTTGGCCGGGGTAATCTGCGACGGGGCCAAAAACAGCTGTGCCCTCAAACTGGCTACAGCCTCGGGTAATGCAGTTACAGCCGCTCTTTTCGCACTGCGTGGAGTGAGCGTTCAGGGCACGGAAGGTATTATAGGATTCCATCCCATACAGACTGTGGCCAATATCGGGCGATTGAGTTCCCGGGGAATGGTGGAAACGGACAGGCTGATTCTGGAAATCATGCTGAATAAGATCACGGATCGAGGTTAACGCGCGGGCCTCTTGTTAGTTCTTATCCGGAAATTCAAAAATTTCCGGGTTAAGTAATGACGTGGTGCCGATGTATGTTCGGCTGTCACGTTCAGAACCTTTGGCAAATAAATAAAGGAGAAGGTTATGTACAGGAAATTTTTAACGTTTGCGGCCGTTTTTTTGCTAGTTTTTCTCTTTGCGGCCGTTTCCGGGGCGCAGAAAAAGATTCCCAAGGTGGATCAATTTTATATCCTGATGGACGCTTCGGGCTCCATGGGAGAGAAATATGGGGAGACGGGCACGAAAAAGGCGGCCTTGGCCCGGGATCTTATTCAAAGTATGAACTCGAAGATTCCGGAATTGGATTATAAGGGGAGTCTGTATACTCTGGGCCCGTTAAACAAAATCCATCCTCTGTCTTTTTATGATCGGAGCGCCATGAGCAGAAAGATCGCCACCCTTCCGGGCAACATCTCCCGCTGGTTCGGAAATCCCACCCCTCTCGGCCGGGATATGAAAAAGTTGGACGAAAAAATAGCCGCGGGGAAAAAGAAAACCGCGGTAATCATTTTCTCTGACGGGGGGTCTAATGTAGGGGAAAGTCCGGTTAAGGTGGCCAGAAGCATGGATACCGCCTATCCGGACACCTTTTGCTTTTACACGGTGAGCTTGGCGGACAGGGCGCATTGGGAAAAAAGGCTCAAGGCAATTGCCGAAGTCAATTCCTGTTCCCGCCTAGTCCGGGCTTCTTCCTTGACTGACGAGTCAGCCATGTCTTCCCTGGTCCGGGAGATATTTTTTACTTATGCACCGGATTCGGACGGAGACGGGGTCTATGATGAAAATGACCGCTGTCCCGGAACCAGTTCCGGAATTCAAGTTGATGCCCGAGGTTGCCCCTTGGACGATGACGGAGATGGAGTCGCCAATTATAAAGACGATTGTCCCGGAACTCCGTCCGGAGTGCGGGTGGATGCCGAGGGCTGTGCCCTGGATGATGACGGAGATGGAGTCGCCAATTATAAAGACGATTGTCCGGGCACTTCGGCCGGTGTTGAAGTGGATGCAAAGGGATGCAAAAAACCCGAGGACGTTGTTATTTCCGCGGCGGAGGGCGAAGTACTGTTTGCTGTGGATAAAGCGGTAATTAATCCCAAGTATAAAAAGTATATAGATAAGGTGGCGGACCTGCTGTCTGAAAATCCCCGCTACATGGCTATGGTTGAGGGGTATACAGATAACACTGGCCCTGCTTCGTATAACCACAAATTGTCCGAGAAAAGAGCACAGTCAGTAAAGGATTATCTGAAGAGCCAGGGCATAGCCGCTAAGCGGATAAGCACTGTGGGAATGGGGGAAGAGAACCCGGTGGCGGATAACGATACTGCCGAGGGCAGGAGAAAAAACAGAAGAGTGGTCGTGGAAATACTGGTTCCCTAGTTTGTTAAAAACCGATCCCTATCCGCGGGGCTGGTCTTTTGCGGATAGGGATCAAGTAAAAAAATATTGGGTTATTAGCCCGGCCGCAAATGGAGTAATAAAGACCGTTGCTATGCGGACCAGCATAAAACGGGGCCCCATAATGGTTGCCTCAAATGGGATTTGCCCCAGCCCAATCACCGCCCATCCGGTTATCAGGGAAACAGTCGCACCAATGCCGGCACCGGACTGGTATATTGCCGATATTACCGGAAAAGCTACGTAAGGACCTCCCGCCAGAAGAGCACCCGCGATACTCCCTACGCATACGCCCCGGAATCCGGATTGTGCCCCCATCCAGGAGCGGATAACCTCCGGGGGAATGGCCACCTGGATTAGGCCGGCCAGGAGAAAGGCCAGCAAAAGTAGCGGGATAAGCCGGACAAACATTTTACATCCCTTTTTCAGTCCCCGGGAATGAGTGCCGTCGTGACGTCGATAGGCTATAATATACAGGGTCACGGCCATGATAAAAAGGATGAGAAAGGCTATCAGCATTGGTTGTTCTCCTTGTCCGAGGGGGAAGAATCCTGGATTTGGGGAATGCTCTCCTTGAGTCCTTGAGTATAGCCGGAAAAGAGAAAGTTGGCTAATAATCCCAACAGGACAGGAAATATAAAAGTTACTACATAGCGGATAACCACGATTTTAGTATCCATTAGCGCGAATTCCATGGGGAGGCGGGAAAGCGTCCACAGGTTTTTGGCGGTGAGAAAGGCTATAACCGTACCCAGACGGGCTCCGGAGAGGAGAAAGGTCGCTGCCAGGGGGTAAAATATATACGGCCCGCCCGGGACTATTGCCCCGGCAATGCAGGCCAGAACTATGCCTTTGAATCCGGAGGCACCTCCCAGCCATTTGTTAACCGATTGCTCGGAGAGCATTTCGGAGATCAACCCCGCCAGGGTAAAAGCGGCGATAAGCAAAGGGATTATCTTTAAAAAGGTCTCTCCGCTTATCCATAGGCCTTCCAGTAGAGTGGGCCAGCCTCCGCGGGCCAGTGCGCCACCGCTTAGCCCCAGTACAGCCAGGGTCATGAAAAAAAGTGTTTTATGCATAATTCGACTTTTTGCGGTTGCCTCTATGCAGATGCGCCTGCAAAAAATATATTTTTGCAGGCAGTTTTAAGTTGTTAAATGTTAAGTTTTAAGTAAAATCAGAGGGTTGTAGGATTTAACCTGTACATTTAACTCCGGACTGGGACTTTTTGCGGTTGTCCCTATGCAGATGCGCTGTGTTTCAGGTATTGTCCCGGATATCGTTTAGTTCCTCAATGACCTGGGATATTATTTCCTGCAATTCCTGGAACTTGTCTTTACTCGTAAGAATATCCTGGTCCGAGGCGGCGCACTCCCCGGCAAAGGCGATCTCGCTTGCTTTATCCACTCCAAGCATTTTCATCGAGCTTTTTACGGCATGAAATAGACGAGAAGAGTCGGATAGATCCTCCCTGCCAAGAGATGAGGACAGCTGTTCTATTTGTTCAGGCAATGTGGTTACTATTTTTTCCGTAACTTCGTCTATGATGCTTTGGTCATTGTCAAATAAGGTCTGTAAATAATCCATGTTTATTAAACCCATATGTCCGTCCTTTGAGGAAAGATAAATGATGATTGGCAGAGTTCAAAAGGGCCTTGCCGAGACTATTGGGTACTCGTTTCTATGATCTTGCGCATGAACGTGGGGAGATCGTCAGGAGTGCGGCTGGTTATGAGTTCTCCATCCACGCATACTTCTTGATCCACCCAATTCGCTCCGGCATTTTTCATGTCATCGCGGATTGCAAAAAAGGAGGTTACTGTTTTTCCTTTCAAGACATTCGCCGAAGCAAGCATCCATCCAGCATGGCAGATGGCCCCTATTACCTTGCTTTTTTCGGAGAAGGCACGAACCAATTCAATCATTTCCTTAGAACGCCGCATATGGTCCGGAGCATATCCGCCGGGAATGAGCAGGGCGGAAAACCGATCTACATCGATTTCCCCTGGAGAAATGGTGGAAGTGGCCGGAGTGCCGTATTTTCCGGTGTACTTTTTCCCTTTTTCCGGACCAACTACTTCTACATATGCCCCTTCTTCCAGCAAACGGTAATAGGGGTAAATGAATTCGTAGTCGTTGAATATGTTTTCCACCAAAACAGCACATTTTTGATTTTGCAGGCGCATGGGGACCTCCTTGTTCGGCTTGACGCCATTTGGGATGTGGCAATTTTAATCCGTGGTGAAGACCACGTCTTTATACAATCAAAAAAGGTTTCCGGCATAACATATGGGGTTCCTCGACGTTTGATATGGATTTTCTCCGCCAGATTTTTTTAGATGCCCAACTACCGGCCCGGTGTTTTCTAGGTCCGGCCAAAGGGGAATGCTTGCCCCCTCCGGACTCTAGTTTGGAAAGGGAGAAAAAGTTTGGCGGCATTCAAGTTGGTAATTTTGCCAGTCTGCATTAAGAGCCCGATTCTCGGTCCGGTTTCCCCCTTTTGGCCGGACCAAGAAAACGCGCGGGCCTCTCGTTAAAAGCATCTAAAAAGATCAGGCGGAAAAATATAAAAAATCCCCACGCTGTGTCCGAGAGCCAAAAATTTTGATTATATTCCCATTTTGGTCCGAAAGAAACTTATCCTTCATATAATAATAGCAAAGTTCGGGGCTGTTTGGCAAATATCTTCCGGATTGGATCCAGGCCGGAAATCTCTGCCTTAAGTTGAAGCCGGGTTTTAACCTGCGTGACTAAAATTCAAGCTCTAGTCCCACAGCAAAATCTTTTACGGGAGATGATTTGGATAAAGCGATTTTGGAGTTCAGATCGGTGCAATGTCCTGCGTACAAGCTGTCCAGGCTCAAATCGGAGAGGAAATCCGCTGTTTTCTCCAATTGTTCGCGCGGTGGATTCAAGAGATGGAGCCCGCCGATTATACAACTTACGTTTTCTTCCCCGCAAACTTGCCTTGCGTGCTCAACTATATTGCATATTCCGGAATGAGCACAACCGGCGATTATCACCAATCCGTGGTTGCTTTTATAGGCCAGGGCGGTATCGTCCGGCAGGAAGTCGGGATTTTCTTCCCCGTCCTTTTTCCCAATGGGAGTTTTATTTTCAAAATCGTTTTTGCGGGGAATCTCCCCCAGAAATATCAGATTTTCAGTTAAAAAAAGCGGCTCCCTGTACAGATGGGTCTGGAAATTAAGGGCCATTTCCCGGTGACCGATAAGGGATCCGATATTGCCCACAAAAGGGAAGCATACACCTTTAAGGGCTTGGGGGTGGGCTACCACTTCCGGCCGTTTATGGTCTAAATTTTCCAGAGCGGCGGTAGCATATTCCCGTATGAGTTTTTGTACTCCCCAGGTGTGGTCCAGATGGGAGTGGGAAAAAACCAGATAATCCAGAAAAAGTAAGTCCTGGCGCATTTTTGTGGCATTTTCCCAGAATATGTCGCTGAAGCCGCAGTCGAACAGGATTCGCCGGGAGTCCTCTTCAACAAGTATGGATAAGCCCGGTTCCGCCAGAAAATAACGATCAATAAAGGAATTGTTGTCCACGAGGACATATAAACGCATGGCTATCTTCTCCGTCTCTTAAAAAAGTGCTAAATGTCCCCTTTGTTGTCGATTTTTTCCTGTTTGCGCAATACCGTTACCCTTTTTTCCCGCATTTCCAGCTTGGCATCCAGGCGATGGGCCAGCCAAAAAAAAGTTTTCGGAGAAAAGAAGCATATATGGGTTGGATCGCGTATATAGTGCCACTCGGAAAAGCTCCTCTGGGATAGGCGCAATTCGGTTTTTATGTACAGCCCGCCTTCTTTTCCAAGCATTTCCCAGAGACGGTCGATTTCTTGCATGGGGCCGCGCAGATGCTCCACGACCTCAGTACAGGTGATAAAATCGTATGTTTGCTCAAAAACCTGTCTGTCCGGGGCGAAGAAGGGGTCATAAGTTGCCACGTGCATATCCCTTCTTTCCAACATCCTTGCCAGAGGGGATCCGGTACCGCAGCCGAAATCAAGACCTCTTGTCCGTACAGGCCAGTCACTGGATACTTCTTCAGCCACCGGCCGCAGGAATTTTTTGTATCCCTCATCCTCGGGGCGGTTGTTATGGCTCAAATATCTTTTTTTCTCCTCCTCCGGGGACAAATGATATTCGGGTGGGACAAACACCAGATCGCAACAGGGGCAGATATTGTATTGGCGCCAACCGTGGACGAGAAAGCCCCCTGATTTTTCCGTACACAAAGGGCAATATGGTCTGTGGGAGTCTCCCATTATATGGTTCCTCGACGTTTGATCTGGATTTTCTCCGCCAGATTTTTTTAGATGCCCAACTACCGGCCCGGTGCTTTCTAGGTCCCGCCAAAGGGGGATACTTGCCCCCTTCCCGCCCCCAAATATGAATTTGGGTGCGGGATTTCGACTCCATATTAAAGGCCAAGAAAACGCGTGGGCTTCTCGTTAAAAGCATCTAAAAAAATCAGGCGAAAAAATATAAAAAATCCACACGCTGTGTCGAAGTCAATTATATCTCTCTTTGCAATGCATTGCTTTTCTTGAGGCGCATACAAAAAGTATATTTTTGCTGGCAGTTTTAAGTTTTAAGTTTTAAGTTTTAAGTTTTAAGTAAAGTTAAAGGGTTGCAGGGTCTGATCTGTGCATTCAACTCCAGGTTCTCGACTTTTTGCAGTTGCGTCTTTCTTGTAACTTAGTGCATATTCAAGACAGGGACAAGCAAAGATGGGCCTACAAAAAATATATTTTTGCTGACAGTTTCAAGTTTTAAGTTGAAAGTTTTATGTAAAGTCAAGGGGTTGCAAGGTCTGATCTGTTTATTTAACTCCAGTCTTCGACTTTTTGCAGTTGGGTATTAAAACATGAAATTTTTAACTGATCATTCACATGTAGATACTTAAAAGGAGGAAAAATGCGCATAAGGGTACTGGATGGATATACGCTCAATCCCGGGGATATTGGCTGGGAACCTTTGCAAGATCTGGGAGAGATCCGGGTTTATGAACGGAGTTCTGCCGAAGAGGTGCTTCCCCGGGCTGATGGGGCGCAGGCGCTTATCGTGAACAAAGTCCCCCTGGATGCATATACCTTGTCCCGGCTATCCGGCGTTGAATATGTTGGAATAGCGGCAACCGGTTATGATCTCATTGACCTGGAACAGGCCCGGCAACAAGGGATAGCCGTAACAAATGTCCCGGATTACAGTAGTCCGTCGGTGGCTCAGGGCACTTGGGCCCTTTTGATGGAACTAACCAATAGAGTGGGGCATCACGCCCAGTCGGTTCGGGAAGGCAAGTGGTCTAATCAGCAGGATTTTTCCTATTGGGAGTACCCTATACACGAATTATGGAACAAGGATTTGGGGATAGTGGGGTTCGGGAATACCGGTCGGCGTACTGCTGCGATCGCTTTGGCGATGGGGATGAATGTCCGGGTCTATACCCGCACGGTCCCAGGGGGGGAAGAGGAATTCGGAGTCCGTTTTTGTTCTCTGGAGGAGCTTATTGCCGAGAGCGATGTCATTTCCCTGCATTGCCCGTTGACCGAGGAAACCGAAAAAATGGTCAATGAAAAATGGTTGTATAATATGAGGGACACGGCGTACCTGATCAACACCAGCCGTGGGGGAGTCGTGGAAGAAACTGCCTTGGACAAGGCACTGCGCCGGGGATGGATCGCGGGTGCCGGGCTGGATGTTATGGCTAAGGAGCCTCCTGAGCCGGACAATCCTCTATTCTCCGCCCCCAATTGTTTCATCACCGCGCATGTGTGTTGGGCCAGTCGGGAATCCCGGATTAGGCTCATGCGGGAAATAGGGGAAAACCTACGGGCCTTTTTACGGGGAAAGAGAAGAAACAGGGTGGTCTAGATCGTTCTTGTCCGGAAATTCAAAAATTTCCGGGTCTAGAAATATCTAGTTTCCAATTCGGAAATGAGGGCCATTTCCGGATGGAAACTAGATCACGGTAAAAACATCTATGAAGTGAAAAACAGTAGCGCAGTAGAGGACCACTGTAACTGCAACTCCCAATACAATGGGGATTTTCTTTTTTCTTTTCAAAAGCCCGATTTTTTCCTGGAGAAAAAAGAAGAGCATGGCCAGCAAAGTACACTCCAGGGCGAAGAAAGGGAAGCCCAGAAAGCCGGGCAGGGGCATTTCAAACAATTTTATATCCCCTATAAAGGGAATGGTATAAATCCATTTTGAGCCTGCCTGGTAATTCCACATTTCCCATAAAAACCCGCATATGAGTCCGGAGTACATCCATAGGAAAAATTCTCTCCATCTGCCTATTGCCAGATTCAGGATAAAACAGGGCTGGCCGCGTCTATACAGGAAAGGATCAATCAAGAATATGAATCCAACCCATACAAGGGGGAAAAAATAGCTGGGAGTCGCCAGGGACAAGAAAAGAAAAAATGCACCTGAAATTTGGAGCATTTCGTTTTTGTCCCGCAGGTCCACCTTTTTTTCCGGTATGTTTTTGTCTGCGCCAAGTTCCTCCAGAAAGGCTTTGACCATCCCCAGGGCGGGAAGGATTGTGGCAAAGGAAAAGGAGTAAACGGTCCATCGCAAAGGGAGACTAGGGGGTACATTCAGATAGTGCCAGTTTTGCAGGCGAAAATTGAAGCATTCGAATACCAGCCAGATGCACACGGATAAAGGCAAGAGGAGTAAAAATCGGGCTGGCTGGGCGAATAAAAGGGATCTGCCACGGAAGTACAGAGCGGCCTCCCCGGCCAGGATAAACGGCCACCAGGCAAAGAGATAATAATAGTTGTAAAATGGGTCTGTTTGCATGCCGGGACCGAGAATAGTGGCCAAGGAAAAGACGGCCAGGCTGATTCCGATTATTGTTTTCGCCAGTATGTCATGCAGTTTAGGCATAACAGCATGAATAAAACCCTCGCTCTCCAGAGTCAATGCGCGGTTATGTGCCTAAGCGTGACTTTCTTTCTATCCGAATTTTTGCAAAGATTCTTTTATCCTCATCTTTAGGCTACAGCATCTTAGGAGACAGAAAATGGGCACCAGAAATTTTTTGTTTTTGTAAGCAGTTTTAAGTGTTAGGTGGTTAAGTGCTAATTAAAATCAGTGACTTGCAAAATTTAATCTGTGTATTTAACTCCAGCCATCGTTTTTTTGCAGTTGCGTAAAAAGATATAAGACCCCGTAACCCACCAAATTTTAATTCTTATTATCTTACAATTTTTCCTCAAGGACTGTTTTGTTGCTTTTTTTGTAAGATGTGATAAGTTTTTAACGCAATTTGGCTTTTGCTCTAAGTTATGCAGGTAGCTTTATATGGTTAACTGTTAAATAAAATCAAATAGTTGCAAAATTTAATCTCTGTACTTAACTCCAGTTTTCCAGTTTTTGCAGTTGTAGCTATAAGATAAACGGGTATATCTTTTCAGGAAAAAAATGTTCACTACACTCAAAGATTACCGCCTGATTTTCATCCTTTTGGGCTGTGTTCTTCTATTGTTCGCATACTTTAGCTTATCCGCCTATAATAATTATAAATCACACAAGACCCTCCATGAAATAGCGTTAAAGCGCTGGAAGAATCGTGGAGAGGATATTAGCACCCATTTGTCCAATTTCTTTTTTGAACGTAGGGCGGATGTGGAGAACATAGCCCAGGCAATAATGAGCAATTATTACCATACCCGGGCCTTGGGGATGTCCAACAGATATGGCGTGAAAGGGCTTGCCGGATTTGTGCAACAATTTCTAAAAAAACAGACCCTTTTTTTAGAAGACCATTACCCGGGGCTTTGCGAACGTATGGTTTTTTGGGACCGGGAAAAAGGGTTTTTGGCGGATACTACGTCCAAAAAAAGAAAAAGAGAAAAGTGGAAACCCCTTTTCGGGAAAAAGGGCTCTATGCCATTGCCTTTTGGCAAGCAAAACTCGTACCTGATCATCACCTCCCCGGTCCGGTTTGCCGGAGAAATACATGGAAAAGTGGCTATTGTCTTGTCTGTAAAGTTTATCCGGGAGAAATTTCTGCAGGGGGAGTTGTGCAATGCCGGCTGCCGAACCGCTTTGCGAGAGAAAGGGGGAGAATGGCTCTGTCCGGTGGGAGGGGAATGGAAAAATACTTTAGAATGTAATACTGCCGCCCTTACCCGCAAATTCGAGCAAGCACGAAAAAACGGTGACCAATTTTTCCAGAAACAAAAAATCGAAGGGACTCCTCTTTATCTGTACAGGATGATTAACAAAAAAAGCCTGCTGGGCAATTCTTCCCCGAGAAAGTTCCTGCTGGGAATGTCTGGCCTGTTTATTGCGGTTTTTATTATCTGTATTTTCCTCCTTCGGGCTTTTTTGCGTAACAAAATGCTCAGTGTGCGTATAGAAGAAGAAGAGAAAAGAATGGAGGAGGCGGATAGGATAAATAAAGAATTGCAAAGAGAGGTGGCGGAGCGCAAGGAGACCGAAGAGGCTTTACGTCTAGCGGAGAAGAGATACCGGGATATTTTCCATAATGCCAACGAAGGCATTTTCCAGAGTACCCCCCACGGGAGCTTCATACGGGTAAACCCAGCACTAGCCCGCATGCTTAAATATGATTCCCCGGAGGACATGATACGTTCCATACATTCCCTGAATCGGGATTTTTATCTGTATCCGGAAAAACGTTCGGAATTCAAGGATATTTTAACGAGGGAAGAACGTGTGAACGACTATGAGTATCAGGTCAAATGCAAGGACGGTTCTTCAATATGGATAGCCGAGAGCGCGCATGCGGTTAGGGACGCGGAGGGGCACGTAGAGTACTATGAGGGAATGATCCGGAATATTTCATTGCGCAAGGAATTGGAGACCGCTTTGGTTCGGGCCAGGGACGCAGCAGAGGAATCCAACAGGGCCAAGTCATCCTTTTTGGCCAATATCAGTCACGAAATCCGCACCCCACTGAATGCTATCCAGGGTATGGCTGAACTCCTCAAAGATAGAGACATAGGGCCGGAGGAGACAAAAATGGCTCAAACCATATTTGACTCTTCGCGTAACCTATTGGATATAATAAATGACCTGTTGGATTTATCCAAGATAGACGCCAATCGTTTCCAGTTGCATCCCCAGGAAATAGATCTCCCCGGATTCTGTTCCCAGGTGATTAAACCATATATTTTGATTGCTGAAAACAAGGGCATCAATCTTGAATTACGCATGGAGGTAGTTCCGGATTATATAGAGGTGGACGAAACCCGGCTGCGCCAGATCTTAACCAATCTTATAGGCAACAGTATCAAATTTACTGAACAGGGAAGGATTGTTCTGTACGTTCAGGGCGGCAGGGAAGAAAACGGCCTGTGTGAGGTCACTTTCTCGGTGGAGGATACGGGAATAGGTATCCCTGAAAAAGAACTGGAAAAAATCTTTCAGGAGTTTGAAAGGTCCGAATCCTCCCGCACCCACAGTCTTCGCGGTACCGGCCTGGGGCTCAGTCTCTCCCATAAATTCGTACAACTGATGGGAGGAACAGGGATATCCGTTTCCAGCAGGGAAAATAGAGGGAGTGTATTCTGGTTTAGTTTAAAATTGCAAAAAACGGACGGAAGCACGTTAGAGCAAGAGAAGGGAAAGGAGGAAATCCCGTTTGAGTGGTTATCAGAATTAAGAGTCCTTGCAGCCGAGGACAATCTTATAAACCGGGAACTTTTGGAAAAAATGTTCCAGGCCCTGCACATAACCGAGTGCGAATTCGCGGAGAACGGAAAAGAAGCGCTGCGGAGCCTGGAGGATAATCCCGCCTATTGGGATGTTTTGCTTTTGGATTTGGAAATGCCGGTGATGGATGGCCGGAAAGCGATTCAAAAAATCCGGGAGAAGGGTTTTGATATTTACAAGGTAATTGTCTCCGCCCACGCCAGGCAGGATACGAAGGAGGAATGCCTGGATATGGGGGCGGATGCATTTATTAGCAAGCCGTATACCCTGGATAAATTGAAGGAAGTACTGGGCAGGTTTGCGGGCATGGCTTATAGAGATGAAAAAGAGGTCCCGGCTCATAATGTTGCCGCGGGAGAAGGCTCTTT
Organism: uncultured Desulfovibrionales bacterium; assembly: GCA_964398785.1. Classification (GTDB taxonomy): domain Bacteria; phylum Desulfobacterota; class Desulfovibrionia; order Desulfovibrionales; family Desulfonatronovibrionaceae; genus CAYNNQ01. The sequence goes on along the minus strand of CAYNNQ010000014.1, from coordinate 1,447 downwards.
TGAGGACACTATTCGGGATTTTTTGGTTGAGGAATACGCGATCCGGGAAGAAGAGCTCAAGGAGATAATTACCGCTACTGCGGAAAGCATGGGCGATTATCTGCATCGGATAGAACTCGGAATACAATATGGGGATACGGAAAAAGTCCGCAAGGAGACCCATGACCTAAAGGGGATGCTGGGTAATGTAGGCCTTTTTGAATTATATATTAAAGCCAGAGAACTGGAAGAAGCATCAAAAAGCGGGGATATAGAAAAATGCAAGAAATTCCGGGAAGAAATCATTTGGGCCTGCCGCGGTTTTCTCCATAAGCACAAGGTGCGTATTTGATGTATCTATAGCATGGCCCCATACAGAGGCACCTGCAAAAAGTCGAATGAAGGAGTTAGACGCACAGCTTAAACTCTTTAACTCTTTGCTTTTACTTCAAACTTTCAACTTAAAACTTAAAAATGCCTGCAAAGACATAACTTTTGCAAGCGCGTCACGGAACAACGGCAATGGAAAATAATGATTTGGCCAAAGAACTCGAGCATTGTTTGTGGATGCAAATTATGAACTGCCTGCCGGTGGGAATGATTATCCTTTCGAATCAGGGAGAGTTTTGCCTAGCCAACGATACCTGTCTGGATATCCTTTCCCTGAACAGGAAGGAATTTTTTAAAAGCGCCCAGAAAAAGGAGTGTACACTCTTGGGGCCGGACACCCCGGAAATCTTACAACAACTGTTATCCCAAGGTTTTCTGGAAGCAAGCGTACAAATGGAAAAAAAACAGACAAAAGACAAGATTGTACTCCGTATTATCGGGACATCCTTGGATTACGGCGGACAATCCGTATATTTGCTGACCCTCCTGGATATTTCCGCAACCAGGGAAACGGAGGATACGGTTTATTCCGGTCTGGCGGAAATCGAGACGCAGTGTGCGTTGGTTAATTCCGCTTTGAATTCCATCGCCCACAATATCCAGCAGGAATGCGCCAGGATAGAAGATATTTCCTCTTTTGCCCCCCACCTTATGGGTGTTCTGAAAAAAAACGGCTCGCGGGCGTCTAACCGGAACCATTGGACAGACGCCGAAATCCGGAAAACCCTTTCCAAGCGCGAATATCAAGTGCTCATGTTTATCCGCGAAGGGATCAAGCTCAAAGATATTTCGGATATGACCGGACTAGATACGCGTACAGTGGGCACCTACAAATCCAGGGCACTGAAAAAGTTAAATATCGAGGACAAGAAAGATCTAAATGCCCTCATGCAGGCTATTGGCCCGAAATGATTTTCTGGCTCCTGGACACGCGAATTTTTGGCTCTCTGAGACAGCGTTGGGTATGTGAGTTCCCCCTTAATCCTCTCATCCAAGCAAGTAGCCCCATAACTTCTTGAAGATATGCGTTATACAACAATTCATGTCCCACCTACTTACAAACAAAAGGCATCTGCAA
>CAYNNQ010000013.1:0-59204 GCA_964398785.1 uncultured Desulfovibrionales bacterium | reverse complement strand
AAGGATCTTCTTGATATTCTCCATGACGACCTCCTTTATGAAAATGCTAATATAAATTTTCCATGCCAGATAAATGTCAAAGAAACAAGGTTTTTTATAGAAAATTAACAAAATTATCCGTCAGGAGGAATCTATGCCTATCTTTGAATATACATGCAAAGACTGCGGACATGACTTCGAAGAACTTGTCTTTGATCCAGAAGAGCAGCTCAGCTGCCCAGCATGCAAAAGTACGCAGACCGAGCGCAAGATATCGGCTGTAGCTGCCCAACCACATGGTAGTCCAGGTGCAGCCGCTGCTTCAGCTTGTTCACCGGCTTCCGGATTCTCCTGAGCTTCTTGATATTCGGGTTTCCGGAGGGAACCCGCAAGCCGGTCCATTTTTTTCCTTGGCAGGGGGGGGTTAGCTAATAAGGTCCCCTCCCCAATAAAGAGTGAGCTCCTCGACTTTCTTTGAAGACCTTTAAGCTAGCCGGAAAGTACCTTTACTCGCCGGACAAGCTAACAAACAGGATGATGGGAAAGAAGAACAGGCCTAGAAGCTGGGAGGGATGCCCTATTTTGGGCAGGTGCTCTTCAATATTTTTCGGCCAGAGAGGAGGTAAACCTTGCCCCCGGCTTAACTGACCCGGCTAAGAAGCTACATCAAAGCGCTCAAACTTCATAATCAGGTTCGCCCGGCCCTGAGTGCCCGAGCGTAGTTCCGTAGAAAAACCAAACATATTCTGCAGAGGCACCAAAGCCTGAACCACTTTTTCCCCGCCTTCGCGGTCAAACATGTTATCCATACGGGCCCCTTTGCTGCCTAATAAGCTCACGCAATCTCCCACGAATTCTCCCGGCGTATGGATTTCCACCCACATAATGGGCTCCAAAAGCAATGGTCCGCAATTTTCCAGCGCTTGCTTCAATGCCGTGATAGCAGCCATGCGGTATCCAATCGGGGAAGGCCCTTCCTCCACATTTTTAAGCTCTTCAATCCCGACCTGTACATCCTGTACCGGGTAGCCGCGCACTCCGGACTGCAGCCCATCTTCAATCCCGCTGAACACGGCATCCACAATCTTTTTGTCCCATCCCTGGTTATCGCAAAGCATCTTAATATCATTCCCAGAGGCCCGGGGACGGGGCTGAATGGAAAGCCGTACCATACCCGCATGGAACTCCCCTCCCAGTTCCCGTCCGAACTTTCCCTCGGCCTCAGACGCGGATTCAATGGTCTCCTGAAAAACCACCTGGGGATTACCGGAACGGAAACTAACGTTGTAGTCGCGGCGGATCCTTCCCAGAACCACCTCCAGGTGTAGTTCCCCCATACCGGAAAGAATAAGCTGTTCAGTATCTTCGTCCCTTTGTACGGACAAGGTAGGGTCTTCCTGGGTCAGGCGGTCCAGTGCCTCCAAAAGCTTTTCTTCCTCTTCACTGTTTTGCGGTTCCAAAGCCAGGGAGATCACCGGTTTGTAGCGACTCATCCTTTCCAGGAGGATGGAGTCTCCGTCAGTGGAACATAAGGTATCCCCGGTGCTGGTTCCTTTAAGCCCGGCCGCGGCTACTATCTGTCCGGCAACCGCCAATTCGGTCTTTTCCTTGCGCTCGGCATGCACAAAAAACAATCGGGCAACCCGTTGCTTTTTGTCCTGGGTGACATTATAGATCTCCTGGCCAGCCTCCAGCTCACCGGAATATATCCGCAACAGATTGATCTTTCTACCGGTCTCCATGGTAACTTTGAAGGAAAGGGCAACCAAGGAGTTTTTACGCCTTGGGGCAACTTTTTTCTCCTGCCTGGTGCCGGGGTCTATACCGGTAATACTGGGGACGTCTGCAGGGGAGGGCAAAAACTCGGATATCGCATTGACTACCGGTTGGACGCCGATGTTTTTCAGTGCGGAGCAGGCGAGTACAGGAACACACTTGAGCTCTAGCGTGGCTTTTCTTAGCTCCCGGAGAAACAAATCTTCTCCTATTTCCTCCCCTTCCAGGTACAATTCCATCAGCTCATCGCTGAAGTCGGCAAGTGCCTCCAGGGCCTGAGCTCTCCATTTTTCGGCCCATTTTTTTTCAGCACCCCCAGGCTCGAGTAATTCATAGTCAGCACCAAATGTGGAAGGATCAAAAACAATTTTCTTGTTTCGGATCACATCAATGACCGCTTTAAAACCATCCCCCTCCCCCACGGGAATTTGAATAGGCAGGGGGACAATAGCCAGCTTTTCGCGCATGGATTCCAGGGTCCTCGTAAAGTCGGCTCCGACGCGGTCCATCTTGTTCACCACCGCAATCTTGGGGATGTGGTACTTGGCCGACTGCTTCCACACGGTTTCACTTTGCGGTTCCACTCCGCCCACTGCACAAAAAACACCAACAGCCCCGTCCAGAACCCGCAAGGACCGGTCAACCTCAATGGTAAAATCCACATGACCTGGAGTATCCACAATATTTACGGTATGTTTGCCCCACAGGCAGGTGGTGCACGCTGATCCTATGGTAATCCCTCTCTCCTGTTCATCAGGGAGATAGTCCATGGTTGCTGTACCCTCGTGCACTTCTCCTATGCGGTGAATACGCTGGGAATAATAAAGAATCCTCTCGGTAAGAGTGGTCTTGCCGGCATCGATGTGCGCTATTATCCCGATGTTGCGTATCCTCTCCAGATAATCAGCCTTTATCGATGATCTGTCCATCCTTGCTCCCTGTATCGTTGCTTCCCGAGGTTGATGCCGCGACAGTCTCCCACTCCAGATACCGAGAAATATGGGGCCACATCCATGCGTTCTCCATGCCGGGAGCCAGAACCAGCCAGGCTTTTGTGCACCAATCTAGCATATTCTCGGGGACATATACCACATCAAAATCCATATCCATAAAATCTTGCGGCTCGGCGTGCAGGGAGGGATAATCCGTCAACCCGCCCGGAGAATACACATGGATATCCATGTCCGGGTGCAGTCTTGTAAGGGCGCGCATATCCCACTGTTGCGCATATTCCATCCACACCCCAGCCCGCATTCCTCCCGGTTCCTGCCAGACATTTTCTGCCCTCCTTTTGCCGGACTCTCGGGCAGGCAGACCTTCTTTTCCAATTTCCCCGAAAAGGGCCAAAAGTTCTCCGGAATCAACTGGGGAATCTAAACAAGAACTCATACCCGTTCCTGCAAAAATTTCCTCCACCCCGCAAAGTTCCAGTGCAGCCAAAATAGATGCATCCGCATCTTTGCCCTCCCGGAGAAATACCTGGATATCCATTATGCCGCCGCATATAGCCGGAACCATCAAGGCCAGAAGACGGGGATAAGAGACGAAGCCCGCCCCGATATTCACAATCAGCTTTTCCAGCGGTTTTCTGGTTACTCGCACGGAATATCCATTATCCGGATTTTGAGTCTCCCTGATGCGGATATTGCCCACAGAAGGATAAACCTGGAAAAGTCTTGCAATCTCTTGCTTTATAAGGGCCCGCACTCTGCCGCCGGTCTTTTCATAAGCAGAGGCCAGGCACGTTTCCGGTATACGAGGTGTAGCGTCCATAACTATAAAGGCAATTCAGGGTTGGGGAATCAATAAAAACTCTGTTCCTGTCTGTCCAGGCTGCGGTAATTTATCGCTTCCGACAAATGGGGAATACGGATATTTTCTTCTCCGGAGAGATCGGCTATTGTCCTGGATATCCGAAGAATCCGCGTAAAAGCCCGAGCAGAAAGCCCTAGACTAGTCACGGCCTTTTCCAGAAAATCGTGCTCCTGCTCCCCCAAAAAACAAAATTTTTCCAGCCATTTTCCGGAAAGATCACTGTTGGTCATTAAGGGGGTGCCCGCGTAACGTTCCCACTGTACTTGGCGCGATTTTTTTATACAATCCCTCATCTGTTGGGAATTTCTGGATTCTTCGTTTCCGCGCATGTCTTTATATGGCACGGCAGGCACTTCCACGTGCAGGTCAATACGGTCCAGGAGCGGACCGGAAAGACGGGAACGGTATCTCTGTATTTGCGTTGGGGTACAAGTGCAGGGATGGGTTTCGCTTCCCAAATATCCGCATGGGCAGGGATTCATGGCCGAAACCAGCATAAACGCCGCCGGGTAGGATAGAGATGTTGCGGCCCTGGAGATCGTCACATCTCCGTCCTCCAGGGGCTGGCGCATCACTTCCAACACATGTTTTTTGAATTCCGGCAATTCGTCCAGGAACAAAACACCGCGGTGCGCGAGAGAGACCTCGCCGGGACGCGGATAATGCCCCCCGCCGATCAAACCGGCATCGGAGATGGTATGGTGAGGAGAACGAAACGGCCTGGAAACCAACATTGGGACCTGTGGATCCAGTTTCCCGGAAACGCTGTATATTTTGGTTACTTCCAGGGCTTCTTCAAACGACAGGGGAGGTAATACTGTGGGGATGCGTTTGGCGAGCATGGTTTTCCCGCTGCCCGGCGGTCCCAAAAAAAGCAGGTTGTGGTTGCCGGCAGCAGCTATTTCTATTGCCCGCTTTGCGTGATCCTGTCCCTTGACCTCCTGGAAGTCTATAAAAAAATTTTCCCGTCCCTCCCACAAAGTATCCAGGTCAGCTTGTACGGGGTCTAGATTGAGCTCCCCACTAAAAAAACGGACAGCCTCCCCCAAAGTATTGACCGCCAGGATTTCGGCACCTTTAACCACGGCGGCTTCAGGCCCATTTTCCTCAGGTACCAGCAGGCGTACTCCCCTTTGGTCTCGGGCGCACAGGGCCATGGGCAGTGCACCATTAACCTTTTTTATTTCCCCGGTTAAGGACAGCTCCCCGGCGATTATACATCCGCCGAGGGCATCCGGAGCCAATTCCCCAGATGCAGCCAAAAGACCCAGGGCAAGCGGGAGATCATATGCACTGCCCTCTTTGCGCACGTCCGCCGGAGCGAGATTTATGGTAATCCTGGCTGGAGGCAGCCTAAACCCAGTATTTTTAAGTGCGGAAAAGACCCGTTCCTTGCTTTCCCGAACCGCCCCTTCCGGCAAGCCGACCATCGTAAATGCCGGCATTCCGGAACGAGCAAAATCCACCTCTATATCCACGGGAAAGGCATCGATGCCCAACAGGGCTGCGGTACTTATTCGGGAAACCATAATTCTCTATTCAGTCAGTTTATTACGTCGCCTATGCGGTTCCAACGAATGTCGTCAAACCCTCTCCAAGACCAGTAGATCACCCATGCCCTGCCCATGATCTCCTCCTGTTCCACGCATCCCCAGAAGCGAGAGTCGTAAGACTCGTCACGGTTATCACCCATGACAAAGTATTCCCCTTCTGAGACCTCTAACGGTGCCATATTGTCCCTTTGAGGCAGTGTTTGGGAATCGGTATGTTGCGCATAGGGCTCATTCAGTTTTTTCCCGTTGCGGTACACCTGTTTGTTTTTTATTTCGATCGTATCCCCAGGGACACCGATCACGCGTTTAATAAAATCCTTGGAAGGATCCTCGGGAAACTCGAAAACCACAATGTCCTGAAATTCCGGTTTTCCGAAGCGAACGAAGAACATGTCCGTAAAAGGGACCCGAAGTCCGTACGTAAACTTGTTTACCAAGAGATGATCCCCGATTTTCAGGGTGTCCAGCATGGACCCCGAGGGGATTTTGTAGGCCTGCACCACAAAAGAGCGAATAAAAAAGGCCAATACCAGGGCTATTAACAATGCCTCTCCATATTCTTTGACCACGTTCAGCCAGCGCGGGTTCATTTATCCTTCCTTGTTTTTCAGCCCGGGCAAAAAGATTCCCACTTGATCGCCCGTAACGATTAAATCCATATCTTCAGACAAGCAAAATCCGGGGAGTTTGGTCCGTGCTAACGCAATACCGCCACTTCTAATCTTCTGACTGCAAGGCAGCAAAAAAAGCCTCTTGCGGGATATCCACGCTGCCCATCTTTTTCATCCTCTTTTTCCCCTGTTTTTGCTTTTCCAGCAATTTGCGTTTTCGAGTAATATCTCCGCCGTAACATTTGGCGGTTACGTTCTTGCGCAAAGGGGGGACCCTTTCCCGGGCCACAACTTTCTGCCCTATCGAAGCCTGAATAACTACCTCAAAGAGCTGACGCGGGATGAGTTTTCGCAGTTTTTGAGCCAGGTTGCGCCCCTTGTAATAGGCTTTGTCCCGATGGACTATAGCAGACATTGCATCAACCGGGTCGTGGTTTATAAGTATGTCCAATTTTACCAGATCCGACTCCCGATAATCCAAGACCTCGTAATCCAGCGAGGCAAATCCACGGGTAACGGATTTCAAACGGTCAAAAAAATCAAACACTATCTCCGCAAAGGGTAGTTCATAGGTGATTATGACCCGGGTAGAACTCAAGTATTGCAGATCCTTCTGGATACCCCTTTTTTCCTCACATATACCCAGGACATTACCCACAAATTCATTGGGAACGTGGATTTCCAAGCGGACATAAGGTTCATATACTGCCTCAATCTCCCCCCGCTCGGGCAGACTGGAGGGATTGTCAATCTGCAATTTCTCCCCGTTAACATCATGGACTTCGTAGACCACGGTCGGAGCTGTGGCTATCAACCCCATTTGGAATTCACGCTCTAGTCTCTCCTGAATTATCTCCAAGTGCAAGAGCCCCAAGAATCCGCACCTAAAACCGAACCCCAAGGCCTGGGAAGTCTCGGACTCGAAATACAGAGCAGAGTCATTGAGTTGGAGCTTTTCCAGGGCAGTGCGTAAACGGTCGTAATCCCCGGAATCCACGGGATACAAGCCGCAGAAGACCATCGGTTTTACTTTCTTGAAATCCGGGTAGGGCCTTGTCGTGGGACGCTCCGGATGAGTAATGGTATCCCCTACACGGGCATCCGTAATCTGCTTGAGCCCCGCGCACAAGAAACCCACTTCTCCAGCCTCGACTAAGCGCGCATCCTTGGGCTCCGGGGCAAAGACCCCCAATTTAGTAACTTCATACTTATTCTTATTGGAATACATCATAATCGGTTGCCGCATTTCCAGCATTCCTTCCAAAATACGGAAAAGGACAACCACTCCCAGATAGGTGTCGTACCAGGAATCAAAGATGAGCGCCTTCAACGGGGCATCGTCCTCACCTTTGGGAACGGGAATATCCTGGACCAACTTTTCCATAAGCTCCGGGACACCCTCTCCGGTTTTGGCACTGACCATAACAACATCCGAGCAGTCCAGGCCAATTATTTCCTCGATCTCCTGGACAATCCTTTCCGGCTCCGCACTGGGCAAATCAATCTTGTTTAACACCGGAATGATCTCCAAATCATGGTCCAAGGCAAGAAAAACATTGGCCAGGGTCTGGGCCTCCACCCCCTGAGTGGCATCGATCACCAGAAGAGCTCCGTCGCATGCGGCCAAACTCCGGGAAACCTCGTAGGAAAAATCCACATGCCCCGGGGTATCAATAAGGTTAAGCAGGTATTCGGTCCCATCCGCTGAAACATAGGGCATACGTACAGTCTGAGCCTTTATAGTAATCCCCCGTTCCCTTTCCAGATCCATGCGGTCCAAATACTGGTCCTTTTTTTCCCGGTCCCCGATGATACCCACAAGCTCCATCATCCTGTCCGCGAGTGTGGATTTGCCGTGATCAATATGGGCAATTATGCTGAAATTGCGAATTTTTTCTTTTTCCGACATAAATTTATTGGGCAGCCATTTCTTTTATTTTGCGGACAGCCCGGGGAATAGCAGCCTCTACTTCCGGGCTGAGTGTCTCTTCCATTTGTTCTGGCACATAAGCGGTCTGAACAGCTATTATACGCACTTCACATTTGCTGCTTTCACGCAGTTCCTTCAAAAGATTGCTGGTGGGGAACTGGTGCATGGAAAAATCCCCTATCTTTTTTGTATCCACCTTATCTACATCGATCTCGAACACCTCCCCGGCTTGCCGGTCGAGCTGATCCATTGCATCGACAATCACCAATTTCTCCGGTTGGTTTTCACTTAAAAGCAAATCAAAAAGAAGGCTCCGAATAGCCGTCCCTGCATCCAAAGCCGTTACATCATGAGGGACATCCGGATCTTCTTGTAAGTATTCCACCACCTTAGGCCCCACCGCATCATCACCAAAAAGGATATTTCCGCAACCAAAAATCAGGATACGCGAACTGAACATCTTAGACCAATCCATAACCAATCCGTATTACTTATAGGTTCATACCAAAAAATTGTGTTCCCCCAAAGGAAAAGGGGTCCTCTGCCAAAGGGTGTACATTATTTTGTTTTGTTCCCTGATTTTTTGGGAACCAAATTTTTGCTCGGTGTTTTTTCCCCGTTTTTGGACCAGAAGGAAAAAAATACGAACATGTCGTTAAAGTACCCAAATGAATCCGGCGAAAAAAATCCTCAGCCTGTGACAGAGACCCAAAAAAAGCCGCCACTTTGAAGCGACGGCTTTTTTTAAACCATTTAAAGTCAACTGTCTAACTCAAGTTTTCAAGGTATCAATTTTGGACCCTTCGGAGTTATAGATGTTCACTTCTACGTTTACACCGCCGTCCAGGCGGTGGGTAGCACAACTCATTCACGGGTCGTAGGCGCGTATGGCCATCTCGATTCTGTTTAGCATACCCTGGTCGTAATTGCCGTCCTGGATCAGGGCCTTGGCTGCTTGTTTGACCGAGAGGTTCATGGGGGCATTGTTGTGTGTGGTGCCCACGATAAGATTGGCCATCGTCACCTTCCCCTTATCATCAGTCTTGTAGTGATGCATAAGCGTGCCGCGGGGTGCTTCCACGCAGCCCACGCCTTCGCCGGCCTGGGCCTGAATATTTTGATCCCGGATATCCCGATTGGTAATCTCCGAATCATTCAATAGCTCCTCTGCCCTTTCGCAGCACTGAACCAGTTCAATGAGTCGCGCCCAGTGATAAAGGAGTGTAAGGTGTGTAGGTCGACCGAATTCCTTGCGGAATATATCCAATTCTTCCTGGGCCAGCGGGGTTGCCATTTTATCGCAAACATTGATCCGAGCCAGACAGTTGGAGCGATACACCCCGACTGGATCATTTTCGTCCAGTTTGAGGTCCCCCCACTTCTTGGCATAGGGGAACTTCAGATAGCTCCATGGCTCCACATGCTCCCCGATATAGTCCGTGTACTCGGAGTACTTGAACTGGTCATATTCCCCATTTTGATCCATCAAACGCAATTCGCCGTCGTAAAGCTCCAACGCGCCATCTTCGGGCCGGACAGTCCCCAAATATCCAGAAGGAAACACGCCCAAAACTTTAACAGCATCCAGATACTGGGGGAAGACCTCTTCCCGAGCGTATTTGATGGTAAACACGCAAAAATCCTTCAGCTCCTGAATACCTTCCAAAAGCTCCTTGCGCTCGTCCTCGTTCATGGGCTTGGAAAATCCACCGGGAGTGGCTGCGATGGGATGAATAACCTTTCCGGAAAACTTCTCCAAAAGCATCTGGGCCTTGTAGCGCATGTGGACCACTTTCTTGGCCAATTCCGGATTGGCGCCAACAATCCCCACAACATTGCGAACTGAATAGTCGGCATCCGGTCCCATCACAAAGTCCGGCGCAGCCAGAAAATAAAAGTGCAGGATCTTGTCCGGAATATAGGAAAGCATCTGGCACAATTCCCGCAATTTCTTACCGGTGGGCGGAAGTTGCACTCCCAGGCACTCATCAGCGGCCTTATTTGAAGCCAAATGATGCTGCCAAGGGCAAATGCCGCAGATACGGTTTACAATCCGAGGGACCTCCTCCACCGGCCGGCCGACAACGAACTTTTCAAACCCCCGCAGGGAAAGAACATGCAGCTTGGCATCCTCCACATTTCCAGAATCATTCAAGTGGACGGATACGCTGGCATGCCCCTCGATGCGGGATACCGGCGCTATATTTAGTGTCTTACCCATTATGTTCCTCCTAACCTAGCTTTTTCAGCATGCCGTGTGCTCCAGAAAAACGGGCCAGATACCCCCGGCGGTCGGGCATGCCCATTGGATCAAACCCCACAGAGGCCAAGGCCCCCATATAATCCACCAGCGGCTTGGCCTCCTTGCGGATGGGGCCATAGCAACCGCGGCAGGGCATGCGCGCCTGCAGACAACGGGGCGGTTTCCCCTTGCCTCCACAACCGGCCTTGGTCACCGGTCCCAGGCAGAGAAAACCCTGCTCCAGAAGGCAACGCATCTCGTTCAAGGGCTTGTCCGGATCAAAATCCGGTGCCTCCAGCATCCTCTTGATATCTCCCGCTCCCTTTTTGCTTTCCCGTATAGTGGGACAGACATCGCAGACGGAACGCTCCGGCATCGCGAATTCAGTCTTCCCTTCCAAAAGGGCGAGTACAGCCGCGGCTATCCAATCCGGGTGTGGAGGACAACCAGGTACATAGACGTCCACGCCCACGATTTCGTCCAGCGCATAGCACTTGTCCAAAAGCGGAGGGATATCCTCGTTCGGGGTCTCCCCAGCATCGGTTGTGGGCGAATCCTTGTACACAAACTGGGTCAGGTCCTCGTTGCCGTACATATTGATCAGAGCTGGGATCCCGCCGTTCGTTGCGCAGGTACCCAGGGATATAAGGATCTGACACTTTTTGCGCATTTCCTTGAGGATTTCCACGTGTTCCTCATTGCGCACGCTGCCGGATACTATACCTACAACGGCCTCTGGGATATTCAGTTCTTTGTCCTCTCCGGTCTGACCGAAGTATTTGTGGTCCATGATTACCGGTATATGTACAAAATCAAGATTATTGACCAGCAAATCCACTAGTATGTCGCCTACGTTGAGAATAGCTATCTCGCACCCTGAACAGGCGTTAAGCCATTCTTCGGCAACAGTCACTTTGCTCATATTCACCTCCGTATGCAAACTGCCCGCAAATCAGGCGTTCGCTGCTTCCTTGTCCTGCCCGGACCGCATCGGGTTCGGGCCCAGGGACTTGATCTTATCCGTGAATTCGGTGACTACCTCCTGAAAGCGGGGAGCCTCGGCCGAGGACACCCAGTCAATCCTGAATCTCTCCGGCTCAATCCCCATATCTTCCAAAACGAGTTTAATGGCTTGCCCCCTGGCCTGAGCTTTATAATTACCATCCAGGTAATGACATTCGCCCAAGTGTCAGCCCATCAGGATGACGCCGTCAGCTCCTTTTTCCAAAGCTTCCACAACCAAATTGGGATGGACCATCCCGGAACACATAACCCTTATAGCACGCATATTCGGAGGATATTGCAGTCGAGAAACCCCGGCCAAATCGGCACCTGCATATGCGCACCAATTGCACAGGAATCCGACGATTACGGGTTCATGATTTTCAGCCATGAAAAAAACTCCTTATGTTTTTTAAAAAACTATGCGCTTCCCAGTGCCGCTTGTACCTGGGCCCTGAGTTGTTCGTTGGTAAAGCCATGCACAAAGACTCCCTTCTTGGGGCAGGTGGCTTCGCATATGCCACATCCCTTGCACAGGGTCTTGCTGGTTTCAATCTTTTTGTATTTCTCTCCATCTACTTCATATTCCACCAGCTCGATCGCCCCGTAAGGACAGGTATCCACGCAAAGAGCGCAGCCGTCGCAATTTTCGGTGACATAGGATTTGATGGAATCCAGGGGCATCTCCGCCTTGGAGAGAATGGTCAATGCCCTGGAGGTGGCCGCCTGGGCCTGGGATATGGCCTCGTCGAGTGGCTTGGGATAATGGCAGAGTCCAGCCAGAAACATGCCGTCCACGCCCATGTCCACGGGGCGTAACTTGGCATGCGCCTCCTGCAAAAAGCCCTCTTTGTTCAGGCCGCATTTATACAGATTGACCAGTTCCTCGTTTTCACGCGGGACAATGGCTGAGGCCAGGACCAGATAATCCGGGCGGATTTCCACGTCCCGTCCGAGTATCTTGTCTTCGGCCTGCACCACCAACTCCTCGCCATCCTTGCTAACGCGTGGTTTGTTCTCCACGTCGTAGCGTATAAAGACAACACCCTTCTCGCGAGCTTCGCGGTACAGGTCTTCACGTTCACCATAAGTGCGAATATCCCGGTAAAACACATACACCGGCATCTCCGGTTTGAGCTTTTTCAGCTCTATAGCCGACTGCATGGTATGGGTACAGCACACCCGGCTGCAATAGGGGCGGTCCGGCTCTCTGGAACCCACACACTGAATGAAGGCCGCAGCCTTGGCTTTTTCCAGGGCCGGCTTGTGCTCCTTCAGTTCGGCATCGAATTCCAGGTGGGTAAATACCCGGTCATCTTCTCCGTACATATATTCGTTGGGCCTGTGTTCCTCGGCCCCGGTGCAGACTACCGCAATGCCGTACCTAACCGCACGGGTCTCTCCGCCGATATCGACTTCGCTCACGAAATTGCCAATAGCCCCGTTTGCATTCAATATGCGGGCGTTTTTATATAGCTTGATATTGGGGTGATTTTCCGTTTGGGAAATAAGTTTTTCCAAGTAGGGGCGAACTTCTTCCCCCTTCCAAGTATGGTTTAATTTCCAAGCGTTACCCCCCAACTGATCCGATTTTTCCAAAAGAACGGTTTCATAACCCTGATCCGCCAGTCCAATGGCCGTCTTCATTCCGGAAATTCCACCACCCACTACAAGTGCGGTCTGATGGACATTGACCGATAGATGCTCCAAGGGCTGAAGCATAGAAGACTTGACTACAGCCATGCGGACCTGATCCTTGGCCTTTTCCAATGCCCGGTCCTGCTCCTTGGAGTGTACCCAGCTGTTCTGATTGCGGATATTGGCCATTTCGAACAGATACTCATTGAGACCGGCGTTCTTTATAGTCTCCCGGAAGAGGGGTTCATGAGTTCTCGGTGTACATGCGGCCACCACCACCCGGTTCAGATTATTTTCCTTGATTTTTTCCTCGATCAATACCTGAGTATCCTGAGAACAGGTAAACAGGTTGTTCTCGGCAAAAACCACATTGGGTAGCGATTTGGCGTACTCCGTCAGGTTTTGGACATCGATTGTTCCAGCTATATTTATCCCGCAGGAGCAGACAAAGACTCCGATACGGGGCTCTTCCTGGGAAACCTCCTTTTCCTCGGGGAAGGTCTTCTCCTGGGTGAGAGTACCCCGGGCCTCCTTGAGATCGATGGAGGCAGCTGCAGCTGCGGATGAAGCCTCGGCAACCGACTGCGGGATATCCTTTGGTGCCTGAAAGCATCCGCTGGCATATATTCCCGGGACATTGGTGGAAACCGGATCAAAGCTTGATGTTGTTGCAAAACTGTACTCGTTGAGCTCTATGCCCATATTCTGGGCTAGTTCCATAGCCCCCTTGTCCGCCTGCAGGCCTACCGAGAGCACAAGCATATCAAAGTATTCGTGCACCCGCTCCCCACTTTTGTCATCGAAGTACTCCAAGAGCACCCCCCCATCCGGATGGGGGTAAACGGTATGGATGCGACTCTGAATGAAGCGGGTTCCCTCATTCTTGGCCTTTTCGTAGTAGTCCTCGAATTCCTTGCCATGGGTGCGCATATCCATATAGAAGATGGCATTTTCCACACCCCCGGACACATGTTCATTAGTAACCACAGCCTGTTTAATTGCATACATGCAGCATACCGAAGAGCAATACCCGTTGTCGCAACGGTTGATGTTTCGGGAGCCAACGCATTGCAACCAAGCTATCTTCCGGGGCTCCTTCTGATCCGAGGGGCGCTGCACATGGCCCATGCACGGCCCGCTGGCCGACAGGAGTCTCTCATATTCCAGACTGGTTACAACATCCTTGAACTGGGAATAGGCATAATGATCGAACACTGAGGGATCGAAGGCCTTGAATCCCGGGGACATGATTATAGAGCCCACATTGATGGAATGGACTTTGTCCGTATGTTCAAGATCGAAATTGATGGCCTCCGCCGGACAGTATTTTTCGCAGGCCCGGCACTTGCCTTTCTGGATATAAATACAAGTATCCGGATCGATGGCGTATTTCAAGGGGACCGTCTGCCCGTATTTGATATACGCAGCCTTGCGTTTGCTAAGTCCCTCATTGAACTCGTCCGGTACCTTTTTCGGGCATCGGTTAGCGCATTCGCCACAGGCGATGCACTTATCCATGTCCACATAGCGTGGGCGCTCACGGACACTTACCGTAAAGTTCCCCTCGCTCCCCTCGACTTTTTCTACCTCGCTCAAGGTCAAAAGCTCAATGTTCAAGTGCCGACCGCACTCGACCAACTTGGGCGAGATAATTCACATAGCACAGTCATTGGTGGGGAAGGTTTTGTCCAGCTGGGCCATAGCCCCGCCTATTCCGGACGTCTTCTCCACCAAATAGACGAAATAGCCTGCGTCAGCCATGTCCAGAGCGGACTGGATGCCGGCAATACCGCCACCGACAACCATGACTGCGCCAACTTTTCCTTGAGACATGCTAAACCCCCTTTGCCAGTTGTTGTTTTTCGCTCGCTCTTTCCAGAAATCCTCCCGGATTCCTTGGCATGAGAGTAGTCTTTGATCCCATCCGCATTTACAATTTTATCACTTAATACATTACCGGCGGAAATATTTATCAGAATAATAACTTATGATTTTAAAAAATGCTAGTCTTTCTTGGAACAAATCCAAAAATAATAAATCACAAGTTACGCCACTTCGTGTCACGACGTTTTTACCCCTTCTCCCTAAGGGGTTTCCCTGTATCTTGCCCAAATAGAAAGGTTGTGCTAAATTTATAATCATTAATATCAGGAGTAGGCAATGGATCGAAAGCGGACCGCGCTTGAAAAAGCACCACCCCAATACTAACCCGATTATAATGGACATACATAAGAATAACGACACAGCTAACGTGAATGTATTTTACATAGGGATCTTTTGTCTACTCCTGCTCAGCTGCTTCTTGCTGTCTGCCTGCGAAAAATCCCGTCTGCCCGTGCCTCCCCGCAAGGCTCCTCCCTCGGAGGCCAAGGGCACGTATAAAAAATACACTGTTGATTCCAAAAATTATAGTCCGTTGCGTTCTTCGGGCGGGTATGCGCAAACCGGCATTGCCTCCTGGTATGGCAAGAAATTCCACCGCAAGCCCACGGCAAACGGAGAATTATACGACATGTACGCCTTGACAGCCGCCCACAAAATCTTGCCTATGAACACCAAAGTACAGGTCACCAATCTTGAGAACGGAAGGAAAGTTGTCGTCCGGATTAATGACAGGGGGCCTTTTGTAAACAACAGGATCATTGACCTTTCCTACACCGCGGCGAAGAAACTGGATATAGTCGGACCTGGCACGGCCCGGGTGAAGGTAGTAGCCTTGGGCGAAGAAATGCACAGGATACCCGGGGAGTTCTACCTGCAAGTGGGATCATTCTCCATTAAACCGAACGCAAAGTACCTGTACAGCAAGCTAAAAAAAATGGGCTATTCCGGATCAAGGATCCAAAAGGCTCATATTGAAGGGGACATCTTCTGGCGGGTACAGGCGGGAACATTCGACTCGCTTTCCCGCGCCCGAAAAGCCCGGAATGAACTCAGTGATGCCTACCCCAACGCATTCATCCTTGCGGCGGATTAAGCTCATTCCTGAATTTGCGGGAGAGCCGGAATACCGCCACCGTTCTTTCCGGAAGGGTTATACTCTCTTCCGTCTGGGGGTTCCTCCCTTTGCGGGCCTCCTTGTCATAGGCCTCAAACTTGCCGAAGCCGCTAATCAAGAGGGAATAATCGTTTTTAAGTCCCTCTTTCATTATGGACAAGAGGTCTTCTACAATATCCTTCACTTCGGCCCGGTTCTTATCAAAGTGTTCATAAATTTCATCCACTATTTTCGCTTTGGTCAAGGTTCTCATGTCTCTCCTCCCGGTGGTTTGTTGATTATTTAGGTCTTATCCGGAAATTCAAAAATGTCCGGATTTTTGAAAGATCTCATTTCCACTTGGGAAATGCAATCTTTTCCTGTTTACCAAAAGAAGCAAGCTATATTGAGAAAACACGTCTTTATAGGTAAACGAATAATTACGTGCTTCCTCGCAGTTTAACTGAAAAAGGCCATTTCCAGACGGGAACTATTGCATGCCGTTGCGGATATTCTTCGCCACTTCGGCCATCCTCTGCTGGCTATCGTATTTATCCTGTTTCCACAGGGCCAAGCCATCTCCCGCAAACCTGGGAATCAAATGGAAGTGGACATGGAACACCATCTGACCGGCGGCCTCGTTCAGATTCATACACATGTTTACCCCAAGAGCACCCAGTCCCCGAAGTAGACCCGTGCATATAGCCTGCTTATCCGCGATCAACTGCTCCCCGAGCCCTGCGGGGAGATCCAGAAACGTTGGGAAATGTTTTTTGGGGACAAGGACTGTATGCCCAGCTGCTACTGGTGAAACATCCAGAAAGGCCAGCGTTTCCTCGGTTTCCAAGACTGCGGTTTTGGGCACGTCTCCGCGGACCAGGCTACAAAAAATACAACCATCACCCATAAATTTTCCCTTGGTTATAATCTTGGCTAAAATGGCCTTATGCCCTAAAAAGGGGATCAGACAAAGGCCCGAGCTTACCCCCATACTCAAGCATTCTTTTTTTGGCAAGTGCTGAATATATTTATATACTCAATGTGGAGATGCCATAAAACATGCATATCTTAAAATTTTCCCATCCGGAACCAATTAAGAAACAAAAAAAAACGCTCCCGGTTTTTATGCCTTTTGCTGGATGTCCTGGCCGGTGTATTTACTGCTCCCAACGCACGCAAACTGGAGAAAGCAAAGCGGCCTTGAAACAAGTTTTTTACAACTTTCGCACGAATCTGGAGAAAAAATATCAAGATGGCCACAGCCAAATGGGGGCAGCTTTCTTTGGAGGCACATTCACGGCCATCCCCCGGGATTGGCAAAGGTCTTTTTTGCATCTGGCAAATGATTTCAAGGCCAAGGGGGTTATTAAACACATACGTTGCTCCACCCGACCGGATTATGTGCGCTTGGATGAATTGCAGGCATTGAGACAATATGGTCTGGACATGGTGGAGTTGGGTATACAAACTTTCGAGGACAAAGTACTAAAAACAAGCGGGAGGGGATATTCCAGTGATCGCGCGTTCGATGCCTGCAGGACTGTACGGCAAGCCGGATTGGAACTAGGTATTCAAATGCTTCCTGGACTGCCGGGACATACTATCAGTAAATACTGCCAAGATATAGAGCATGTATGCCGGATTCTTCCCCGGGATATACGCATTTACCCCTGTCTGGTGCTAAAAGACACACTATTGAGTTCCTGGTGGGAACAGGGAGTATATACTCCGTGGAGCCTTCAATCGACAATCGAGGCCATTTCCTTAACTTTACCCCGCCTCTGGGAACGCGGGATCAACATTATCCGCATCGGTCTGGCTGCGGAAGCAAGCATGCTGGAAGCTTTACAGGCCGGGCCATGGCATCGTGCCCTGGGGAACATTTGCCGGGGCAAGGCCATGCGGGACATAATAATTTCACGCCTGGGCATGCTCCCCAGCGCCCCTTCAAAGATCCTGATTCCGCAACGATATGTCTCCGACTTCTGGGGGTATCGCAAGCAAAACCGGCACTTTTTTGAAAAAAAGGGCTTATATCCTTCCCGCGTAAGTACGCATAATAAGAAATACTTCTTGTTTTTAGCCTGAAGGATATGCGCATATCCTTTTTCTTGATCCAGAAAATCGGCAAAAAGAGAAATAGATTGGATTTTAGTAAGGTATGTGTAAATTGGACGCGATTGGCCAGAAAACCGAAAGGAGAAAGGATAATCGGGGATCTTTATTCTTTTGCGCTACTGAGCCGGATAGGTTCTAATATTCGTGCTCGGCCGAACACCAAAACCCAAAGAAAAGATTCCGCGACGTTTGCTATGAGGCAACCGCAAAAAGTCGAATGCTGGACTCAACCGCACAAATAAAACATTGCAACTATATGATTTCACTTAAAACTTAACACTGCCTGCAAAAATATATTTTTTGCGGGCGCTTCTGCTATGGATTTTTTCCGCCAGATCTTTGGGGATACCCAACTACCGGACCAGTGTTTTCTAGGTCCCGCCAAAGGGGAATGCTTGCCCCCCTCCGGACATTAGCTTTTGAAAGGGAGAAAAAGTGTGGCTGCATTCAAGTTGAAAATTTTGCCAGTCTGCATTAAGAGCCCGATTCTCGGTGCGGCTCCCCCCTTTTGGCGGGACCTAGAAAACGCGTGGGCCTTTCATTAAAAGCATCCAAAAAGATCTGGCGGAAAAAACATAAAAATCCACACGCTGTGTCGAAGAGCCCCAAAAAACGAATTAGTGTCCTCCTTCCTTCTGCCCTTCGTGTATCCTGTATATAGCCGCGGCCACAATAGCGGCCAAGAAGGTAAAAATCCCTATCACCCCAAAATAGCCGGGGGTGGTGCTTTCCAGCATGTTCTTTAAAAGCTCAATGATTACATTGTCCATGCCCAAAACTCCTCCTTGTTATTGTCCTTTTAAATCATAGAAATGATACTGTTATAACAGGTCCCTAGTCAACTCTATAATTTCAACTCGCACACTAAAAGACAAGACTACTCTATTCCAGACAATTGAATACTGAATCCCTTTCTACCGGAGTAAATCCGGTTTCCTGAATAAACTGCCGCAGTCCATTTTCGGTCAATCCGGAAGGAGAATCCGCTCCAGCGGCATGCCCCACGCGTTCCTTTACCAATGTACCGTCGAAATCATCTGCCCCCAGATAAAGGGCTATTTGGGCCTCCTTCAGTCCGGAAAAAGCCCAATAGGCCTTCAAATGTAAAATATTGTCCAGATACAGCCTAGAAAGGGCTATCATCTGGGCATAGTCCACGCCGTCCGGACCATTTGCCTCCAACGGATTGTTTTCCGGCTGGTAGGGTAAGGGAATGAAGCAAACAAACCCCCCGGTTTCGTCTTGGAGAGAGCGTAGTGCTTGTAAATGGTTCAGCCGGTCTTCCCAAGTTTCTATATGTCCGAAAAGCATTGTGCAATTGGTTCTGATTCCCATGTTATGAGCCAATTTGTGGATTTTGAGCCATCTCTCGCCGGAGATCTTTTCCGGGCATATGCGGGCCCGAAGATACGGTGCGAATACTTCAGCCCCTCCCCCCGGGAGCATATCCAGTCCCGCGGCACGAAAATCCTCCAAGATTTTCTCCTCGTGCATTCCATAAGAATCAGCCAAAAAGGCTATCTCCACGGCTGTAAATGCCTTGATCCAGGCACGAGGCCGCAGGGAGCGGACCGCACCCAGCATCTGGATATAATACTCGTATTTCAATTCAGGGTTAAGCCCCCCGACTATATGCAGTTCCTGGACATCCTCGTCATCCCTTTTGGTGATTTCTTCCCGCAAATCCGCCAATTGCAAGGTATAGCCTCCGGAATGGCCCGGCCTTTTGCTGAACGCGCAAAACTTGCAGGCATTGCAACAGATATTGGTATAATTAATATGTTGATTATAGACATAATAGGCGTTCTTGTTATGCAGGCGCTCGCGCATCATGTTCCCGCATTCCCCAAGGTGATGATCCCATCCGCCCTGTACCGCCTCTAGTGCTTGGGATCTGGACAATCGTTTTTCCCCACGGGCACACGCGGTTAATGCCTCCTGATTATTCATAAAAGAACTCCCATCGCGGAGCGTCGACCTGTTTCGGGGGGACAAAGCTACCCAGGATTTTTTGCAATAGGGATCTTCGCTGGGGAGGCCCCTCAACCAGGGAATAGTCATTGCTTATATGGGCAATCTTGCGCAATATTTTTTTTGCCGTATGGAAACCGCCCAAACGATCTACCAAGCCGGCATTTCGGGCCTGCTCACCGGTAAGGGCACGCCCATCGGCCAATTCAAGCACTTCCTTTTCATCCAGTTCCCGGCTGGATGCTACATCATGCACAAACTGCATGTGCAGATTGTCCACCATTTTCTGAAAATAAGCCTTTTCCTCCGGGGTCAGGGGCTTGAATGCGGACCCGGCATCCTTGTATTTGCCACTGGTAATCGTCTCCTCCCTGATACCCAGTTTTTGCATCAGTCCCTGAAAATTGCTCATTTTGGCCTTCACCCCAATGCTCCCGGTCAAGGAACCCGGATTGGAAACAATTACATCCGCCCCGCAGGCCACATAGTAGCCTCCGGAGGTAGCCATGGAGGAAAATGAGGCCACCACTTTTTTCTTGGCAGCCAATCTCTTTACCGCAGAATAAATCTCCTGGGATGGGGCTATTTCCCCCCCGGGAGAATCAATGCGCAAAATCACCCCTTTCACTTTCTTATCTTCGGCCATTCGCTGAATCCAATCATTTATAGATCGTGATTCGGTTATGGTTCCACGGACATGCACAACTCCGAGCTTGTTTTCCACAAAGTAGTCCGATGTATCCCCGTGCACGAAAAAAGTGAAGGCGGCCATAGCCCCGATAATCAGGACCATAGCCGCCATAATCAGCAGGAAGCCAAAAAACAGGGGATGCTTTTGGCTAAACTTCAACTCAGTCTTCGTCTCCATCTTCTTCCAGCTTTTGACGGATCAAATCCCCCAGGTTGCTCCCCGGTGTCTGCGCTCCAGAATTACCTGTTCGGTTTTCCTCCGCCTGCTTCTTTTCCAATTCTTCCAAATAATCCTTGATAGACAAACCTAAGCGGCGCTCGTCTGCGCTAACATGGATAACCTTGGCCTGAATCTCTTGACCTTCTTCAAAGACCTCTTTGGGACTTTTGACCTTTTTCCGGCTCAGTTCGGAGACATGGACCAACCCCTCGATACCTTCCTCGACCTCAACAAAAAGACCGAAATCGGTGATGTTGGTGATGGTGCCCTGCACATTGGTCCCGGTGGGATAACGATTGGGGACCTCCAACCAGGGATCCTCGGTAAGCTGTTTCACACCGAGTGTGAACTTCTCGTTTTCCTTGTCCACGGTGAGCACCTTGGCCTGGATCACATCGGAAACATTGTATAATTCACTGGGATGACGGATCTTTTTTATCCAGGAAAGATCCGAAACATGGATTAGGCCGTCAATACCTTCCTCTATCCCGATAAAGATACCGAATTCCGTGATATTCTTGATTTCTGCCTCCAATACAGTGCCCTCGGGATATCTTTCGGCAACCAGGTCCCACGGGTTGGGATTTACCTGCTTCATCCCCAGGGATATCCGTTTGCGATCGGAGTCTATACCCAGAACCACCACTTCCACTTCGTCTCCGGTATTGACCATTTGCTTGGGATGGCGCAACTTCCGGGTCCAAGACATCTCCGAAATGTGTACGAGTCCCTCCACTCCGGAGTCCAACTCCACAAAAGCGCCGTAATCAACAAGGTTGGTCACCCGACCACTGAATTTCTCTCCTTCCGGGAATCTCGCAGTGATATTCTCCCAGGGATCCGGCACCAGCTGTTTAAGGCCCAGGGAAACTTTTTCCTCGTCCTTGTCGAAGCTTAGGACCTTAAGTTCAAGCTCGTCCCCAAGCTGGACCATCTCCTTGGGATGCCGAATCCTCTTCCAAGACATATCGGTTATATGTAAAAGGCCGTCCAAGCCGCCCAAGTCGATAAATACACCATATTCAGTTATATTTTTAACTTTTCCGGTCACGGATTGCCCTTCTTCCAGCTCTTCCAAAAGTTCCTGTCTCTTATGGTTGCGCTCTTCTTCCAAAAGAACACGGCGAGAGACAATCACGTTGCTCCGGCGACGGTTTATCTTGAGAATCTTGAAATCGTAGTCCTGATCAACCAAGGCGTCCATATCCGGTACCGGGCGCAAATCAACGTGAGATCCCGGCAAAAAGGCCTCTATCCCGCCCAGGTCCACATGGTATCCACCCTTGATCCTCCGTGTGATCCGGCCGGTTACAATCTTTTCATCCTCCATGCTCTTTTCCAGACTGTCCAGAAGCTGCAGCCGCCTGGCCCGTTCCCGGGAAAGATTGATCACGCCTTCGTCTTCATCTTTCTGGGAGACAAAGACATCTACCTTTTCCCCCTCGCTAACGGAAATATTGCCTTCGCTATCCAGAAACTCCTTTATGGGAATCTGGCCTTCGGACTTGAAATTGACGTCCACCAAAACGTGGCCGTCTCCAATCTTTACAACTTCTCCGGAAACGATTCCGCCTTCTTCCACATCGCCAAAATCTGCATTCAGATAATTCTCCAGTTCCTGGGCAAAATCAATATCCATCTCCGGAGCGCTGTCTTCCCTTGCTTGATTTGTCATATTATCCATATAACCCCCTAACACAAAAATTTATGCGAGAGTTACTAGCAGATACCTATCCGGTTGACAACCAAAAAAACCGCATATGACAAGTTAAATTTGCGTTTCGATAAAATGGACGGGTTGATTCTGTCTTTGGAACCAGGGAAATTTAGGTCATGGCGACCAAATCGTAGTCCTTGGTCTCCTGGACAAGGGCCCTGGACATACTCCCGACTATCACCTCCGGACCGCTAACATAGGTAACCCCGTCCACTTCCGGGGCCTGAAACCATGTTCTGCCTGTGTACAAGCCAGGCCATTCCGGATGGGGGGCATCCACAAGGACATCTACTTCCTGATCCTCGTAAGCCCGCAAAAGCTCCGCGCTTATATCGCGTTGGACCTGCATCAGGACATCCAGCCTCTTTTGTTTTATTTGTTCTGGCACCTGATCCGGCATAGAGGCAGCCCGAGTCCCTTCCTCTGGATAATAGGGAAACGCCCCCAAATTGGAAAAGCGGTTCCGGGCCACAAAAGAAATTAAAGTGTCGAAGTGTTCGGGATTTTCCCCGGGGAAACCGACTATGATCGTAGTCCGGAGCACGCTTTCCGGAACCCTGTCTCGAATGCGGTCCACCACTTTCTGCGGATCCTGGGAAAAAGGGCGCCCCATTTTGCGGAGGATATCCTGGTGGGCATGTTGCAAGGGAATATCAAAATAAGGGAGCATAACCGGCCCGCTTTTGCGAATAAAATCCAAAAGTTCTTTGCTAAGTCCGGATGGATAAAGATACATCAAGCGCAGTCTCTGTAGATGAGGCAACTCGAGCAAGCGATCCAACACTCGGATCAAGCCATCGCGCATATCCATATCCCTGCCGTAGGCGGTGCAGTCCTGGGCCACAAGGACCAACTCCTTCGCGCCTTGCTCCAAGAGGGCCCGGGCATCCTTTTCTATGGAATCAAGCGAACGTGAGCACAACCTCCCTCGCAAAGCGGGGATAGTGCAGAATGAACACTTGTTATTGCATCCCTCGCTCAATTTAATATAGCCGTACGCCGGGCCGGTAGTCAGTACTTGGGGTTTTAGAAAGGCATGGAGTGAAAAATGCCGGGTTATTATGGGTACTAACCTCTTTTGGCGGGAAATGGGCAGAAAAATATCTACTTCCGGGAGGAGGGAATGCAGCTGATTGCCGTATCTGGCCTCCAAACATCCGGTAACAATAATAAGAGGACGTTGCTTGCCGGCTTTCTTGGCCTCTTCACCCAAAACGATTACTTCCTGCAGGGATTCCTCTACGGCGGGAACAATAAATGCACAGGTGTTGATCAAAATCAGGTCCGATTTCTCCGGAGCCTCCGCCGAGACATAAGCATCCCCGAGTTGGCCGA
The DNA here is from genome assembly GCA_964398785.1 of uncultured Desulfovibrionales bacterium. Lineage (GTDB taxonomy): Bacteria > Desulfobacterota > Desulfovibrionia > Desulfovibrionales > Desulfonatronovibrionaceae > CAYNNQ01. The sequence goes on along the minus strand of CAYNNQ010000013.1, from coordinate 35,630 downwards.
GCATTTTTTCGGTATCCACCCTGTTCTTGGGGCACCCCAGAGAAACTGTATAGATGCGAATTTTTTGCATGTGCCTGCCAAACCTATTGAATTAATTTACGAACCAGAAGGGAATAAAGGAGATCCAAATAACAACGGGTTTCTTCTCTTTCCAGATTGGAGACATACTTCCAAAACCCGTAAATCCGGGAGAGGGACAACAGCTTGCGGGCATAGAGATCCCAATTGTACTTGCGGCGAACTCTTTCCAGGGCCTGTCTGGATATTTCCTCCCAATAGGCGGGATCCTGTTTGCTGCGGCGTAAAAAATTTTCCATGCGCTCTGCGCATTCGCGCCCCTTGTTCGGATCTATGTGGAAACCGGAAACATTGTCCTCCACTATTTCCAAAGGTCCGCCAAAAATGGTGACAAACACCGGCAGTCCGGAAGCCATGGCCTCCACTACCGTAAGGCCAAAGGCCTCGAATAGAGCGGGTTGGACAAAGAATCCTCCAGTATCCGCGACAAACCTGTAGAGTTCTCCGGAAAGATTTTTCTCCAAACGCCTGCCTACCCAGCGCATGCATTCCTGTAAACCATAGGCGTCTATAAGCTCGTGCATGTGCACAATGCACTGATGCTCCTCAGCGTCCTCAGAATGTTCTGGAGGTATTGATCCGCCTACAATCAGAAGATTGGCTTGTTTTTGGAGTTCTTCATTCTCCCCGAACCACCTGACAAGCCCTACAAGGTTCTTGACCCTGTCCATCCGGGCCATGGACAGGATAAGGGGTTTATCTGGATTTTGCAGCTTACCTCGACTTTCTTCCCCCTCCTCCCCATAAACCATGTCCTCGATCTCCGGACGCAGTTCCGCCAATCTTTTATCCTCTTCAAAATAAGGGAAATACACATTGGAATCCGCGCCCGGGGAGACGATATTAAATTTGTAATCATAAATATTGATCCCGTTGAGGACCCGATACAGTTGAGGGAGGGAAAAAAATTGATAGGATTCATACTGCCCCACGATGTCCTCTCTGCCGGCTATTTCCTGATAGGTACTGGTTATAATGAAATCCGCCGCATTCATGGCGGTCAAATCCGCTGTAAATTGGGCGGAAAAGCGATATTGGGCCTCGTTTTCCTCCCAGTACTGGGCGGAAAACAAATATTTGGACTTTTCCAGGGCATGGGCGATATTGCACTGCGTGACCTGCATCTCTTTAGAAAGGAGGGTGGCCACTAGGTTGCCGTCGGAATAGTTGCCCACAATCAAATCCGGTTTTCCATTCATTTCCGCCATGACTTCATTCCGGCTGTCCACTGCAAAACGCTCAAGATACGGCCAGACGTGGAAGCGGGAAATCCATTGCGGGACGACTTCTCCGTTTTCGTTGCGGAAGGGTACGCGAAGTATATAGCTATTTTCTGTTCCAATTATGGATTCCATGCGTTGATTGCATGTTGTTTCCCCTGCCTCGGGAATAAGCCGGGTCAGGACCAGAATGCGCGGACTGATTTCCAGCCCTTGATCATAGATCTGCCTCCGCATCTCCTGTTCCAAGGCCCGGACCTGATCCAGGATATACACGACCTGCCCCCCTGTGTCCGGCAAACCGAGGACCCCGGACTGCCCGAAATAGCCGTGCGGAGAGATTACCAAAAGATTGAATACCATGGGCATCCGGCTTAGGAACTTGGCTAGGATGGAAGCGGTGGGTGCCTCCAAAATCTCCAGAAGGAGCCCGAAATTTTCCTGGATATCCTCCGCTCTACGTCCCCACCCAGGTTCGATTCCCAACTCGTTCATCTCCCGGGAAAAAGAGCTCCACTCCTCACCAAAGTTCTTGCAGGCCAGGATTTTTTGTCCTTGGCGCAAAGACTTGCGTAAGGAAGACACATCCCGGATGCGGCTGTTGAGCATTAATTGGTTTCCCTGGCACTGGTGCAGGCGCAAGAAATTGAAAAGACTGGCATTGCCGGTCTCCTTGCTCTGGAAGAATTTTCCCGAGAGGTGCCGGTTTAAGAATTCCACACCCTTGCCTATGTGGTGGTTGTCCTGCAGCTGGGGGAAATCACGGTTAAATGGCCGAAAATCTATTTCCGGCAAAAACTCGTCTCTTTTTTCCTCTTTTTTGACCAACGATTCCTCAAAACGGAGGTAATCCCGGGCCTCGATATGTTCATACAAAACGTCTTCGCACTGGAAGCGATAAAAGGCCCAGGTGCCAATATCCGGACGGGAGACCAGGTATATCCATGGATATTTACAGGCCAGTACCTGCCCGACGCGGAACACCTCATATATGTCGGCATGCAAAAGTGCAAAGTCATTTTGCTTATTTTCAAAATCCTCCAGGATGTCCAGGATATCCGAACGTAGGAGAAATGTCCGCTTAGCGGCTAGGATCTTGCGCAAAAGCAGGTAAAGTGATTTGCGCAGTTCCGAATCCAGAATTGACGAGCCGTTTTCATCGTGGGAACGCAAAGGCACGTTGCGTGCTCCTTTATTTTTTATATTCAAAATTTCGGGCTGGAATAATTACTTTTATGTGCTGACGACCCTACACCTACAAGGATAAATTTATTCTATGAACCGGTAATGTCTCAAGCCGTCAATCACCCCCCGAGCATATCTTTGCGGGGAAAAATACAGCCTGTCTCCGGCAGTCAGATTCTTCAACTCCGAACTGTGGTTACCCACTACCACCGAAAAGGTGCTTCCGGTCAGCATTTCCCGATCATTGCCGGAGTCTCCGGCCACTAGAACATCATCCCATTGCAGCCCCCAGCGGACACATAAGTATCTGATTGCGTGGCCCTTGGAGGCGCGTAATGGCAGTATGTCCAAGAATTGCCGGTGAGAATAAATCACTTTCACATGGACCCTGTGCTTGCGTAATTTTTTCCTGAGCCAGCGCACTCCGGGGAACTTTTTACTCTGGTAGTAATAACTGACCTTGAAGTTGCGCTGTTCGCTTTCCGGTTGGAGTTCAACCCCAGGTACATCCTGCATGACTTCCATTATTTTCTCCTTGTCCCAGAGATAATTTATATGCTTGGCCCATTTATTGTCCGGGACCAATTTTTGTCCATAGTGGATTTCACTACCCACAGCGGAAATTATTACTTCCGGAATCCGAAAATTGTTTTTCCTTAATACTCTGACAATACTGTCAATTGTCCGCCCGGAAGCCACTCCCACACCAATCTTGCCCTTTTGCGCATCTAGCTCTCTTTGTAGTTCGATCAAAGCCTTATTGTCCCCGAGCAGTGTATTGTCGATATCGCTTATCAGCAATTTCCCGGCTACTGGGAGGCGCAATTTATCTTTGGATATTTGCCTTTTCAGTATGGAGACATCTCTTTTCTGTTTTGAGGAAGGGAGCGTCTTTTTCTTGAGCTTTTGGATGTAAGACTGGGCATGTTTATACCAGGAATAATTACGTTTTGCTCCGATCCTGCCCTGCTTTGATTTCAGGTTCCATATTTTACGGTTACCAATTATTTTCGCTGTTTTTTTCCCAATATCATTACTATCACTAGGATCTACCAGATATCCGTGCTTGCAGTTGCGAATAATCTCTCGTGGACCGCCGTCGTTTGTCACTACTGTAGGCAATCCAGAAGCAGCGGACTCAATCAGAGTCAGGCCGAAAGGTTCGGTAAAAGCGGGATTAACAAAAACCCCCCGGGTCTTGGCTGCAATACGGTACAGATCCGGGATGTCCACCAAGGAGTGCTTTTTGGGGTAAGCCACCCGTCCATAAATGTCGTATTGGTCCACAAGGGCCAACATATTCCAAATGACTCGCTTGGCCTTGGGCTGTAGATCCAGTACCCCGCTTCGGGTTCCCAGAACAAGGACCAGATTGGTATTTTCCCGCAAAAACTCATTTTGGCCGTAAGCATGGAGCAAAGTAGCTATATTCTTTTTTTCCGCAGGCCTGTTTATAGCCAGAACCATGGGGTTCGTGGGCGAACGGAGAAATTTTTTCAGTTCTTCCATAATTGGCACACGGTAGGACCTCTGTCCTGGGGGAGTAAATTCCTGGGTATTTACGCCTGGAGGTATAATCTCCATCTTGGAGGGGATATTGTTGTCGTAGGATTGATACTGCTCTTCTTTTTCCTGGCGCGTGCTAGTTATGACCATCGAGGCATTGGCTAGCGCAGTTTCTTCGGCCTCTATCCGTGTATCGATATTATAGCGCTGGCGCACGCTATTTATATTCATTCCCTGGTCCAAGAGCCTTGCCAATTTGCTTCTACCCAGTGAATGTCCTGTAAAAACGAATGGGGTGCCCAAAAGCTGGGCAAGCTTGCTCCCTACATATCCAGCGTCTGCGTAGTGACCGTGTATAACATCCGGGACCTGTCCCACTTGCCGAATGTGCTGTAGGGCTTGATCCACAAAGACATCCATAAAGGGCCAGAGGACTTCCTTGCGCAGATACCTGTTCGGTCCGCATTTTAAGCGCACAATCCGGACGTTTTCCGCAATTTTTTCCTCTGGTTGTGCGTAAGAGGAATCAACTTTGGGGTCTATTACTTTACGTGTAAGCAAGTCCACCCGGGCCACGTTTTGGTTGGCCCCCAAAGCCCTGGCAAGCTCTACCACATATTTTACCTGTCCTCCCGTGTCCGGATCTCGTCCCAATTCCAGATTATTTCCCCGGACAAGACCGTGAATACTTAAGTGCAATAAATACAACTTGCCGGTTTCAGATTTATCCGCCATTTTCGACCCTCCATTTTTCGCAATATTCCCAGTAGATATGATTTTGCCGAGGAAGCGCGCCCCGGATCTGGCATATCCGAGCGGAAAAGGTTGTGGCCCTTTCTAGAGTCAACCTAGGCTCCCAGTTTTGCAAAATTCCCAGGATCACTACTGCGGCAAAGGCGTCCCCGGCTCCCACGCTGTCCACAAATGCAGTTACCTTTGGGGCAGCCATTTTTTTAAAAGCCCCATTTTCCTTCATTGTACTCGCCCCTTTCTCTCCGTGGGTTACATACAATTCTTTCAGCTTTAGTTCGTTAAACACGGCAGAAACATTTTCTTCTTCTTTTTGATTCCAACCGAACAATACGCTGGTCAGCTCTGCAAGCTCGGAGTCGTTTAGTTTAATATAGTTACATTTATTCAATAGACTCAGCAAATTATCCTTTTCCCACCATGGTGTTCGTAGATTGAGATCACAAAACACTTGCCTGCTTATTTTTAAGTATTGGAGAAGAGTATCCTTGGAGACCGGACTTCTGCTGGCCAACGATCCATGATAAAAGAGATTGGCTTTTTCCACTTCCTTTTCTACTGTTCCATCCAGCTGAATGTAGTCCCAGGCAGTTTCCGGCTTGATTTCGTATTGTGGATTATTCGCTGCATCGAACTCCACCTGCACAACACCTGTGGGGTGCTTTTTATCCTTTTGCACACCGCGGGTGTTCATGCCCTTCTTTTCCATTAGCTCAAGTGCTTTCTTTCCCAGCTCGTCCATACCTACACAGGATATAAACAAAGGCTCTAAACCAAAGCCTTGCAAATGACGGGCGACGTTAAACGGAGCACCCCCAATAACAGGTTCTTCGCCGGGAAAAACATCAAAAAGGACTTCCCCAAAAACGGCCACCCTCCATTCTTCACCGCGATCGTTCATTTGTACCCCGCTGTCCCATTAATAGCCATTTTCGATTAAGAGTTATTTAACATGATATTTGTTACTTGACCATTTATTCGTTAGTTGCTCAACATTCCATATTTAATATTAGATCTGTTTCTTAACCCTTATCCGAACAGAACATATTTCCAGTCACATATCCTCTTCTGGAACTGAGCCTGATAATTATTATTTTCTTTATCCCTTTTTATTTATTTGTTTATTTTTTAGCAGGAGGTCAAGAGTAGGTTTTAAACTTAAACATTTTAAATTATTAGACTTATCCAGGGAGATCTTTAAGTCATCATTAAAAAAGCTTCGAAGGTCCGAACCGGAGCAAACTCGTTGAATTTTGTAAAATCCAGGAGCAACCGCAAAAAATAAAGGCTGGAATTAAGTGCACAGATCAGATTTATAACTTTATGATTTTATTTAAAATTTAAGATTAAGACTTAACACTGCCAGCAAAAACAAATTTTTTGCTGACACTTACTTCCGTGCTACAGATTTTGGCAACAATTTTTACTGTATGCTTGCCTACTTACAAAAACCTTACTTACCCAAACCGACTCTTTTCAAACCTTGGATTTTAATTTAAGAAAAAAGTCAAAAGAAAAAAACGTTAAAAATCCGACAATATCAATGAACTGGTCGCACAAACATATACTGGATATCCGGCAGTTTACTGTGGAAGAAATCAACTATCTTTTTTCTGTAACGGAAAAATTCAGTGAACTGAACACTCGCCAAGTAAAAAAGGTCCCCGTTCTTAAAGGAAAAAGCGTGATCCTTTTTTTTGCGGAGCCTTCCACGCGGACAAAAATTTCTTTTGACAAGGCTGGGAAAAGACTCTCCGCGGATACATTCTCCCTGGGTGAGAGCTCCAGTAGCCTACAAAAAGGAGAATCACTGCGAGATACTGCCTACACTCTACAGGCAATGAATCCGGATGCCTTGGTCTTGCGACATGGACAAAGCGGTGCTGCGCATTATTTGAGCCAGATTTTGGATACACCCGTCATAAATGCCGGTGACGGGTGGCATGCGCATCCAACTCAGGCCCTCTTGGATGCGTATACCCTCTCCCGCTATTGGAACGATTTCCAGAATAAAAACATCCTTTACGTAGGTGATATAGCCTATAGCCGTGTTGCCCGCTCCGGGATTGAACTCTTTTCCAAAATGGGTGCCAATATTCGATTATGTGCTCCCAAGACACTTCTACCACCATACCCCGAAAAATTACCAGTACAGATTTTTACCAATTTACAAGCTGCCTGCGAGGACGTGCATGCAGTAGTCTGCCTTCGTTTACAGACGGAGAGGCAAAAATCTGCCTTACTTCCGGATCTTCGCGAGTACTCAGCCAACTATTGTTTGGGGGAAATGCATTTGCGCCGGGCCCACCCTGACGTTTTGGTTATGCACCCCGGTCCGATGAACCGTGGTGTGGAAATTGACTCCAGGCTTACGGACAACGATAACTGTATAATTTTAAACCAGGTGTTTTCCGGAGTATCTGTACGTATGGCTTTATTATACCTTTTGCTTGCCGGAGGTAAATCCAGGGAGGGATTTTGATGTCCACTGTTTTAATCCGTGACGTCAAATACATGGACCAATCCGGGGATTTGATGCTTATTGCCGACAAGGTAGATAATTTTTATCCGCAAGGCTGCCCCTATTCCGCTGATAAAGAATATGCCGGAGATGGCTGTATCCTCTTTCCCAGTTTAATAGACGGCCATGTACATCTTCGGGAGCCAGGACAGGAATATAAAGAAGACATTTTCACCGGCTTGAAAGCTGCTTTGGGGGGTGGTTTTGGCCATATTCTGGCCATGGCCAATACCGACCCTGTAAATGACCATGCTGCGATCACCAAATTTATCCTGGAAAAAGCGAGGGGATTTTATCCTGGTGGCCCCTACTTATATCCCGTAGGTGCCCTTACCCGTGGCTTGGCCGGAAAAGAGTTGGCTCCTCTTGCGGAGTTGACGCAAGCCGGTTGTGTAGCTTTTTCTAATGACGGGCAACCGGTTTTGGATTCATCCGTTTTCCGCAGGGCGGTTGAATATGCCTCAGATTTGAAACGCATTGTTATAGACCATTGTGAAGACAAAACATTGACTGGCGAAACCTGCATCAATGAAGGCTTTTTATCTGCGAGCCTGGGATTCGATGGCACACCGCCGCCTGCGGAATCAGTGCATGTCGCCCGGGACATTCTGCTTGCCCAATATATTGATTTACCCATTCATCTTGCACATATTAGTACAAGGCAGTCTGTGGAATTAATTGAATGGGCCAAAAATAAATCCGTCCCCATAACTGCAGAAACATGTCCTCATTATTTATTGTGGGATGAATCCATCATAGATTCCTTTGACCCCATGGCCAAGGTAAACCCGCCACTGCGTTCTCCTGATGACGTTAGCGCATTGCGTCAGGCCGTCCGCACCGGAGTGATTGATAATATCGTTACCGACCATGCCCCGCATGCCGGATTTGAAAAAGATCAGCCCTTTTCCAGTGCACCGAACGGAATCTCGGGTTTGGATACATTTTTTTCTTTAATCTATTCCCTGGTTCCGGAAGTGCTGACTCTTGAAGATGTCCACCGTTTGTGTGTAAAGCGTCCTGCAGAGATTTATGGAATTAAATGTTCCAATCTGCAATGCGGAGAATATGCTGACTTTTTCCTTTTTGACCCGGAGAAGCGGTGGAAGGTCGAACCGGATGCACTTTTATCCCAAGGCAAAAACACTCCCTGCAGGGGACAAACACTTTCCGGTCGCGTGCAGCAGCATTTTCTTTCCGGAAAGATCCAGTTTTCCCGAAAGTAAATCATGCCCTCAACTATACTTATTATTGATGACGATTTCAGTTTGAGAGAGATATTGGACATTTCCTTGTCCCAGACTGGATATTATACTTTATCTGCTTCGGACACCAAAGAAGCAAGGGAAATTTTACGCTGTCAACATATCGATCTTGTCCTTTTGGATCTAAAGCTTGAGAATGAAAGCGGGCTCGATTACTTGCAGGAAATAGGTGATAATTATCCTGATTTGCCGGTATTAATGATCACTGCCTTCTCCGAAACTCAGAGTGCGGTGGAGGCCATGAAGCTGGGAGCGAAGGACTTTATTAGTAAACCTTTTGATTTACAGGACTTTTTGCAAATAATCCAAAATACTTTACAAAAACAAAATGAAAAGGACAGTTCCACGTATCTAAAAGTTGAGGAGAGGGGGTATTTCGGAGATATAATCGGCAGCTGTAAACGCATGCAGCGTTTATTCAAGATGGTCAAGCAGGTGGCCAATACCAACATCAACATACTAATCACCGGGGAGTCCGGCACCGGAAAAGAGCTCATCGCACGGGCCATTCACAATCAAAGTGATCGCAGAGAACATTCCTTTGTCCCCATAAATTGTGGGGGTATCCCGGAAACACTTTTTGAAAGCGAATTATTCGGTTATTTAAAAGGTGCATTTACTGGTGCGGATAGCGCAAAATCCGGATTTTTGGATCTGGCCGATCAGGGGACCTTGTTTTTGGATGAAGTTTGTGAGCTTTCTTTTCAATCGCAAGTCAAGCTGTTGCGCTGTCTCCAGGAATGTGCATACACCCCACTGGGATCCAACCTTGAAAAACGGGTTAATACCCGGTTTATAGCCGCCACAAACAAACAAATATCCCGGATATGCGGCACAAGCTTCCGCGAGGACTTATTTTACAGACTAAGCGGTGTAATAATCGATGTCCCTCCACTACGCAAAAGGGATGAGGATATATTAGAGCTGGCATCTTATTTTTTACAAAGTGCTATTCGCAGACAAAACAAGTATATCCAAGGCTTTTCCCAAAAGGCAATAAATAAATTGAGATCCTATGGATTTCCTGGCAATGTCCGTGAATTGGAGAACCTTGTGGAACGTGCCGTGGCCTTGGAAACCGGAAAGACCATCTCGCCCGACTCAATAATTATTTACCGTTCCCACCAAAATGAGGTGGAAGGACATGACCAGGAAGAGCTTGATCCTGTTCTTAGCAGCGAGTTAACACTTGACGAATACTTGCAAAAAAAAGAACGTATTATTTTAAAAAATGCCATAGAAAAGGCTGAGGGGCAAAAAACTGAAGCTGCCAAGCTTTTAGGGCTGAACCTCCGGCAGATACGTTATAGGCTTAAAAAGGCGGGACTTGAAACCTAAACACAAGAGGTATTTATGTTTAGCATTATCATCCCTCTAATCCTGGTCATACTTTTTTTGGCAGCCTCCCTCCGTGTTTTGAACGAGTATGAACGCGGAGTAATCTTTCGTTTGGGCAGGGTTATAAAGACCAAAGGCCCTGGCCTGATCATTCTTGTTCCCGTTGTGGACAAGATGATAAAAGTCAGTTTACGCATATTCACCTTGGATGTCCCTCATCAGGATGTAATAACCTTGGACAATGTAAGTATTAGTGTAAATGCTGTAATATACTACCGAGTAGTTACCCCCCAAAGAGCAGTTTTAGAAATCGAGGATTATAACTTTGCTACCTCCCAATTGGCCCAGACCACCCTTAGAAGCGTTTGTGGAGCCGCTGAATTGGATGAGATACTAGCTCATCGAGATAAGATAAATGCCAAAATACAATCCATTTTGGATGAGCATACCGATGCCTGGGGCATCAAAGTATCCACAGTTGAATTGAAATATATTGATCTCCCGCAGGAAATGCAGCGGGCCATGGCTCGGCAGGCTGAAGCAGAGAGGGATCGCAGAGCCAAGGTCATTAATGCCGAGGGTGAGTACCAAGCCGCGGATAGGCTTTCTGAAGCGGCCGAGATCATTGCTAGACATCCACAGGCCTTACAATTGAGATACCTGCAAACCATGCAGGAAATGACCTCGGAAGGTCAATCCAATACTATAATACCTATTCCCTTGGACTTGCTCAAAAACCATGTCCCTGATTCACTTTTTAATAAAAGCCAGGAGTAACCTTTGAAATACTTAGTAACCGGGGCAGCCGGATTCATCGGCTTTCATGTGTGCCGAAAACTTTTACAAAAAGGTCTTACCGTAGTTGGGATAGACAATTTAAACCCTTATTATTCAGTACAGCTAAAAAAAGACCGGTTACGCCAACTCTTTCCTAATCCGGATTTCCACTTCCAACAAATAGATTTGACTGACCTTGCCGGACTACAAAAACTCTTTGCCCAAGAGAACTTCACGCATGTAATAAATTTAGCGGCTCAAGCTGGGGTTCGCTATAGCCTCGAAAATCCCTTGGCCTATGTGGAGAGTAATATTACCGGATTTACGCACATCTTAGAGTGTTGCCGCCATAATGAAATAAGCCATCTTGTCTTTGCTTCATCCTCATCCGTGTATGGTTTGAATACTGACATGCCCTTTTCCGTACATGACAATGTGGACCATCCCATAAGCCTTTATGCAGCCAGCAAAAAATCTAATGAACTCATGGCCCATACTTATTCCTACCTGTATGGTTTACCTTGTACCGGGTTACGCTTCTTTACGGTGTATGGTCCCTGGGGGAGGCCGGACATGGCACTTTTCCTATTCACGGAGGCCATCTTGAAAGGCAAACCAATCGATGTCTATAATAATGGAAATATGTGCCGTGATTTTACTTACATTGAGGACATCGTTAAAGGTGTGGAGTTAGTAGCACAAAAGGTTCCCGAGCCCAACCCGGATTGGCGCGGTGATTCACCCGATCCCGGCACCAGTTTGGTCCCCTATCGTATCTATAATATCGGGAACAATAATAGTGTTTCTTTGATGCACTTTATACACTGCATCGAAAATAAACTTGGGAAGTCTGCCACAAAAAACTTTTTACCTTTGCAACCGGGTGATGTACCGGAAACATATGCCGATGTTGACGACCTTATGCGCGATACCGGATATAAGCCGTGTACACCAGTAGAAAGTGGCATATCTGCTTTTATTGAATGGTACAGAGAATACCACAAACTATGACGCTAGCACCATGAATCTGAAGAACTTAATGCAATCATTGTCCGTAACCTTTAAACAAATTGAAAACAGTGCGGAGTCCAGTATCCTGCCCGGAACAGCCGAGACTGGTAAGCTGCTTAGGATTTCCCGCCAAATACACGACGAAGCGCCCGAGGGATGGAGCCTTGAGGCCGAGGATTTTGCCCATTTGGCGGATCAACTGAACAAAGCTGTCCGAAACGATGACTTGCCCTCTGCCATAAGGTTGATCGATTCCTTGAAAGACGCACAATGCTTTTGTCACGAAACATTTATATAAAATGTTTCACGTGAAACAAAAACAGCATTGATCTCCGGAATCAACCTGAATATACTGCTTGCTACTCAGGCGGACAGGTCCTACGAAAAAAGGCCAATGCCTATACTGGAGGAAAACCTTTTTTAAATCTGTACCGTTGCATTGCGGATCGGAGCCTAATTCGGACAAGTATTCCTTTTTTCTTGAATTAACACATGCAACATCTTAAAAATAGTCGGTAGGAGGGTGAAGGTAGCCAGCTGTTTTGGGACGAAAACCAGGCCTTGCTCCTGCATATGCTGTTAATGGCTTATTGATTTCGGATGCCTTTAAAGACAGACCACACACCCCAAGTAAATTGAATGGTGCCCCAAAAAATTGGCATCAAATTCATCAGTTGCCGGGGACATATAATCTACTCCCTTCATAATGTGGTGTTGAGCCGAAGGTGACGAGCCGTCGGGACTTTAGTTCCGTAAGGCAAGGAACCTATCGGCCTCGAAGGAGTGGTTGGCTGGCCGCCGCAGGCGGCCCCAACTAGTTTTTATCCGGAAATTCAAAACTTTCCGGGGATAGAAATATGACGTTTCCAATTCAAAAATGAGATCTTTTCCTGTTTAAAAGGGAATTAAGTAATAGTGACCGAGCGTATCTTTATACGTGATCGAATAATTACGAAAATTGACGCGGTAAAAATGGAAAAGGGTCATTTCCGGATGGGAACTAACTAGCAAAACTGAAAAGATTTAATCCAGGGATCAAATCTGCGGAGAAACCATCTTTGGCAATCGGTCCGGGGGCAAATCATTTTGGCAGTAAGTCCGAACCAACGGGTTTAAAATCCAAACTACCTAAATCTGAGGGAGCAAACTAGGTGTCCAGAAAAATTGCAATAGCCAATCAAAAAGGCGGTGTGGGGAAAACTACAACCGCGGTCAATCTGGCAGCCAGCCTGGCAATTATGGAAAAAAAGGTACTACTCTTGGATTGCGATCCCCAAGGGAACGCTTCAAGCGGCCTGGGAATAAACAAAGACAACCTGCGCATAAGCTTGTATCAATCCTTGATCTATCCGGAAGACAGCAACGGTCTAATCCAGAAAAGCCAACTGGATTACCTGGATGTAATACCCTCTACACAGGATCTAATCGGAGCGGAAGTAGAACTTATAAACGAAACAAACAGGGAATTCTTTCTCAGTCGTTTAGTGGAACAAATAGATATAGGCTATGACTACATAATTTTTGATTGCCCTCCTTCCTTGGGAATAGTTACCTTAAACGCCCTCTGTGCTTCACAGGAACTGCTCGTACCCTTGCAATGCGAATACTACGCGCTGGAAGGTATTGCCCATCTTTTGAGCACATACGAACTTGTCCAAAAAGAACTAAACTCCCAAACTCAGCTTTTGGGAGTAGTCCTTACCATGTTTGATAAGCGCAACAACCTGAGCCATCAGGTGGCTAAAGAAGTAAAATCCTACTTCCAGGATAAAGTTTTTGAAGGAATAATCCCGCGCAATGTCCGATTGTCCGAAGCACCCAGTCACGGTATGCCCGTTATTGAATACGACGTAAGGTCCACTGGGACCCAGGCTTACCTAGACCTAGCCAAGGAAATAAACACCAGGATTGTTAATTAGCCCTTATCCCGGTGCTGGAATTCGAATTTTACGTTATCCTTAAAATGTCTTTTAAATACCCGACACTCGCAGGAACAACAGTGGAAAGCCACAAGGCCTCCGATGTTGGCAGCTTTGAGAATGAATTTCCGAGGCTCATCCGCAGTCCAGTCCTCGGTGGAGGCCCCGCAGTTCTTGCATACCACACTGTTTTCCTGTGGGTATCTATAATCCCAAAGCTGCAAAAACTGCTCCCAATCCCGGACGGGTTCGCTCTGGACACAATGGTTTCGAATATCCTTAGCCTTGGATGTGTCAGAGGTGTCGATAATCTCGGAAAGTACACTGGATTCCACTTTTTGCCAAAGGGAAGCGGGAAGCAAAACACCTTGCAACTCATTGCTCGCATTGTATAAATACTGTATTTCGTCCATAAATCCTTCTCCCAAGTTAAATTAAATCAACCACAAGTTAGGCGTTATTTAAATTCTAACCAGAAATCCAAGTTATTTCAAATATTCAAAAACCCTAAAAGGGCAAGGTTACTAAAATGGGTATGAAAAACAAAGGATTGGGTCGAGGTCTGTCCGCGCTTATCACAAATAGCGAGGAACAAGAACCAGGAACCGGTTCCGGGACACTATACTTGAACACTAACGACATTACCCCCAATCCGAATCAGCCACGACGGGGCTTTAACCAGGAAAAGCTGCAAGAACTGGCAGAATCCATAAAAACAAACGGGCTTTTACAGCCATTGATAGTCCGAACCACTTCGGATGGCTACGAACTTGTTGCAGGCGAAAGGCGCTGGAGGGCATGCACTAAAGCGAACTTAACCAGAGTACCGGTGATTGTTCGTGATCTTGAAAACGACACCGCATTGGCCGTGGCCATGATAGAAAACTTACAGCGGGAAGATCTGGACCCCATGGAGAAGGCTTCCGGAATGGAGCGCCTCCGATCAGAAGCCAACCTGAGTCAGGAACAAATAGCACGCGAACTCGGAATAAGCAGGACATTGGTCACCAATACACTACGTTTGCTAAAACTACCCGCACAGGTCCAGAAAATGCTCGCCGAAAACAAAATAAGCTCCGGACATGCCCGCTCCCTGCTCGGATTGAGCACAAACGAGGACATGCTTCAAGCAGCCCGGGAGGTAGTTAAACGCGGGCTGAACGTAAGACAAACAGAAAAATTGGTCCAAAACTGGGATAAGAAAAAAAGCCAGACTGGACAAAAACAAACAGATAAAAACCTCCAGGAAAAAATCAAAAAAGGACTGTCGGACAATCTAGGGCAAGGAATCGAAATTGATTTCACCGGTGATGAGAACAGCGGTAAAATAACTCTAAAATATTCTGATGCGGATAAATTGCAAACAATTATGTCCAAACTCGATCTGGAATAGGGACCTCTATTGTAAATCATTCCCAAACAGAAAAAACCAAAGCACATCCAGGAAAAATGAACGCTGAGATATATAACGCAATCGGCCGGTTACACAATACACCGGTAACCATTGTCGGGGACCTCATGCTTGATAAATACCAGTGGGGGGAAGTGGAAAGGATATCTCCGGAAGCTCCTGTCCCCGTGGTGCGAGTGGAAAAAGAAAATCTTTACCTTGGAGGGGCGGGAAACGTCGCCCGTAACGTCCGCAGCCTGGGAGGCGATCCCTATCTGATTGGTGTTGTGGGGAAGGATCAAAGTGGAGAAGCAATACGCAAATTGCTAAACGCGGAAAAGATAAGACATGACCTAATAGAGCTAGAAGGGCAAAGCACCACGGAAAAAATACGGGTAATAGCCAGAAATCAGCAGATAGTCCGCGTCGATGTCGACCCCAACGAAAATTTGGAACTGCAAATAAAGATGCAGGCTGCAAAACTGGCGGTTGATTCAGCGCAATCCACCTATCTCGTTGCCTCGGATTACGGCAAGGGACTCATGGGCAAGGACCTGCTCCAAAAACTTACCCAGAACTTCCAGGTCATCCTGGATCCCAAGACAGTCAATCAAAGCTTATACAAAGACCTCTTCCTGATGACACCGAATTCCAAGGAAGCCGGAGAACTGTGGGGTAAAAAAATTCGCAACAAAAAAGACATCATACAAGCGGGTTCGGAAATACGCTCCGCATATAATATGGAGAATCTCTTAATAACTATGGGCGGAGAAGGAATGGCAGTATGCGCAAAAGAGAACGTATGGTACATACCCACAGTTGCCCAGAAAGTGTTTGATGTGACCGGCGCCGGCGATACCGTAATCGCTGCCCTGGCTCTGTCTCTGCAGGCCGGAAACGACCTTTTGCCCAGCTGCCAGATTGCTAATGCAGCAGCAGGTCACGTGGTAGCCCAAATCGGGACGGCAGCAAGTACCTTGAAAGATATTGAATCAATACTGCACAAGCAAAAACAACAAGAATTAAAAAAATGGTCAGCATTTGAAAATACCTGATTTCCTGCCTTAAGCGTATACTTGAAAACACTATAAGCAAGATTTCTTGTGACAAATAAAAATCACGATTCCCGGACACAGCGTGTGGATTTTTTATATTTTCTCCTCCTGATATTTTGGGATGCTTTTAACGAGGAGTCCACGTGTTTCCTTGGTCTTTAATATTAAGCCCCTTTGGCGGGGCCTAGAAATCAGCGGGGCGCTAGCTTGGAATCCAAAAAGATGAGGCGTAGAATGGACATTAAACAGCGAGGACCCGGAATTACGGGGTTTATATCAAGGACAGGAGTCTGAACAGCACTCCCCGGCAGAAAAGGCAAAAAAAGCATGTACTATGTTTTCCGCCTGCTTTCGTGTCTTTTCATCCACCTCGGGCGTTGGAGTGTGTGCAACCATCTTTTTTAAATGTTCATATGGTGGTAAAGAGTTGAATTCCTCACCCAATCTTTTTCCGTCCGATGTGCGGCCCAATATTCCTTCTTTAGTGTCGGTTACAAAGAAAAAAGGCGGGGGAGTCGGAGGGACCAGCATGGCAGCTGCTTGATACTGCCGAGTATAAGTCAGTACCGCACCGGCACAAAATGCCACCAATAATGCCGGTTTTTCGTCCACATAAACAACATAATCTATTGTATATTCGATGCGGTTACCCTCTCTTGCAATACTCAAAGGGAGCTTAACCGTAATCATTTCGCGTGGATAACCTTTTTCTTCCACCATTATACGTGCGATTTGCTGTCGTAAATCCTCGTATGTGGTAACCTCAACCTCCGACCCGGTAATAAAGTCGGTCATAAAGTAATTGCTGCTTACTTCATGCATATGAAACCATCTTCTCTATCTTTTATAAATACTAACATGGATATCTACTTTGTTGCAGCGTAGGCCAATACCCGTTCAGCCATTCCGTGGCCCAAGACCATTTCCGAGCCTCGCACGCGAACACGTAAGGGGCCGGGTGAACTACCATTTACCTCGATCTCGGTTCCGGGTATTAATCCTAGGGAACACAACCTGCTTCGTGCCTTGCAACCGGCGTCAAAAGCTGCGATTGTGACTCTGGTCCCGCTAGGGAATTCGGTTAGGGGCTTTGGAGCCATTTATTTAACCCTCCTAACTTTGACATTAAGGTTGCGCATTGACCATGTCAAGGAAGAGAACTACAAGGTATTGCTTTGCATGGCGATAGACAATTTCTTTGCCCAAGAACATCTGACTAGGCTTCTGAACCTGCCGGCCCGTATGCGCCAAGAGCTTTTTGCAGCAAACTGGCTAAAGACAGAGGAAAAATTCGTGCTTGCCAACCTATACCTACTGGAAGCGCACGGCAAGCTGGAAAACTACGCGGAAAGACTGCCGGAGATGACCAACCTGGAGACTATTCGTCTTCAAGAGGTCCTGGGTACTCTCGAGCAGTACAGACTAATTGAGCGGAAAAACAACAAACTAAAAATCAAAGTAAGACCCATGGATTACCAAAAATGCCTGCCAGAAAAGACATCCAGAAGATAATGCTAATCGGCTCCGGCCCAATAATCATCGGTCAGGCCTGTGAATTCGATTACTCCGGGACACAAGCCCTGAAAGCCCTCAAGGAAGAAGGCTACGAAGTTGTCTTGGTCAATTCCAACCCGGCCACAATAATGACAGACCCAGAACTTGCCGAAAGGACCTATGTAGAACCCTTGGATCCGGAAACTGTGGCAAAAATCGTGCGCAAGGAAAAACCAGATGCCCTTTTGCCCACCTTGGGCGGGCAAACAGGTTTGAACACCGCTGTAGCAGTGGCCAAGCAGGGTGTGCTGGAAGAATGCGGTGTTGAGCTTATAGGGGCCTCCATATCGGTAATACAAAAGGCCGAAAGCAGAGAAAAATTCCGTAAAGCGATGGAAAATATCGGACTAAAGGTCCCCAAAAGCGGAATTGCCCGAAACATCGCTGAAGCAAACGCGCTTAACGAGGAGATCCCCTTCCCCATAATCGTACGCCCCGCATACACTTTGGGGGGTACCGGCGGCGGAGTAGCCTATAACCGGGAAGACCTGGAACAAATTGCTGCCACGGGCTTGGCTGCGAGTATGACCAACGAAATCATGCTCGAAGAATCCGTTCTTGGATGGAAAGAATTCGAACTGGAAGTAATGCGGGATAAACAGGACAATTGCGTGATTATCTGCTCTATTGAGAATTTGGATCCCATGGGTGTGCACACCGGCGACTCCATAACCGTCGCTCCCACCCAAACCCTATCCGACCGCGAATTTCAAAAAATGCGCAATGCCTCACTGGCCATAATGCGGGAGATAGGAGTAGAAACCGGAGGGTCCAATGTACAATTCGCAGTCAATCCGGAAAACGGGGAAATGGTGGTCATTGAAATGAATCCCCGTGTATCCCGCTCCTCCGCGCTGGCGTCCAAAGCTACCGGGTTCCCTATTGCCAAAATTGCGGCCAAGCTGGCGGTGGGGTATTCTCTGGATGAGATACCCAACGATATCACCAAGGAAACAATGGCATCCTTCGAGCCGACTATCGATTATTGTGTGGTAAAAATCCCCAGATTCACATTTGAAAAATTCACAAAGACCAAGGACGAACTAACAACGACTATGAAGAGCGTTGGGGAGACCATGGCCATCGGGAGGAATTTCAAGGAAGCCCTGCAAAAAGGTCTGCGCTCCCTGGAAATCAACTATCCAGGCCTGGGACGCTCCTTTCAGGAAAAGGATTTTTTTGCCGAAGACATCCTTAAAAAACTGCGCACCCCGAATTCCAAAAGGCTTTTCTATCTACGCCACGCCATTAAAAACGAACTTACCCGGGAAGACATTTGTGCTACAACCGGCATTGACCCCTGGTTCGTGGACCAAATCAGGCAAATTGTAGACTTAGAAAATGAGCTAAAGGAATTCAATCTGGAAGAGACCCTTGATCCGGAGAACGAAAAGCTCCCTCCCATGCTGCAGAAGGCCAAGGAATCCGGATACTCGGATGCTCAACTGGCTACACTATGGAAGAAAGAAGAGAACGATATTCGCCGACTGCGCACTGAAACCGGAGTTTTGCCCACCTATTATCTGGTAGATACCTGTGCCGCGGAATTCGAAGCATACACTCCCTATTACTACTCCACATATGAAACAGGGAAGGAAATTGCCAATGATAAACGTAAAAAGGTGATGATTTTGGGTGGAGGCCCCAATCGTATCGGGCAAGGTATCGAATTCGATTACTGCTGCGTCCATGCGGCCTACGCACTGCAAAACATGCAAGTAGGCTCCATAATGGTAAACTCCAACCCGGAAACTGTCAGTACGGACTACGACACCTCAGATAAACTGTACTTCGAGCCACTAACCTTCGAGGATGTAATGGACATTATAGCACAGGAAAAACCGCACGGGGTGATTATCCAATTCGGAGGGCAAACCCCACTCAATCTGGCGGTTCCACTCCTGCGCGCTGGGGTAGATATCCTGGGGACTTCACCGGACAGTATCGACCGAGCAGAAGACCGGGAAAGGTTTCAAAGCCTATTGAACAAGCTGGGACTAAAGCAGCCGGCCAACGGTACGGCCACCTCCTATGAAGAGGCACACGAGATCGCCGCAAACATTGGGTACCCCATTGTGGTCCGACCCTCCTATGTCCTGGGGGGACGGGCAATGGAAATAGTCTACGACGACAAGGACCTTACCGACTATTTCCGGGAAGCAGCCTATGTATCCCCGGACTTCCCCATTTTGATTGACAAATTTCTCAACAATGCCGTGGAGATCGACGTGGACGCCCTAAGCGACGGGAACAAGACATACGTAGCCGGAATAATGGAGCATATAGAAGAAGCAGGCATCCATTCCGGAGATTCGGCCTGTGTATTGCCGCCGCACACAGTCAGTTCCATGATAGTCCGGGAAATCATAGACCAAACTACTGCTTTGGCTACTGAACTAGGCGTCATCGGGCTCATGAACATCCAGTTCGCGGTAAAGGATAAGGACATATACATCCTGGAAGTCAACCCCCGGGCCTCACGGACCGTGCCTTTTGTAAGCAAGGCCACAGGAGTACCCTTGGCCAAGCTTGCCACCCGGGTAATGCTGGGAGCGACCCTGGATGATCTGGACCCCTGGTCTATGCATAAATCAGGGTATTATTCGGTTAAGGAGGCCGTTCTGCCTTTCAATAGATTCCCCGGGATGGATGTCCTCCTGGGCCCGGAGATGAAATCCACCGGTGAGGTCATGGGAATAGACGAGAACGTTGGGCTGGCATTTATGAAGAGCCAGATGGGATCCGGACTGCGCCTTCCGGAAAAAGGAACTATATTTATATCCGTTAATGACCAGGACAAGGCCAAATGCACCGCACTGGCCCGGACATTCAGCGAACTGGGATTTCATCTGATCGCGACGCGGGGCACGGCTGAATACCTGGAAAAACACGGACTCGGGGCGGAGAAGGTAAACAAGGTTTACGAAGGACGCCCGAACGTGATCGACCTAATCAAGAACAAGGAAATCGATCTACTTATAAACACCTCGTCCGGGAAGAGGGAAGTCCGGGATTCGTCATCCCTCAGGCAAGCAGCGGTGCTTTACAATATACCCTATACGACCACCATGGCCGGAGCAGGAGCCATGGCCATGGCCATAAAGGAAAAATCCTCCTGCGGACTGGATGTACAGAGCCTGCAGGACTACTACCAAAATTAGACGGAACCAAAGATGAAAAAAGAATTTTGCGGCCTCTTTGGCATTGATGACCATCCGGAAGCAGCCCGGATGTCCTACTTCGGACTGTACGCAATGCAGCACCGAGGCCAGGAAAGTGCGGGAATCGTTACCTGGGACGGTAAAAATTTGCGGGAACAGCGGGGGATGGGCCTGGTAGCGGATGTGTTTTCCGAAGATCATCTGGGAAGGCAACTAAAGGGTTCAACAGCAATCGGACACCTCCGCTATTCCACTACCGGGGCTTCCCTAATCCGCAACGCCCAGCCATTCATGGTCCGCTTCAAGGATCATGAAATGGCTATCGCCCATAACGGCAACCTGGTAAACACTTGGGAACTGCGCCAGGAACTGGAAGAAAAGGGTTCGATTTTTCAGTCCACTATGGACAGTGAAGTGATAATGCACCTTTTGGCGCGTTACATGAATGGAAGCAGTTCAGTGGAAGATGCACTGTGCAAGGCACTAAAAAGAATAAAAGGGGCCTATTGCCTGGTGATGCTCATTGACGACAAACTGATCGGCATCCGGGATCCGCATGGTTTCCGCCCCCTTTCGTTGGGAAGAATAAATGACGCTTATGTACTGGCTTCGGAAAGTTGCGCCTTCGATCTGCTGGAAGCCGAATATCTGCGGACCCTGAATCCGGGAGAGATGGTCATAATAGAAAATGGAAAGCTCCGGAGTATAAATTTTGCAGCGGCGGAAAAAAAGAAATCCTGTGTCTTCGAGTTGATTTACTTTGCACGGCCGGACTCAATTGTCTTTGACGAAGTCGTTTACAACGCCCGTAAAAGAATGGGGGCGACAATGGCACAGGAGGCGCCCGTAGAAGCGGACATGGTCATGCCTTTCCCCGACTCCGGGGTCTATGCTGCGGTTGGGTACGCCCAAGAATCCGGTATTCCTTTTGAAATGGCTATGATTCGCAACCATTACGTGGGCCGGACCTTCATCCAACCCTCGCAGGACATGCGGGATTTCGGAGTACGCATCAAACTGAATCCGGTGGCGGAGATGATCCGGGATAAAAGGATAATCATAATTGAAGACTCCATTGTCCGGGGTACTACTATCCGCACGCGGGTAAAAAAGTTGCGGGAGATGGGCGCACGGGAAATCCACATGCGTGTAAGCTGCCCCCCCATCAAATACCCCTGCTACTATGGGATAGACTTTTCCTCAAAAGGGGAACTCATAGCTGCCAACCATGACGTCAAAGACATTGCCCGTTTTATTGGGCTAGATTCCCTGCACTACTTGAGCATATCCGGACTCATGCAATCCTTGCACAACCGGGATGACTTCTGCTTGGCATGTTTTAACGGGGATTATCCCCTAAAAAAAGGGGAAAAATGCGGTAAATCGTGTTTGGAGAAAACTCGGAAATGAACGATTCATACAGGGAATGGATCACGCTGGGACGGGAAGTCCTAAATACGGAGATTCTGGGTTTACAAGCGGTGAGCAGGGACCTGGGGCATGGATTTGCCCGGGGACTGGAAATCCTCTCCAGTTGCCAGGGACGTATTGTCATCAGCGGAGTGGGCAAGTCCGGCCTGGTAGGCCGCAAAATGGCAGCCACGTTTAGCAGCACCGGGACCCCATCCTTTTTTCTGCATCCGGTCGAAGGAGCGCACGGAGACCTGGGAATGATACGCAAAGAGGATGTACTCATTGCCATCTCCAATAGCGGGGAAACCGAGGAATTGAACGCCATTATCCCGGCCATAAGAAATATAGGCCCGAGCATGCTGGCCCTAACATCCGAGCCAGAGTCAACAATCGCCCAATGGGCGGATATCACAATCAAGATCAAGGTGCCCCAGGAAGCCTGTCCACTCGGTCTCGCTCCAACTTCCAGTACCACGGCCACTCTGGCTGTGGGAGACGCTCTGGCAGTAGGGTTGATTCGCATCAAGGCCTTCAGTGAAAAAGATTTCCAGAAAAACCACCCCGGAGGGACTCTAGGACAAAGATTGGCCCTAGACGTGGGGCAAATAATGCACCGGGAAAATATACCCCAGGTCTTTTCGCGTAGTCCTCTGGAGAAAGCGCTATCCGTGTTGAACGAACGCGGACTGGGTACAGTCATTTTGGTGGACGAGTCCAGCCGACTGAAGGGTATCCTCACTGATGGGGATGTGAGACGACTTATCTGCCATGGGAATCCGGACCGGGCCAAACCAGCTGAGATATTCATGACCCCGGATCCGCAAAAAGTGACACCAAAGACCAGCGCAGCCAAAGCCATGGATATCATGGAAGAAAAGGCTATTACCGTAATACCTGTAGTCGAGGGAGACAACCGGCTCTGCGGCATTGTTCACATGCACGACCTGCTGGGCAAGGGATTTCTTAAATTCGCAAACGGACGAGGCGGGGCATAAGAACTTGAAATGGAACCCAACCACCAGGATTATGTGTGTATCCGCTGCAGTGCTAAATTCCGAACCTGTTGCCGAGCCGACCCGAAAAACACAATAAACTGTTTTCCCTTGTCCCCTGCGGAACTCCATTGGCTGCGTTCACTGCATCCGGATAAGGCTTTTGCTGTACAGGAACCCAACTCCCGGTCTTTTATTCGCCACATGCGGCACCTCTTCCCGACGACCAGGGAGATCGGCCGTGTTTTCCCTCCCGGGGCAAAACACCCTAGGCTCAAGACAACCAAAGATGGAAGCTGCGTATTCCTGGACAGCTGGGGATGTTTGCTCCCATATGAAAAACGTCCACTATTCTGCTGTATCTACCCTTTCTGGGTAAATAGGGAGAAAATAACTGCATTTGATGATCCGGGCTGTTTGGCTATTCAAGAAAACCAAAGCATTAAAGACCTGCTTGTTCTTTTTGATCAGACTCCCAGGGAAATTTATCATTTATACCACCTCATGCTTAAAAACCTAAACTGCACATAAACTATTATGAGACTTTTCAAAATAAGCGCAATCATACTGATTATTCTCCTTCTTTTGGTAATGGGTACATCCATTGGCGTCTATTTCTGGGCTGCACAGGATCTGCCGAGCTTCAAGAAAATAAGCGACTACAATCCCTCACTGGTAACCAAAGTTCTGACCAGAAACGGCCGGACTCTCGGATATTTTTACGAGGAAAAAAGATTCTTGGTCACCCTGGATCAGATGTCTCCCTGGGTGCCCAAGGCCTTTTTGGCCTCCGAGGACTCCAATTTCTATGACCATGAAGGAATTGACCTTTTGGGTATCGCCAGGGCGGCATACAAAAACGCCATGGCCGGAAGCATTGTCCAAGGGGGAAGCACAATCACGCAACAAGTGATCAAATCCTTACTTCTTTCACCGGAGAAAAGTTACACCCGCAAACTGAAGGAAGCAATATTGGCTTATCGCCTGGAGCGCCACCTGAGCAAAAACGAAATACTGACCATTTATTTGAACGAGATATACTTGGGTGCCGGGGCATACGGGGTGGAAGCGGCAGCCAGGGAATATTTCGGGAAACATGTTTCCGAACTGGATTTGCCTGAAGCCGCAATGATTGCAGGACTTCCCAAGGCACCCTCCAAGTACAACCCATACAACAACCCTAAAACAGCTAAAAAGAGAAGAGGATACGTTCTGCAACGGCTTTTGGACACGGGCAAAATAGATCAAGAGGAATATGAAAAGGCCAACAACGCTCCCCTTGAACTGAAAAAGATGGCCGATCCTTCCTGGAAGCAAGGGGCCTATTACCTGGAGGAAGTCCGTAGATGGCTGGTCCAAAAGTATGGGAAGAAAAAAGTCTATAACTCGGGAATGACCGTACACACAGCTGCAGACCTGGAACATCTGGTCGCGGCCAAGAATGCGCTTAAAAGCGGTCTACAGGCTTCTACTAAGAGACGAGGCTGGCAGGGTCCGATCAAAAACCTCCCTCAAAAAAAATGGGAAGATTACCTGAAAAACAACCCTATTCATACGGATATTCTCGCACCGGGAGAATGGATCCAGACCCTAGTTACCGAGGTAAAACAAAACGGTGCAACTGTGCGTTTCGGCAGCCATAACGGCTTTATAAGCGTAAAGACAATGGGTTGGGGCCGGCCGCCGAACCCGGAAAAGGCACCGGAAGAAGTCCCCCCCGTAAAAGACGCACGTAAAGTGCTGCAAAAAGGGGACATAATACGAGCATCCGTACGCAAGCCTTCTAAAAAAAACAATATATGGTCCTTGGCGCTGGAACAAAAACCTCGGGTGGAGGGAGCCGTTGTTTCGGTTGATCCCCGGACTGGAAATGTGCCCGCCTTGGTCGGCGGATATGACTTCTTCCAGAGTCAATTCAATCGGGCCACACAGGCAAAAAGGCAGCCCGGCTCCGCATTCAAGCCCATCGTTTACTCAGCTGCCATGGATAACGGCTTTACTCCCGCCTCCATTGTCCTAGACGCACCTATTGTCTACACAAGCAATAAAAAAACCTGGAAACCGGAAAACTTTGAGGGTGTATTCTACGGACCGACCCTCCTGCGCACCGCCCTGGTCAAATCCCGGAACATGGTCACTATCCGCCTGGCCCAGCGCATGGGAATAGACACCATAATAAAGAGGGCCAAGGCCATGGGAATAAAAGGGGATTTCCCTCATGATCTCTCCGTGAGTTTGGGTTCGGTGTCCGTCAGCCTGATGGAGCTCTGCCGGGCATACACGGCATTCGCCAGACAGGGGAGCTATGTGCAGCCCCGTCTTGTAACCAAGATAGAGAATGCGTGGGGAGAAACCCTCTACAAACAGGAAAAAAAGACCCAGCGGGCAATCAGCAAGGAAACCGCATACATCATAACCGATCTCCTACAACAGGTGGTGCAAAGCGGTACCGGCTGGCGGGCAAAAAAACTGGGAAGGCCGGTGGCCGGGAAAACCGGGACCACAAACAAGAACCAGGATGCCTGGTACATGGGATACGCCCCCTATTTGCTGACAGGTGTGTACGTAGGCTTTGACGAACTTACTCCTATGGGCAAATACGAAACCGGCTCCCGCGCTGCCTGCCCCATATGGCTCAAATACAGACAAAGTGTGGAAGACAACTACACACCTCAGGATTTCCTTCAGCCACCGGGGATAACCATGGCCAAAGTGGATGCCGCCACCGGGCTCCTGGCCGGCAAAGATACCCAAAAAAGCTACCTCCTGCCGTTCAAGGAGGGTACGCAGCCTCAGGTACGGGCCTCATCCGAAGAAAAGAATCTGGATGAAGAACAAGCCGGCGAAGACCTATTGAAACAGATGTTTTGATCATGTGGATTCACAACTTGGGACAAAAAATCTGGGGAGTTTTCCGGGATTCGGGGAAGACTTCACTGGAACTGTTCAAGATAATGATCCCCATCATTATCGCAGTGCGTATACTCCAGGATCTGCAACTCATTTCCTACTTGGCTGTCCCCCTGGAACCTATCATGCGGCTTATGGGCCTGCCCGGGAGCATGGGTCTGGTATGGGCCACGGCCTTAATAAACAATATCTATGCCGGTATGCTTGTACTGGTTTCCCTGCCGCAAAGTGCCCAATTGAATGTCGCCCAAATGACCGTTTTGGCCACTGCCATGCTTATTGCCCACGCCCTGCCCGTGGAACTCAAAATAGCCCAGAAGTCCGGCCCCAGACTGATATTTCAAGGCGTTATCCGGGTGGGCAGTGCTTTGCTCGTAGGTATGGTTTTGAATCTTTTGTACACAAGCGGAGGATGGCTTCAGGAGCCGTGTTCCATTTTGTGGGATCCCGATCCGGCACCGGCAGGTTTAGGAATGTGGATCATGGCTCAGACAAAAAATTTGGGAGCGATATTCGGGATCATCACCATGCTTATGGTTATCATCCGCACCCTGGATAAATTGGGGGTTACCCATTTTTTTATCCGTTTTATGCGCCCACTGCTAAGGCACATGGGTATCGGGAAAGAAGCGGCTCCCCTTTCCATTATTGGAATGACCATGGGGCTTTCCTACGGGGGAGGCCTTATTATGCATGAAATCCGAAGAGGCAAGATACCGGCCCGGGATGTCTTTTTTTCCCTTACCCTTATGGGCATCTGCCACAGTTTGATTGAAGATACTCTGCTCATGCTCCTGCTTGGAGCCCATCTTTCCGGGATCCTGTGGGCCAGGCTCATATACGCCCTGTTTTTTACTGCTGTCCTGGTGCGGGTACAATCCGCCCTGCCCTCCAGCTTTTCCTCCCGGTATCTGTTTGCGGAACAAAAAGAATAACCACTCTCAAGACAAGGAGCAACGCTTATGAACATAGACAAAGAACTCCTACAGATCCTGGCTTGCCCCCAATGCAAGGGTGAACTGAGTCCTTACCAAGACGGGGAAGGCTTGCTTTGTCCTCACTGTCGCCTTGTTTACCCCGTGCGGGAAGATATTCCGATTATGCTCCCCGAAGAGGCCATTGACCAAGATAAATGGGAAAAAAGGAAAGGATAGACAATGGGAAAAAAAAAGAAAAACCGTCCATCTCCAATGGAGATATCCTTACCCTCAGGTGGGGCGGACAGCCACGCCCACCTGGACATGGAAAAATCCGGGGATCTGGAAAAAAACCTGCAGGAAGCCCGGGATAGCGGCTTGGAACACATTGGGCAGGTATTCCTCGGCCCCCAGGCATTTAAACACAACCATTCCCTGTTTGAGAACAAGGAGATGGTTTTTTTCCTTTTGGGCATCCACCCCCACGAGGCAGGTGAAGCAGCCCCACGGGACAGGGAACAATTAACCGAAATCTTCGCCGGGGACAATGGGATACGCGCTGTAGGCGAGATAGGACTGGACTATCATTACATGCACAGCCCGAAAGAAACGCAGCAAAAAATTTTTGCCGAACAGCTTGAACTGGCTCGCCAATTCGATTTACCCGCGGTTATCCACTGCCGGGAGGCAGAAGAAGATGCCCTGCGTATACTAAAGGACCTGGATTTTTGGGATCGCCCCCTTCTCTGGCATTGCTTTGGCGGTGGGCCGGAACTGGCCGCGGAAATCCTGGAAAAAGGATGGTATTTATCGATTCCGGGCACGGTCACCTACCAAAAGAACCATCCGCTTAAAGAAGCTGTGGCCAGGACAATTCCCCTGGAAAAAATGCTTGTGGAGACCGATGCCCCTTTTCTATCCCCGGAACCTTACCGGGGTAAACCCAATGCACCGGCTCTGGTAGTCTTCACCGCACTGGAGATAGCCGAATTAAAAGGGATAAAAGCAGAAACCCTCTGGGCACAAACCGGGGCCAACTGCCGCACTTTCTTCCGCCTTGCATGATCTCCGGAGAATGCGTGCGGCCTTCCAGCAAAAGGGACGAGGAAATGCACAGTCAAGTATTTCCTCCAACCAATCTGTCACTGGTCTCAGCCAACCGCTTGGCCATATTCTGGATCATGCGCAGGGACATATCCGGGTAGTCCTTTAAAATCTCCCGCAACTGCTCACTGGGATATACCTCAAGCACGGACATGCCGGCAGAAATCACCGAAGCAGTCCGCGGCTCGCGTAACAAAGCGGCCATCTCTCCGAAAAACTCCCCCGGCTCCCGGATCACTGCCAACTGCTGTTCGTTCTTGACCACATTGAGGCCCTTGTCCGTAGAAACTACGCGGAATATATCCGTGGAATCATCCCCTTCCCGAATAACCGTCTCCCCAGGTCCGTAACTCCTTATTTCTCCGGAATAATGGACGTTTTCCTCCTCACCACACCTATTTACGAGTTCAAGCTGGAGTTTACTCTGCCGGTACAGGCTGGCACAGGCCATGCGAGCGAAACGGGCGTTCTCCAAAAGGTCCCCAAGGGAGGCGTAAGGGTATTGACGCACTCGCATATGCGACTCGGCAATTGCCGTGTAGGAATAAACCAGAGACCCGGAAGGTTCCTTGAATTCCACACCCAAAACATGCGAAGATTTCATTTGTAGTATCTTTTGATCTCCGGACCACAAGCCGGCTGTGCCAGAAAGAAGGACATAAAAAAAATTGCAAGGTTCCCCTGCGGAAAATATCAAGTCGCCGGGAAAGAATTCACTGATTTCGGCCATGGACTCCCTTCTTGCCTTTCTCTAATCCTTTTGGAATTCGATAGTTTTGATATTTTTGCAGATCAACTGTACATTGCCCCATTTGCTGCGGGCATGTATCTTGGTCTCCGGATCAAGATGAAATCTTTTTTTCCCACCTTGCACAAAATGGACGACTGCAAGTTCGCTGTCCCCTTGCATATAAAAATGGATTTTACTTATTTTGGCAAAATCGATTCCCACCTTGGCCTCGCCCATGGCGGCTGGCAAGTAGGTCAGTCCATCTACAGAAATCCTATGTACCTTATAGGAAACATCGGACTGATCCACGATTTTGGCGGTGAACTCCCTGTCCGGGTCCGGAATGGAAGACACGACCTTGTTGCCCGCCCCCCCCATCCCGCAAAGTAAAATGGCCATTACTACCAAAAAAACTAGTTTATATCGAAATTGCATAACCAGACTCCGTATCAGCAGGAATTTTCTAAGTTAGTTATTTCCGAGTGATTATCCTCCACTGCAAAATGGATTTCTCCGGATATCTGTTCCAAAAATTCCAGTAATTCTCGCCGGACACATGGTGTATAACGAATCTGTAATACCGCTGCATGCTTATCTATTATTGATTGATAGGCCAAATTATCCCAAGATTCAATAAGGAACTTGAAAAAGGCAATGTCCCGACGGCTGATCCGTATATACATGCGGCTGGACCAGCGCACCGGTTCTGGGTAGCTCCCCTTTTCCGCAGACAAACCTCACCCCCGTTTTTGGACAAATAACATCCGCAATGTCTCTCAGACACTATTACTCCATTAGGGCACAAAAAGACAAGGGTCAAACCGGGTTAAGGAGGAGAAAAAAGCGTGTGGCTCTAGGTCATTACCTGGGGATTTTCGAAGCCTGATCTTTTAGGTGTTTTAAGGACAGGCTGGTATGTCTTCATATCGCCGAAAGAAGGAACTCCCGGACTTAAATCTCTGGTTTTAGTCCGGAGTGATCACGCATCTTCCTTTGGGGTGTTTAAAAAACACCTAGCCAATAATTGGGCATCAAATATGATTTAAAGAGGTAAACACAAAAGACCCCTTCCCTTTCAAAGCCTCCCATGCAAGTATAGGCAATGGATTTACAAAAGCTGGATAGCCTGCTCCGGAATAGTCAAAAATGCCCGTTGTCCCACCCGCAAAGAATTCTCGGGACTGGCACCCTTTTTAGACAGCACACTAACCGGCAGCCCCACATCCAATTCCAGGCGCACATAAAAGCCGACATCGGTAATCTGGACGATCCGAGCCGGCCAGGAAGCCGCCGCGCTTGTATCTCCATTCTGGAAATCAATGCGCAAATTTTTTGGATCCAAAGCGATTTTCACCTCGGCCCCTGGTGCACGCTTTAGGGGCAAATCAAGGCCTTTGCCCAGACTGCAGACATATCCGCCTTGCAAGTCCTCTTTTAGGCGGCCTACAAAAACATTCTCGCAAAAATCAACACTGACGCGGCCGGCGGACAGGTACAGCCTGTTGTGTGCTAGCTTGGAGGCCAATTGGTGATTGTGGGTACACAAGATAAGACTGTTTCCGGTTTGGGCATGTATTTCCCGAATTATCCCTTCCAGGGCGATCTGGTGCTCCAAATCCACACTGGCTGTTGGTTCATCCAGACACAGCACCCGGGGAGAACAGGCCAGGGCCCGGGCCAAAGCCACACGCTGGGTCTCTCCACCGGAAAGACGCCAGGCCGGATAGCGGAGGAATTCCCGCATTCCCACCAGCTCCAGGCTTTCCTGCACAATACGGCGTCTTTTTGCCCGGGGGACACCGCGCAACTTCAGTCCGTAGCCTACATTGGCCTCCACCGATGTGGTAAACAAAATGGGGTGCTGCTCCACCAGAACCACTTCCCGGCGCAAGCGGCGCAACTGGGAACGGGACCTAAAATCCACCACTTGTCCATTGTAATACAAATCCCCACCGCTGGGTGGCTCCAAAAAACTCAAAATATGCAGCAGGGTGGTCTTGCCCGCTCCGTTCGGACCGAGCAGGGCATGGATCCGGTCCGAGTCCATGGCAAAATGCTCCAGGTCCAAAACCCGGCGCTTGGCATATACCTTGTTCAGTCCGCGCCCCTGAAAAAGCATTTATTTTTCCAACCGCCCCTGACAGAGATTGAGGACAATATTTACCACAAGGCTCACGGTCAGCAGTATCATCCCCAAAGCCACGGCCAGAATAAATTGTCCCTTGTCGTACTCCAGGGCCATGGCCGTGGTCATGGTCCGGGTAAAACCCCGGGCGTTGCCCCCGAGCATCATGGCCACGCCGATCTCGGCTATCGCCCGCCCGAATGCGGCCACGATAGCGGCTCCTATGCCGTAGCGGGCCTCGCGCAGAATCAAAAGGCAGGCCTGCCACATATTGGCCCCTAAAGTAAGCGCGGTCTTGCGGTAACGGGTATCCACACGGCTGAGCGCGGAGATGGTAAACGCGGCAACTATGGGCAGTACCAGCAAGGTTTGCCCGATAATAATGGCCTTTTGGGTATACAGCAACTCCAGTTCGCCCAAAACTCCCTTACGGGAAATAAAAGTATACACAAAAAGGCCGACCACCACCGTGGGCACGGCCAAAAGGGTATTCAGGACGGTGATAACTCCCCTGCGACCGGGGAACCTGCCCATGGCCACAGCAAATCCCAGAGGCGCCCCAAATAAAGAGGCAATGGCAGTGGAACTCAAGCTGACTTTGAGCGAGACCCAGACCACATTGACCAATTCCGGATCCATCTCCCGGATGAGCAAAAGGGCGGATCTGAGGCTGTCCACAAAAAACTGCATAAAACCTCTTTTACGAAAAAAGTACAGGGACCTTTTTGGTGCCGGTCCCTGTACTCAATAGTATGATAGACAGGATGTTATTTCACGTTGGGCATGGCGTCGGGATAAAAGAGCTGTTTGCCCAAGAGCTTATAGTCGGCGATCACGGACTGCCCGCGCTTGGAAACCAACCATTCCGCGAATTTCTTGGCCAAGTCGTGTTTCACATGGGGATAGCGCTCCGGATTGACCGGGATGACCCCGTACGGATTGTACAAGTCCTTATCACCCTCGCACATAATCTCCAGATCCAGCCCTTGGTCGCGTCCTACCTTGTATTTCAGGTAAGTACCGCGATCAGCCATGGTATAGGCCTGTTTCTCCTGGGCAAAAGTAATGGTCTTGCCCATGCCCTGGCCGATGGAATAATACCACAGCTTTTCTTTTTGCCGGGGCTGGACAAAGCTTAGATTGACTTTCTCCCCACCCTCAAACAACGTTGTGGAGACTTCTTCCAAAGCAACGTCACTACTCTTCCACAGATTCTGCTCCTTGGTATGCGTGCCGCTGTCGTCGCCCCGGGAGACAAACGGTTCACCGCTTTCAGCTATTTTCTCCAGGGCCCCCTGCACATCCTGCATACCCTTGATTCCGGCGGGATCGTCCTCGGGACCGATGATGATAAAATCGTTGTGCATTACCGCATAGCGTTTGGTACCAAAGCCCTCTTGCACGAAATTCTTTTCCCGGTTTTTGGCGTGCACGAAAATGACGTCCACATTGCCGTCCTTTCCATCGCGTATGGCGGCGCCGGTACCTTTGGCAATCACCTTCACGGATATACCCGTATCCTTCTTAAAGGCCGGAAGCAAGACTTCCAAAAGACCCGAAGCCTGGGTGGAAGTGGTGGTGGACATCTTCAGCACCTTGTCTGCAGCTGAGACATTTCCCACCATACCCACTGTAAAAAAGCAAACAATCAAAGCAATAAAAAGGTTGCGCATAGAAATCCCTCCCGATAATTAACGAGTTAAACATTTGGACCTAACTAGACATATACCATATTAGACATATAAAGTTTTGTCCATGTTCAAATAAGCAGTATTTGTTCTTGGTGCAGGATTTTCCGTAACCTTGCCAAAAGTCTCAACTGGAGATATTTAGTTCTTATCCGGAAATTCAAAAATTTCTGGGTGTTGAAATACAGGGAAAAAGACCTGGAGTTAGCCTAAATCATGAAGGCCAAAGGGGCGGAAGCAATCCATCTGACTACTTGCTCTTTTGCCCATAAAAGGGAAGGAAAAACCTGGCACTTCGGGGATGGGTTCATCCAGGACACGGATGGACTAGCGAGGGATATAGCCCGCGCCACAGGAATACCCTGCGTCAAGGGATCGGCCCACCTGCCCGCAGATTATAAGATAGGGACCTATACTGCCTGAAATACCGGACAACAGACAAAGACGAGTCCGGACGGGGGGAGGGGAGAGATTTTCGGCAGATCCAAATCCGGACTTGGGCAATCAATCTCCACATAGCCAATCCAGCACTTCCTCGCTGTAGTAGGAAAGGATGATTTCCGCCCCGGCCCGTTTTATGCCGGTCAGGCTTTCCAGAACCACCTCTTTTTCCTCCAGCCAGCCTTGCATGGCGGCCGCCTTGATCATGCTGTATTCCCCACTTACCTGGTAAGCCGCCAAAGGACAATCCATACGCGCCCGAAGGGCCTGCAACACATCCAGATAGGGCATGGCCGGCTTGACCATGAGGATATCCGCGCCCTCGCTGCGATCGGCACGACCTTCGCGAATACCCTCTAGAGAATTCGCGGAATCCATCTGATACGAATTTCTGTCTCCGAATTGGGGAGAACTCTGGGCGGCCTCTCGAAAGGGACCGTAAAACGAAGAAGAATACTTGACTGCATAGCTCATTATGGGCAATTCCTCATAACCGTTATCATCCAAGGCCCGGCGGATCGCCTGCACCCTCCCGTCCATCATATCCGAGGGTGCAACCATGTCCGCTCCGGCCCGGGCATGGGAAACAGCAGTGCGCGCAAGCATTTCCAGAGTGGAGTCATTGTCCACATGCTGTTTTCGGATCAGACCGCAATGTCCGTGCGAAGTGTACTCACACAGACAGACATCGGTTATAACCACTAGCCCGGGAAACTCCTTTTTAAGCATCTGGACAGTTTCCTGAATTATTCCGTCCGGGGCATAAGCACCGCTACCTTGCTCATCCTTTACCTTGGGTATACCGAACAAGATGACGGATCGAAGACCTTTTTCCCTCGCCCAGCCCACTCTTTCCACCAATCGGTTGGGACTCAGTTGGCTCTGGCCGGGCATGGATTCTATAGGTACCTCAAGCCCCTTATCCTCGGTCTGAAGCACAAAATATGGCTGCACCAGATCCTGGGGAAGCAAAATCGTTTCCCGGACCATCTCTCTCACCCCGGAATTCCGTCTCAATCTTCTGCCGCGAAAAAAACCCATATGAGTATCTCCCAACATATTATGACTATTGTACTTTGCTTTGTCTTTAAGAACTTTTAATCTTGTACGCCAATCTCTTCATCGGTTAAGTAACAGGCCGGGTCCGGTCCCCAGATATCGCCGTAATAGGCCTCGGCCCGCGCACGAAAATTGCCGGCGCATACGGGCAGGAAACGACATCTTTCGCATCTGCCGTGGACATATTGCTTCTTGTCCTTCAATTGGGCCAAAAGCTCGATATTCTCGTCCGTCCAAATTTGAGAGAACGGGCGTTCCAGGACATTGCCGAAGTTATGGTTGCGCCAGAACTGATCGGCATACACGGAGCCGTCCCAAGAGATGCAGCCGATGCCTCGCCCGGAGTTGTTGCCCTCATTGTAGTTGAGCAGTTTCATCACTTCCTCGGCCCGTTGCGGATTTTCCCGCAAAAGGCGCAAATAGACATAAGGTCCGTCTGCATGATTATCCACAGTCAACACTTCTTTGGGTTTTCCCTGTTCAAAGAGGGAGTTGGTTCTATCCATTATCAAATCCACGGTTCGGCGGGTTTCCTTATGCTCCAGATCCTCATTAATCAACTCTGAGCCGCGTCCGGAATAAACCAAGTGATAAAAACATACCCGAGGGACTTCCCTTTCCTCCAGTATATCAAAAACCTGTGGTATTTCTTGGACATTGCGCCTATTGATGGTAAATCTGAGCCCCACCTTGAGGCCTTCCTTCTGGCAATTCTCCAGACCCTGCATGGCCTTTTCAAATGCTCCGGGCACTCCTCGAAAACGATCATGCACCTCCTTTCCTCCGTCCAAGGATATGCCTACATAGGAGAGCCCCACTTCCCGGAGTTCGCGGGCCTTTTCCGGAGTGATCAGCGTCCCGTTCGTGGAGATGACCGCCCGCATTCCCTTGGAGACCGCAAAGCTGGCTAATTCGGGGAGATCCTGTCGGATGAGCGGCTCTCCACCGGAAAACAACATGACCGGAGAGCCGAAATTGGCAAGGTCGGCAATTATTTCCTTGGATTTTTCCGTATCGATTTCGTCGGCTCCCTGCGGATCAACCGCCTGGGCATAGCAATGCGCGCATTTCAAATTGCACCGCTGGGTCATATTCCAAACCACAACCGGTTTTTTGTCCTTGGAGAACTGTAAAAGATGGGATGGTAGATCTCTGGATTCGCGCCCGTAACGCAAGAGATCCGAGGCCTCAATATTCGCGCAATAAAGCTTGGATATACCGATCATTTATATACATCCTTATGGTTTTGAAATAACAATTGCTTTCCACCTCAATCCGGAACCAAAGGAATAATACCCCCAAGCACTCCCTTTTTCAAGAAAAAGAAAGAACAGAATAGCTGCCCCGTTCTGAAACTGGGTCTATAACGAAGGAAATGGATTTATGTGTCTCTTTCGCCTGTTCCCTGTTGCCGCCAAAAGGGAATTCCTGTCCCCTCGGATCTCTTGCGCTTTGGTAACAGAGGAAACAATCCACAAACAAACCCAGAGGCGCCTGCAAAAAATATATTTTTGCAGGCAG
>CAYNNQ010000012.1:0-61375 GCA_964398785.1 uncultured Desulfovibrionales bacterium | reverse complement strand
TTCGTAGACCGCCTTTATATTTTCCAGGGCGATACCCATCTGTTGCCCCAGAGCCAGAAGGACTTTCTGGGAATTTTTCAGACGTTGCGCACCTTTTTCTATTTTCAGATAGAGAATGCCCCACACCACCTCGTTGTTATAAACAGGGATGTAGATCTCGGCAGCGGTAAAGACCACTTCCCCGGCCACGGCCTGATCCATGACCCGCCGGGGAAGTTCCGGAGGACTCCAGGAATCCGGCCAGGAATAAGTATGCTCCGGGGGCTGCAGGCTGTAATAAGCGCTTGCCCGGGCATTGAATCTGCATCCCGCCACATACATGATTTTTTGAATCAAATGGTCGCCTTGATCGCTGGCATGCAGGGCATGGAGTATATTTAAAAACAGATTTACATCGCTTTCCCTTTCCACGGCTGCCTCTTCCAACTCCGAGGTTCGCTTGCGGACCATTTCTTCCAGGTTATGGGCATAGTCCTCAAGTTTGTACCGCGCATCCCCCAGGGCATTGGCCATCCCTTCCAGCCCGGATATCAATTGTTCAATCTCGTCTTCACCCTTTTCTTTTTCTCCCTCCTCCCGGTTTTCCCAATCACTATCCCGGTTTTCCGGCATACTCCGGCGCATTACCTTTATAAGCCTGCTTAACTTGCCAGTCACAAACTTATGAAAGATAAACTGTACAAAACCAAAAAATATAGCTATTCCGAACAGATATAAAGCAAGGAAACTTAAAGTGGTTTCTTTAACCATGTTAAAGGCGCTCTGTATGGGGTAGCCTACGCTAACTACACCGGCCACCCTGCCCTGTTCATAATCAAACCCCCTTTTCGTACCATATCTTTTTACAATTTCCTGTGGGGCACGTTCAGGGTCTCCATGACAACGCATGCAACTTTCCTTGAATACCACTGGACGTGCACAAAAATAATACATGCGTCCGTCTACTCGTATTTGGTCTTCCCATTCCTCTTTTTGCGGATGATTGCGGAAATATTCAATTATCCTTCTCTCCATCTGATTGGGGTCGTAATCCGGGTTTCGGGCGTTTATAGCCACTCTTCTATAGGTAACATCCTTATTGTTAACCAAATCCTGCATGACTTTGCGCGAAACATAGGAAGAGGACATGGCCTCGATCACGAAATTTTTCTTATTAGTAACCGAGAACATACGGGGGCGCAGAGTCTGTTGGACATAGTTCTGTACAGAATTGGCTTCGGCAAGCATCAGATTGGCCCTTGTCCGGGTTTCTTCAAGCACCACACTTTGCATGTGAAAATAAAGAACGGTTACAAAAAAAATACCCATGGCCAACCCAACGGCACAGATGGCCACGAAGAAACGAGTTTGCAGTTTGAAAGGGCAAAGGAATTTCATTCCCTCAAAGAGCCTCCGAATTTTAGGTTAAAGCATAGAGGTAAGCTTATTTAAAAATCAAACTCTACTATAAAAGGAAAAGCTCCTCTACAATGATTTATTTTGTAGCCCAAGATTTACACGCTGCTAACAAAAGTTAGCAGCGAAATATTTTTAAACCTTGAAAACCCGCTTTTCACCCGCATTTTTTATTCCTTAGGACTGGCATCAGAATTGCTCAAATAGCCGTCAAAATCCGATGGGTAAAAAACGATATTAAAAACAGAATGTCAACAGCAACGGTTAAAGGAGGTACTATGGATGAGCAGGAGACGACCAATCAGGAAGAAATGAGCTTTGAGGCCGAGCCCTGGGAAG
This sequence comes from uncultured Desulfovibrionales bacterium, assembly GCA_964398785.1. Classification (GTDB taxonomy): domain Bacteria; phylum Desulfobacterota; class Desulfovibrionia; order Desulfovibrionales; family Desulfonatronovibrionaceae; genus CAYNNQ01. The sequence continues at coordinate 59,641 of CAYNNQ010000012.1, read as the reverse complement.
AATGGGAAGGGAAACTGGTCAAATACTCCCTTGTTATTGGCGTGGGCGCTTTGGCCGTGCTTGGGGCGTTGGTCAATATCTTTATCCTGTCCTGATAGAGGACGCCATAATCAACTAATCATTACAGGAGGGACTTAATGACGCAAGAAAAGAGGTGGTATACTGGAATGCTCAGTACTGAAGATTGGTGGGCGTTCTGGTTAGGGCTATTTTTCGTACTTGTAGGGATTGTTTCCGGAGCCACCGGGGTGGATCTTTCCGGATGGGTAATTGATTTCCCCAAATGGACAGATATCAGCAATTCCTTGTCTCCGGATCACTCCGGTATGATGTCTGGAATTGGCTCCCTTATTCTATCCTATGTGATCTTTACTATCGCCACATGTATCGGGGCCAAGGCGATGAAAATGGACATGAAAAAATACTTCTGGTCCTGGACGATTGTTTTTTGGGTATCCGCCCTGGTTTATGTCCTTTCCCGGAATGCCTATATCCAGGCTACATCCATCGAGCGGCCGGATTTTGGGATCGATTGGAGCCTTTCCATTGGCGGTGCCCATTATATTGTTGCCTTGTTCGTAGGGTTGCTAATCGGAAATCTAGCTCCGAAAAAATTTCGGGAGTTTATGTATCATGGGGCTCGTCCGGAATGGTTCATTAAAATCGCCATTGTTTTTCTCGGATGCAAGTTAGGAATGAAGGTAGTGGATGCAACCGGCTATGCCATGGAATTATTGGTGCTTGGCTGCTGCGCGACTATTGCCGCTTATATGCTCTTTTGGCCCTTGGTTTATACTTTTGCACGTAAAGCATTTAAACTTTCCCGGGAATGGGCGGCCACTCTGGCCTCCGGCATTTCCATATGTGGTGTTTCCGCTTCCATTGCCACCGGCGGTGCTATTCGGGCCAGACCGATTGTCCCGGTAATGGCATCCAGTATTATTGTTGTTTTCGCTGTCGTGGAACTGGTGATTCTGCCCCCTGTGCTGACCTACTCCCCCTGGTTTCAGGAACCCATGGCCGCCGGATCCAGTCTGGGCCTGACCGTAAAGACCGATGGAGCGGATGCTGCCTCCGGGGCTATTACCGATGTACTCATGCGTACCCGGGCCCAGGAAGAATTGGGCGTTCAATGGGAAGAAGGCTGGATTACTTCCGCAGCAGTAATGACCAAAATCTGGATTGATATGTTCATCGGGGTGTGGGCATTGGTCCTGGCCATGCTCTGGCTTTATTATGTAGAAAAACGCCCCAATGAAAAAGTACAAAAAATGGAGGTGTGGTGGCGATTTCCCAAATTCGTCCTGGGTTATTTCGTGGCCTGGGTTCTTGTGGGGGCGCTCGGTCTCACCCTTATCGGGGGCGAGGCCATGGATTGGGGAATACATCCCTTTGAAAGCGTCGGCCGTCACTTGTTCTTTGTTCTTACCTTTACCAGTATTGGTTTGGTAACCAATTTCCGCAAACTGGCCGAGGAGCATATGGGTAGACTCGCCCTTGTTTACGGCCTTTCATTGTTGTTTATTATTATCCCTATCGGTTGGGCATTGGCCTGGATTTTCCATAACGGAATGACTCCGCCGGTAATTGGATCGTAAATAAAGTAGAATTGGGGAGTGGAGAGCCGGAATAATTCAGCCTCTTTACTCCCCAATAAATAAAAAATGAGCCGGAATAAACGAAATAACATTTTCTTTTGGAACGAGTGAGGAGTTTCTATGAAAACTGTAAACATGGACTTTGTACATGACGGCCAATCTTGGATTGCCCGAAACGAGTATCTCGAAGTTGCAGGCAAAAGTCTGAGTGAACTGGATGACAGATTAAGGGAACAAATCAAGTCTACATGTACTCCAGGAAGCGGTAATCGAATAAAAGTGAATATGGATTTTGATTATTCCACCATCCCGCATTGGATGATTCAATACCATCCCTACTACATTCATCGCAGCGTGGAATTTGAGTATTAAATAAATTCCAAAAGTGTAAAAAGGAGCAGAAGATATGTCTCAAAGAACAATAGATGACCTTAATATCAATGAGTCCAATATCAATAATGTGGCTGTAGTAAAAGATGAACAAGGCAATGAATTCGTCTGCAATCTTGACTATCTGGTTCCGGCTTCAGAGGTGGATGAGAGTTTGCGCTCTAAGTGTGTACGCAATATCCGGCCAGAAAACATTGAAAAGTAGATTATATTAAAAATTTTATTGGTAATGGCAAGATGGCAATATATGAGGTAAATGCAAAAATCGAAGATTGAATTTGAATACACAGGTTAAATTTTGCAATTCTATGATTATACTTGAAACTTTTAAATTAAAATTTAATATTTGCCTGTACAAACATATTTTTTGCAGGAGAATTTAGGCATGCAATGCAGTAAAAAATGATACATCCTAAATCGTTATAGATAATATAATCCGAATATTAATCAATTGCCACTCCCCCTCCTCTATCCGGATTGTCCCTAAACGGGACTTTCCGGATATATTTTTGGGCTTTTCAAGCCAATTTCAATAATATTTACAAAGCAGGAAAAAATCCAGATCAAGACTCAGAAGGTATTTATTATTTCCCATAAAGTGTATCTTGACCAAAGCAGGGCAATAAATTAACTATAAATATTCCATAATGATTGATTTGAAGGCAAATAAATCCAGTAAAAGGTTGTTTTAAATGAAAAGCATATGGGCCCCGTGGCGTATTGAGTATGTTCTCGGCCCCAAGCCGGACGAATGCGTCTTTTGTCTCCCCGAATATACCAGCGAAGATAAGGAACGCCTCGTTCTTAAGCGGGGGCGGAACTGTTTTGTAATCATGAATAAATTTCCCTACAGCCCAGGTCACCTCATGGTAACTCCCTATCGCCATGTTCAATGTCTGACAGAACTTGGCGCTGAGGAAAACCGAGATCTTATGGATTGGATCCAGAAATGCACGGAAATCTTGAAAAAGGTATTTACCCCGGACGCTTTAAATGTGGGACTGAACATAGGAAAAGCCGCGGGAGCCGGGATTAGAGAGCATCTTCATTTCCATATTGTGCCCCGTTGGGAAGGGGATCACTCTTTTATGGCTGTAATGGATGAAACAATGGTAATACCGGAACATTTACGTCAGAGTTACGAAAAGCTTGCACCCCGTTTTGAGAATACCGCAAATTAATTTTTATCCGGAATTTCAAAATTTCCGGATTTGGAAACAGCAAGTTTGGGGTTCGGAAATGAGATTTTTCCGTTTAACAAGGAAATTAAATAATTCAACCTATTAACAAGGAGTCAATTATGCGCTTTGTAAAGATCCTCCTTTTCGTGGCTATTTTTTTTCTGGCCATGCTTTTCTTTGTCCAGAACAATGAAGTCCTTTCACAGACCCTTTCCCTGCGGTTAAAAGTATTCGGGGCGGAATTCATAAGTAAGGAAATCCCGTTTTATCTGTTGGTACTATTGGGCTTTGTAGCTGGCGCTCTTATAACAGTTGTATATTTTTTCGTCGAAAAATTAAGGACATCGAAAAAAATAAAACAATATCGTTCGAAAGTGGCTGATTTGGAAAAGGAACTCAATTCATTGCGCAATATGCCTTTGGAAGACGGAGGGATTCATTCTGCGGAAAATATGAACAACCATGGATAAATTGACGATGCGGTAAACCATAATGACATGGTTCGGCAATTTACGGTACAAATTCGGATTAAAAAGAGAATCCAAAGCCCTGTCCCGGGATATATCCACTGGTTATGCACTGACCAATAAAGATACACTGGCTGCAATCGGTGATTTGAGTCGGGTTGTTAAGAATAACCCCGATGCTGTGGACATCTATTTGGCTTTGGGGAATCTATATCGTTCCCGTGGTGATATAGAGAGGGCCTTGCATATTCGGCAGAATATAATTGCCCGTCCCAATTTGGATGAAAAATTCAAATCCAGGGCATGGTTTGAGTTGGGAGTGGACTTTAAAAGAGCCGGATTATTGGATCGTTCCCTTTCGGCTCTGGAAAACGCCCGCTTACTTATCGGAGACAAACAGGCCATATTGCATACCATGGCTGCAATATTTGCGGAAACACAGGAATATACCCGGGCCTCCGAACTGTATGCCCGCTTAGGGGAGACTGTCCCCCAGGCCCATTACTTGGTTCGCTCCGCCCAGAATACAGACCAAAAAGGAAAAGACAGCGATAATAAAGCTCTGGAACGGGCCTTAAAGATTTACCCCCCCTCTCCGGAAGCATGGCTGGAAAAAGCCTGTCGGGATATCAATTCAAGAAATTACAAAAGGCTGGCCAGTAATTTGGAGCAAGGACTGGCCAAAGTAAAAGGAAGTTTGCGCTTTGTTTTACTCCAAGGGGTTATCACCCATGTACAAAATTTGGATAAGGATAGCCGTTTCCGTGTTTGCGAAAAGGTCGCGGATATTTTAGACAGTATTCTTCCCCATAACGAGGAAGATCCTTTGGTCCATTTTTATCAAGGACTGTGGTTTATTCAGGCCCAAATGAGAGAACGGGCCTTACAGAGCCTGGAAAGATCACTTGTCCTTTCTCCGGATTTGTGGCCAGCCAGATTGGAACTTTTGTCCCTCACTACGGAGAAACAAAAATTCAGCAATACTTTTTGTACCCAACTAGATTTTTTTCTGGAAAAAGCCAAGCTTGTCAAACGGTTTGTGTGTACTTCATGCGGACTGAAACGAGAACATATCTTTTTTATCTGTCCCCGCTGTCATAATTGGCATTCCATAGCCTTCAGAACAAAACTAAATGACTAAGGAAAATCCGGTTTCCCACCAGAAGAATAAGCGGCTTACGCCCATGATGGAGCAATATCTGCGGATAAAGGATGAAAATCCGGAGGCATTGCTTTTTTTTCGTATGGGCGATTTTTACGAACTATTTTTCGAGGACGCGGAAATTGCCGCCCGGGAGTTGCAGATAGCCCTTACTGCCCGTAATCCCAGCGAGGATTTGCATGTCCCCATGTGCGGAGTCCCCCACCATGCCTGCGAAGAATATTTACGCCAACTTTTGGATAAAGGATACAAAGTGGCCATTTGTGATCAGGTGGAAGATCCCCAGAAGGCCAAAGGTCTGGTCAAGAGATCCGTAACCCGGATACTCACCCCGGGAACAGTAGTGGAGGATCTTAGTCTAAATGCCAAGGAACATAATCATTTGGCTGCCATGTACTGGGATGAAAATAGCGGTCAGGGAGCTGCCGCATGGGCGGATTTTTCCACAGGACACTGGACGGGACTGCAAAGCAAAAGCAAAGAAATGCTTCGCCAGTGGCTGGTAAAAATATCCCCTCGGGAAATACTTTTGGGGCAATATGAAAAATTGATTGATGATCTCCCTGATCTAGCTTCTTCCATAAATAGAGTGCATAGCCCAACTTATTTTGATTATTCCTCTGGCCGGGATCTTGTATGCAGGACCCAGGAAGTAAATTCCCTCCAGGTCTTGGACCTGGAAGATAAGCCGTTTCTTGTCCGCACCTGCGGCGCTCTCCTTCATTACCTACAGCAGACCCAGAAGGAAAACAATTGTCCCTTGGACAAATTCACGCCGCTTAATCCAGGCAATTTTTTGCTCCTAGACGAGGTAACCGAACGTAACCTTGAGTTATTCCGTAGGATGGACGGGAAAAAGGGAACCGGAACTTTGTGGTGGGTTATGGATCAGACTCTGACCCCTATGGGAGGCCGATTGTTGGAGACCCGGATGCGTCAACCCTGGAAGGATATCACTCCTATAACCGAAAACCGGGAAGCAGTGGCTTTTTTGAGGCAGGGGGATGAATTCCGTTTTGCTCTGCGGGAACTCTTGGACAAAGTATATGATCTGGAGAGGCTCAGCACTCGCATATTTTTGAATCGTTGCACACCCAAGGATTTTGTCAGTTTGCGGCAAAGCCTGGAGATGCTTCCGCAGATCAAGGAACTTTTGCTCGCCCCAAAAAATGAACAACTCCCCAAGCTCCTTCGCGGGATACTGGAAAACTGGGACAATTTGGAAGAAGTGCATACCCTTCTTCATAATTCCCTTTTGGAGAATCCCAATCATTTAATAACCGAAGGAGGGCTTTTCCGCCAGGGCTTTGATGAAGAACTAGATGAACTAATTGATTTGACTGAACACGGTGAATCCAAATTAAAGGATCTTTTAGAAAGGGAAAAGCAAGAAAATGATCTTCCCAAACTGAAAATGGGCTTCAATAAAGTTTTCGGGTATTACCTGGAAATATCCAGAGCCTATCAAGGCGAGATACCTGAACATTTTCAACGCAGACAGACATTGGTATCCAGTGAGCGTTATATCACGGAAGAACTCAAAGAATTGGAGGATACCCTTTTTTCCGCCTCAGAAAGACGAAAATCCAAAGAATACGCTCTTTTCAACGATCTCCGGCAAAAGGTTGCCGAATACAAAGAACGCTTCAGTTCTGCTTCGGAAGTCCTTTCCCATCTGGATTATTGGCAATCACTTGCCCATGCGGCCCGAAAATGGCACTGGTCTACCCCGGAATTCACCGCAGACTTGTCCCTGCATATTGATTCCGGACGCCATCCGGCAATAGAAGCGACTCAAGGCCGTTCCAATTATATTCCCAATAGTGTGGAAATGGATGAAAACGGACGATTCATAATCGTTACCGGTCCAAACATGGCCGGTAAGTCCACCATACTGCGACAAACCGCAATTATTGTCATAATGGCCCAGATGGGTTCTTTCGTCCCCGCAGATAAAGCCAGAATCGGGCTCTGTGACCGGGTTTTTTCCCGGGTTGGTGCTTCGGACAATCTGGCCATGGGACAAAGCACGTTCATGGTGGAAATGACTGAAACCGCAAGAATCCTGCGCCAAGCCAGCAAACGGAGTCTGGTAATTTTGGACGAAATTGGACGCGGAACCAGCACTTTTGACGGGGTATCTTTGGCTTGGGCGGTAGCGGAAGAGTTGGCCACCAAGAGCGGGGGAATAAGGACTTTGTTTGCTACGCATTACCATGAACTTACTGCATTGGCCGAAAAAATAGAAACAATCCGTAATTTCAATATCGCGGTCAAGGAATGGAAAGGTAGTATAGTCTTTCTGCGTCGTTTGATACCCGGTCCCTCGGACAAGAGCTATGGGATTGAAGTTGCCAAGTTAGCCGGGGTACCTAATGCGGTTGTAAAAAGAGCTCAGGAGATACTTGCTGAGCTGGAGGATAAAAATTCCGGACCGGGGACAAAAGTACGCAAGAAAGAATTCTCCCCCATGCTGCCCGGGCTAGGAACAGATACAGCGAAGGAAAGAAGTGAGGATCCTGTATTGAAAGAACTAAAAGGAATCAACGTGGATGAGTTGAGTCCTTTGGAAGCCCTGCAAACCTTGTATAAATGGAAAAAGGAACATGGCACCTAAAAAAGCTCTGGTATTGGTCTTTTTATTACTGATTTTGGGAGTAAGTTGTGGAAAAAAGAAATGGCCCCAGCCCAATGCTTCCCAAGAATTGTTTTCCATAAAGATAGCTAGATGCACTAGAAAAGGAAAATGTGTACGTATAAAATCTCGAATCTCCGGGGCAACACAAAATCTGAAAGGCGTGGCATTGCAAATGGAAGAACTGGAGGCCACAGGGAGCTGCCCTACTTGTCCTTTCCGGGTTGGCCGTACATTTAATCTTGTCCGCAGGGATTCGGAATTAAAAATTAAAGGAGACATTTTGCTTGTACGTATATGTAAACTGGAAAAAGGACATACTTACAGGTTTCGCTTGGTGGGGAAAAATATCCATCCGGAGTTAAAAGACGATCGGTCCGAGGTCTTTTTACCGGAAAACAGAAAATCGGATTAAGGAGAAGCAAGTGCACTATTTTACATATCAAAACGAGGAATTATACGCTGAAGATTTGCCTATAAGCAAGCTGGCGGAAGAATACGACACTCCTTTGTATATTTACTCCGCCAAGACCCTGCGCCGACATTATCAGGCCTTTGACTCCGCTTTTGCCCATGTCGACCATCTAACTTGTTACTCGGCCAAATCCAATTCCAATTTGTGCGTCTTGAATCTTTTGAGCGAAATGGGCGCCGGGGCGGATATTGTTTCCGGAGGTGAACTCTTCCGGGCGCTTAAATCCGGAATAAATCCCCAAAAGATAGTCTATTCCGGCGTAGGCAAAAAGGAAAACGAAATCCAGGAAGCAATCCTGGCCAATATTTTGATGTTCAACGTGGAATCCAGGCAGGAACTGGAAAAGATAAACGAAGTGGCTTCCGGCTTGAAACAAAAAGCCCGGGTGAGCCTGCGTATTAATCCTGATGTGGACCCGGAAACGCATCCATATATTTCTACCGGATTAAAGAAAAACAAATTCGGAATCCCCATGGATCAAGCCCTGGAAATATACAAGCTTGCCCGGGATATGGAATATATCCAGCCCGTGGGTATCGATTGCCATATTGGTTCCCAGCTGACCTCGGTCTCTCCTTTTATGCAAGCCCTAGATAGAGTTAAGTCATTTTGCAATGAACTTACTGAGGTCGGTATAGAAATAAAATACCTGGATTTAGGCGGTGGTCTGGGGATTACTTACGAAGAAGAAACCCCTCCCCATCCCAAAGAGTTGGGAGAAGCCCTAAACGAAAGTCTTAAAGATATGGATATCACCCTTATACTCGAGCCGGGGCGGGTAATTTCCGGAAACGCCGGAATAATGGTCACTCGTGTCCTTTATACCAAACAAACAGAACTAAAGAATTTCGCCATAGTGGACGCGGCAATGAATGATTTGATCCGCCCTTCCCTTTATCAGGCCTATCATCGTATAGCACCGGTAACAGAAAAAAGCGGTCCCGTGGATACAATCGACGTTGTCGGACCGATTTGCGAAACCAGCGATTTTTTGGCTCAGGACCGGGAACTGCCCGAAGTCCACCCGGATGACCTTCTGGCGGTATTTTCTTCCGGAGCATACGGTTTTACCATGAGCTCCCAGTATAATTCCCGTACCCGTCCAGCGGAGATACTTGTGGACGGAGATCAGGTAACTGTGGCCCGGAGACGGGAAATGTACATCGATCTCGTGGGGCTGGAAGACGCCTGTTTTTAAATGGGAAATTCCGTCCGGGTTGATCCACTGTTAAGGATTCAAGCGGGTTTTTATGGGCTTAAATACAGAGAAGGTTGATAATGAAGCTGAATGAACATATGAGCAAGGAACTTTTTTCCCGGGCGGAGATCCCTCTCCCCCGGGGTTTTTTATACTCCAAGGATTCGTCTATAGACTTGGAGGATATTGAGTTCGGTTTTCCCTGGGTGGTCAAAGCGCAGGTCCTTTCCGGGGGACGGGGAAAAGGCGGAGGGATAGCCATTACAAGAGACCGGCAGGAATTTTTGCAAAAAAGCTATGATATTCTGGAAATGGCGATAGATGGAGAATCCGTCCCCTTTGTGCGTGTGGAGGAGGCTATTGGCATCCATCGGGAGTGTTATCTTTCGTTTTCGATCAACAGAAGCAGACAAAGCATTGTCCTGAGTGCAGGAATCCAGGGAGGGGTGGATATCGAAAATACTTCTGAAGGAAACCTCCAAGTACAGGAAATTGATATTTGCCAGGGCATTAAGCCATATCAGATAAGAAGCAGCTTCTTCCATATGAATTTGCCCCCGCAACTGTTTAAGCAATGGTCCAAAATCTGTTTTACTCTGTACGAGACTTTGATAACAAACAATCTCTTGATCGCGGAAATCAATCCTTTGGCAATAAGCGAAAACGAAAACCTGATAGCCTTGGACGGAAAAGCGGAAATCGATGACAGCTATTGTCCCCTGAAGCCGGAATTAAAAAATTATTTCCTCCCTCAACATATGGACGCAGTTGAACTACAGGCCTCCCATTTCGGACTTAGTTACCATAAACTTAGCGGCAATGTGGGACTTATGGTGAACGGGGCCGGTTTAGCCATGGCCACTATGGATTTGCTTAATTTTTCCGGACTGCCGCCGGCCAATTTCCTTGATGTCGGAGGAGGGGCCTCGGAAGAAAATATGTCCGCTGCTCTGGATATCCTTGGTGGTGAGGAAAATGTCCAGGTCATTTTTATAAACATCTTTGGAGGTATTCTTTCCTGTGCCAAGGTAGCCCGTGCAATCCGCTCCGTGTGGAAAGATAAAAACATGGACAAGCCTGTAGTCGTTCGCTTTTCCGGATTTGAATCCCAAGAAGCCAAAAAAATCATTCAAGGCGTGGAATATACGAATTTGCTGCAGGCGGAGGATCTAAATGACGCTTTGCAAATGCTTAAAAAGCATACCTCGGAAATAGACACAAAAGAAGTCTTCCCTCCCCGCTTCACGCCTCGGGCCTTTTCCAAACAAAAACTCAGCAAAGAGTCTTCCGAGGCCTTCCTCCCCAGAAACTGCAATGTCCTGGTCCAGGGCATAACCGGACGTGAAGGCATGTTGCATTCCCGCCAGATGCTGGATTACGGAACCAAGGTAGTGGCCGGAGTCACACCTTTCAAGGGCGGGGGATTTATTCAGGATATTCCAGTATACAATACTGTAAAAGATGCTTGCGGCGAACATAGCATACATGCTTCAATTATTTTTGTTCCTGCCGCTTTTGCCGCGGACGCCATTCTGGAAGCAGCTGACGCCGGAATAGAATGGGTAGTGTGCATAACGGAAGGTATCCCCCAACAGGAAATGCTAAGAGTCAAAAAGAGGCTGGGAGAACTCAGGACCCGGCTTATTGGCCCCAACACACCGGGAATAATTATTCCCGGACAAAATAAAGTGGGGATAATGCCCGGCAATGTCTTCACCCCGGGGCCGGTGGCGGTTTTGTCCCGCAGCGGGACCCTTACTTATGAAAGTATTTTTCGGTTGACCCGGGCCGGAATAGGACAGTCTGTATGTCTGGGAATCGGTGGAGATCCTTTTGTGGGCAGTTCATTCAAGGATATTGCCTCTTTGCTGGTGGAAGATCCGGCAACCAGGGCCCTTCTGGTCCTGGGAGAAATAGGCGGACAGGCCGAGGAAGAACTTGCCATGTATCTACAACAGATCAATTTTGATCGGCCACTTTTCGGATTTATAGCTGGACAAACCGCTCCTCAAGGAAAACAGTTGGGCCACGCCGGGGCTATCCTGGAACAAGGGAACAAGATTAACGAAAAATTAAGTAAGATGCATGAATACGGCTATACAATATGCCCGGACCTTGCATCCATTCCCCAATTAGTAGGTGAAATATTCGTCTGATTTGGGGGGCAATATGCAGGAAGTAAAATGCATCTACGTGGGGAAATTGAAACAAAGATTTATCCTCGAAGGATGTAAGCATTATCGGGCCAAGATAAACAAATTTCTCACCTTGAAGGAACTGGAGGTAAAGGATAGCTCCAAAAAGGAAATCCCCAGTAAAAAAAGGGAAGAAGGGAAAAATATAGTTTCCTGTATTGATAAAAAGGATTTCCCTGTTATTCTTTCTGAACACGGCAAATGCCCGGATACTTCCAACTTTGCCTCCAAGCTGGACAAGTGGCTGGAAATGCCCGGCCGTCGCCCCTGCTTTGTTATTGCCGGGCCGTATGGTCCCAGTGAATCTTTAAATAACGAGGCTGAATTGGCCCTGTCACTAAGCCCATTGACCTTTCCCCACGAGTTGGCCAGGCTTATTCTTTTGGAGCAATTATTCCGAGCAAGCAGCATCTTGCACAATTTTCCCTACCATAATTAGCTTATATTGAAGGATCAAATTTTGCTTGTTTTTTGGGGACATGATTTGTATAAATTTAAATCTCAATGCAAATTTGTGTATAAAATATATTAAAGGAGTTTTGTCAGTATGAAATCCATGGGCTTTTCCACAAAATTGATGATTAGCTTTTTTGGCGTGGTTATCCTTACGATCGCCATCACTTCCGGATTGACCTACTGGAAGATAAGCGGCTCCCAATTCAAACTGGGCAAGGAAATCGTTCATAACACAGTTACCCAGTTAAATGATTTTCTTAAAATGGAAAACGGGGTTTTGCAGAAGAAAATCAACTCCGATTTAAAGCTGATGCAGACGGAAATAAACCGGGTGGGAGAACCTTCCCTGGATAAAATGCAAAAGATAGATACGCGCATCACCAATCAGATAACCAAGGAAACCGATCGGGTTTCCATACCTACCCTGAAACTAGGGGAAAGAAGGATAAATAATAATTACAAGCTCGTGGACACGATTCAAGATACAGTCGGTGGAACGGCTACTATATTCCAGGTTCTGCCAGGCAAGCTTTTGCGTGTTTCTACTAATGTCAAAAAGCTAAACGGGGAACGGGCTGTAGGTACATATATCCCTTCTTCCAGCCCCGTATATAAGACTGTAATGCGTGGAGAAACCTACAGGGGGCGGGCATATGTGGTCAATGCCTGGTATCTAACCGCTTATAAACCTATTAAGGACCAGAATGGAAAAATAGTGGCGGTCCTTTATGTGGGCAGAAAAATAATGACGGACAAGATGCAGGAGATGCTGGACCGGCTAAATGTCCAAGGAAAAGGTTATCCCTATATATTTAATACAAAAGGGGAGATAATCTATCATCCAGACAAGGAAGTGGCCGGGAAAAATATTAAGGATTTCTCCTTTGGCGAAAGACTACTGGATACCAAAAAAGGCACAGTCTCTTATGAATGGCAAGGTAAATCAAAAATAACCTATGTTTCCTATTTTAAGCCCTGGAAATGGCATGTAGCCTTTGGACTTAATAAAGGAGACATGTATTTTGGAACCAATAAGACGCTTATGTTTACTACCGCCATAAGCGTGGCTATATCCTTGCTTATAGCTGCTATACTCATTTATTTTGTAATAAAGTCCCTTATCAAGCCGCTTCAGAGGATTTCCTCTGTGTGTGGAGAGATGGCTCAAGGAAACTATGATAAACGTATTGATTACTCTACTAAAGATATAATTGGACAAACTGCCCAGTCCATTAACAGCATGGCACGGGAGATCCAAAATAAGGTAACCTACTTGCAATCGTTTAAGGAGGGCATCTCCGTACCCATGTTTAGCGTAAGCAAGGAAAACAATATCGTTAATTACGCCAACGAGGCCGCCTTTGACCTGACCGGCAATTCCCGGGAAAAAGTCATCAATAAAATGAAAGGCTTCGAATTCCTTAATTATCGAAATGTGGAGGATTGCCAGATATGCAAGCCGGTTAACGAAATTGTCCTCCCCAAGGGAGAGCCCTGGACCGGAGAAGTCACTTTTCACAACACCGACGGAGAAGAAAAAATAACCAAGATTTTTGCCTTCCCCACAATAGATCGTAAAGCAAACATCCTGGAGGCCAATGTAATAATCCAGGATGTTACCGAAGTCCGGCATAATGAAGAAATCATGCGCCAGCAGGCCGAGCGGTTGCAGGAAACCGCTTCTTCCTTGACGGAAGTAGCTGATCTAGTGGCCTCGGCAGCAGAAGAACTTTCCGCTCAGATTGAGCAGGCCACCAAGGGGGCGGAGCAGCAAAATGAAAGGGCCGGAGAAACAGCCACTTCCATGGAGCAAATGAATTCCACGGTAATGGAGGTGGCCAAGAACGCCTCGAACGCGGCCGAAGGCGCGGATCAGGTCAAGGAACAGGCGCAACAAGGTGCGGAGGTTGTAAACCAGGCTGTGGAATCCATAAAAAAGGTGGATTCCATGAGCAGCAATCTCAAGGAGAACATGAATGACTTAAGTTCAAAAGCTGAGTCCATTGGTGAAATTATAAATACTATTAATGATATTGCTGACCAGACCAATCTTTTGGCTCTTAACGCGGCAATTGAAGCGGCCCGGGCCGGTGAACACGGCCGCGGTTTTGCGGTGGTTGCCGATGAGGTCCGGAAATTGGCGGAAAAGACCATGTCCGCGACCAAAGAGGTAGAGGACGCTATTTCCTCTATCCAAGAAAGCACGAAAAAGAATCTGGAGCAGACTGAAGAGGCTACTTCGGCTGTTGAGGAAAGCACCCGTATGGCAGACGAGTCCGGCCAATCCCTAAACAAAATTGTTTCTCTGGTACAGGATAGCGCTGATCAGATACGGGCGATTGCCACCGCTTCAGAGGAACAGTCTTCGGCCAGTGAAGAGATCAATCAGGCCATTGAGGAGATGAATCGCATTTCCTCGGAGACCGCCGATGGCATGAAGCAATCTTCTCAGGCCATAACCGATTTGACAGAACAGGCGCAGAGATTGCACAAACTTATTAAGGAAATGCAGGAAGGCTCTCAATCCTGAACCGGAATGGTTACATGCGCAAGACAAGGCCGGAAAAGACGCTTTCGGCCTTGTCTTGTAAAATGATAACAAGGACTTTTTCTGTTTAGTTCTTATCCGGAAAATCATAATTTTCCGGAGGGAACTATTTATCTTTGATCCTCTGGATTCGCGCTCCCACCTGTTTCAATTTCTCTTCCATCTTTTCATATCCACGATCCAAGTGATAAATACGGCGGACTTCGGTTTTTTTCCTAGCGACCAAACCGGCCAAGACCAGCCCGGCGCTGGCCCGGAGATCGGAAGCCATTACCGGAGCGCCTACAAGATGGTTTACCCCTCGAACCATGGCATTTTGCCCGGAAAGTTTAATGTTTGCCCCCATGCGGATCATTTCCAGGGCGTGCATGAAACGGTTTTCAAAAAGGGTTTCCTGAATCATTCCCGACCCTTGGGCGACAGACATAAGCGCCATCACCTGGGCCTGCATATCCGTAGGAAAACCGGGGAAAGGCAAGGTCATGACATCTACTCCGGCAAGTGGTTCGGCGGTTATCACCCGTATTCCCTTTTCTCCTTCTTCTATCTTCAGTCCCATCTCCCTCAGCTTGAAAACAACTGCGTCCAATGCCTGCAAAGGACAATTCCTCAACAGGAGCTCGCCCTCGGTTATGCCTGCAGCGGCCATATAGGTGCCCGCCTCTATTCTATCCGGCATAACCGAATATTCGAATTGGTTTTTTCGGGAAAGCTTGTCTTTGCCTCTAATTCGAAGCACGCTGGTTCCCTGCCCGGATATTTCCGCTCCACAAGAATTTAAAAAATTGCAAAGATCGGCAACTTCCGGTTCACGAGCGGCATTTTCCAATATTGTCTCCCCATTGGCCATTGCCGCGGCCATCACCAAGTTCTCCGTGCCTCCCACTGTAGGAAAATCAAACTGGATATGTGCTCCCGAAAGCCGGGAACAACGTCCAAATATATACCCTTCCTCCAATTCAAAATCAGCTCCCATTTCTTCCAGTGCCCGTAAATGCATGTCCACGGGCCTGGATCCTATGGCGCATCCGCCGGGCATAGCCACCTTGGCCCGGCCCAGGACTCCAAGCAGGGGACCGAGGCAGAGCACCGAAGCACGCATTGTTCTTACCAAATCATAGGGGGCTTCGGGGACAATATTAGCCGGTCTCAATTTAACCCGTCTCCCCTCTCTATCATAATCCGCCTCACAACCGAGGGTGGTCAAAAGATCAATAGTAGTTTGAATGTCCCTCAATTTGGGTATATTAGTTAACTCTACCCCGTTTTCCACCATGAGTCCGGCCAGAAGTATAGGCAAAGCAGCATTTTTAGAGCCGCTCATATGGATCTCCCCTTCCAGACGGGATCCACCTTCTATAAGCAATTTATCCATCTTTAGGTCCCTTTATGTCTATGTTTGCGCTTATTATAGTTTTGGATAAAAATCTCCATCAATCCTCAAAAATCCAATATAGTCCCATATCTTTCCCAGAAAAAAACCGCAATATCCGTTGGGGAGCACAAAGCACTTGCCCTCAATCGCATAAGCTATTAAAAGCGGAAAAAAATCACAACGGAGGAAAAAAATGAGCCAAAAGACATTAAGTATCATTAAGCCGGATGCTACATCGCGCAATTTGCAGGGAGAAATCCTAAAAAAAATTCAGGAAGCGGGTATAAAGATAATAGGTATGAAAATGCTCCATCTAAACAAAAAAGAGGCGGAAGCCTTTTATGAAGTGCACCGGGAAAAACCCTTTTTCCATAGCCTTACCGATTTCATGTCCTCCGGGCCCATTGTGGTAGCGGTCCTGGAACATGAAAATGCCATCGTTAAATACCGGGAACTTATGGGAGCCACTAATCCGGAAGAAGCGGAAGAAGGCACCATCCGTAAAAGATTCGCCCAGGATATAGAGAAAAATTCTGTACACGGCTCTGATTCCCCGGAAACTGCTGCCAGGGAAATATCTTATTTCTTTAACGCACTGGAGTTGGTTGGCTGATTGATTATGGAAAAAACAAAATTGGGCATAATTGGATTGGGCAATATGGGCGGGGCTATTGCCGAAGGTCTTTCCTCCCACGAGGGCACGGAAATCTCCGGTTTTGATCCGGACGTCCAAAAAACTGAAAAATACAAGGAAAATATATTTCTGTCCCCGGATTGTCTGAGTCTGGCCCGGGAAAGCGATTATATTATCCTGGCTGTAAAACCTCATTTGATAACCGGGGTAGTCCAGGAAATATACCCTGCCCTGAACGAAGAAAAATGCCTGATCTCCATTGCCGCGGGTACTGCATTGGAAAAAATTGTCGATGCCGCTTCAAATACCTGTCCGGTGGTACGGGTCATGCCCAACACCCCGGCTCTAGTCGGGCAGGGAGTGTTTGCCCTTTGTCTGGAGCACAGTCTTTTGAGGGACGGACAGATTTCCCGGGTAAAAGAAATGTTTGCAAGGTTGGGACAGATCCATATCTTAGCGGAAAAACATTTTGATTCTTTTACCGCCTTGATTGGTTCCGGTCCGGCCTATGTGTATTATTTTCTGGAGAGCCTGATTGAGGCCGGGGTTACTGCGGGCATATCCAGGGAGCAAAGTACCGATATGGTGAAATCCCTGGTTTCCGGAAGCCTAGCCCTGTTAGGGGAAAATACGCACGTTACCCTTTGCAAGGAAGCAGTGAGCTCTCCCGGAGGAACAACCATAACCGGATTGAATGAGCTGGATCGTAAAGGCGTAAGGTCCGCCTTTATCCGGGCGGTACTAAAAGCCCGGGAACGTAGCCGGGAATTGGGCAAGAATTAAAAACTGCCCCCCCCCAACCGGAGTTTCCCCGTGCTATAGGCAACTTCGGTTGGGGGACAAATTCAGGACGGGATATCTTAATCTTGTCCAGTCTTTTTATCATGTTCGGCCACCTTGGAGATATCCATCATATGAACTATTTGCCGAGCGACATCCTTGACATCAAAGTCGGGATCAGTAACTTCGCGTACGCAAAGTTTCCATGCCCCATTTTTGTCCTTCCCCAGATAAAGATTCCTTTGCACAGCTGAAGTATTTTCCTGAAGCAATCCGGTGCTAAAAAAGGGACGCGCGTATCCCGCATCCTCCTCTCCCCAGATATAACGAATTTCATCTTCGTCCTCCGGCAATTCACCGAAATACTTTTCCTTCCATGAACAAGCATCAAAAATTTTGCGCAATTCCTCGCCATCAGATGCCATGAATATCCTCCTTTTAAATTTGTTTTACCTTATCATGGCAGATACTGACCAGCAAGACTGAATCCGGTAAAGACCATTCACATTATTAAGCAAGGTTAATGGCTATGCTTTTCACGAAAGCCAGCATTTCGTCTGTATCTTGGGCCAAAATACGCAGCATGGGCTCTTTGCCTTTCTCTCCCCGATCGGCGACAACCCTGACTTCACTGGGGCGCTCATGCTCTTTTAAGGCTTTTACAGTTCCCCATTCCAATGTCGAGCCCTCCTGTTGCTTGATCTCGCACGGCTCCTGGTCTCTGGAGAACCAGGCCACATGGAAGTTCAAATCACGAATGGCATGCAAAATCTGTTCCGAAAAACGGATATTCGCCACACAATTTATGTCGGGATTGATCTCTTGTGCTGATAACAATACCTTGGACATATGTCTGGAAACACCAAACCCCGGACATCCGCAGAGAAGAATGCCGCTTCGGGCAAGACGGATACGTCCGTCAAATGCCGCTATATCTTCAAAATTCTGTGGCCAGGGTATTGCAGTGGCCAGGTTCATACCTACTTCCGGGACCAGTTTGGTTACCTCCGGGGAACGGATGAGTCCGTCCCGCACGAACTCCATATTGTGCAAGACTTCCCTTTGACTGGTAAGTCTTTCCAGTTCCACCAAATGATTTACCGGCCCCTGTCCCTCGCCCAGAGTAAATGCCCCGCGCAAGGAATGATGCAAAAAGTCCCTGGCACGCATAACGGCATCATTTAAATTAAGCCCTTTCCCCAAACAGGCAGCAAGGGCTGCAGAAAGCGTACATCCAGTTCCGTGCGTATTTGAGGTATTGATTCTTTGCCGTTTTATTTTAATTGGGTCTGTGTAAGGTAAAAAAAGCCAGTCCACCACGGTTTCGGAGATGAAATGCCCCCCTTTTAAAAGGACCGCCCCGGCCCCCATAGACAGAATTATCTCCGAAGCTTTATGGATATCACTTTCCTTTTGAATCTTTTTCCCGGATAAAATTTCGGCTTCCGGGCGATTCGGGGTGATCAAGTCGGCTAAAGGCACAATCCCATCACACAAGGCCTTCAATGCATTGTCCTCAAGGAGTTTGTCCCCGGATTGACTGACACAAACCGGGTCCACAACCAAAGGGAAGTTTTTGTTCGCAAGCCTACAAGCAACAGTATCGATGATTTCCGCGGAAAAGAGCATACCTGTTTTGGCCGCTTTTACCGGAAAATCTTGAATAACTGAATCTAGTTGGGCTCGGACGAAGTCCGCAGGTACCTCATGGATATCCTGCACTCCGCAGGTATTCTGCGCAGTAAGGGCTGTAAGCGCGGACAAACCATAACACTGTAAAGCGGTAATAGTCTTTAAGTCCGCCTGGATGCCGGCTCCACCTCCGGAATCCGATCCGGCAATGGTCAGTATGCACGGTGGTGACTGCGCCATTTTTAATCCCTTTTTTAGTTTAATCTATATCCCGGACGTTCTTAAATTCATGGACAAGACACTAGCATAAAAAATTGGCTCTTCGACACCGCGTGTAGATTTTTTATATTTTTTTCGCCTGATCTTTTTAGATGCTTTTAACGAGAGGCCCGCGCGTTTTCTTGGTCCCGCCAAAAGGGGGAAACCGGACCGGGAATCAACTCTTAATGCAGGCTGGCACAATTATCAACATGAATGCCGCCAAACTTTTTCTCCCTCCCAAAATTAGAGTCCGGAGGGGGCTAGCTTCCCCCTTTGGCGGGACCTAGAAAACACCGGGCCGGTAGTTTGGCATCTAAAAAAATCTGGCGGAGAAAATCCATATCAAACGTCGAGGAACCAAAAAATTTTTTATTTATCATTTTCCTGCATCCTTTTTTCTATCTTCGCCCAAGAGTCCCTGAGTGTGGCAGTACGGTTGAAAATTAGTTTATTGGAGGGAGCTTTGGGGTCCAAATAGAAATATCCCTTGCGCTCAAATTGGCAGATATAGCCGGATTCTACCTCGGCCAGCCCGGGTTCCACTAGACAGTTTTTTTCCACTTGCAATGATCCCGGATTAATATGTTCTATAAAGGAAACACCGTTTTTCTCATCTGCCACCGGATTGGGATGCTGAAACAGACGATCATAGAGCCGAACTTCCGCAGGGAGGCAATGGGCAGCAGAAACCCAGTGGATTGTCCCTTTCACTTTGCGACCATCTGGGGATTGTCCCCCTCTGGATTCCGGATCATAAGTGCAGCGCAACTCTTTAACTTCTCCACTCTCCTTGTCCCTTATTACTTCCTGGCAGGTAATAAAATAGGCGTAACGTAACCGAACTTCCCTTCCCGGAGCCAGTCGAAAAAATTTTCGGGGAGGATTTTCACGGAAATCATCGCGTTCCACATAAATTTCCCTTCCGAATTTGACTTTTCGGGTACCCATTCCCGAGTCTTCCGGATTATTTATAGCTTCCATTTCCTCTTCCTGATTCGGATAATTGGTTATAACTACCCGCAAGGGGTTAATGACACCCATCACCCGAGGAGCAGTGCGATTGAGATAGTCCCGCACACAATGTTCCAAAAGAGCCATGTCCACAATATTATCGCTTTTGGCCACACCGATGCGATCACAGAAATCGCGAATTGCTTCCGGAGGAATACCCCGCCGCCTCAATCCGGATATAGTAGGCATCCTGGGATCATCCCAACCATCCACATAACCTTTATCAATGAGATGGGCGAGTTTGCGTTTGCTAGTCACGGTATAATTAATATTCAATCGGGCGAATTCAATCTGCTGTGGACGTGAAGGCACATCAAGCTGATCCAGAATCCAGTCGTAAAGTGGACGGTGATCCTGAAATTCCAGTGAACACAAGGAATGTGTAATTCCTTCCAAAGCGTCGGACAGGCAATGGGTAAAGTCATATGTGGGGTAGATACACCATTTGTCCCCGGTACGGTGATGGCTAGCATGCAATACGCGATAGATCACCGGATCGCGCATATTGATATTGGAGGCCGCCATATCAATCTTGGCCCGGAGTACGTGTTCTCCGTCAGAAAATTTTCCTTTGCGCATTGATTCAAAAAGATCCAGATTTTCCTGAACACTTCTATCCCGGTAGGGGCTATTTGTCCCCGCTTTGGTCAAAGTACCGCGGTATTCGCGTATTTCTTCCGGAGAAAGGCTGCACACAAAGGCTTTTCCCTGTTTTATCAGGGAGACGGCAAAATCGTACAATTGATCAAAATAGTCAGAGGCATATTTGGCCTGTCCATCCCATTCAAAGCCCAACCAGCGTACATCTTCCTTAATGGAGTGCACATATTCGGGGTTTTCTTTAAGGGGGTTGGTATCATCAAAACGTAGATGGCACCTTCCCCCATAATCCCGGGCAATGCCGAAATTCAGGCAAATAGCCTTGGCATGTCCGATATGCAGATATCCGTTCGGCTCCGGGGGAAAACGGGTTACCACCTGATTATGTTTGCCCTCTTCAAGGTCTTTGTCTATTATATCTCGAATGAAATTGCTGCTGGTCTTTTCCTGCATTAACCACCTCTAGTTTTTAGTCCATCTTTGTTTATGTTTATTTATCCAAGTATGGCTTTTTTAAAGGCCACTGTTCATATACCGAAAAATACATTTGGCGTAGATTTTGGATATGGCAAAATGGGGAAAAATATCATGCGGAGTTAAAAACCTCCTGCAACCGGAAACGCAGATGCGTGAATCTACGGCCGGAGCTGCTGTTTTTCAAACCGATACCCATGGCCTTATTCGTCCCGATCATTACAGCCAACCGTCGGGCTCTGGTTAGACCAGTATAAATCAAATTGCGCTGCAAAAGCATAAAATGCTGGGTAACCAAGGGCATGATTACTGCTGGATATTCACTCCCCTGAGACTTATGTACGCTTACAGCATAGGCAAGAGTGATTTCGTCCAGCTCATCGAAATCATATCCCACTTTTCGGCCTTCAAAATCAATTAGGACTTCTGATTCCTCGAAATCTATATTTGTCAACCATCCGAGATCGCCGTTGAATACTTCCTTTTCATAATTGTTCCTGGTCTGCAGGACCCTGTCCCCAACCCGGAAAAGCCTTTCTCCCCTGTTCAGACCTTCTCCTCGGGGATTTAGCCTCTCCTGAAGCAGGGAATTAAGCTGAGCAGTACCAACTTCACCCTTGTGCATGGGAGTGAGTATCTGGACATCCCGTATGGGGTCCAACCCGTATATGTCGGGAATTCTCTCGCAAGCCATTTTCAGGATAAGACTCTGGGTCTTGGACAAATCATCCTGCTGGACCCAAAAAAAGTCAGCTTCTGGTGGTTCTTTTTTGCTGGCTACCGGAAACTTACCTTCGTTTATACGGTGCGCGTTGACGACAATCATACTCTCCTGGGCCTGGCGGAAAATTTCAGTCAGCCATCTGGAGGGAATAGTTTCACTATGCAGGATATCCTGCAGCACATTCCCCGGTCCTACCGAGGGCAGTTGATTCACGTCTCCGATAAAAATCACCCGGCTGGTTACAGGCAGCGCCCGGAGCAAATTGACGCACAGCGGACAATCGAGCATGGAGACTTCGTCCACGATCAATACATCTGTTTTCAGCTTATTGTCATCGTTGTGCTCAAAACCCACGGCAGGGGTAAATTTCAAAAGGCGGTGAATCGTGCTCGCCTCATGGTCGGTAGCCTCGGACAGCCTTTTTGCCGCTCTACCCGTAGGGGCGGCCAGTCTTATTTTTAAACCGAAACGTTTCAGGGTATGAACTATAAATCTGGTGATTGTTGTTTTACCCGTACCCGGACCGCCGGTAATAACGCACACTTTGTTCAGGCAGGCGGCAAGTACGGCATCCTTCTGCTCCCGGCTTAGAGCAAGCATCTCTTTTTGTTCAATTTCCGGCATTATCTTCAATATCTTTTCTTCCGAAACCGCAGCTGGATGGGTCTGCATAAAATACAAGCGAGAGGCTATCTCCATTTCCACTCGGTAAAAATAGGTCAGATATACAGCTTCCTCAATCCCTTGCTCCTCTAATGAACAAATATTTACCCGTTTTTTCTCTTCAAGCCCACTAAGGGCCTGATCCACCATTTCAATATCTAGATCATCCCCCAATATTTCCAAAACCTTATGTAGTAATTCCTGGCGGGGGTAAAACAGATGCCCTTGCTCACTCATCTTGAATAAGACATATACCACAGCTGCTTCCAGGCGTTGGGGGCTGTTTGCCTCAAAACCCAGTTTCAGGGCCATGCTGTCTGCTGTTTTAAAACCGATTCCGTGGATATCGTAAGCCAAATCGTAAGGATTATTCTTAAGGCGGGCTATAGCCTCATTACCGTAGATATTAAAAATGCGGGAAGCAAAGGTGGGGGGTACGTTATGGCTTTGCAAAAAGAGCATAAGGGCTCTTATCTCCCTTTGCTCTTCCCAGGATTTGACAATAGTCTTCAGTTTTCCCTGCCCAATGCCCTCCACTTGCAATAGCTTTTCCGGATCCTCGTCCAAAATATCCAGAACGCTGGCCCCGAAAGTTTCTACCAGGCGGTCGGCCATAACCGGGCCGACCCCCTTTATCATATTGGAACTCAAATATCTTTTTATCCCGTTTTCTGTAGCCGGAAGGAGTTGTGAAAAATTTTCCACCCAAAACTGGCGTCCGAATTTGGGATGCTCTTTCCAAAACCCCTTCATCTCCACCATTTCACCCGGGACCAAATTCCCCAGATAACCGCAAATTGTAATTTGCCCCGGTTCACTGGGGGTTTTTACCCGGGCGACCATGAATCCATTTTCGCTGGCAAAAAAGACAATATTTATGATTTCGGCTTTTAAGTTTTCCATACCGGAAAGAAAGAGCCCCGCGGGGGCGGGGCTTTCTAGCAGGTCGCAACTTCTGCGAAGGACCTGTTCATTGCTTTATAGTTCTTGGGGCCTAATTTGGGGCCAAAACGGTCCTGGATAAGCTCTTCCATATCAGAGACTTCCAAGATGCCGGATGCCTTTAGCAGGGCCCCAAGCATCGTGGTGTTGGTAATGGGAACTCCCAGCTCCTCGATAGCGATATTGGTAGCATCCACCTGGGCTAAGCGGGGAAAACCGTATTTTTCTTTTATCTCTTCGCCGGGTGCATGGGAATTAAGCACCACCAGTCCGTCGCTTTTCAGCCCTTCCCCCACATTGACTATATCCAGCAGGGTGGGATCAAGGACCATGATAATATCCGGTTCATAGATCCTTTCCCGCAATCGGATCTGTTCGTCAGATACCCGGACAAAAGCCTGGACCGGCGCTCCACGTCTTTCCGGTCCAAAACTGGGGAAAGCCTGTCCGAATTTGCCTTTGTTAATAGTCCCCTGGGCCAAAAGTTCTGCTGAAGTCACTCCTCCCTGTCCCCCGCGTCCATGAATCCTGATTTCCTGCATAACTCCTCCTTGCACAAGAATTTTTCTTGCTTAGTCGTAATTAAATAGGTCTAATCCGGCCTTTTGCGCAAAATTAGACCAAATTGGCGAAAAGGCTAAAAGTTTTGTCTATAGTCCAGGGATTGGCGCAAGGTATCCCGGTCAATATATTTGAGCTCCGCCCCGAGTGGAATCCCTTGTGCCAGCCTGCTCAAGGTAACCGAAGGGAATTCTTTTTCCAGCATATCCCGGAGGAAAGATCCTGTGTTTTCCGCCTCCATAATAGTTCCCAAAGCGAGAATCACTTCCCGGATGTCCCCTTTCTGCAGTCTTTGGCGCAGGGCATCTATTTCCAGATTCTGGGATGAAATACCTTCCAAAGGAGAAAGCAGTCCGCCCAGAACAAAATATTTTCCCCGGTAGTGTCCCAGATCCTCCATATTCAAAACAGAATCCCATTCAGCAAGAATGCAGAGTTGGCCGTTTTCCCGGGCAGGATCGGCGCAAATGGAACAGGGATCCGTGTCTGCCAGGGTACGGCACTGGGAACAGATACACAGGCTGTCCCGAAGTTCCCCAATACTTCGGCCCAAATTCCTGGTCTTTTCTTCCGGCCATTTTAGTAGGGTCATGGCCATTCGCAAAGCGCTTTTGGGCCCTACTCCGGGAAGGGCGGAAAATTGATCCACCAATTCCTGTAAAGATTTGGGTAAGGCAGTACTCAATTTAGACTCCACTTAAAACATGCCCGGGATATTCATGCCGCCAGTGAGCTGAGACATCTCCGACTGGGCCATCTCCGCCGCTTTTCTCAAAGCATCGTTTGTAGCAGCCACAATCAGGTCCTGCAGCATATCAACGTCGTCCGCATTTACCACTGAGGGGTCTATCTTGATATCCAAAACTTCCTTGGCTCCATTGACTTTAACATATACCATCCCCCCCCCGGCAGTCCCATCCACTTCTTTTTTATTCAACTCTTCCTGCTTTTCGGACATTTTTTGCTGCATTTGCTGGGCTTGGCGTATAAGATCATTCATTTTTTTTCTCCTGCCTTTTTTTCCGTATTGTGTGCTTTATTTTAACATGTTAGACCTTTTCTAATGCGCCTACAAAAGAAAGGAGCAAACGACAAAATTCCCCTGGCAAAGAAAGAGGATCATATATTTCAGAGTTATTGCGTAGCTTTATCCTGCAGGGAAGTTACCTCTAAAATCCGGGCATTGAACTTCTGGATCACCTTTTGTACTCCGGGATCATTTTTGGCTTTCTCTCGCAATTCATTGCGGGAAAAAGATTTTTTTTCTTCCGGACAATCAATTTCCAGTTCGGTATCCTGCTCAAAAAAATCCCGAGTCAAAGCAAGCAACTTTGCATATCTGCCGTTGTCTTTTAATATTTGGCCCTGGGTCCTGTGCTTGCACTCTATAACCAGCTTTTTCCCCGAGCAATATCCCCGACTGTTTTTTAATGCGCGAAGCCCAATTTCCTCCGGATTGCATTTACGGGCGCAATAAGCAATAAAACTTTGGAAATCCTGTTTTTTTTCCTTAACATCCCCTTTTTGCCCCGGAGCACCTTCCCTTTCAGTGGTGTTTGTACTGCTTTTTAGATCTGAGTTACCAATTTTTTTTTTATTTTCCTCCGCGCTCTTTGCCTTATTTTCAAGCGCAGGCTCAGCGGACTTTGATTCCACTTGGGATACGGGGAGCAAATGGGGCAAATAAGCCAAATTCACCAACAAAAGTTCCAGGGCCTGTCCTGGTTCAAGGCTCTTTAGCACGCCGTACTGGGAGTCCAACACCATTTGCCAGGCTGCATGTACATATTGAGGAGAAAACTCTTTCGACCACTTCTCCCACTTTTCAACAAATTCATTATCCATGTCCAAGAAAGCGGAAATTCTGTTTCCGGCCTGCTGCAAAAGGAATATATTCCTCCAGCACTGCGCCAGTTCCCGGAGAAAAAAGCCCAGGTCCAGCCCCCGACTCAAAAGGGATTCTATTTTTTCTTCTATACCGCCAAGATCTTGAGAGTGGACCGCCTCCATTAGCTCCAGAAAAAATTCCTGCCCAGCCAGTCCCAATACTTGACGGACATCGTTTTCATCCAGTTTCTCCCCGCCCAGTGCCAGAACCTGCCCCAAAAGGGAGATACTGTCCCGGACGCTGCCATCCCCTCTTTTAGCCAGGATATTTACGGCAGATTCCTCGTATTCAATCCCCTCTATTTCCAGGATGGAGCGTAGGTAATTTCCCAGTTCCGCTTGGGTAAGGTTCTTGAAAACGAAGTGCTGACATCGACTAACAACCGTTGCCGGGATTTTTTGCGGCTCAGTAGTGGCCATTATGAAAACGCAGTGTGCCGGCGGTTCCTCGATGGTTTTAAGTAATGCGTTAAATGCAGCAGTGGAAAGCATGTGCACTTCGTCGATTATAACCACCTTGTACCGACAACCGAGCGGGGAATAAAAAATCTCTTCGCGCAGACGGCGTACATTGTCCACACCCGTATACGAAGCCCCATCAATTTCCATAACGTCCACGCAGGTGCCTGCGGTGATCTGTGTACAATTCCGGCATTCGTTGCACGGTTCCTGGGAGGGACCATTGAGGCAATTTATGCCCTTGGCCAGTATCCGGGCCAAAGTAGTCTTGCCCACCCCGCGTGTTCCGCTAAAAATATATGCAGAAGCTATCTCCTCCTGCGCACAAGCCCGGGAAAGTATTCGTTTGATATACTCCTGCCCTCCGACTTGGCCAAAAGTTTGCGGTCTGTATTTGGCAGTGAGACTGGATCTGTTCATACCGGATAACATCTAGACCGAATAATGTTTTAACCACCCGGCATATTTAAGATTTTCCCCATGCACCACCCGAAAGTATTCCGATTGCATTATCTGGGTAATTGGGCCGGCCTGTCCAGAGCCAATAGTACGCCGATCCACCTCGCGTATTGGAGTAACTTCTGCAGCGGTGCCGCAGAAAAATGCTTCATCCGCCGTATAGAGTTCATCCCGAGTGATCTGTTGTTCAGTAACTGAATATTCCATGTCCCGGGCCATGGAAATTATAGTATTTCGGGTTATGCCTTCCAAAATAGACCCCAATGGAGGAGTCTTAAGAGAACCATTCTTGACAAGGAAAATATTCTCACCTGTAGCTTCGGAGACATAACCATTGACGTCAAGCATAAGCGCTTCGTCATAACCATCGGCCAGGGCTTCTCTCTTGGCTAGAATGGAATTTACGTAATTCCCGCATATCTTGGCCTTGGTCATCATTACATTCACATGGTGGCGAGAAAAAGATGAGGTCCGTACCCGAATTCCCTTGTGTAGAGCTTCGTCACCCAAGTAAGCCCCCCACGGCCAGGTGACCAGCACCACCCGCACAGGATTATCCCCAGGATTGACCCCCATTGCCCCGTCTCCGATGAAGGCCAGGGGACGGATGTATCCCTCTTGTAGCCCGTTTTTTTCCAAGGTGTTAATTATAGCTCGACAAATGTCCTCTCGAGAAAAATTTATCTCCATTCCACCAATCTTGGCCGAATTAAAGAAACGGTCCACATGTTCCTGTAAACGGAAGACCGCTGAGGACCCATCCTTGCATTTGTAACAACGAATCCCCTCGAACACGCCCAAACCATAGTGCAATGTATGGGTCAGGACATGCACCTGCGCCTCGTCCCAGGGGATCAATTCCCCGTCAAACCAGATATACTCCGCCTTTTGAACCATAAAATCTCCTCCAAAATGATAAACGGTTGGGAAACGAATAATCCGGCTCAAAGACCGGTTTAAATAGATCTGTATTATTTGGAACTGCGATTTCGATAATACATTTTAATTGGCGTCATGTCCAAGCCGAAAGACTTGCGGATCTGTTTTTCCAAATAGCGTGAATAAGAGGTTTTAATCAAAGAATTATTATTTACAAAAAAAACAAATTCCGGAGGACCAGTCTCCGGCTGGGTAAGGTAATAAAATTTGGCTCTCTTACCCTTTATCACCGGAGGCTGATGTCTACTGGTCACTTCCTGAAGGAAGCGGTTCAATTCTCCTGTTGTCACTCTTTTTTGGCATTGATTCCACAATTTTTCGGCCAAAGGTAGTAAACCTCCAAGACCGGCTTTTGTAACCGCGGAAGTGTAAACAATCGGAACAAAGGGGAAGAAACGCAATTCCTCACGGAAATATTTCTTCATCCGGGTCAATTCGGAGCGTTCCACTTGGTCCACTTTATTAATGATTACCACGAAAGGCACACTTTCCTTGCTTAGAAAAGAAAGGAGCTTTTTATCCTGAAAAAGTAGCCCATCCAAGGCATCCATGACAATAAAAGCCACTTCGGAACGGATACTGCTCTTAAGCGCCCGCAGAACACTGAAACGTTCCAGTGAATCCCGGACCCGGCTTTTCTTGCGTACACCGGCGGTGTCTACAAAAGTATACAAGCGGTTGTTTTTTTGAAGAGTAACATCCACGCTGTCTCTGGTAGTTCCGCCTTTTGAATCCACTATCTGCCGGTTTTCTCCAGCCAGAGCGTTTATTAGGGAGGATTTTCCTACATTGGGCCGTCCCAGTATAGATATTTTTAACCCAGAGTCTTCTTCAGCCGGGCTGGAGGAAGAAATGGGAAGTATTTTACGTGCGGAATCAAGCAAGGAAGAAATATTGTATCCATGCTCTGCGGAAACACAAAGTGGATCAAAACCCAAGGGAAAAAAATCCGGAGACATTCTCCCTTCCTGTTCGTAGCCGTCCACTTTGTTTACCACCAAAAGCACCGGACGGTTACTTTGCCTAAGCATCCGCGCAAGGTTCTCGTCCATGGAAGTACAACCATCCCGTCCGTTTACCACAAACAAGACCAAATCAGCTTCTTCAATGGCCTCGCTGGTCCGGGCGAATATCTCTTCCTCTATTTCGTCGCTGCTTTCCGGAATAAGACCGCCGGTATCCACAAGTGCGAATTTCCCCTCCTCTACGCATACCTCACCATAAATACGGTCCCGGGTTACTCCGGGCCGGTCGTGCGTGATAGCCTTATTACTGCGAACAAGCCGATTGAATAGAGTGGATTTTCCCACATTGGTCCGGCCAACTATTACTGTAAGTGGGAGCATGCTTTAGTAATCTTCTTTTTCCAGCCGCTTGCCTATTTCCCAAGCCGCTTTTTCCCCGGAAAGGAGCATCCCTCCGAAAATAGGCCCCATGCGATACGAGCCGAAACATGCGTTGGCGGCCATACCGGTAACATAAACCCCGGGAAAAACTTCCTTGGTGTTCAAGACAGTATTGCTTTCGGCCTGTTCCGCCCACATGGATTGCTCTCCCTGGATACCGCCGGAAGGAGTATTCAGGGTTATATCGTTTTTGCGTATTAAAGTCCTCAAGAGTTCGGTATCATGTCCGGTAGCCTCAATTACGAATTTTGTCTTAAGCATCAGTGGGTCCACATGTAATCCGGACATCTCCACCGGTCCGTAGTTGATCACCAGTCCGGCCACCTTGTTTTCGTGGTTTTCCTGCCGGATCATGGTGTCTTCCACACCCACGCAGTTGAAAACCCGCAATCCGGCCAGGCAGGCCTGGGAAGCAAGAGTGGTGGTGGCGGTAACCGCATCCACTGTATAATAATTTGGTTTATACTCCCGGAGTTCAAGTCCTATTTTTTCCAGTATCCTTTTTCCTTCTTCCTGGACGACTATGTAGTTGAAGGTCATGCCTCCTCCCCACATGCCACCTCCCAGAGAAAGCTTACGCTCAAACATGGCCACTTTGAAACCCTGCTGGGCAAGCTTCATGCCCGCAGTCATCCCTGAGGGTCCTCCACCGACTATGGCCACGTCAAGATCCAGGCATTCCTGAAATTTTTCGAAGTATCTACTGGTAATCGCCTCGGTAATTATCTTTTCATCCAAAACTTCCATTTATATCTCCCTGTATTCCATATTCTAATTCTCTCCCCAAGTTTCCCAAAACTTATAGGGAGGATAAAAGACACCTTCTTCGGTAATAAACGCGGTAATATACTTGGCTGGAGTTATATCAAAGGCATAATTGAGAACTTCCACGCCCGAGGGTGTTATCATATTATCTCCTATATGTGTCACCTCTGAACTAACCCTTTCCTCAATTGGGATGCTTTCTCCGGACTCACAAAAAAGATCAAATGAATAGCGCGGTGCGGCTACATAAAAGGGAATGCCGTGTTCCTGGGCCGCAATGGCCAAAGTGTATGTACCTATTTTATTAGCCACATCTCCGTTAGCAGCCACCCTGTCCGCACCAACCACGACCTTGTTCACCAGCCCCCGACGCATAAGCAAACCGCAAGCGCTGTCACAGGCCACTCGGACAGGGATCTTATCTTTTTGCAATTCATAAGCGGTAAGACGGGATCCCTGAAAAAAGGGCCGGGTTTCGTTGACTATAACGAATATTTTTTTACCCCGCTCCACTGCTCCGCGGATAACTCCCAACGCTGTGCCGTATCCGCCAGTGGCCAAAGCTCCGGCATTACAATGGGTCATCACCCTGTCTTCGGAGTAAAGCAATTTTTGTCCCCATTTTCCTATTTCCCGATTTATCTGGACATCCTGCTGCAGGAGGTGCTCCGCCATATCTAGCCACATATCCTTTAATTCGGACAAAGTGGATTGTGGCCTTTTGTTCCAGGCCGAACGTAAAAATTCCACGGCCCAACGCAAGTTTACCGCTGTAGGCCGGCATCTGGAAAGAAAATTCAGACGAAAATTCAGATTAGCGGTCCATTCCGTATTATCGGACCCCTCCTGTTCACATGCCGCAAGGTAACAGCCGAAAGCCGCAGTTATCCCAATAGCCGGAGCCCCGCGAATAACCATTTTCTCTAACCCTTCCACCGTATCCTGTACACTTTTACAGACAAACCAATTCTCTTCCCCCGGCAAATAGCGCTGGTCTAAAAGAACCAGCGCGTTCTGCAAGCGGTCAAAATATATATGATTCATCATGATTTCTCTATTCGATCCGATTTTTTTTGGAAAATCCCGTATCCTTCCCGAGGATATTACCCCAACTTTTCCTGCAGGAGTTTGTTTACCACCCCGGGGTTGGCTTGTCCCTGGGTTTTTTTCATAATCTGGCCCACAAAGAACCCCATTACTTTTTTGTGTCCGTCTTTGTACTTTTCCACTTCCTTGGGGTTTTCTTCAAGTACTTCATTAACTATTTTTTCCAAACTGCTGGTATCGGAAATTTGAGCCAAGCCTTTTTCCCGGACATATTCTTCCGGATTTTTACCGGTATTGAACAGTTCCGGGAATATCTGTTTACCGATTTTACTACTTATAAGGCCTTCATCTATTATCCGGATAATTTCAGCCAATATGCGCGGGGAAAATTCGGTTTCCCCGAGCGTGCAATGCCGCTCGTTAAGCTCGCGTATAACCTCGGTCATTATCCAGTTGCTGGCCTGTTTGGGCTGATTGTAGATGGACACGGTTTCTTCAAAGAAATCAGCCAATTCCTTCTCGGAAACAAGTAATGAAGCATCATAGGCGGGCAATGCGTAGTCCCGCAAGAATCTCGCTTCTTTTTCCTCGGGCAATTCAGGCAACTCAAAACGCCAATTTTGCAGATAATCTTCCTTGAGTACCAAAGGTACCAGATCCGGATCCGGAAAGTACCGATAATCGTGGGCTTCCTCCTTCCCCCGCATGGATTTGGTCTTACCGGAATCCATGTCATACAGTCGAGTCTCCTGGACAACCTCCTCGTTGTCCTCCATTAAATCTATCTGCCTTTCTATTTCATATTCCAGGGCTTTTTGCACATGGCGAAAGGAATTTAAATTTTTTATCTCCGTTCTTGTCCCCATATCCCTGTTGGAGGGAGGGCGTACAGAAACATTGGCATCACAGCGAAAACTCCCCTCTTCCATATTCCCATCACATATTCCCAGATACATGAGTATACTGCGCAGAGATTTGAGATAGGCAGCGGCCTCTTCCGGAAAACGGATATCTGGCTCGGAAACAATTTCGATAAGCGGAACTCCAGTCCGGTTGAAATCTACATAACTGTGGTTGTCGGAAGAGGAGTGTATGGATTTTCCGGCATCCTCCTCCATATGTATCCGAGTCACTCCCACTGTTCTTGAACCGTATTTCTCGGTCCGGATATTGAGTGCTCCATGTTCGGCCAAAGGGGATTCGTACTGGGATATCTGATATCCCTTGGGCAAATCCGGATAAAAATAATTCTTGCGTGCAAAAATGGAATTTTCGTTCACCCGACAATTGATAGCCAAAGCCATTTTTGCCGCATATTCCACCGCTTTTGCATTCAGTACCGGCAATACTCCGGGCATACCGGTGCAAACCGGGCAAGTATTATAATTGGGTTCCTCTCCGAAGCGCGTGGAACAGGAACAAAAAACTTTGGTCTCGGTTTTGAGCTGAGCATGGACCTCCAAGCCAATAACACTTTCATATTCGGACATATAACTCTCCGAGAAGGATTATTTGATCAATATCGATTTGCGGGAATTATTATTTCCAGTATCCATAAAACCAAATTTTTTGGGGAAAATCAGAAATTACCTTGGAAAACTTATCCAAGAATCGGAAAACGCTTTTGCATAAGTTGACTAGTTTATCCTTGGCTTATGCACTCGTCAATAAAGATATTTAGGGAGCAACCGTGGAGTATCCACTTCAAAGATAGGCCTGCAAAAAATATGTTTTTGCAGGCGTTTTAAGTTGTTAAGTATTAAGTTTTCAGTAAAATCAGAGAGTTATAAAATTAAACCGGATTTTCTTATTTGCAGTTTCCCCGTCCAGCTGTCATCTGTTACTTGTATCACCGGACTGGTGTATGCATAACCGGAAGCCTAGATCTTTATTCGTAAAATCGGGCTCATGTCCGTAGCGGTTATAAGTACGTACGGAGTTGGAGTCATCGCTGCTCCATCCTCCTCCGCGATGGACGCGTTTAGAGCCCTCAGAAGTAACTACAGGGTTTATCTTGGAATGCCGGGAATATCCCCCGGCATCATACACATCCCGGCACCATTCCCAGACATTGCCGGACATATCATAGATCCCCAGACCGTTGGGGTCTTTGCCGCCCACTTCATGGGTATTGTCATTATCCCAATCCTCGCCGTACCAGGCTACGTCGTCAACATCATCATCTCCGGAAAATTCTTGCCTCTTGCCTCTGCTACGAGCGGCATATTCCCACTCCGCCTCAGTGGGCAGACTAAAATCCTTTCCCGACTCGCGGGATAACCACTGGGCAAAGGCACGGGCCCCTTCCCAATTCACCTCAATCATGGGCTGATTCTTTTTTTCGCTGAACTCATTACCGGAAAGGGGATAGGAATCTTCCTTTTCAATAGGACAATCAGGGTCATCCCAGTCTACTCCTTTTGTAATTTTACTGGACTGCAAATATTCCCGGTATTGATTCAAGGTCACCTCGTATTTAGCCATCCAAAATCCATCCACACAGACTTCATGTGCCGGGTCCTCATTATGGTCTCCGCCCTCCGTGCCCATCTGGTAACATCCCCCCTCAACCCAGACGAACTCCATACCGGTTACCGGCTCGGTCCAGGTATCACCGGGCTGAGGAGCACGAATATTGGAAGCAACCCTGTCTATCTCGCTTTTTAACACACCTACCTGTCTGGCTTTATCCACGTACTCCTTGGCCTGGTCAACTTTGTAGTCCTCTATCGCCTCTTTGGCTAAATCCAGATACTTCTGGACTATTTTTTTCTTTCCCTGCTCTGCATTGCTATTGTCCGGGTCTATCTCCAACACCTGCTCGTACTTGTCCAGAGCATTGTTACCCTCGGGAGTGGTCAGTCGATTGGCCTGGAAATCTTTTTTGGCCTCTGCCAATAAGTTGTGCACCCTATTTTTTCTTTTCTTTCTCACTTCTGCCAGTCTATTTTCCATTTCCTGGATGGAATCCTGCTTCTTCCCCACCTTGGCTGCATTTTTCAAATATCTTCCCGCCTGATTCAGATCGCCTTTATCCAAGGCATCTTTGCTCATCCGGATATATCTCTCCACAATATCTTGCTTGCCTTTCTCTGCCTCCTTGTTGCCAGGCTCCAAGTCCAAGACTCGTGCATATTTCTCCAGGGCGTTTCTTCCTTTCGGACTGGTCAGCCGATCCGCCCGGATATCCTTTCGGGCAGCAGACAACAAATTATTCACTGCCTTGTTCGGTTTTATCCACTTATTTTTGTATTCAACCAGATCACCTCCCTTGAGGCTCACATCCATCCGGGAAGTCTCATCTATATGTACGGCTATCTTTTTGTCTTCTGGATAATAGTGGTCCTTTTGCACTCTAACCAGATGCTCTCCTGCCTCCACTCCCTCCAGGGTCAAGGGAGTCCGGCCCTTTTCATATTTGCCGTCCAGATAGACCTTCGCCTCCTGCGGATTACTCAAAACAGTAATTTTGCCCTGCCCTTTATCCAGATCAAATTCTTTTTTCCTCACTTCATTATCTTTCAGGGAAATATCCATTTTTTCCGGTAGGTAATATTTTTTGTCTATCTTCAAAATATAATCACCGGAGGGCAGGTCATCCCTGAACAAAGGAGTCTTACCCAATTCATTGCCCTCAAGAAATACCCGAGCTCCTTCCGGGTTGGTGGAAAGACGCAAGATTGCCTGGCCGGAACTAATGTCCTTGCCCGGGGAAGTTTTCTTCCCCTTCGGAGTCTTTTTGGCAATGGGCCCTCCTCCGCTACCTGGTGGAAGCTTGTTGTCCGGGGACATAAGAAAATAGACAAGCCCCGCCACTATTAACGCGGCGGCAGCCCCGCCCAGAGTCCAGCCAAGGGGGCCCATTTTCCGAGCAATACCTTTTTTTCCCTTAACGGCAGGCTTTTGGACTGTTTTCCCTGAAAGCTCCGGCTCCTCTCCGAGCTCCAAATGGTTCAGGGCCTTCAACAATGCATCCGGAGTACTGAAACGGCTTTCCGGGTCCTTGGCCATTAATCCATATATAAGGGGCTGGTATCTGGACAAATGCTCCGGAAGGGTCGGCACGGGATCGTTTACATGCATATGGCTAACAGCAAAAGTATCCTCGGCCTGATAGGGCACCTCCCCGGTAAGCATCTCAAAAAGTATTACCCCCAGGCTATACAAATCGCTTCTGCCGTCCACATCCCTCCCCCGGGCCTGCTCCGGGCTCATGTAGTGCGGGGTGCCGATACTCATGCCCGTGGCCGTCATCCGGGTGCCGGACCCCATGGCCTTGGCTATGCCGAAATCCGTAAGAACCGCCCGGTCCTCGTCGTCAAAAAGTATGTTCTCCGTCTTGATGTCCCGGTGCACGAATCCCTTGCCGTGGGCATAGGACAAAGCCTGGGCCATCTGCTTGAGAACACTCAAGGCATCGGGGATCTCCATCCCATTTGCAATCTTTTCTTTTAGATCCCCGTTCGGCAAATAGGACATGGTATAGTAATAGTACCCTTCTGCCTGACCAACATCATAAACAGTTACAATATGTGGATGCTGCAGACCGGCCGAATTCCTGACTTCCTTGGTGAACCGGGCCACCCTTTCCTGGTCCCGGACGAACTCCGGCGGCAGGACCTTCAGCACCACCCGCCGCTGCATAACTGTATCCTGGGCCAGATATACATCGGCCATTCCCCCGGAACCTATCTTTTCCTCTATACTGTACTTATCCAGAACCATCCCCGGCTCAATCATACTATCTCCAAATTCCCCTATTTGTTCTGTCCCTGCCTGAAGTCCTTTTCCGGAGCACCTGTCCGCGAAGGCGCTGTATTCTTGGGCTGATATCGAAAGTCGCTGCCGGAAATCCTGTTACTTCCGGATGAGGCATTTTCCGGTTCGGATCTTTTGTCTGCTTCTTTTGTTTGCAGACCCTGTAGTTTCTCCAGTGGGTCTTCGTTTTCTTCCGCTGGAGTAGTCCTGTTTGTGGCCCCCTTGGAAGAAAGAACCCCATTCGCATTTTTTTTTGGAAGAAACTTCCGATCTACCATGGACACCGCCACTTTTTCCCGGATCTTCCCCCTCCTGGAAAAGATTCAGTTGCCAGAACAAAACCGTTGCCCCCAGAAAAAGAATTAAGAAAAGGGTGATAAATATTTTTCTTTTCCTTTTATCCCCGCTTGCACCTTGTAAATCCCCAACATTAACCGGCTGAGTAATTTTTTTCGTAGTATCCGGTGGAGGAGCGTCCGGCGGTGCGGAACACAGGACAACACTTGTATTGTCTCTCCCACCATTACTATTTGCAGTTTGTACCAGCTGCTCGGCAAGCTCCTGATCTGTACCTTCTTGCTGCAATATATCCGCTATCCGGTCTTTCTCCACTTCTCCGGTCAGTCCGTCACTGCAAAGCAGTATTTTTTGCCCTTTGCACAAACGGCCTTGTATAGAATCCACTTGCAACTCTCGCGGACTCTGTGCCCCCAATGCCCGAGAAATAATATTTTTTTGGGGATGGACTTGGGCCTCTTCCGGGGTTATGGCTCCTGAATCCAAGAGTTCCTGGACATAAGAATGATCGCGAGTAAGCTGCCTTAAAGCAGCATTGAAAAGATATGCCCGGCTATCCCCTACCCAGGCGATTTCATAATCCGTCCCGTTAAGCCGCAGGGCCACAACGGTACTCCCCATTCCCCTGTTGCCCTTCCCCTCCTGGGCAGCCTCTATTATCTCTGTATGGGCTTTTTGTATGGCCTGCTCTAGAGGACCTCCCTCACTTACAAACTCCTTGATGGTATTTACCGCCAGCTCCGAGGCTATTTCCCCGCCTTCGTGCCCTCCCATGCCGTCTGCCACCACCCATAAACCAAGCTCGGGGAAGGCCCCTACACAGTCCTCATTATGGTCCCGCTGCATCCCGGTGGTGGTTATATATCCATATTCAACCGGATCCATATATGTTTCTCTTCTTACTCCATATTCTCAAGGGTCTTATTCGCCGGGATCGGATTTTGGACGGGAGCTGGATTTATCACGCCTTATAAATATCTCTCCGGAAAAGTCCTTTTTCTTGTCCTGGACATTATATACAATACCGGTTTGGCGTTGAATCATATCATTATTGCGCACATATTTTACAATCCAGGTTCTGCGGTATTGGCCCGGCTTTTTCTGAGGCCCTATCTGGCCTTGGGCTAAATCCATCTGATCGGCGAGTGGCCCGGCTGCTTCAAAAACTTTTTTCTGCCAGCCTTGGTAATCCGGTCCATGCGAATATCTGTATACTTTCTTGACCTCCGCTTTTGAAACTAGAGATAATAATTCTTTTTCATTCATGAGTAGTTTTTTCCCTCCAGGCAGATTATGGACCAAACCGGATTTATCCGAAATACAAAGCAGACTCTGGGGTGGTTTTTTCCAGGATATCTTGACGTTCTTCCCGGAGGCCGGAAGCTGGGCAAATAGCAAATCGCCAAATTCTTGAAATCGGGCACTGGAAATCTGCAACTTTTTTCCTTGCATGGCCAAGACAGTAATTTCACCATCGGATTTGCTTCTTTCCAATTTCAAACCATTTCCCCGGAATTGTCCGTCGCTCAAAAACAGCAAAGGGTGAGCTGCCCTTGCCCGGTGCAGGGAAAAAGCAATACCCGCCAGAATATAATTTTTAGAGCGCGTATTTACCCATTTGACCTTGTTTGGACTCCTTTCCCAAGGCTGGAGATAGGATTTATTCTCCAGGCAGGCCCGGAGCGGTGCCTTAAAGATGGGATTCATTCCCTCCCGGCGTTTCCATACCAACCAGGTTTTATCTTCTTGTATAAACTTGATTCTATCGCCCACCCGCATCAAGGTATGCAATTTTCTGGCTAAAGAATCCACTTTGCCCAGCATCCCCCTTGTGGAGTTATTTAACTCCACTTTGACCCCAACAGGATTGGCTACTTTTTGTCGATGGTAATTTTCCTTTTCACGGGAAATTGCTTTTCTGTAATTCTGCCATTTTCCCTGGTAATAAAGTTGTTTTTCCTTCAGTTTCAGCTCTACTTCCTTTTTCCCGGGCGTATCTTGTACTTTGAATCCAGTCTTCCCATAGAAACGGAGTACAGGACTCAATTCCTTAATCCCTTTAACTTTATAGGTCCCCAAAGGGACGGTACCCAAATCTATCTTCCCCCTGCCTCTTGGTTCGCCCTGAAAAAAGACTTGGGCATCAGACGGATTGGGGGTGATGCTTACTCCCTTCTCAGTAATTATTTTTTTCAACTCCAGGGTTATTTCCCTGGAGTTACTACTTTTGATTTCAATTTCTTTTTCCACCGCATGATATCCATTTTTATTGACTCTTACCGTGTGCTTTCCCTTCTCCAAATCCACGGTTAGCGGGGCTTGTCCCCTTTCTTCCTTATCAAGGGAAACAACTGCACCTGAAGGGGAAGTGGTTATGGAAACTTCGGTATATGCCGGCCCCAAATCTATTACTTTATCATCCTCCGGATTGGTCAGGACCTTCAACTGTGTCCTGGGTGGGCCTACAGGCACAGTCACTGCTTTTTCCACAGAGCGATCCACTGTTACCTGAACTTTTTTTGCCGGGACTGTCCGGTTTGCCCCTTTAAGGGTATAATTGCCCGGAGGCAGTTTCACGCTTTGTTTATGCCCAACGACACTTCCTGTCTCTTCAATAACTACTCTTTTCCCGGGAGGAGCGGTCCTAATATTTAAGGTACCGCTACTGGAGCAGCTTATTGCCCCAAGCAATACCAAAATGAGTATATAAACCTTGCGCAAGATTTACTCCTTTCTATTCCATTGCGTGCTGATAGTTCCCTAAAAACCGTGGCCAAAAGGCATGACCTTTTTTCGCCCTGCGGTTTATACCATAAGCCGCGATTCGGCCATTTTGAGAAGCCACCACAATATCCATCAAACCGTCGTTGTTAACATCTCCCATAACCGGAGAAGCCACGAAGCCATCGCTACCGGGTACATCCAACTCCAGAATCGTTCTCCCCCGCTGCATATCTATAACCCGAATATTGCCAGCGGTATCCGGCAAAACAAGGTCCTTGAGTCCGTCATCATTCACGTCATAAACAGCGGGAGTGGCCTGGACTTCTACCCCCGGGGATTGTTTCCAGATCAAATCCCCGTTTTTTCCGTTCAAGACATAAATATTGCCGTTTTGGGACACAGCCACCACGTCCTGAAAGTCATCTCCATTGGCATCAACTCCAATGGGGCTGGCAAAAAAACGTTGCGAAATATCCGAAATCCAGGCCCTTCTGCCATTCTTGGCCTTGAGGGCTAAAATACCGGATTTGTCCGTGGCCACCACCATCAAACCGCCACTATCAGCAGGGATATACAAAGGCGAAGCATAATAAATTTTTTCCAGATCCGTCTTCCAGAGCTGCCAGACCTTTTCCCCTTCCGAGGTTACGGCAAGTACTTCTCCTGCCTTGGTTACCCCTACAAAATCATTCACGCCGTCTGCGTTCAAATCGGCTTTTACAGGGGATGTTATCATTTCTCCCCGACACATTTCTGCAGTATTCCAGATTTCCCACCCCCGCGATCCATCCAGAGCCACCAGACCCTTTTCGGAGGTAGGAACAATTACATCCTGAATGGAATCCTTGTTTAGGTTACTCAACAAAGGGCTGTTTATTATTGATCCTAAACCAAGCTCTTCCGAAGATTGCCATAGAAACTGCCCCTGACCATTCAATGCGGAAACTATGCCCGTGTTGCTGCAGACCAGGACATCCGAACCCCCATCCCCGCTAAGGTCTCCAAAATTTACAGGGGCCATGATCCTGTTGCTTACTTCGGCCTGGAAAATCATTTTTCCCTTTTCTCCGTCCAGGGCCAAGACAAAACCGCTTGAATCCGGAATGATCACATCCAGAAAATCATCATTGTTTATATCGGCCAAAGCCGGAGTAGAAGGGGCTTCTCTCTTGCCGGGCAGTTGCTGGGACCAGATCTTACTGCCCTGCAGCTTGGCTTCGACCATGTTGGACCCGACAAAATAAAAATTCCTTAAATATAAAATAATCCCCAAAGCCAAGAGTACTGCACCGAATCCGATCAAGGCATAGGCCCAACCAGGCAATTTGTTCCTGCCCGAAGATGCCTTTTTTTCCTGGGCGTCCTTTTCCCGGGGACCTGTAATTATTGGACCGGTATTCATCTGGGTAGAAGATCCGGAAGCTTCGTTCTGTAAGGAAGATACATGGCGGGTAGTGCTTTGTGCCCCTTTAGGCGTATCCTCGAAATGCAACTCAATGCGGCCAACAGTGATCTTGTCTCCAGGAACAAGTATCTTCGAACTTATTTTCTTTCCGTTAATATAGATGCCATTGCTGGAGCCAAGATCCTCGATTTCCCATCCATTTGCTGTATAACCCAGATTGGCATGCCGGGAGGAAACTGTATCTTCAGCAATGCATATATCGCATTCGGAACTGCGTCCAAGGACCATGCTCTGTTTGGTCAAATAAAAACTTTTTTTGCCCGCTTTCCCTTTCTGAACCACTAATCTGGACTGGCCTGAGGCACTGGGTGCTCCGGATACCGCGGCCTTTGTCTCTTTATTGGAACCGACCGCGGACCGAGTTCGAGTAGCGTCTGCAGACAAGGCCTCTCGCACTTGGGTTTTGTCCTCGTCTCTGTCCTTTCCCTTGACCCAAAACATTTCCTGATCGAAGCTTAGTCTGTCTCCTGACTTTAAAAAGGTAGCCTGAACCCTGGTCCCGTTAACAAAGGTTCCGTTTGTACTGCCCAAATCCTTGAGCTCCAAGACTCCATCACCAGGGGATATTTCCGCGTGTTTTTTGGAGATCATTTTGCTATCAATACAGATATCGCACGATTGCTCCCTGCCAACAGTCATTTTACCCTTAATTGGATAGGACTTGCCTTTAAATTTTCCGGAAAAGCCTTCCAATGTCCACTGAGGGGTGGATTCCTTCCCGGAATTTCCCGGTTCTCCAGTTTGTACAGCTTGACTCAACTGTGTGGGGCGGGATCTTTCCGTATCCACAACCTCAGCCTCAATCTGGGCGAAGTTTATTTTATCCCAAGCTTTGATTTCCTGACGACCCTGGACTTTGCTTCCATTGACAAAGGTCCCGTTCGTGCTGCCCAAGTCCAGAACAAAACAGCCACTACCCTCGATTCTTATTTCGGCATGGACTCCGGAAACATTGGGATTTTCAAGGATCACATCGTTGGATTTGTCCCTGCCGATAGAAATCCGGGTCTGTTGATTCAAGTCCAGACTGGATATATTTTCCTGTTTAAACTCTAATTGTAACACACGAACCCCCTTTTCCTTAAAAAGTTCTTATCCGGAAATTTAAAAAATTTCCGGGTTTAGAAATATCACGTTCCCAATTCGGAAATGAGTTTTTTTCTGTTTAAAAAGGAAATTAAGTAATTATGAGCGAGCGTATCTCAATACGTGATCAAATAATTACGAAAATTGAGGCCGTTAACATGGAAAAGGGCCATTTCCGGATAAAAACTCGTTAAAAGCATCCAAAAAAGTCAGACGGGGGAAAATATAAAAGATCCACACGCTGTGTCATAGAGCCAAACAAACTACCTGCGTCTTCGAATAAAAGGTTTAATTCCATGGGGATACTGGATGCCGCTGCCTTGGGGAGCCACTTCGAAAGTACGGTCAAAGGAACGCATTATTCTGTTCTTGTCTTGTGTTTGACCAAAAACAGTCACCCGGACCCGATACAATCCCGGATTTTCTGGCCGGATACTGGCTGCCCTCTGCCCTTCGGAGCCTCCCAATATCTGGGCTACACTACTCATGGAAACAGTTTCGTTTTGGGATTTTCCGGATGGACCCTTTACCGAATATTGTGCTTTTTCCCACTCCACTGTATTATTTTTAGAAACTATATCCACGCTAAATTCCTCCCCGGCTTCAGGGACTACTACATCGGTTTCCCAACTGGTCTCAATATTGCCGCCCTGGCTGGACACCCTAGTAGTGTAGGGCTCGCCTTGTGCGGATACATCCTTCCCGGATAATTGCATTTCCCATTTGCCCGGATCAGGGTTGTTCAGCCGGATAACATCATAGTTAGCGGTCTCTTTGCCGTATCCCTGGGAAACGGCATCTTCAATACTGTGGACCGCCCCGTCTGGATCTACCAAGGCCAGATCAATGTCGCTTCCTGGCCAGGAAAGCTGGACCTGAATTCTGCCTGTAGAGTCCCCTATATACAGATCATAACTGATTTTTTCCCCTTGCTGGATTACTCCTTCATATGTCGCCAAGACTTCTTCCCCGGAAGCCTGCCCAAAAAGTTTACTGACAATCCTCGGTAAATCCCGGGCCGAGCGGGCAATATCCGCAATTCCGCCTGTAGATGCGCTTAATTTGCTGAGCGCCCTTCGGTCCGCCTCCTTGGAAAGGGCTATGGTATGTACAGGAGTATTTTCCGGAATCATTCCCGCATCTCCTTTCCAATCCTTATCCCGTCCGTCTGTTAGTAACACAATCGAGGTCTTTTTAAGATCTTTTTTCTTTAGTTTGGCTGCCTTTTTCAGAGCGCTTGCTATATTGGTGCTTCCAGCAGCATCGATCTTTTGAACCTTCTCCCGAAGACGTTTTCTGATTTTACTATTGAAAGAACCAATCCTTAAGGGCCGAGAGAGCACTTTGTTTTTCGAATCGAAGTCAACCAGGGCAAAGCCGGTGTCCGGGCTCATGGTATCGAGCATCATCTGGATAGCTTGAATTCGTAACTTATCGGGATCATTTTTTTTCATGCTCCCGGAGCTATCCACTAGCGCAAAGACAAACTGGGATATTTCCTTTGAAGTTTGATTGGAAGAGATATTGGGGATTTTTTCGGTCTGGCCGAAGACAGGTATTAAAAAAAATAAAGTCAATATAATGATGGATATCTTATAACGGAAAAAAACAATCTGTATCCTTTGCTTAGAACTCATATCACTCCGGACGGGATCATTTTATTGGGATAGGTTAAACCTGATTAAAAGTCTTTTCCTTTTAACGGACGCTAGTGCAAAAAATCGAAGGCTGGAGTTAAACGCATAGATTAAATCTGCAAATCTCTAATTTTTAGTTAAAACTTAAAACTGCCTGCAAAAACGAAATTCTTGCTGGCGCTTCTTAACGTCCAGCCTTGACGAAAGAACAGAAATTTTAATAAGAAAAATAGTGATATTTTCCAACTATTACTGGAGCCTGAAGGCATGCATGAACCACATAAGTAATCAAAGCATAGCCCCAAAGGCTAGGTTCCGTCATATATTTTATAGATTTTGAAGTAAAGGTCTGTTTGAAAAAAAACATCTCCCGATAAGCGCTTAATTTAAAGAGGCAACCACAAAAAATCGAATTCTGGAGTTAACCGCATAGATTAAATCTTGCAAGTCTCTGATTTTAATTAACCACTTACAACTTTCAACTTAACACTGCCTGCAAAAACAATTTTTTTACAGGCGAGACCACCCCGGATTGCTTATGCAAAAGAGAATTTTCACGCTT
Organism: uncultured Desulfovibrionales bacterium; assembly: GCA_964398785.1. GTDB lineage: Bacteria > Desulfobacterota > Desulfovibrionia > Desulfovibrionales > Desulfonatronovibrionaceae > CAYNNQ01. Next base: position 16,188 of record CAYNNQ010000012.1, on the reverse strand, counting down.
ATCCTCGTAGTTGCGCTTTTTTTCCCCGTAATTGCCCATGGTGAAAAAGAAAAACGTTCCTCAATACATGAACTAGACGCCTATGTTTATCTCTCCGAAGAAAAGACTATTTCCGAAATAAGATCCCAGGCTTTTGCTCAGGCGAAACGCCAGGCCCTGGAAGCGGCCAGGACGCATATAAAATCAATGACAAAAGTGGAAAACAGCACTGTCCAATATGATTTGGTCAAAAGTGGAGCGGAAGGGGCGGTCAAGATATTAGAACAAAAGGATCTGGGTATTGAAGACGGATCCCGTTATCATGTCTGGATTAAGGCCGAGGTCCAATACCTGCTGCATCCGGAAACAAAGAAAGAAAAAGAAGCTCTTCCCCAAGAGCACTCTCCTCTTACAGTAGATATATGGACGGATAAATCCCGGTATTCCCGAGGAGAAGAAATACAGGTGCATCTGCGGGGTAACCGGGACTGGTACGGTGTGGTGATAAACAAAAACAAAAATGGGGATTTGATTCAGCTACTGCCCAATGCCTACCGGCGGGACAATTATTTTAAGGGAGGAAAGACCTATGTTATACCCAGCAAAAAGGACCAATTTACTCTCAAGGTTTCCCCTCCTTTGGGCAAAGAAAAAATAATTGTTTACGCTTCGGACCATCCCCTAGGACAGGTGGAGCTACAGGATATTGGCTCCGGGTTGGGGAAATTCCGTGGGAACCTCGAGGACTTGGGGCATAAACTGCGCTCTATCCGGCCGAAAGCTGCCTCCAACAATTCAGTACAGGGACAATTCTATGAGTCATCCTGTACACTGCGCACCACGCCCTGATATCTATACCGGTCAACAGATATCTCTAAATCCGGAAATTTTTGAATTTCCGGATAAGAACTAGTTAAGAACAGCTATGGGAAAATCCGGAACAGTTTCCGGCTTGGCTGTAGTGGGGGTCTGTTTGCCCTCTGTCAATTCCTTAACCCTTTCCGCCAAATACAGATCCAGTTCGTTTATGGTAATCGTGTTCTTGCCGGTATAATCCGCCCGGCCGGAAAGGCCCTCGACCAAGGCCTCGGTAAAAGCCCCGTTTTTCCATGCTTTATCCTCTACAGAGAACTGTTCCCCTGTAGAGGAAGCAAAGACTACGACGCCATTTTCTGCAGAAGACAGGTCATTTACTATACGGTTAATATTATTCATTCCACTTCTGCGCCTATTCCCAAATACATTGCCTGAATAGCATGTGTCCACGAAACAAAGGGTCTTTCCGGGCAGCCCCGAGACCACATCTTTTATCATGGAATAGGGAATGCATGTCCTGCGCAGTTTGTCCGGTTCGGCATTGGCCGGAAGAAAATAATAGTCCCCGTCCCGATCATTATAACCATGGCCGGCTAAAAAAACGGCGGCCACGTCATTGCTGGTCACTTCCTTTTCCAGCCACTCCAGGCCATCCAGGATACTACCCCATCCGGCATTGGCAAGGACCCTGGATTCAACATCGCGATAAATTCTCCCTTCCTGCTTTTCCAGAATTCCGGCTACATCCCTGGCATCCTGAGCAGCATATCTTAGCTCCAGGTTATCTTTCTTGTAATTGCTTATACCTATGGAAAGCAGATAAAGCTTGGGCTTGGCAACGAATTCATCCCTCCCGGCCTTTTTCTTGCCGTTCCAGTTCAAATCAATACTAGCGGGAGTTGAGGCCGAATAACGATTTTTGGCTATGACCGAGACCTTGCAGTCCCTTTCCGGCAAATATATTTGGGCACTGTGGATACTGCCTGGTTTTTGGGCGACCTGTATACTCCTTTTTTGTCTTTTTACCGGTCTCCCGTCGACCATAAACCTGATTCCGGTTATCTTTTCCTTGTTTGGAGCGCGAACACGATATTCCAAAGTGATGCGTGGACTGCTAAAATCCGCTTCGTTCCGAGGAGAAAGGATATCCACCACCGGTGGCAGCATCTTCTCCACCGACACCTTTTTCTTCTTGTGCCCGGCCTGTTTGTTGGCCTGTTTCAATGCCTGGTCAATATCCAGAGTATTCAAAACATTCCGGGGGACATCCGGGCGATAATAGGCGGAACGAAACCTGGATACAGGGAAAAAATCCGGTGCTTTATCTGGCCCCCGGTTTTTATGCCAACCTATCAATTCGTCCCCCTCGGGAGATGCGGCGTAATACCCCTGAGGAGTCCACATTACCCAATCTTCCCCGTTTGCATATGGAAACAGGGCCAGGAGCTGTTTCCCGTCCTCGAGCCTGTACCATCGGACAGTACCATCTCCTAGTGAGGCCAAGACCACGTTTTTATCCCGGGCTATATTTACTGCCCAGGCCTCTCGTACCGGCTTTTTCCAGAGTCGCTTCCCTTTTTCGTTGAAGCAGTAAACATGCCATTGGGTCCCCAGGACAAAACGGTCTCCTTCCGGAGCTACAGCAAGACTTCGGGATGTTTCATAATCCTGGAGATGCAGTTTTTGACCATTCAACCTCGGATGTGCAGTATTCTCCCAACCGCTTACCTGAATACTTCCAGTTTCCAGCAAAGGAGGGTCCATTTGGACATCGTTTCCGCCTGAAGAAAAACCGCGCTTTTCTACTGAAAAAACTACTGGCTGTTTATATCCATAATCAAAGCCAAAAGATACAGTTTTTCCATCTCTGGAAACTAGGAAATCTTTCTCATTCGGTCCACGGTAGTTCGGTATGGCCGGTTGCTTACAGATCCTTTTCGTACCGGAGTCGATAACACCCCAGGCGGGATTACAGGATCCGTAAATCACTTCCCCGTTTTTAAGAGTAAGTATATCTATAACCGTGTCCTTAGAAGTAGAGAGAATTGTCCGTTTCCCCCGACCCTGTTTTTTCCAGGTAAATATCGGGCAACCCGAACCGTTTTGATGCGTTCCTCCTGCATAAACTGTGTCTCCATTAGCGGACCAGGCTACACTGGCGAGATTGCCGTTCTCTATCCCTTTGCTATTCGGGGAATAAAGGAATTTTAGATCCCGACCGGAAACCACGTTTACCCGAGTGGAGTCCACAAAACCAACCGCCAGACGCTTTCCATCCGGGGAAAAAGCGCAAGAGAAGGGTTTGTCTCCCCCCGGTACTTTTTCTTTTGCCAAGAGATCGAAATCCTTATTATACAATCGTACATAACCGTCATATGATACAGTTGCCAGCCGCCCTTGGGGCCCAAAGTCCGCCCAGTAGCTGTTAGCACCGTAATCCGAATCCCTTGCAAGCAATGACCAGTCAGAAGTCCGGTAGATACGGATGCCCCTGTCCCTGCCCAGGGTAACTGCCAAATAGCGACCCTGGGGAGAAAAGCTCAGATGGAAAATTACATTGGGGAGGCCGGAAATACGGTGTTTGATTCGGCCACTGGAAGGATCAAGGAGATAGATACTGTGTTTACCGGACCAGTTAAACCCGGTCCATCCGCCTGCCGCAACTGTTTCCCCGTCCGGGGACAGGGCGCAGGCATAAATCCGGCCGTCGTTGCCCCGGTCAATAGGGATCCTCAGAGTATTCTCCAGATCGCCGCTATTAAGATTCCAGAGCCGGAGGGTTTTATCATTGGAGGAGGTCAACAGGGTGTGGGATTGTCGGTCGGCATCAAGCCTTTTAATCATGGCAGTATGCATTTCGCTGTTTATACGCAGTATGGGATCATCAGGAGGGCCCGAGGCATAAAGGGGCGTTGGCCGGCAAGAAAAAACAATGCTTACAATAAAAAAAACACCCAGTTGAGCAAAGAGGACGATAAATTTACGATAGGCGGTGTAGCAGGGCTTATATCCCATAATAGTATGATGTTTTTGCTTCTTGCGAGCCGGTATTAATATCCATACGATTTTACACCATTTCCCAAAACCATATGCTCCTTATCCGGAAATTCAAAGACTTCAGGACTTGGAAATTACATACAAAAATTACGAATAAAAAGAGTTGGCAAGTCTCCTAAGCCATACTTCCCCGCTTTTTGGATTAAAGATGAGCTTCCGGCCCTGGTTTCCGCCCACATCTTGGGCAAGAATGCTTATGCGCTTTTCCTGAAGACATCTGTAAGCCATCTGCACATTGCTTTCCCCTGTCCCAATGCTACGCATGCCGATTTGATCCGCCCCGCCGAACACTTTCGCTCGCAATTGCCTGGGGGATATGTCTTTTTCCGCGAATTGTTCCAGTAAACATCCTATTGCGGAATTGACATATTTGTATACGGAATAATTCCTGTCTCTTTTTTCATGGAGTCGGTTATCCGCGAGCATGGCATGAAAGGTCCCGGATATTTCATGTTTTGGGCAAATAAGCATAACCGAAACACATGACCCCAAAACGGTCTGGACCATGCAGGAGCCGTCAAATATACCCCCGTCTCCGATATGCAGATAGATCCAGTCCAGGTGTTCGTAATCCGTGAATTCGACCATGTTTTCTCCCACGCATGAATTTGAGAACTATGCTAAACGGACTTGGATCCCCGATAGTTTGGAAGCGACAACCAGGCAAAATGTCAATGGTTTTTAGACACAGCGCATAGGGGGCCGCACATAAATCAGTGCAAAATCTTATTGTTAACGCCCCGCAAACAATGCTGAACCAATTGAATTTAAAGGTTTTTAATGGATTGTTATGAGCCGATCAATTGTTGTCGTTACTTGGATACCTGATCCGTCATCCCGGGCGCCGATCCGGGACAGGTATGAGGCAGATGAAGATTCCGAACAACTTGGCTCAGTTCCCCAAATTATGGGCTAGCTAGTTCTTATCCGGAAATTCAAAAATTTCCGGGTTTAGAAATATCACGTTCCCAATTCGGAAATGATATTTTTTTCCTGTTTAACAAGGAAATCAAGTAATTAAAAGCGAGTGTATCTTAATACGTGATCGAATAATCACGAAAATTAACAAAGTTAAAATGGAAAAGGGCCATTTCCGGATGGAAAATATACTAGGGGAAATACAGGATCAGTGCAATGATTTGTAAACCGAGGGAGCTACTTGTTTCAAGGGCAGATTCATTCCCGTAAGGCTTTCGGAATGGCCCACGAAGAGATATCCGCCATTCATTAAAAAGCGGCAGATTTTGCGCAGGATATGTTCCTGGTTGGGACGTTCGAAATAGATCAATAGATTGCGGCAAAAGACCACATAAAAAGTTTCCCGGAAATCAAAAGAATCCATCATGTTCAGTTGGCGAAACCGAACCAGGGAACGGAGTTCCGGAGCCACACGGACCAATCCTTTTTTGCGGTCCTTACTGCGCAGGAAATATTTGCGTTTCAAATTCAGGGAAACCTTGGACAACTTTTCGTCCTCATATATAGCCCGGCTCGACTTTTGCAGAACATCCGAACTCACGTCCGTACCCAAAATATTAAAGGAATCCTGCGGTCTGGACTGAAAAAACTCTGAACAGACAATGGCCAGGGTGTATGGTTCTTCTCCGGTGGAACATCCACAGCTCCACAAGGACAGCTCGCGATTTGCAGCGTGTTTCTGCAACCATTCCGGCAATACCGTGTCCTTCATGAAATCGAAATGCTTGGCCTCCCGAAAGAATTCCGTGGTATTAGTGGTAACCACGTTCATGAAGTGGGGCATCTCCACTTCCATACCCTTCAAACTGAAAAGGTAATCCCGGTACTGGCTGAAATTGTTCATCTGCAGTGCCCGCAATCTTTTCTGCAGGCGGGCCTGGAGCATCCCTTTTTTGCCCTCGGTAATCCGGATGCCCAGCTCCGACTCGATAAACTCTTTCAATTCCTTAAATTCCCGGGAAGTCATATCCCGGTTTTTTTGATAGGCTTTTTGCTGGGCATTATTGGTAGTCACTACGCAACCTTCTCCTGGGTATTCCTGATAAGATGGGCTATATCCAGTATAAGGGCCATGGAGCCGTCACCTTTGATCGTCGCTCCGGATATTCCGGGCACATCCCTGTACATTTTGCCCAGGCTCTTTATGACCGTTTGCTGCTGACCGATTACATTATCCACGACCACCCCCACTCTGCCCGCCTCGGTGTTGGTTATTACCACCTGCTCAATACCGGGCATGTCCCCATTTATACCAAAACACCGCCTAAGGGCAATAAAGGGAATCAATTCCTCTCTTACCTGAACCACATCCTTTCCCCTGTAATTCTCCCCGCGGTCGAATATTTCCACGCATTCCTCCACTATGGAAAGCGGTAGGATATAGAATTCCTCGTCCACCTGGACCTGGAGGCCGTCTATTATAGCCAAAGTCAAGGGGAGTTTCACGGACATGGTCGTCCCCTGTCCAGGCTGGCTGTCTATGCTTATTCTACCCCGCAGGGCCTCGATATTCCTTTTGACCACGTCCATGCCTACTCCACGGCCGGAGACATCGCTTACCTGTTCTGCCATGGAAAAACCGGCCTGGAAAATAAGATCAAAGGCCTCCGAATCGGTCAACTCCTGCATGGAATTGACAAATCCCAGGGCAACCGCCCTCTCCTTGAATTTTTCCGGATCCATCCCCTTACCGTCGTCAGTGATCTCGATAATCACGTTCCCCGCGGACTGAGAGGCGGAAAGGTTGATGGTCCCGTGGTCTGGCTTGCCTGCAGCCAAGCGCTCTTCAGGAGACTCAATGCCGTGGTCGATGCTGTTGCGTAAGAGATGGACCAGAGGGTCGTTCAGCTTCTCGATTACCGTCTTGTCCAGTTCGGTCTCCGCGCCCTCGGTCTCAAGTTCTATCTTTTTTCCCAGTTCCTGGGAAAGATCCCGGACCAATCTACGAAACTTGCCGAAGGTGGTTCCTATGGGTAACATCCGGATACCCAGTGTACTGTCCCGCATCTCGTCACTCAAGCGCTCCAGTTCCTCGGCGATATTCCCCAGAGTCTGTCCCCCATTTTGAGAGGCCTCTTGGCTCAGCCGAGATTGAATAATAACCAGCTGTCCGGCCAAATCCACCAGGTGATCCAGCTTATCCGCAGAGACCCTGATATTGGCGGAGGCGGAGGCGGTGGAGGCCTCGGATTTCTGCTGCCGAGTCTTGCCCAGTTCCCGGCCAATCTTTTGTTCCTCCAGGGCCATCTGGATTTGCTGTTCACTCAGCACCCCGGCCTCTATAAGCATCCTGCCCAAAGGCTTCTGGGACTGCAGTATGGTCTGCACCTCCTCGTGGGTAATGTCCCCTCTCTCTACCAGGATCTCACCGATTTTCTTATACTCCTCGCCTTCCTCTTCTTCGGAGATCTCCTGGATACTTACCTCATCTTCCTCGACAAATATAAACACATCCTGGACCGCTTCCAGCCCTTGATCCGTGGTAAGTATTATATCCCAGGAAAGATAGCACATATCCGGGTTGAAGTTTTCCAGCTCCGGGACGTGCTCATACATGAGCAACCGGCATTCCCCCAGATCATACAATTCATCCAAGAGGGAGACCGGATCGGAACCACTCAGAAATACTTCCCGGGCCGGGGTATAACGAATACGGTAAATCCTGTCTTCGGCCTTGGGGATATGTTTTTTTTTCTCTTCCGTCTCCGGAGCTTCTTTTTCCTTCTCCTCCCCGCTCCCGGATTTTTTGCGCATGGAACTGACGATATCCTGGGCCTTTTCTCCACTTTCTTCCTCTCCGTTGAGCATGGAAAGGATCAAATCCCGGGCGGCAAATGTCAGGTTGATCAGTTCGGAGTCCACCTTTATCCGGCCTTCCCGGACCAGATCGAAAACTGTCTCCACTTCGTGGGTAAAAGTGGAAATATCATCGTAGCCGAACATGGCTCCGGAGCCCTTGATGGTATGCATGGCCCGGAAGACACGGTTGACCACATCTTCGTCCTCGGGATTGTTTTCCAGTTCCAGCAGGGAACTCTCCAGATCATCCAGGAGTTCCAGCGCTTCTTCGCGGAACGCCTGCATTCCCTTATCCTGAGATGAGGACATATCTACCTCCGTACGGTTGGACAGATAGGCCTGCAAAAATATGTTTTTACAGGCAGTTTTAAGTTTTAAGTGGTTAGGTGTTAGGTTTTAAGTAAGATCAAAGGATTGCAGACTCTGATCTGTAGATTTAACTCTAGCCTTCGCCTTTTTACTACTTACGTCTGGACAGAAACTACTTCAAAACCTTTTTGACTACCGACATCAGCTGTTCCGGCTTGAAAGGCTTGACAATCCATCCCGTTGCCCCGGCCTTCTTGCCTTCATCCTTTTTTTCCGCCTGGGATTCGGTAGTCAGCATCACAATGGGAATGAATTTCATTTCTGATTTAGCGCGGACATTTTTTATGAATTCAATGCCGTCCATATTGGGCATGTTCAGGTCAGTCACAATCATATCCACCGGACTGTTTTCCAGTTTGGACATACCGTCCTTGCCGTCCTCCGCCTCGACCACTTCAAATCCCTCTTCCTTTAAAGTAAAAGCCACCATCTGACGTACACTGGCCGAGTCATCCACAGTCATAATTTTTTTGGACATATATACTCCTTCTGGAAATGGCAATACTCAATACTAAACCTAGTCTCCATCCGGAAATGGCCCTTTTCCATTTTAACTTTGTTAATTTTCGTAATTATTCGATCACGTATTAAGATACGCTCGCTCCTAATTACTCAGTTTCCTTGTTAAACAGGAAAAATATCATTTCCGAATTAAAAACGTGATATTTCTAAACCCGGAAATTTTTGAATTTCCGGATAAGAACTACCTAGACTTTATGGGTACACGATCTTGTTTTTGGATCTTTGATCTTGCTGTGTCCAGGAGACCAATTTGCTCCCGCCCTTCCTACTCACTTTTGCCTGGACCGGAATAGCCGATCCTGGCCATGTATTCCGTCAGATCCTCTCCTTCCCATGCAACTTCAAATCCCTGCGCTTCAGCGCTTTTTTTCGCGGCCAAACAGGACTGCACCAGGCAAAGATCGAACCTGTCCAGATTGCGTGTATCCACCAGGATATCCTTTCCCTTCTGCAAAACCTCCACAAACATGGTTTTCAGCTCATCCCCGTTTTCCACAGTCGCATTTCCGGACAAAGACACGTTAACCCTTTCTTTAGTATCTTCAGTCTTGTATTCCAGCATGCACACCTCCGTGTGATCTTACCGCCATTTTCGGGATTAAAAAACTATGGAGCCCGTATATACAGAATAATAAAGGCAATGATTTATCAATACTAAATTTAATTTTTAGGCAGACGCAACTGCAAAAAGTCAAAGGCTGGAATTAAATGTACAGATCAAGTCCTGCAACCCTCTGATTTTACTTAACCACTTAAACCTGCCTGCAAAAATATATTTCTTGCAGACTGATAAAAAATCACCTTTTGGCGGTGATTAGAAAACTCTGGACCGAAACTTTGGCTTCAAAAAAGTTCCACATTGTCCCAATCCTCCTCGCCTTCACCCCCCTCATGCTCCTCGGCTGGCTCCTCCCCGATTCTTTCCAGACCGGAAAGCATATTATGGACCATTCTCTCACTTTCCATCGTATACTGAGAAAGGAGTCTTTGTAAACGTGGATTATCCTTTTCAATCCCGGAGGATACAATCTTCTTGGTAGATGAGGATATTTCCTCCAATTTCCCATATATTTTTTCCAGATCGGACAATATTTCCCTGCTTCTATCCAGGACCTGGAGTACAGTCTGAATCAATTCCAGCATTTCCCGGGTATAATTGTATATATCCGCTTGCAGTCCTCCTGCCTGTTTATCCATCTTTTGCATATCAGACATAAGACTGTGCAATCTCTCATCCACTTCAGATATTTCCTGTAGATCAAATGCCTTTTTTGTATTTTCCGTCATCTGTGTGGAGGCTTGTAGGCTCTTTTGCAGTATATCCACGATAGAGGAACCTTGATCACGGGCCTCGTAGGAAAGTTGCTGGATGGAAACCGCTATTACTCCCAGAGCCCGTCCGTTTTCACCTGTATGAGCGGCCTTGACGCTGGCATTCAGAGCCAGGAGTTCCACTTCGGATCCCACCTCCTCGATTTCCTCTACAAACCCCTCGATTTCGGACATATTTTCGTGCATCTCCCCCATAAGGGAAGTAATCCGTTTATTCTGATCACCGGTGAGGCGTATATCCTTCGCGATCTGTTGCAGACCGGCCACTATCCTGCTAACCATGCTCCGGTCTTGGCTACCTTTTTCACTTTCCTCCTGTCCGCTGGGTATCCTTTCGGCAATATTTTGTATCTGTTGCTCAATAGAAGTAAACTTGTCCCTTAATACGGAAAAGGCCTTGTCCAATTCATTATGCGAATTACGCATTTGACTGGCCTGTAATTGGCATACATCTCCCACATACGCCAACAGTTCCTTGTAAGTATCCTCATCCGGGTCGCTTGCCAGAGACGATGATACCTCCTCACCGGAGTTCCGGAGTACATACTGCACGTGTTCCAACTGCTGCCGGGTAATGTCCTGGAACTGCATGGAAGATACAATCGCGCTCACATCTTCGGCCACGGATTTGGTCGTGTCCCGCATCTCTTCCGCCATAGTCAGGCTCTCCAGACGGGTATTCTCCATCTGTTCCAGATTCTTTTGTACACCGGAAAATAGATTCTGGACCAGACTCTCCCGGCTGGCATCAATATCTCTGGTCTCCTGCAGGACAGTATCCAGCTTTTCATTCAATTTACCTCCGGAATCCTTGATCTTGTTCGCATCCTGAACAATTTTCCCGGACAAACCTTCCACATCAACAACCAATGCACCAAAATCACGGCCTTCTTCTCCCAGCCTGGCGCTTTCTATCCTCGTGGATATGGCCAACATCCCCAAACGTTTGACTATCTTCTTGAACTCCTTTTCCGAGGCCACCAGAGCGGAGATCCTCTCCTTTTGCGATCCCAATTCGTCAATTACCTCAGTAAACTTCCCGCGGGAGAATATATCCCGCATGGTTCCGAATTCCTGCTTCATCCGGGATGAGGCATCTCCCATCCGGTCTCCGCTCAAGGTATCGGTAAGATTGATCACTGTCTCCTGACATGCCTCGCATTTCCGCTTTACATCCTGCATGGCCTTGCCCAGAGAAAGGAAGTCCCCTTCCTTGTCCCCAACGATTCCGGCGGCCTCCTCTCCCAACTTGTCCAATTCGGGCAAGTAACGGTGCAAATAGTCTTGTATTGTCTTGACTGTATCATCCATTGGGTTTACTACTAACTTACATTTTATGACAAATTTTGATTATTACATCCAAACATGTAGGAGAAAGTATACTTATGAAATGCTTAATTGTCGAGGACGATTTCGTCAGTCGCAAAGTTTTGCAAAAGGCCCTGTCTCCGTATGCGGAATGCCATGTAGCCGTAGACGGTCAGGAGGCCATCGACGCCTGCAACATGACCTGGGAAGAAAACGAACCGTATGATTTCATTCTCCTGGATATAATGATGCCCAATGTGGACGGGCAGGAGGCTTTGCAAAAGATCCGAAGCATGGAAAAAGAAAGGGGGATCAAGGAAAAGGACGGTATCAAGATAATTATGACTACCGCACTGGATGATCCCAAAAATGTGGTCCAGGCTTATTATGAAGGCGGAGCGAACGCCTACCTGACCAAACCCTACGACAACCAGAAACTAATGCACACTTTAAAGGATCTGGAATTGATCTAGTTTCCATCCGGAAATGGCCATTTTCCATTTTAACGGCGTCAATTTTCGTAATTATTCGCTCATGTATTAAGATAGGCTCGCTCATAATTACTCAATTTCCTTGTTCGCACGGGGGACCCCGGACGGATTTCACCACGAAAAGCACGAAGGACAAGAAGAATGCAGGAAGCCCTTTGTTCTTCCCCTTCGTGTCCTTCGTGGTAAAAAAACCGGAATGCAAACAACGGTATGCAGGCGAACGCTCGTACCCCGAGAGTCGCTTAAACCGGGTATTAAACATGGACCTAAATTGAAATACTTTCAACGCAAGCCATTGAAATGTCCATCATTGCTAGCGCCTAAAAGGTACGTGGCATTCTTGTTTTAATTCCCCGAGTTTGCTTCGCTTCGGGCCCAATGACTATTGAGAATCGCTCGATTTGGGTCAAATTAACTTATTGACATCCACAATTAACGACTTCTACGCGTTTTTCAAGACACTTTCCGGCATATTGTCCAGAGAGACCACTTCATCTACAGCATCCAGCTTGATAGCCTCCTGGGGCATCCCGAAAACCACACTGCTCTTTTCATCCTGGGCTATACAGTAAGCCCCGGCATTGTGGAGTTCCTGCATTCCCTGCGCCCCATCATCGCCCATGCCGGTCATAATAACCGCCACTATATTTTTGCCGGCATACCGGGCCCCGGAACGAAAAAGCACATCCACTGAAGGCCGATGCCGGGAAACCAAAGGCCCATCTTTTATCTGGACATAGTATTTGGCCCCGCTTCTTTTAAGCATCAGATGCCTGTTGCCCGGGGCTATAAGTACCCTTCCGCGCAAAAGCACATCTCTGTCCCGGGCTTCCCTGATCTCCATCTCGCAAACCGCATCCAGCCGCTGGGCAAAAGCCGCGGTAAACATCTCCGGCATGTGCTGGACAATAACCGTGGCCGGAGCATCCACGGGCATGCGCAACAGATATTTCTGCAAAGCTTCCGTGCCCCCGGTGGAGGCTCCGATAAGGACCACTTTCTCCGTGGTTTCTGCCATGGCCCTGCTCTTTGCCGAGGGAATCACCGCATCTGCGGAAAGCTTTTTTTCCGTGCGCATGGGCTGCAGACCACGGATCTTTTCCACTTTCACCTTGGCCGCGGCTTTGACTGCATCTATTAAAAGTACTTTGGACTCGTGCAGGAATTTTTTGGTGCCCACCTTGGGCTTTTGGATTATCTCCACCGCCCCGTATTCCATGGCTTTAAGGGTGGTTTCCGCCCCCTCCTGGGTAAGCGTGGAACAGATAATCACCGGAATGGGATGCTGGGACATAATCTTGCCCAAGAAGGTAATCCCGTCCATGCGGGGCATTTCCACATCCAGCACAAGTACGTCCGGAGCGCGGTGTTTCATCTTTTCCGCGGCCGCATAAGGATCAGCAGCGGCACCAATAAATTCTATATCCGGGTCTGCGGAAAGAATATCCTGCATGGTCTGGCGAACCAAAGCGGAATCATCCACGGCCATGACCTTGATTTTCTTACTCATAGCTCTTCCTGGACAATTATGACGCACCTGCAAAAAATGTTTTCGCAGGCAGTTATAAATTGTTAAGTGTTAAGTTGAGAGTGTTAAGTTCTTAGTAAAATCAAAATGTTACAGAATTTAATCCATGCATTTAACTCCAGGCTTTCGACTATTTGCAGTTGCGTCCTAAAACATAAAACTCTTAACTGATCAGTTTATAAAGCTTGCTGGATTAGTTAGTTTCCGTCCGGAAATGGCCCTTTTCCATTTTAACTTTGTTAATTTTCGTAATTATTCGATCACGTATTGAGATACGCTCGCTCAAAATTACTTAATTTCCTTGTTAAACAGGAAAAAATATCATTTCCGAATTGGATAACGTGATATTTCTAAACCCGGAAGTTTTTGAATTTCCGGGTAAGAACTAGTTACGGGCACCCTGCAAAACCTTCCTTAACATCTCCATCAGACTGTTCATCCCCACCGGCTTGGCCAGGTAGTCGTTCATTCCGGATTCCAGAAAGGTCTCTTTGTCTCCCTCCATGGCATAGGCGGTAATCGCGATTATGGGAATATTCTTGTTTTGTTCCCCGGCCTCGCCCCGGCGGATGGCTTGAGTGGCTTGCACACCGTCCATTACCGGCATCTGGATGTCCATCAAGACCAGATCGAATTCGTTTTTGCCAAGTTCCTTTAAAGCATCTTTACCCGTTTCCACAGCACGCACTTTACAGTTGTTTTTTTCCAGAACCTTTACTGTACTCATCTGATTTATACGGTCATCCTCGGCCAAGAGCACTTTGGGGGAAACTTCATGAATGTCTTCGCCTTCGGGAGTTACTTTTTCCCCGGTTTCTTCCCTTTCCGTGGATTCAAAGGGAAGAGAAAAATAAAAGACAGTGCCAGTATCCACTTCGCTGGACACGGAAATACTACCGCCCATCATGTCCACCAGCCTGTGCACGATGGTCAGACCCAGCCCCGCACCCTCAAATTTCCGGGTATATCCCTCATCCGCTTGGGTAAACGGCTGGAAAAGATAACTCAACTTATCATCCTCGATACCCATTCCAGTGTCCGACACGGAAAAAAAGATCCTCAGTATTCCGTTTTGCTGTGGAGTAAGTGGACACGCCTGGACTTCCACATGGCCTCTCTGCGTATATTTGACCGCGTTGCCCACCAGGTTATTAAGGACCTGCTGCAAGCGGGAAGGATCCCCTATAAGATTTCTGGGAATTGCGGAATCAGTGTGGAAATGCAATTCTATTTTTTTCTGCTCACAGGCGGGCTGGAAAAGTTGTTCCACTGTACGCATCAACTCCGGAAAATCGAATGACCTGTGCTTGAGATTTATCTGCCCGGCCTCTACACGGGATACATCCAGGATATCGCTCAACAGGTTGACCAGGCGGTTCCCGGACTGAAGGGCCGTGGTCACGTAATCCTGTTGTTCCTCATCCAGGGAGCTTCCTTCCAAAAGCTGGAGCATGCCCATCAGGCCATTCATCGGGGTACGCAGTTCATGGCTCATGTTGGCCAGAAAGGCGGTCTTGGTCCTGCTGGCCGCTTCCGCAGCCTCCTTGGCTTCGAGCAATCGCTCCTCGTTTAATTTTTGTTCCGTAACATCCTTGCCCACAACAAGCGCGTGGGTTATGTGCCCGGTATTATCCCGAATGGGGCAAACGCTAATTTCCCAGGTGTGTCCATCCGGGGTTTGGATCTCCCTGTCCCGAATCTCCCCGTTATTAAAAGTCTCAACAACCGGGCAATCCGAACACGGCTCTTTTAGGGAATTATAAAATTCAAAACAGTATCTTCCCTGCATCTCCGCAACGGAAAGTTCTGCAAAATCACTTGCCGCTTTGTTGGCCCACATGATTTTAAAATCGGGATTCAATAAAAGGATATTGTCCAGCTGGTGATCCAGAATGGTCTGTTTTTCAATTTCCGCATCCTGCAGAGCGGATTCCTTTCTTTTCTCTTCGGTTATCTCTCGGGTGACCTCGACCACCCCCTGCAGCCCCCCCTCTTGATTATGGGCCGGATAGGCCAGTATTTCCCAGACTCGTCCATCCGGAGTCCTCTGTTCCTTTTTGGATACGGAACACCCGCTTTCAAAACATTCCAAAACAGGACAACCGGGACACGGGTCTTCCCTTTGGCCCCATATCTGGTAACAAAAACAGCCGATAAGTCCTTCCGGCTCCCGGCCCACGGAATCCCCGGCCGCCCGGTTCGTCCACTTGATCCTAAGCTCCGGGGACTCATAGAAAACCAAAAGATCGGACATGCTCTCCAGGATAATGGTCTTGTCCCCTTCGCTCTGGCGCAGGGCTTCTTCGGCCCGGGCAAGGCGCCTCTCTGTATGCATTTCCCGAAAAACGCGGGTGAATATCTCCGGAAGGATATCGGTAAGGTCAAAGCCCTTGACCAGATAATCCCGGGCACCCAGCTTCATCATTTCCACGGCCACATTTTCATCCCCGTGGCCGGTCATGGCCACAAAAGGCGGCTTCCAATCCTTGTCATGCAAGGCCTGGATAAGCTCGGTGCCTTTCATGTCCGGCAGTTTCTGATCCACTAGCAAGGCTGTATAAAAAGGCGCGGAGGGAAACACCTCCAAAGCCTGAGCTCCACTAAAGACACCGCTTGCTTCAAATCCATTCCTTTTGAGGGATTTCCGGGCCAGATTATTCAAACCCTCGTCGTCATCCACAATCAGTACATGGGCGGCGGAACCTTCCGTATCCGGCGAATCCAAATACGAATTTAGGGAAGAACCCTCCATTATTATTCCTCCTCTTGCAGATTAGGTACCTGGACTACAGATAGAAACAAGCCCAGATTGCGCACTGTACTTACAAAATTATCGTAATCGATCGGCTTGGTAATATAATTGTTGCACCCCAGCTCATGACAGTTCTCCACCTCCCGGGGGTCATCCGTGGTAGTGATCATCACCACCGGGAGCTTGCGCAGCTCCGGTTCCGACTTGATTTTTTCCAAAACGCGCACGCCGTCCACCTTGGGCATGCGTATATCCAA
>CAYNNQ010000011.1:0-62594 GCA_964398785.1 uncultured Desulfovibrionales bacterium | reverse complement strand
TTCAACTTAAAACTTAACACTGCCTGCAAAAATATATTTTTTGCAGGCGCCTCATGACTGGGAATTCGGGTATAAGAGGAGCTTGCGCTTCTCTTCCGAGGACTAAAGCTTTTGGCGTTGAAGGTTGGAAGAGATTTTGTTTCGCCAGCATCAATCGCAGGCATGATGATGAGGAAGTTTCTCAGTCTTTGTCCTGGACTAAGGATTTTAGCAGTCTTCCTCTTGGGCTTTCTCCCTAGCTATTTTTCTTGGTAGTTTCCTCATCGGTGCCTTGGTTAATGCAAGCGTACCAGAGACACCCTCCCCCTACTATGACGGGAAGGCACATAAAGATACCCAACCAGAAAAATGTAGTATTGAAAGCGGCACTGATGGCCGGAGGAGTTGCGGAGCGTATATCCATTGATTTTGTACCGGTCATGGCCAGAGTAAAAGCAGTGAAGAGGCTACCTACCAGGGGGACCCCGGTGGTCACTCCCAGGTTTCTGGACAGGGCCAGTAAACCGGAGGCTATTCCCAAACGCTTTTGGGGAACAGCCCCCATAACGGCCGTGTTATTGGTGGCCTGAAATGCCCCCACCCCCAGACCCAGGGGGAAAGTCCGCAGAATGTATCCCCATACGGAGGTGTCTAGCTGCAGGGTGCTTACAGAAAAACATCCGAACATGATGACCACGCTGCCGAGAAGTCGTATGCCCACCGGTTTCCAGCGGTCAGCCAGCCATCCGGCAAGTGGGGAGATGACACCTTCGCCTATGGGGACCACCATAAGCAAAAGTCCCACGATATGCGTAGAGTAGTTTTGCACGTATTTGAGGAAAAAAGGCAGGATGAACATTGTCCCCCCGAGAAGGATGAAAGTGGTGAAACTCAAGAATATGCCCAATGCGAACAAAAGGTTGTGAAACAGAGTTAGATCCACCATTGGCTGGGGTCTGTTTTTTTCCAGAAGCAGGAATAAAATGCTACCTATGCCTGAAGCCAAAAGCAGAACCTGTATCAGGGTCTTGTCAAATCCTTTGTCCTGGCCAGTGGTCATGGCCAGCGCGTAGCAGACCAAGACTATCATCATGGTCATTGCTCCAGTGAGGTCGAAACCTTTTCCTTTATGGCGGAAATTAGTGGAAGGAACGAACCTGCCAAGGGTAAGCAAGGCAAGCATGCCTATGGGGATGTTAACCCAAAAAATCCAACTCCAACCCAGTCCGCCGATAATGATTCCCCCCAGAGCCGGTCCGGAAGCCAACCCCACTGATACCATGCCGCCCATGAGCCCCAAGGCCCGGCCACGTTCGTGCAGGGGGAATACCTCGACTACAAGGGCCATTCCCAAAGCTTGGAGGAATACACCTCCCAACCCCTGTAGGACTCTGAAAGCGATCAACCAATAGATATTTGGGGAAAAACCACAGAAAAAAGAGCCTATTGTGAATACGGACAGGCCAAGCATGTACAATAGTTTTTTGTCATGGATGTCTCCCAATCTGGCTACGATGAGCATCAAGGAAGTGTTTATAAGCACATACCCCAAGACAACCCATTGGACTGTGGAAAAATTGGTGTCCAGTTTTTCCACGAGTATGGGCAAGGCAACATTGACTATACTCATGTCAATGGTGCCCATTAGTATGCTCAAGCCCACAGCCAAAAGTGTCATCCATTTGTCTTTTGGGGAGATTTCTCCGAGAGTTTCGGCACGTTCGTAGGTAAAGCGTTTTGACATATGGCTTTCTAAAGAGTTTGATATTTTATAATAGGGTGCAGAAAACAGAAAGGATGCCAGGGCAAAGAAGTGGCAGCATATTTTCGGCTAGCAAGGAGGAATTTTCCTCCATCCGGGACAACGAGACTTTGTATATCTTCGTTAAATTTTATCTTGTTGTAAAGCCCTTTGCAGCCGGTTTCAAGGGAATGTTCGCACCAGAGGCAGCCTTGACATCCTTGCACAAAAATGGCACCAAGATTGTCTCCAAGATATGAACGGCTGGTTCCGGAGGGGGCAAAAATGAGCATGGACTTGGCTGACATTAAGCGTGTTAGGAAGTCCTTATCCGGAAATTCAAAGATTGATATCCTTCCCTCCTCCTGTCTGCACCGAGCTTGCCCCGGTGTGGACAGGGGGCTGAAGAGCTCTTACGGGCATTGGATACATAAAACCAACTAGGCAAATTGACAGACATGAGGCCCAGTGCTACATGTTAGTAAAATTAATTAATTCTAAATAAATAATTACTGTTGCTTGGGAGACTATAAAAAAGGGTCTCTCTAGGCTCTACATAATGCCCGCAACCGGTACCGGGGTTCATCTTGAAAAAAACAGGGTTTGTCTGTAGTGGTGATCAGTTTGTTGTCTTTATGAGGCAAATTGGACTCCACCTGTGTGGTGATTAGATTTCTTTATCTTGGATTAGGGGGGAAAATGATAAGGGAGTATTGGGCAACAATTTTATTGGCAGGCGTATTTTTATTTATCGCGGGTGGTTGTGTCACTTCGAACTCCACCGGGATAACGGTAGATACCTTGCGGCGTCCAGATCTTACGGAATGGGAACAGTGCGGGGAGGTTTCCCTGGTGTTGGTAGAGGTGGATTCTGCCTCGGGTGTTGGGAAGGAGTACACAAGGGTTGTCTCGGAAAAGGCGAAGGCCATCTTAGGGGAGACCCCCTATTTCACCATGCGGGAGATGATTGATGAAGGAGCCCGTAAAGGGCCTGCCGAAATAGTTGCCGCCCACCATTTTTTGGAATTTCAGATAAATATGCTGGAAATAAGTGGGGACAGAACCCGGAAGGAAATCGACATAGGGATAGCAGCCCATTTGAAGAAAGAGTCCGGAGACAGTTATATTGAATGTGGTGTAAAAGAGTTTTCGGATTCCTATGTCTGGCAGGGGAAAGACTTGCCCTCTCAAAATATAATGGTCAGTGAGGCTTCCGAGAGGACCCTGAAAAGATTGATCAGGATGATCGCCCCCAAGAAAGTTTCCGTATACCGGGAGATAAAAGGTGGAAGCGGAAAGATGGGTGATGTTGCTCATTTCTTGGATAATGGGAATTGTGAACTGGCCAAGGAAACTGCTTCTAAAATTTATGACCAAGATCCTGATAATCCAAAGGCAGTATATGATTTGGGAGTGGCTAGTGAGTGCCTCGCTTCTCAAAGCAGGGAACAAAAGGAAAAGCTTCGCTTCCTTCGAAAGGCAAAGCATTATTATTCTTTATACATGAAAAAGGAATCATCCGATGAAGCCGTCCAGATGGCCATGCAGGACGTGAGCAGGAGTATACGGCTGTATGAGAAGGCTTTTAACAAACAGAAAAATATGCAAAACAAAATGGATGACGGCGAAGAGGGTTTTGGCGGTAAAATAAACTAAATTATTTCCGAATTAAAAACGTGGTATTTCTACACCCGGAAATTTTTAGAATTTCCGGATAAGAACTAAATCATTAAAGGAGATGTTATGAAATTTAGGTTGCAAGTGGTTCTGATTGCCGCTTTGGCTCTAATTCTGACAGGATGCTTGGGGGGAATGTCCTCCGTGGCCACTTCCGGCGCGGGGTCAAATGCTGCTGTAAAGGGCAACAATGTAAGCGTAGGGGAAAATCCGTTACAAGGTCTGGAGCTTGATTTGGCCTTTATGGATGTGACCGCGGGCATGCTGCGCACTAATCATATATTGTTGAATATGCCCATCTCCCGTAATGCAACATGGCCGAGCAAGCTACCCTTGGAGGGTAAGTCTGATAAATATAAAGATGCCATGGATGATGAACTGGCCAATAACTTTTCTTTCTTCAAATATTACGGGGAGATGTCCTGGTCGGATCTTTCTTCCATGAACAGTGCCAAAGAACGGCCCATAATCGAGGCGGGAGAATATATAGCTAGAAATATTATGCACCAGCGTAATGTTATAGTCGAGGATGAGCTGGAAAATGATTCCAAATGTACAGAATTCACCCGCCCCCTTGAAGATGTTATCTTGCACAATGTAATTAAAAATGAAGGCAAATCCTGGATACAAAGCTCGGTATCATCAGAATGTCTACGTGATGTACAAGCACGCGGAAAGCTTTATAGTGGTTTTGAAGAGGCCTTCGTGTCTTTGCTGGATGCCGGTTATGTAGGAAAATACAAGGACGCCCGGAATGAATATAGGGTGCAAAGCGAGAAGCTGTCCGATTTAAAGCTCAAGAAAAAGCGATTGGAAAAGGAAAAAGAGACTTCCCAGGATTCGGAAAATTCACGTGAAGGCAAGATAAAAGATTTAAAAAACAAGATCCAAGCGGTGGAAAAGGATATTGCTGTTCAGGAGAAGAAACGGGACAATGCCCAGCAAGCTTATAAAGATCTTTTGGAAAGAGCGCAAAAAAGCATAGTAGTGACCCCGGAAAAAGTGGAATTGGCTAAAAATATTTATGAAGTTGTGGAAATAGTTGAGAGTAACTTGAGCAAGGCCACAGGGGCAATTCCCGCAGTTATGGGCAAGGCGGTCTGGGATGTTTCGTACATGGCCAAAAATGCCGGGAATCTCCAAAAGGTTATTCCTGTTTTTGTAAGTGAGGCCCAGAGCAAGCTGGGAGTGAGTAATAAAGCGAAAGCGACGGAAATAGCGACCAAGCGGCTGGAGTTGATCACTAGCCGGTCGGTGACTTTTTTGCCGGATCTGGTAAATATCAGCTGCGCAGCCTATCAGCAGTATGATCTGTACGAGCCGAAAGTAAGCTATCTGGAAAAATTAATTGAAGAAGGGGGTGGATTCGAGGAAGAGGATGGCTTTTTTAGTTTCTGATGAAAATCTAAAAGGCGAGTCTCTACTAGGCAAAGGCTATCTCCTTTTGCTGCTCCTGCTGCTGTCGCTGGCTTTTCCCGGCACAGCAGCGGGAGATGAACCGGTACTTGTAGGACTGAGTACGGCCGGCCCTGAACTTAGGGAGACCAAAGCGGATTCAGCGGCATTACAAGGGCTGACAAAAGCACTTCTGGCCGGAAGGAGTTTTGATGTCCTTTCTCCGGACGTACTTAAGTCTACCTTGCGCGAATTACGCAAAAAAACATCCCGGGGCCTGGATAAAGAGGGCTTGAGCAGGTTGACAGAGGAACATGATCTTGATCTGCTTTTGGTATACGAGCCCGGTTTAAAAGTGCAACGTACCTCGGGAAGTCAGGATGTCGCTACTCTTACGCTGAAAGCTAGGATTGTAGATGGACGTAACGGTGCGGTTATCCAGAAAAAAAATGCGGAATGGACATTTACTATCTCTAAAAAAAACAAAGACCCGGCCAATAGTCTTATAGTGGAGAAAGCCATGCGCAAAACCGGTAAAGCTTTGGGAGATGCCCTGCTTAATACCGAAGAAGTAATGAATCTTTTTCTGACCTTGGGGTAATATTACATGTCAAAGTCGATGCGTATTTTGGGGTTGGTTGCGTTCCCGATCATCTTTTCAGTCCTTGCCATTTTCGTTCCCCAAAAGGGAGATGCGGCGGTTCGAGCACAGGGAATGGGGATAAACAGGGAACAGGCTTTAAACTCCGCTATCCAAAATGCCGTGGAGCAAGGCTACGGGGTTACTGTTTCTTCTTCTACCGTGGTGGAGAATTCCCAGTTAATAAGTGATGAAGTGATAACTCATGCCCAAGGCTATGTGACTTCTTATGATGTTGTTAAAGAGGAAAAAACGCCGGACGGGGGCGTAAAAATGATGATTGAGGCCCAGGTAGACGAGGAATTGATATTGGACCATGCCCAGACTACGGAGATTTTGATGCGTATGCTGGGCAGACCTTCAGTGCTCGTCGTGGGCAAGGAAGCCGGGTTTGATGCCGTGTCCACAGCCACGGAGAGGTTTAATGGCCTGCTTGGTAAAGTCAAAAAGACTTTGGCCAAAACATTCAATTTTCGCATTGTAGACATAAAAACTTTACGGGAGAATAATTCTGAATTGAGCGGAGTTATTACCCCGAAAAAGATATTGAAACACAGAAAAGCCCTGGAAGCCGATTATTTGGTAACCGTGGCTTTGAATCTTGCGCAGGGCACTCCCCCCACCCTTCATCTCCGGGCCATAAGGATGTCCGATGATTCCCTTCTGGCAAGTGTGAACCGCAGTGTGGAAAAAAGGATCTCTCGAAAAGGTCAGCTTCCGGAGATCGAGGACAGGGCGGTGGATGCTGTAAAGGAAGATGTGCATTTCGCTGCTATGGATCTGGCCAAGGAAATGGTAAAGACATTGCGCAAGGAGACGGACAGGGGACACGGGATGCGTTATAAGATAACATTTAAAGATTTTCCCGCTCCAGAGGACCTGGGGCAGGCTATGAAGCAGCTAAAGGGTTACGTGCGGCACAAGGTCGATCGCTTGGGCAAACGAAATGTTCGTCTTATATACTGGAGTAACCTGAAATCACATAATTTGCTGAGCCAGGTGAAGGCCATGCTTGAGGAAAAGGGGTATGAATACGCCCAAAGGATGAATGGCCGTGAACTTGTCTTTATTCGGGAAAATGCTGCTGGTTTTTAGAAAATAATGCTCAAATTTCCATAAGGAGGGGAATTTATGCGAAAGATGTTGGCTATCTCCCTGACATGCATTGCTTTTGTTCTTTGTGTCAGTCTTGCGCAAGCCACGAGCTTACCTCGGATCATGATTGTCGGCGAAGATGAAAATACGGACACTATCCCTTCCGACAATCAGGTTTTTGAAAGGATTCTGCGGGCGACCTCGAATAGATTGATTGAATCTGGATTTGACGTACGGGATGAGTCGGCATTGACTCTGGACACCCATGATCAATCCCTCGGAAGACGTAGCGATGCTGAACTGGTTCGAGTGGCCAAGGATACGGGGATAGACGTGCTTGTACTCCTTTCACTTTATCCCCGTGTCAAATCTTCAGCCGGGGCTACGCGGGTCACAGTACGGGCTTCAGGGCGTCTACTTAGCGTTAGTGATGGAAGACGGATGGGGAATTTCGAGGCGGAGCCAATGAAATATCAACTTGTGGAGCAGCCAGCCAACAGGAGCAATATTCTGGCTGCCGCAGGCAAGATAGCAAAGGTGATTGGCTATGAAGTGGCGGATGTGCTTAATGCCAAGCTGGAAAACTATCAGTCCGGTCCTGAAGAGGGAAAAGGATATGGTGGCAGGGTTGTGGAATGGACATTGGTTTTTGACAATTTCACCGTGGACGAAATGAGCAAGATGGAGGATTATTTAGTTCGCTTTAGCGGGTACAAGAGCCATCGTCCGAAATCCAATGCTATGAATACCAACCGCCATCACGAATACTGGTACCGTTCCAATATACATGAGTCCAAGATGCGCAATAATATGTACAAATTGTTGGATAAATTGGGTCTTAAGGGCAGGGTGCAGATTGCCGGTAAAAAAGTAAAAGTTAGCGGAGTGAGTTCGGTCAAGCAAAAGGAAGGACAAGGAGACGGCGGCTGGTAAAAAACAGAAGAGGGGTACCTGATTTTGACTGTGGATTTTTGAATTCACCGCTTGCCGGAACTCGCAATTTGGCAAAATTACTAGGCCTTATATCTCTCCTACATAATCCTGATCAATATGCCCTGGGGCCCCTGGAAATTCGGGTCCCGGGGCATTTGAAGTAGAGTCCCCCCTATTTTATTGCTAATTAGTTCTTATCCGGAAATTTTTGAATTTCCGGATAAGAACTAATTAAATCGGCTTGTCTACTATATCCAGGGAAATAATCCGCATAGTTCCTTGTATAGTGAGGGGTGAGTTTTATCTTTGGACAGGTCAATCTTTATATTGATTGTTGGTTTAATTGTATGTACATAAAATTCGTTTTTTTTCGACTTTGTATATTTTGGATTCAATATTTTCGCTCGGGCTCAAGTTTAATGATGCGCCTGCAAAAAATAAATTTTTGCAGGCAGTTTTAAGTTGTTAAGTATTAACTTTTAAGTAAAATCAGATGGTTGCGCAATTTTATCTGTACGTTTAACTCCGGACTTGGACTTTTTGCAGATGTCTCTTTAATGGTAAAAGGGTCGGTTGCAAATGCCTACAGGAACCACCTGAGCGCAAAGACCATGATTAGTGCGGGAAGTAGATTGGTGATTTTTATTTCTTTTATCTCCAAAAGGTTCAAACCCAGTCCCAGCACAAGGATACCGCCCACGGCGGTCAGTTGAGAGATAAGGGGCTGGGTGAACACTTCCTGGAAAAAGCCGGCCAGCAAGGTTATTGCGCCTTGGTATATAAGCAAAGGGATGGCCGAGAACATGACTCCTATTCCATAACTGGAAGCAAGGGCAATGGAGGTGAAACCGTCCAAGACGGATTTGGTTAAAATTAGGGTGGGATCGTTTCGCAATCCCTCGTCAAGGGCTCCAACAATGGTCAAGGAACCTATGCAGTATATCAAAAAGGCGGTAATAAGGCCATGGGTGAAGGTAGTGCTCCGGGAACCGATTTTGTTTTTCAAAACAGTGGCCAAACGGTCCAGGTATTTTTCTAGGTCCACGGCTTCTCCGACAAGCGCCCCGGATAGGACGGAGAGCACTAGCAGTAGAAGGTCCTGGACCTCCAGGGCCATGTTCATCCCGATAAGCAAAGTGGCCAGGCCTATGCCGTGCATTACTGTCCGGTGTACCCGTGGGGGGATGCGGGTTCCAAGGAGCAGGCCCAGGGAGCTTCCCGCGATTACTGTAGCGGCATTGGCAAGGCTCCCCCAAGGTAGCATCAGCCTTCTTCCTCCAGGCTCTCCATTAAGGAGATGGTTAAGCTCAAAAAGTCGGCCTCGGTCAGAATCCCCACTAGCTTCCCTTCCTGGAGGACAGGAAGGCACCCGTATTTATGAGTTAGCAGGATTCGGGCAGCCTCTTTGAGTGCCATCTGGGGCTCAGCGTATTGGAGATCTGTGCGCATGATTCCCATTACCGGGATGCCCTCGTCGAGTTCTTTCTGAGTCTCGGGATCGATATCCGCCAGCTTGGATACGGTGGCAGAAAGGATATCCCGATGGGTGACCAGGCCAATAAAATTGTTCCAGTCATCCACAATAGGGATATGCCGGACTCTCCCCAGTTTCATTATAGTTCGGGCACTGGCCAGATTATCCGTTTCCTTCAGGATGAAAAGCTCAGTGTTCATGAGATCCTTAACCTGGAGCATAATGTATCCTCCTTTGTATCGAGTGTTCATTCTTGGTTATAATGGCCTATATTTGCATACTGCGCAAGCATATTTGAAACCAAGGAAAGTTTGAAATGCATATTTATGATGTCGTCATATGCGGAGCTGGGCCTTCTGGTTCAACTGCGGGATATATATTGGCCCAAAAAGGACTTGATGTTTTGATTGTGGACAGAAAAATGTTCCCCCGGTTTAAGCTTTGCGGGGGGCTGCTTACCTGGAAAACGCAAAAGGTTTTGGAGCGGATATACAATATCGATGAGCAGGAACTCAGAGAAAACGATGTTTTGAATTTAGTTACTTATGAATACGGAATAGGGCTGAACGATTCCCCTCCGGTGACTGGAGGGATGGATTATCCGTTTTGGCTAGTGGACCGCCAGCAATATGATGCCTTGATGCTAAACAAGTACAAAAATGAAGGTGGCCGTTTATATTGCCCGCAAACCGTTACGGATATAGATTTCCGTGAGGGCACTGTATATCTGGAAAATGGAGAAACCGTTCGGGGCAGGTTCATAATCGGTGCGGATGGGGCTGTAAGCGCGGTACGCCGCCATCTTGCCCGGGCTGGGAGGGTTTCTCCTCCCTGTTCCCTGCATTCCGCTCTAGCCCTAGAGGTCCAGGTGGAGCGCGCTAGTGCCGATTTCCCCGAGTATCCCTGCATCTATTTCGGTAATGTCCCAGGAGGTTATTCATGGTCTTTTCCTCAAGACGATACACAGTACTTGGGCCTGGGCTCGGAAAAAGCACAGAGCCCGCAAAATTTGAAGGGAGTTTTTACCCGCTTTTGCCATTCCCAGGGCGTAGAGGGAATCGAGGAGAAAATACGGGGACATGTTTTACCCTATGGGGATTTTGAATCGTTCCCGGGGATGGGTAATGTGTTGCTCTGCGGAGATGCAGCGGGGTTAGCCGATCCTCTGTTGGGAGAGGGAGTCTTTTATGCCCATTATTCTGCCTTGAATGCCTCCAATGCAGTGCTCCAATGCTGGAGTACTCCGGATGAGGCCGCCCAAACTTATTCGCGGCAAATGCGCGAGGTCTTTTGGGAGATGCGCTATGCATACATGTGGCGCAAGGTTACCTTGAATTTCTTGCGGGTAGGGAATTTTGCGGGGTTCCGCATGTTGCTGAATTTTTTCCGCAAGCAACTCGAAGAGACAATCCATGGACTGCGTTCCTTTAAATGTTTCCGGCATCGGGATTGGAGAGCGCTCCTTGACTTGGAGGAGTGAATCTGCTTTTCCCTTTTTTCGAAGAATGCACTGATAAACCTTTAGGAGTTGAATTTGGCAATAGATCCTCGCCGCAACAGGGAGAGAATGGTCCGGGAACAAATCGAATCCCGAGGAGTTAAAGATCCGGAAGTTTTGGCGGCCATGCTTTCCGTACCCAGGCATTTGTTTGTGGATGAAGCTTTGCAGGGACAGGCTTATGAGGACCATCCATTGCCAATCGGCTACGGGCAAACCATTTCTCAACCATATATTGTGGCCCATATGACCGAAACTTTGCAGGTAGAGCGGGGGCATAAAGTTTTGGAAATTGGTACCGGTTCCGGTTATCAGGCAGCTATCCTGTCCCAGATGGGTGCCGAGGTATATACAGTAGAACGTATTGAACGACTGTATCGGATTGCCCGAAAGCGTTTGGAAAAATGTGGATATCCGGAAGTCCGGTTAAAATTGGATGACGGTTCCGCTGGATGGCCGGATCACGCGCCCTTCGACCGGATAATGGCCACAGCCGGAGGCCCGCGGGTACCAGACAGCCTTTTGGGGCAGTTGGGCCCTGGAGGAATATTGCTTATACCAGTGGGCCTGGACAGGCGCAGACAGCATTTGTTTCGCGTTTGGGAGGATAACGGTGACTATAAGGAGGAAAGGTTGGGTAGCGTGGCCTTTGTCGATCTTGTGGGCAAGTTTGGCTGGTAGTCTGTCTTGCGTTTGACCAAGAAGTGCATGGATTGGCTGTGGGCGGTATCCGCCCGCAAGGGAGCCGTGAAAGTACTGGGGCTGGTCTCCTTTACCGAAGCTATATTTTTCCCCATTCCGCCGGATTTGTTTTTGATCCCTACGGCCTTGTCAAATCGGAGGCGGAGTCTTTTTTTGGCCTGGACTTGCCTTTGGACCTCATTGCTTGGAGGAATAGTCGGCTATCTTATAGGTTATTTTTTTATGCAGGGGGTGGGCTTCCCTATCCTGGAATTCTATGGACTAATGGACAAATACGAATTTATACACGAATGGTATGATAAATATAATGCTTGGGCTGTTGGACTGGCCGGGCTCACCCCCCTGCCTTACAAGGTATGTACTCTTACAGCCGGTGCTTTCCGAATAAATTGGCCCATTTTTGTGTTGGCTTCCGCTATATCCCGGGGAACCCGTTTTTTTATAATTGCCGGGCTGATCCGCTGGAAAGGGGAAGAAGTCAGGGCCTTTCTGGAGAAGCGCTTGGACATAGTGTTGACATTGGCCTTGTTTGCCGTGGTTCTGGGTTTTGTGGTACTTAAATTCATCTGAGGCGCACAGGCCGGGGCGCAAATTGTAATTATAGGAGGCATGAGGTTATGGGCGCGGAAAATAGCAACTCCGCTAATACTAAGAGTAATCCTTCCCAGGCTGTTCAGGATGAAGTCATCTCTTCCACTTTATCTCGTATAAAATACAAGATTTTCGTTATGAGCGGCAAGGGAGGCGTGGGCAAAAGTTCTGTTGCCACCAACCTTGCCGGTGCATTGGCCGCACAGGGAAACAGGGTGGGACTGCTAGATGTGGATATACATGGGCCGAGCGTGCCTAAGCTTCTGGGCATTACCGGGCTTCTGGACACTGACGAGCGTAAATTGATTATCCCCAAACAATTCAGTCAAAATCTTTCGGTTGTATCCATGGAGTCTTTATTAAAGGACCCGGATCAGGCAGTGCTCTGGCGTGGTCCCATGAAAACCTCTGTAATCCGGCAGTTTGTATCTGATGTGGATTGGGGAGAACTGGATTTTTTGGTCATAGATTCCCCCCCGGGGACCGGTGATGAGCCAATGACCGTTTTAAAGACCATCCCAGATGCGCTTTGCATAGTAGTGAGTACGCCCCAGGAAGTTTCCTTGTCCGATGTACGCAAGGCATTAAATTTTCTGCAATACGCCCAGGCCAATGTCCTGGGAATTATCGAGAACATGAGCGGACTTTATTGTCCGCACTGCCACAGAGAAATCGAGCTATTTAAAAAAGGTGGAGGAGAGGCTTTGGCCGAAAAATGCGGCCTTGACTTTCTAGGGGCTATTCCTTTAGATCCCATGGCAGTTACCGCTAGTGACCAAGGAAATCTCTTGGTTATGGAAGATGCTGATTCTCCGGCTAGGACCGCACTATTGGAATTGGCGGATAATGTGTCTCGATCCGCGGAGACGAGCCTAGAAGTGGCCGTGGATGTCCACAATTAAAAATTTTTCAGTGAGGGAAAAAAGGGGTTGCGTTTTGTCCTCTAAACGTATATATAACCCTCTTCCCTGCTGGCGTAGCTCAATTGGCAGAGCAGCTGATTTGTAATCAGCAGGTTGCGGGTTCGAGTCCCATCGCCAGCTCCAGGCAACAAGTGGAGGAGTTCCCGAGTGGCCAAAGGGAACAGACTGTAAATCTGTCGGCGTAAGCCTTCGGAGGTTCGAATCCTCCCTCCTCCACCATTTAAAGAGTAGGAGGCAGTGGAACTGTTGCTGGACTACTCAATTGCTAATGCGGGAATAGCTCAATCTGGCTAGAGCATCAGCCTTCCAAGCTGAGGGTTGCGGGTTCGAGTCCCGTTTCCCGCTCCAATTGGCGATTCAGAGGCCCACGTAGCTCAGTCGGTGGAGCACTTCCTTGGTAAGGAAGAGGTCACCGGTTCAAGTCCGGTCGTGGGCTCCACAGTCAGTCCAGACTAAATTCCTTCCTCTGTTTATATATCTTAATTACAGCTTAACTGGGTAAACCGATTTTTTTTAGGGGGTAGGTTATGAGCAAGGCGAAGTACGAGCGGACTAAGCCGCATGTAAACTTGGGTACGATAGGTCATATAGACCACGGCAAGACTACGCTGACTGCCGCGGTGACCAATGTATTGAACAAGAGCGGTTCTGGAGCGCATGTAGCGTTTGACGAGATAGACAAGGCTCCTGAGGAGAAGGAGCGGGGTATCACGATTGCCACCGCCCATGTGGAGTATGAGTCTGACAAGCGCCACTATGCCCATGTGGACTGTCCGGGTCACGCGGACTATATAAAGAATATGATTACTGGTGCAGCCCAGATGGATGGTGCTGTTTTGGTAGTGGCCGCTACAGACGGTCCTATGCCGCAGACTCGGGAGCATATACTTCTGGCTCGGCAGGTAGGTGTGCCGAGCATAGTAGTCTTTTTGAACAAGGTGGACTTGGTAGACGATCCCGAGCTTTTGGAGCTGGTGGAGCTGGAGGTACGCGAGCTTTTATCCAAGTACGAATTTCCCGGGGATGATACTCCGGTAGTGTCCGGCAGTGCTTTGAAGGCTTTGGAGACCAATGATGCGAACGGTGAGGAAGCGAAGTGCGTATGGGAGCTTTTGCAGGCTTGCGATGACTTTGTTCCGGAGCCGGAGCGTGATGTAGACAAGCCATTTTTGATGCCGATAGAGGACGTATTTTCCATATCGGGTCGAGGCACGGTTGTGACGGGCCGAGTGGAGCGCGGACGCATAAATGTAGGCAACGAGATAGAGATAGTTGGCATGCGAGACACCCGGAAGACGGTATGCACCGGAGTGGAGATGTTCCGCAAGGTATTGGATCAGGGCGAGGCTGGAGACAATATCGGTGCCCTATTGCGGGGAATCAAGCGCGACGATGTGGAGCGCGGCCAGGTGTTGGCCGCCCCGGGTACGATCACGCCGCACCGCAAGTTCAAGGCCGAGGTGTACGTGTTGAACAAGGAGGAAGGCGGCCGGCACACGCCATTTTTCAGCGGATACCGTCCTCAGTTTTATTTCCGTACGACGGATGTGACCGGAGTAGTGACGTTGCCTTCGGATGTAGAGATGATCATGCCGGGAGACAACACGACATTCGAGGTTGATTTGATAGTGCCAGTGGCGATGGAATTAGGACTGCGCTTTGCCATCCGCGAGGGCGGTCGTACTGTAGGTGCCGGCGTTGTCTCCGAAATTGTGGAGTAGAAAATCATGCGCGTGAATATATTGCTTGCTTGTAGCGAGTGCAAAAGAAGAAACTACGCTACTACAAAGAACAAAAAGAATACTACCTCCAAGCTCGAACTGAGTAAGTTTTGTCCTTTTTGTGGAGGACATACCAAACATCGCGAGCACAAGTAGAGTAGTTTGCAAAAAATTTGCAGGCCAGTAGCTCGAATTGGCAGAGCACCGGACTCCAAATCCGAAGGCTGGGGGTTCGAGTCCCTCCTGGCCTGCCAAATTATTTCAACGGTTGATTTATGACAAAAAAGAAAAAGGCCAGTAAGGCCCGGACAGTGACCTCGCACGGCATCCAGGCCAAATACGAAGTGGTCAAGGAGTTCTTGGAACAGGCCAAGGTGGAAGTAAAGAAAGTTACTTGGCCTTCGCGTAAAGAGACAATGACCACCAGTATCGCGGTCGTCGTTTTGGTGGCAATAATATCTTTGTTCCTCGGGCTTGCAGATTTTACCTTGGCCAAAATTATTGAGGTCGTCCTGTCCTAAGTGGTGACTGCATGCAGGAAGTGAAAGCCAGATGGTATATAGTTCATACATACTCCGGGTATGAACAGCGAGTGGAAAAAACGATTCGGGAGATGATCCGAAAAGGTCAAGAAAGCGGTCAGATCGAAGACGTGATCGTCCCTACGGAGAAAGTCGTCGAGCTCGTTAAGGGTCAGAAAAAGACTTCCACTCGGAAATTCTATCCAGGGTACGTGCTGGTCAAGATGGTATTGGACGACTATACTTGGCATGCAGTCCAGTCTATCCCCAAGGTTACCGGCTTTATTGGGGGCAAAACCCGTCCGACTCCTCTTACGGACAAAGAGGCGGACAGGATCCTGGAAGCAGTTGAGTCCAGAAATGAGCAGCCGCGTCCCAAGTTTCATTTTGAGCACGGAGATGAAGTGAGGGTGATTGATGGCCCGTTTGGTGGATTCAATGCTACAGTGGAGGAAGTTAATTACGATAAGGGTAAGCTGCGGGTGACAGTGTCCATCTTTGGGCGTCAGACACCAGTTGAACTTGATTTTGTCCAGGTAACCAAAAGCTGATTTATTATATAGCAATTTAAGGTGGTGTTGAAATATGGCTAAAAAAGTCATTGCTAAGATCAAACTGCAGATTCCAGCGGGTTCTGCCAATCCATCACCTCCGGTGGGTCCGGCATTGGGCCAACACGGGGTGAACATAATGGAGTTTTGCAAGGCGTTTAATGCCAAAACTCAGGAAGACAAGGGTATGATTACTCCGGTAATCATAACAGTTTACCAGGACCGCTCATTTACTTTTATCACCAAAACCCCGCCGGCTTCCGTGCTTTTGCGGAAAGCGGCCCAGATAGACAAGGGGTCCGGTGATGCGAAGAAGGATAAGGTAGGCAAAGTCGGCAGAGAGCAGTTGGAAGAAATTGCCAACATCAAAATGCCGGACTTGACCGCAGTTGATATGGAAGCTGCGGTAAGATCCATAGCTGGAACAGCCAAAAGCATGGGGCTGGAAATAGAAAATTAAGACGGGGTGTGAAAGTATATGCCCAAGCATGGTAAGAAATATAAAGTGAAGGCTGCCCGGATAGATTCCAGCAGCAGGTATGATTTGCAAGAGGGAATCCAGCTTGCATTGGAATCCTCTTTTGCAAACTTTGATGAGACGGTTGATGTCGCGGTAGACTTGGGAGTGAATCCCAAATATCCTGATCAGATGGTGCGTGGAGCATGTTCACTTCCGCACGGTCTAGGCAAGGAAGTCCGTGTTTTAGCCTTTTGCAAGGGCGAAAAGCAGGAAGAGGCCCGGTCCGCGGGAGCCGATTATGTAGGAGACGAAGATTTAGTGGAGAAAATTCAGGGTGGCTGGCTGGAATTCGATAAGGCGGTGGCTACTCCGGATATGATGTCTCAAGTGGGCAAGATAGGCAAGATACTCGGACCCCGTGGGTTAATGCCAAACGCGAAGACTGGGAGCGTGACTTTCGATCTTGCCGGGGCAATCGGTGAACTGAAGGCTGGCCGAGTCGAATTTCGAGTAGACAAGGCTGGGGTTATTCACGCGCCCTTGGGCAAGGTTTCCTTTGGCCCGGAAAAGATCAAGGATAATCTGGTGCTATTTATGGAAACTTTGCACAAGTTGAAGCCCTCCGGCGCAAAAGGCAAGTACTTTCAAGGTATTGCCGTTTCCACCACTATGGGGCCCGGAGTTAAGCTAGACTCTAGCAATATGCGCAACATTATCGGCAAATAACCGAAGACAGGAAAAGAGTCAGAGACAGCAGGTGGCTATCAGCCTTAATTCCCTGCCGAGACCGCTTTGGCTCTAAGCCTATTATACAAAGAGAGGTGTAGAGGTGAATAGGGCAGAAAAGGCAGAAGTCATAGATAGCCTGAAAACAAAGGCGGATCAATCCAAGATTGCCGTAGTTACTGACTTTCGTGGGATGTCAGTAGAGCAAATGACTGCTTTGCGCACTAAACTGCGTGATGAAGGAGTCGATTACAAGGTGGTAAAAAACACCTTGGCCCGGATTGCTCTTAAGGATGGGCAGCACGAATGTTTGTGTGATCAATTGGCAGAGAATTGCGGTGTTGCTTTCGGGTATGATGATCCCGTAGTGCCCGCAAAACTGCTGGTCGATTACATAAAAAAGAACAAGAGCAAGAATTTGAAGACCAAGTTTGCGAGTTTGGAAGGCAAATTTTTGAGTGCTGAACAGGTTGAGGAGCTGTCCAAACTACCTGGAAGAGACGAGCTACTGGGAAAAACACTGTCCACGATGAACGCAGTACCTACCAACTTCGTTGGTGTGTTCGCCAATCTGCTACGCAACATGCTTTATGCAATGAATGCCATTAAAGAGCAGAAAGAACAGGGATGAGTCAAAGATCAAAGATTTAAGGAGGATTAAATGTCAGAGGTAACCAAGGATCAGGTAATAGATTTCATTTCCAATATGACTGTTTTGGAACTATCCGAATTTATCAAGGAATTGGAGGATAAATTCGGAGTGTCCGCGGCGGCTCCCGCAGTTGCTGCCGCTGCTCCTGCTGCAGGTGATGCTGCAGGCGGTGCGGAAGAGGAAGAAGAACAGACTGAATTTGATGTGGTCCTAAATGATGTCGGAGGGAATAAGATCGCGGTCATTAAGGCAGTACGCGGATTGACCGGATTGGGGCTAAAAGAGGCCAAGGCCAAAGTAGACGATTTGCCCTCCACGCTGAAAGAAGGAGTAACCAAGGAGCAAGCGGACGACGCCAAATCACAGCTTGAAGAGGCTGGGGCAACAGTCGAACTCAAGTAAAAGATTTGCTTCAAAGCAAATACCTGTTTAGTTTTTAAGAGCGCAACTCCCAATGGATAGTTGCGCTCTTAAAATTTTACTATTTTTATTATTCAATTATTTCAGTAACTTAATTGGTCTATACGCTTATGGCGGTTATTGTCATCCGGGGCAATACTTTTTTGTTTTCAGGCAGGTGCAATCGGCTATTGTATGCATATCTCTAATTGCCCTTGCTTTTGAGGTCAAATGAAAACCCTCAAATCCGTCAACAAGGAAGACCACAAATTTTGTAATTACCAAATGGTAAGTTCCTACCTTAAAAAACATCCCTGCATGTAAGAGGAATGAAATGGCGCGTTTTGTAAAGAATTTCGGCAAGATCAAGAGGCCCTTGGAAATACCTCACCTGCTCACTTTGCAAATCAATTCCTACAAGGAATTTTTGCAGATGGATGCAACTCCGGACACCAGAAAAGATCAAGGTCTGGAGAGTGTCTTTCGCTCGGTATTTCCCATAGAAGATTTTAATAAATCGGCAACACTGGAATTCGTGAACTACGAATTCGGTGAACCCAAGTATGATGAAGAGGAGTGCATTATAAAGGGCCTAACATTCGAGGCCCCGATCCGGATTAAAGTCCGTTTGGTTGTCTTTGATTTGGATGAGGAAACCGGTAGCAGAAGCATCCGTGATATTAAGGAACAAGATATCTATTTTGGGACCATTCCTTTAATGACGGACAAAGGCACATTCATTGTAAATGGAACCGAGCGGGTCATTGTTAATCAGCTGCAACGCTCTCCCGGGATAATTTTTGAGCATGACTCTGGGAAAAGTCATAGCAGCCGCAAAGTTTTGTACAGTTCTCGCATAATTCCCATGCGTGGATCCTGGCTGGATTTTGATTTCGACCATAAGGATATTTTGCATGTCCGTATCGATCGCCGCAGAAAGATGCCGGTGACCATTCTTCTCAAGGCCATGGGCCTTAGCGTTGAAGAAATTTTGAATCATTTCTACGACAAGGAAACACTCAGATTCGAGGGGGAACGTGTTTTTCGCAAGATTGATCCGGACCTATTCCGCAAAGAGATAGCTTATTCGGATATATTAGACAACGATGGCAATATCCTGGTGAAAGCCGGTCGGCCAATAAACAAGCGTATTTGGAAGAAGATTGTCCAGGCCGGTGTTGAATACATGGAGATCAATCCATCGGAGCTCAAATCCAGCTATCTGGCGGAGGAACTTGTCAATCCCGAAACCGGGGAGGTAATAGCTCAGCCCGGCGCTGCCCTGGACGGGGAGGTTTTGAGTTCTATTGAAGATGCGGATGTCCGTGAAGTCCAGATTCTTCACACTTCCGGGCAAGAGGTGTCCTCCTCCATACGGGACACCCTGCAGCTGGACAAGGTGCAGGATATGGAGACCGCACAGATAGAGATTTACAAGCGCTTACGGCCCAGTTCACCTCCGACTCCGGAGATTGCTGCCAGCTTTTTCGACAATCTTTTCCGCAATCCGGACTACTACGATTTGTCACCTGTGGGTAGGTACAAGTTGAATTCCCGTTTGGAAACAAATGCTACAATGGACAAGCGGACCTTGACCAATGAGGATATACTGCAGACTCTAAAGCACTTGATCCGGCTCAAGGACACCTTTGGTCCGGCCGATGATATCGATCATCTGGGCAATCGCAGGGTTCGTTCCGTGGGCGAACTTGTGGAGAACCAGTACCGTATCGGTCTGGTGCGCATGGAACGGGCCATTAAGGAAAGGATGAGTCTGCAGGAAGTGGCCACACTCATGCCCCACGATCTGATCAATCCCAAACCAGTAACCGCTGTCCTTAGGGAGTTTTTCGGTACCTCGCAGCTGTCACAGTTTATGGATCAGACAAATTCTCTTTCCGAAGTCACGCACAAACGCCGCTTGTCCGCCCTCGGTCCCGGCGGCCTGACCAGGGAAAGGGCGGGTTTCGAGGTCCGGGACGTGCACCCCAGTCATTACGGTCGGATATGCCCCATCGAGACTCCGGAGGGACCGAATATTGGTCTGATTGTTTCCCTGACCACTTACGCCAAAGTCAATGAATTCGGATTCATTGAAACGCCGTATCGCGTGGTGCGCGAAGGATATGTCACTGACGAAATAAGTTACATGGACGCTACCAAGGAAACCGGAGAAATAATTGCCCAGGCCAACGCACCGTTGGATGAAAACGGGAGGTTTATAAATGAGCTGGTAGCGGCCAGGGTCAAGGGAGAATTCGCACTTGTCCCTCAAAAAGAGGTGACACTAATGGATATTTCTCCCAGCCAGATCGTTTCTGTATCTGCTTCTGTGGTACCCTTTCTAGAGCACGACGACGCTAACCGGGCGCTTATGGGGTCCAATATGCAACGTCAGGCAGTTCCGCTACTTCGGGCCGAACTCCCGGTGGTGGGAACCGGTATGGAGAGTACGATTGCTCGTGATTCGGGTACGTGTGTACTCGCCGAGGACGATGGCGTTGTCCGCTATGTTGATGCGGAAAGAGTGGTCGTGGGCTACGCGGGCGAAGATGTCCACTCCCAGACTGGCGGTGTTGTTTCCTATGAATTGCAAAAATTCCATAAATCAAACCAGAACAGCTGTTTTGGACAGAAACCCCGGGTTGCCATGAACCAGAAGGTGCAAAAGGGCGATGTCCTGGCGGACGGGGCCGGTATCCTGGACGGGGAGCTCGCCCTGGGTAAAAATCTTCTGGTCGCTTTTATGCCGTGGTGTGGCTACAACTACGAAGACTCCATTCTTATTTCCGAAAGGACGGTCAAGGAAGATGTATACACCTCCGTGCATATTGAAGAATTCGAAACAGTTGCCCGGGACACTAAACTGGGGCCGGAGGAGATTACCAGGGACATCCCCAATGTAAGCGAGGAGATGCTCAAGGACCTGGATGACAGCGGGATTATTCGCCTTGGCGCCAAAGTGGCTTCGGAAGATATCCTGGTGGGTAAAATTACACCCAAAGGTGAGACGCAATTGACTCCGGAAGAGAGGCTGCTGAGGGCCATATTCGGGGATAAAGCCAGAGACGTTAAAAATACCTCCCTGAAGGTTCCCCCGGGGATCGAAGGAACGGTGATCAACGTGAAGGTCTTCAATCGAAGATCCGGTGAAAAAAACGAACGTTCCAAAGAAATTGAGGATGCAGAACTCGCCCGCATAAGCCGCAAGGAAAGCCAGCATATTTCCGGACTCACGGCAAACATCCGGGACAAGCTATGGAATGCGGTGTCCGGGAAGCGCCTTTCTTCCACGATTATGGGGAATAAAAAGAACGAGGTGCTTGCTGAGGCCAATAAGACCTTGAGTCGGGAAACTCTGGATGTGATTCCCATAAAAAAGCTGGCTGGAAAATTTTCCTCCAAAGAGGTCAACGAGGAAGTCGACCAAATAATTTCCGAGTACAATAAGCAACTGGAATTTATTCAGCATGCATATGACTTGAAGCGGGAAAAGGCTAGTGAGGGAGATGATCTCCCTCCCGGCGTGATCAAGATGGTTAAAGTGTATATTGCGGTAAAACGTAAGTTGAGCGTCGGGGACAAAATGGCGGGCCGCCATGGTAACAAGGGGGTTGTCTCCAACATTTTGCCGGAAGAGGATATGCCCTTCTTTTCCAATGGGGTCCCCGTAGATATTGTTCTTAATCCTTTGGGGGTCCCTTCCCGGATGAATATAGGTCAAATCATGGAGACCCATCTTGGCTGGGCCGCGCGGGAATTGGGCAGTCAGATAGCCGGGATGCTCGAGTCCGGGGAGGCTATGGAAAGTGTCCGCGCGGAAGTCAAGGAAGTTTTTGATTCCGAAGAAACCTCCGCTCTCGTGGACAGCATGGATGATGAGGAGTTTTCCTCAGCCGTGCGGGAGATGAAAGAGGGTATCGTGACCAAGACCCCGGTATTTGATGGGGCTGAGGAGGAGGAGATCTGGAATTGGCTGCGCAGGGCAGGTCTTAGTGAGGACGGCAAGTCCGTTTTGTACGATGGGCGTACTGGGAATGCCTTCCATGAGCGGGTTACTGTGGGCAATATGTACATGCTCAAATTGCACCACTTAGTGGATGAAAAGATCCACGCCCGTTCCACCGGACCGTATTCTCTGGTGACCCAGCAGCCCCTGGGCGGGAAGGCCCAATTCGGAGGCCAGCGTCTGGGTGAGATGGAAGTCTGGGCGATCGAAGCCTACGGCGCAAGCTATCTCCTTCAGGAATTTTTGACAGTCAAGTCGGATGATGTAAGCGGCAGGGTCCGGATGTACGAGAAAATCGTAAAGGGAGACAATTTCTTGGAATCCGGGCTCCCGGAGTCGTTCAATGTCTTGATTAACGAGCTTATGTCGCTGGGACTGGATGTGGAACTCTATCTTAGCGAAAAAAAAGGCAGTCGCAAGAATTAATTTTAGCCCACAAAGAGGGATTAAGATATGACGCTCGATGATTTGTTTAGTCAAAAGAGCAGTGCTTCCAATTTGAGTAGTCAGGATCTGCAAGGACTGCAGATCCGTATCGCCTCTCCGGAAAAAATCCGCGAATGGTCTTTTGGAGAAGTGAAAAAACCGGAGACTATTAACTATCGGACTTTTAAGCCGGAAAGAGACGGTCTGTTCTGTGCAAAAATATTCGGTCCGGTAAAGGACTACGAATGTAATTGCGGTAAGTACAAACGCATGAAGCATAGGGGGATTGTCTGCGAAAAGTGCGGGGTGGAGGTTATCGCCTCCAAGGTCCGCAGGGAACGAATGGGTCATATCGAGCTGGCTGCGCCCGTGGCCCATATATGGTTCGTAAAGAGTCAACCAACTAAAATTGGTACCTTGCTGGATCTGACCATGGCCGACCTGGAAAAGGTGCTTTATTTTGACGCTTATATAGTGTTGGATCCCGGCAATACCTCCTTGGAAAAAAAGCAGATCATCACCGAAGATCAGTACCTGCAGTATTTGGATCATTTCGGTGAAGAGACGTTCAAGGTGGGAATGGGCGCGGAAGCGATTCTGGAGCTTTTCTCGGAGCTGGATCTACATAAACTGCGGGAAGATCTGCATGCGGAATCCACCAAGACCCGTTCTCAGACCAAGAAGAAAAAGTTGGCCAAAAGGCTCCGCGTGGTGGAGTCTTTTCTGGACTCCACCAACATCCCGGAACGGATGATTCTCAAGGTTGTGCCGGTTATACCTCCCGAGCTCCGGCCCTTGGTACCCCTGGACGGAGGCAGGTTCGCCACATCGGATCTGAATGATCTTTACCGCCGGGTCATCAATCGCAATAACCGTTTGAAGAGATTGTTGGAGCTTGGTGCCCCGGACATAATTATCCGCAATGAAAAACGCATGCTCCAGGAGGCCGTGGATGCTCTATTGGACAATGGCCGCAGGGGTAAGGCTATAACCGGTACAAACGGTCGTCCCCTCAAGTCTTTGTCAGACATGATCAAGGGCAAACAGGGCCGGTTCCGGCAGAATCTTTTGGGAAAACGCGTGGATTATTCCGGACGTTCGGTGATTGTAGTTGGACCCAATTTGAAGCTGCACCAGTGCGGATTGCCCAAGCAGATGGCTCTGGAGTTATTCAAGCCGTTTATATACTCCAAACTGGAACAAAGAGGGGACGCGAGCACCATAAAAAGCGCCAAGAAGATGGTGGAACGCGGAGAGATCGTTGTCTGGGATGTATTGGAGGAGGTTGTCAAGGAATACCCCATTCTCCTTAACCGTGCTCCCACCCTGCACCGCCTGGGGATACAGGCTTTTGAACCTATATTGGTCGAAGGGAAAGCCATACGGCTCCATCCCCTTGTGTGTACGGCTTTTAACGCGGACTTCGACGGAGACCAAATGGCCGTGCACGTGCCTCTCTCCATTGAGGCCCAAATAGAATGCCGGGTCCTGGTTATGTCCACCAACAATATCCTTTCTCCGGCGAATGGTGAGCCGATCATTGTTCCCACTCAGGATATAGTGCTGGGGCTGTACTACCTGACCGTGGATCGTTCCTTTGAAATGGGTGAAGGCAAGGCTTTCTATGCGCCGGAGGAGGTGGTGGCGGCATACGATGCCGGATATGTAAGCCTGCACGCCCGGATAAAAGTCCGTATGAACGGAGAGCTCGTCCAGACAACCCCCGGTCGGGTAATGATCGGCGAGATTTTGCCCGAAGGGGTGCCCTTCAGTCTAGTCAATTGCCTTTTAAACAAAAAGGCTATCGGATATCTGGTTGGTCAGACCTACCGCAATGCCGGGACCAAGGCAACAGTGATCCTTTGCGATCAACTGAAAGACATGGGCTATGAATATTCCACCCGGGCTGGAATCACCATTGGAGTCAAGGACCTGAAGATCCCGGAGAAAAAGACTGATTATCTTAGCGGGGCCCGTAACGATGTAAGCGAAGTGGAGAAACAGTACCGCGAGGGCATAATAACCCGCACGGAGAAGTACAACAAGGTAGTGGATGTTTGGACCAAAGCGACCAACGACATATCCTCGGAGATGATGCACGATCTGTCTACGGATATAGCCAAAAACCCGGAAACCGGAGAGGAAAAAGAGGATGTCAGCCTGAATTCTATTTATATGATGGCCAACTCCGGGGCACGGGGCAATAAGGACCAAATGCGCCAGCTGGCTGGCATACGCGGTCTCATGGCCAAGCCCTCCGGAGAGATTATTGAGACTCCCATTACCTCCAGTTTCCGGGAGGGATTGTCCGTATTGGAGTACTTTACTTCCACGCACGGAGCCCGGAAAGGTCTGGCGGACACCGCTCTGAAGACTGCCAATTCTGGATATCTTACCCGCCGTCTGGTGGACGTCGTCCAGGATGTGGTCGTCTCGGAGTATGATTGCGGCACAGTTGACGGAATTGAAGTCTCCCATCTGATCAAGGCCGGGGAAATAAAGGAGCGGTTGCGAGACCGGATCGTGGGCCGGATTTCCATGTTTGATGTGTTCCATCCGGAAACCGATGAATTGCTTGCCGCTGAGAATACCCTGATTGACGAGATTAAGGCCGAGAGAATCGAAGAGGCAGGCATCTCCACGGTGACCATACGCTCGGCTCTTACCTGCAAAAGCCCGAAGGGTGTGTGTACTTTGTGTTACGGTCGGGATCTGGCCCGAGGACACTTGGTCAATGTGGGCGAGACCGTAGGCATAATTGCCGCTCAGTCCATTGGTGAACCCGGCACTCAGCTGACCATGCGTACATTCCACATTGGGGGGACAGCTTCCAAGGAGATCGAGCAATCCAATATTAATGCCCAGAACAAGGGGCGGGTTGTACTCAGCCGAGTTCGTACTGTGACCAATAAAAACAATGAATCCATGGTCCTGGGTAAGAGCGGTCAACTGCGAATCGTGGATGATCAAGGCCGGGAGCGGGAGAAATATTCCCTTCCTTCCGGAGCAAAGATATTTGTTGAACACGAGCAAGAGGTGGAAAAAGGCCAGCATCTCGCGGAGTGGGACCCGTTTAACGAACCCTTTGTTACCGACGTGGCCGGGTACGTCCAGTTTTCGGATATTATAGAAGGCCGCACCGTCCAGGAAAAGGTGGACGAGACCACCAACCAGGCCACTCAGACCATAATTGAATACAGGTCTACAAATTATCGTCCCAGCATATCCGTATGTGACGAGGAGAAAAATATCCAGACTAGACCTGGCACGGATTCCGAAGCGATCTTCCACCTCCCTGTTGGAGCCATCCTTATGGCCCGTGAGGGGGATCAGGTGGAAGCTGGGGACGTAATTGCCCGAAAACCCAGAGAAACTTCCAAGACCAAGGATATTGTCGGCGGTCTGCCGCGAGTGGCTGAACTCTTTGAAGTGCGCAAACCCAAAGACCAGGCTGTGGTCACGGAGATCGACGGTATCGCCTCCTTCGGCCCCGAATCCAAGGGTAAGAGGAAAGTAATAGTGACCCCGGAAGCGGGGGATCCCAAAGAATATCTTATCCCCAAGGGGAAGCATATCACAGTACAGGAAGGAGACTTTGTGGAGGCCGGGGAGTCTCTAACCGAAGGTAATCCCGAGCTGCACGATATCCTGAAGATCAAGGGGGAAAAGTACCTGGCCAAGTACCTTGTGGAGGAGATCCAGGAAGTCTACCGTTTCCAGGGTGTGCATATAAACGATAAGCACATCGAGATTATAGTTCGGCAAATGCTCAAAAAGGTCCATGTCAATAAACCGGGTGAAACCGGATTTTTGGTAGGGGAGCACGTGGACAAGGCCCGTTTTATGGCCGCCAACGAGAAGTGTATCCGCGAGGGCAAGGAACCGGCTATTGCCGATCCTCTTGTTCTGGGGATAACTCAGGCTTCCTTGAGCACGGAATCATTCATTTCCGCGGCTTCTTTTCAGGAAACCACTAAAGTGCTCACTGAGGCCTCTATGCGCTGCAAGAGCGATGAGCTTAACGGATTGAAGGAAAATGTTATCGTCGGCCGACTTATCCCGGCCGGAACTGGTTATAGGCCGTATGTAGAAAATGATATAGTTGTCCCTGAACAGCCGGAGAAAGAGGATAAGTTTCTGGAAGAGTTGGAGTATGATAATTATTCCGATGAAAGGGAATA
This sequence comes from uncultured Desulfovibrionales bacterium, assembly GCA_964398785.1. GTDB lineage: Bacteria > Desulfobacterota > Desulfovibrionia > Desulfovibrionales > Desulfonatronovibrionaceae > CAYNNQ01. Next base: position 36,300 of record CAYNNQ010000011.1, on the reverse strand, counting down.
ACCGATTGCCTATGTTTTATAGCCAATAGGTAAGTAATCGGGACTTGACAAATACAACACCATCAACTACACGACCTCGGTTTCACCAAGATGTCTAGCATGGAGGAATAATGCCCACATTAAATCAACTGGTTCGCAAATCCAGAAAAAAAGTAAAGGCAAGTCAGAAAAAGGCTGCTTTGCAAGAGTGTCCACAGAGAAGGGGGGTATGCGTGCGGGTGTTTACCACGACTCCCAAGAAGCCCAACTCCGCTTTGCGCAAGGTGGCCAGGGTTCGCTTGACCAACTCCATGGAAGTTACCGCTTATATTCCGGGTGAAGGGCACAATTTACAAGAACACTCCGTGGTTTTGGTCCGCGGGGGAAGAGTCAAGGATCTTCCCGGGGTACGGTATGCAGTTATCCGTGGGGCCCTGGATACATCCGGGGTGCAGGATAGGCGCAAAAGTAGATCCAAATATGGTACTAAGCGTCCCAAATAAAGTTTTCAAGGAGTAAGAGATGTCACGCAAGGGTCCAGTTCCCAAGAGAGAAGTGCTTCCTGATCCGGTATACGGAAGCAAGCTGGTTTCCAAGTTCGTCAATAGACTGATGCGGGACGGCGAAAAGAGCGTAGCGGAGAGGTATGTGTACGCGGCACTGGAGGAGTTGGCCAGCAAGACCGGAGAGGATTCCTTAAAATCCTTTTTTCAAGTTCTGGACAACGTTAAGCCGCAAATGGAAGTCAAATCCAGGCGAGTTGGTGGGGCAACCTACCAAGTCCCCATGGAAGTTCGTCCGGCCCGCCAGGAGACTTTGGCCATACGTTGGCTAGTTATAAACGCCCGTAAGAGAGGCGAGAAGAGTATACAGTCCAAGCTGGCGTCCGAGTTTTTGGATGCGTACAACAGCCGCGGAGGGGCGGTAAAAAAGAAGGAAGATACCCATAGAATGGCGGAAGCGAATAAGGCTTTTGCTCATTATAGATGGTAAAATTCGGAGATTAACGTGCCACGGAAGATTGCAATACAAAAACAGAGGAACCTGGGGATAATGGCCCACATTGATGCGGGCAAAACCACTACCACCGAGCGCGTTCTCTATTATACAGGTGTTTCGCACAAGATCGGTGAAGTCCATGACGGAGAGGCCGTAATGGACTGGATGGAACAGGAGCAAGAAAGAGGAATTACCATTACCTCGGCGGCAACCACGTGCTTCTGGAAGGACTCCAGGATAAACATCATTGATACTCCAGGTCACGTGGACTTCACGGTGGAAGTAGAGCGTGCCCTGCGCGTACTGGACGGAGCCATCGCGGTTTTCTGCGCCGTTGGCGGTGTGGAACCCCAGTCCGAGACCGTATGGAGGCAGGCGGACAGATATCAAGTCCCGCGAATAGCCTTCGTGAATAAGATGGATCGGGTAGGGGCAGATTTTTTTCGCGTCGTGGACATGATCCGGGATCGGCTCAAGGCCAAGCCCTTGCCCCTGCAGCTCCCTATAGGCAGTGAAGACAATTTCCGTGGTGTCGTGGACTTGATTAATTACAAGGCGATAATTTTCGATGAACAGTCCCTGGGCATGAAGTATGAATTTGCGGAGATTCCATCGGAGATGCGGGAGGAGGCAGAGAAGTGGCGTCAACACCTTGTTGAAGCCGTGGCCGAGGAAGACGAGGAACTACTGGATAAATATCTGGGGGGAGAGGATCTGACTCCAGAGGAATTACACCAGGGAATCAGGCTGGCTACAATCAATTTGAATGTTTGTCCTGTCCTGTGCGGATCCGCCTTCAAGAACAAGGGTGTCCAGCCTCTATTGGACGCTACTGTGGAGTATCTCCCTTCCCCTGTGGATGTGCCACCCATACAGGGAAGAGATCCAAAGACCGGGGAAACCATTGAGTGCCCCGCAGACGATAACGAACCTTTCAGTGCCCTTCCGTTCAAGCTGACAGCCGATCCCTATGTAGGGCACCTTACCTTTCTGAGGATCTACTCCGGATATATCGAGTCCGGAATGACTTTTATAAATGCATACACCGGCAAAAAGGAGCGCATAGGCAGGCTATTGAAGATGCATTCCAATAAAAGAGAAGAAATCAAGGAAGCGTACGCAGGGGATATTGTTGCCGCTGTTGGCTTGAAGAATACGGCTACCGGAGAAACATTGTGTGCCGATTCCCGACCGGTTCTTTTGGAATCCATGGAGTTTCCGGAACCAGTTATTGAAGTGGCTATTGAACCTAAAACCAAGTCCGACCGTGATGCCCTGAGCGCCGCGCTGCAGAAACTGGCCAAGGAGGATCCCTCTTTCCGGGTAAAAACGGATGAGGATACCAACCAGACGCTAATTTCCGGTATGGGCGAACTCCATTTGGACATAATCGTAGATCGTCTGACCCGCGAGTTCAAAGTGGACGCTAATATTGGCCAGCCCAAGGTCGCCTATAGGGAAAGCATTACCAAAGCAGTAAAAGAAGAAAACAAATACGTTAAGCAGACCGGTGGACGGGGACAGTACGGCCATGTAGTCATCGAGGTTGAGCCCAATGAACCGGGGGGCGGGTTCGAGTTTACCAATTCCATCGTAGGCGGAGTGATTCCCAAAGAGTACATACCCGCCGTACAGAAGGGAATTTACGATGCCTTGCTCAATGGCGTGCTTGCCGGATATCCGGTGGTGGACGTCAAAGTGAACCTGGTGTTCGGCTCGTATCATGAGGTTGACTCCTCCGAGCAGGCCTTTTACATAGCCGCCTCCATGTGCATCAAGGAGGCCTGTCACAAGGCAGGGCTTGCTTTGATTGAACCAGTTATGTTCGTGGAAGTTCTGACTCCCGAGGAATACTTGGGCGATGTGATGGGGGACCTGAACGGACGCCGCGGAAAGGTACAGGGTCTGGAACCCAGGGGCGGAACCCAAATTATCCGGGCGCACGTTCCTCTAAGCAGCATGTTCGGATATGCGACTCAGCTTAGGTCCATGACCCAGGGACGAGCCACATATTCGATGCAGTTTAATCACTACGAGCAAGTACCGGCAAGTATAGCGGAAGAAATTCTTAATAAGAACTAGGGGGTAGGTTATGAGCAAGGCGAAGTACGAGCGGACTAAGCCGCATGTAAACTTGGGTACGATAGGTCATATAGACCACGGCAAGACTACGCTGACTGCCGCGGTGACCAATGTATTGAACAAGAGCGGTTCTGGAGCGCATGTAGCGTTTGACGAGATAGACAAGGCTCCTGAGGAGAAGGAGCGGGGTATCACGATTGCCACCGCCCATGTGGAGTATGAGTCTGACAAGCGCCACTATGCCCATGTGGACTGTCCGGGTCACGCGGACTATATAAAGAATATGATTACTGGTGCAGCCCAGATGGATGGTGCTGTTTTGGTAGTGGCCGCTACAGACGGTCCTATGCCGCAGACTCGGGAGCATATACTTCTGGCTCGGCAGGTAGGTGTGCCGAGCATAGTAGTCTTTTTGAACAAGGTGGACTTGGTAGACGATCCCGAGCTTTTGGAGCTGGTGGAGCTGGAGGTACGCGAGCTTTTATCCAAGTACGAATTTCCCGGGGATGATACTCCGGTAGTGTCCGGCAGTGCTTTGAAGGCTTTGGAGACCAATGATGCGAACGGTGAGGAAGCGAAGTGCGTATGGGAGCTTTTGCAGGCTTGCGATGACTTTGTTCCGGAGCCGGAGCGTGATGTAGACAAGCCATTTTTGATGCCGATAGAGGACGTATTTTCCATATCGGGTCGAGGCACGGTTGTGACGGGCCGAGTGGAGCGCGGACGCATAAATGTAGGCAACGAGATAGAGATAGTTGGCATGCGAGACACCCGGAAGACGGTATGCACCGGAGTGGAGATGTTCCGCAAGGTATTGGATCAGGGCGAGGCTGGAGACAATATCGGTGCCCTATTGCGGGGAATCAAGCGCGACGATGTGGAGCGCGGCCAGGTGTTGGCCGCCCCGGGTACGATCACGCCGCACCGCAAGTTCAAGGCCGAGGTGTACGTGTTGAACAAGGAGGAAGGCGGCCGGCACACGCCATTTTTCAGCGGATACCGTCCTCAGTTTTATTTCCGTACGACGGATGTGACCGGAGTAGTGACGTTGCCTTCGGATGTAGAGATGATCATGCCGGGAGACAACACGACATTCGAGGTTGATTTGATAGTGCCAGTGGCGATGGAATTAGGACTGCGCTTTGCCATCCGCGAGGGCGGTCGTACTGTAGGTGCCGGCGTTGTCTCCGAAATTGTGGAGTAGGAAATAAGTTATGGTAGCAATGAATAGTGATCGCATCAGGATTAAGATGAAAGCATACGATTACCGCATGCTGGACAAGGCAGTCGCGGAAATCGTGGATTCGGCCAGGAATACGGGTGCCAGCATTGCCGGTCCAATTCCCCTGCCCACCAAGATACACAAATATACAGTGAACAAGTCTGTCCACGTTAACAAGAAGTCCAGAGAACAATTCGAAATGCGCATACACAAGCGCATGCTTGATCTGCTGGAGCCTACTCAACAGACAGTGGATGCTTTGGGGAAGCTCAACTTGCCAGCTGGTGTTGATGTGGAAATTAAGCTTTAGGTGAGGATATCATGGCAAACGGTATTGGATTGATAGGGAAAAAATTGGGAATGACAAGTGTTTTTTCTCAAGATGGGAAATATGTCCCGGTTACTGTGGTTGAGGCAGGCCCTTGCCCGGTTGTTAAAAAAGCCACAGAAGATACGGACGGATATAATAGTTTACAGCTTGGCTACGGGGAAGTCTCCGCACATAGATTGAATAAGCCGGAAATGGGTCATTTGAAATCCCAGGGCGCTGGTTTTTTCCGCTATCTCAGAGAATTTCGGGTAAGTGACTGTAGTGAATACGAAACTGGTCAGACATTTACTGTAGACATTTTTTCCGCGGGAGAAACAGTCAAGGTAACCGGGAAATCCAAGGGTAAGGGTTTCGCTGGCGCCATGAAGAGATGGAATTTCGGCGGTTCCCCTGCAACACACGGGCATGAAAAGGTCCACAGGTCCACCGGTGCCATCGGACAGTGCGCGGACCCTGCCCGGGTCTTTAAGGGTAAGAAAATGCCCGGACATATGGGCAATGCCAAGGTGACCTATAGTAGCGCAGAGATTGTGGAAATTATGCCCGAGGATAATGTGGTCTTGATAAAAGGTCAGGTTCCTGGCCCCAAGAACAGCATAGTCTATCTGCGCAAGCAAGCATAAGAGGCGGTCATGAAAACCAAAGTATACAGTCAAGAAAATGTTGAAGTGGAAGAAGTTGAGCTCCAGGATAGTGTTTTCAGCGTTAAAATAAAGCCGGAGCTAGTGCAACAGGCCGTACGTTCTCATTTGGCCGCTAACCGGAAAGGGACAGTTGGGGTGAAAACCCGTTCCAATATCCGCGGTGGGGGAAGCAAGCCGTGGAGGCAGAAAGGCACGGGCCGAGCGCGCGCAGGCTCCAACAGGTCCCCTCTTTGGAACGGGGGATCCGTGATACATGGCCCCAAGCAGCGCGATTATAGTTTCAAGCTGAACAAAAAGGTGCGTAAGCATGCTTTGAAGATGGCTTTGTCCGCTCGGGCTTATGAAGGCACATTGAAAGTTGTAGACTCCATGGAACTGGAAGAGATCAAGACCAAAAATTTTGTTCGGATAAAAAACAATTTAGAAGCAAAAAAACCCTTGATAATAACGGACAAAGAATATAGTGTCCTCGAGCTTTCGGCGCGGAATGTTCCAGGAGTGGACGTAGTGCCCCAGGACAAGGTGAACACTTACCTGATCATGAAGCACAGCGAAATCATAATAGAAAAAAAGGCAGCTGAAAATCTGCAGGACAGGTTGAGTTAGACATGGATTTGACAAAGGTACTGATAAAACCAGTAATCACGGAAAAAGCCACCGCTCTTAAAGATGCGGAGAACAAGGTGGTTTTTACAGTCCATCCGAGCGCAAATAAGGTAATGGTCAAAGAAGCCGTAGAGTCTCTTTTCAATGTAGGCGTTGAATATGTAAATGTTGTCCGAGTGCGGCCCCGCGCCCGCAAGAGATTCGGACGGGTCGCCGGTCGGGAGCCTGGCTACAAGAAAGCTTATGTTACCCTCGCGCCTGGCGACAAGATTGAATTTTTTGAAGGGGTTTAAGATATGCCGGTAAAAAGACTGAAACCTACTTCCCCGGGTCGCAGATTTCAGACTATATTCGATTTCAGCGAAGTATCCGATGTGAGGCCGGAAAAGACCCTTACCGAGGGGTTGACCAAAAAGGCCGGAAGGAATGTATATGGCAGGATAACCGCGCGTCGTCGTGGTGGTGGAGTTAAACGCAAGTACAGGGTTATCGATTTTCGTCGCAATAAACTTGATGTGCCCGGAAAAGTGTCGAGCATAGAGTATGATCCCAATCGGAGTGCGCGCATTGCATTGGTTAAATACAAAGATGGGGAAAAAAGGTACATCTTGGCTCCTGTCGGCTTGAAAGTCGGTGATCAGATACAAGCCGGCGAAAAAGTGGATACTAAGCCAGGCAACTCCATGCCCATGGCCAATACTCCGGTTGGTACTATCCTGCACAATATTGAGATAACTCCGGGAACGGGGGGAAAGATTGCCCGCTCCGCAGGAACGTATGCCCAACTGGTTGCCAAAGAGGGTAAGTATGCCCTTTTACGTTTGCCTTCGGGTGAGACTCGTAAGGTATTGAAGACTGCTCGGGCAACTGTCGGCCAAGTGGGGAATATCGAGCATGAGAATATACGCGTGGGCAAGGCCGGCCGTAACCGCTGGTTAAATCGTCGTCCCAAAGTTCGCGGTGTTGCCATGAATCCCATCGACCATCCCTTGGGAGGCGGTGAAGGAAGGAGTTCTGGCGGCCGGCATCCTGTTACTCCCTGGGGAGCACCCACAAAAGGGTATAGGACCAGAAACAGGAAAAAGACAACCAACAGCCTGATAGTAAAGCGGCGCAATAAGTAGAGCGGGAGCTAACCATGCCTAGATCCATTAAGAAGGGACCATTTGTAGACGGGCACCTTTTAAAGAAGGTGGACCAAGCCATTGAGTCTAGAAGCAGCAAAGTGATTAAGACATGGTCCAGAAGGTCAACCATCATACCGGAAATGGTCGGATTTACATTTGCAGTGCACAACGGGAAGAAGTTTATACCAGTTTTTATATCGGAAAACATGGTTGGACATAAACTGGGCGAATTTGCCCCTACGCGGACCTATTACGGGCATGCTGCGGACAGAAAGTCCAAGAAGGGCAGGAGATAGGTAAGTCATGGAAGTGATATCAAAAGCCAATTATCAGAGAGTTTCGCCGCAGAAGGCCAGACTAGTAGCGGATAATCTCAAGGGGAAACCTGTTGAAGATGTTATAAACATTTTGGAGTTTACACCCAAAAAGGCCGCTTCAATTATAGCCAAGGTAGTAAATTCAGCGTTGGCAAATGCAGAGCACAATTATAGTATGGATGTGGACGATTTATACGTTAAGCAGGTCAAAATCGATGGTGGCCCCATGTGGAAAAGGATTCGGCCCAGGGCAATGGGCAGGGCCACTCGGATTTTAAAGAGAACCAGCCATATTACAGTAATAGTGGACGAGTTATAGGAGGGCATTAGTTTTGGGTCAGAAAGTAAATCCCCTAGGATTCCGGCTAGGCTACAACAAGGACTGGAATTCCCGCTGGTTCAGTCAAGAAAACTACGCTAGGAATGTTTTCGAGGACGACAAGCTGGTCAAGTTTGTAAAAAACAGGATCTACCACGCAGGCGTTTCCAGAATTGAAGTGGAAAGGGCCGCGGACAAGATCCGTTTGATAATATACACTGCGCGTCCGGGAATAGTAATCGGCAGAAAAGGGGCGGAGATTGAAAAACTGCGTCAGGATCTGAAAAATAAATTCGGTCACGACTTTGCCATAGAAGTAAATGAAATACGTCGCCCGGAAATAGATGCCCAGCTAATTGCAGAGAATATAGCCCTTCAGCTGGAAAGACGTGTAGCTTTTCGCAGAGCAATAAAAAGGAGCATGGGGCTGGCCTCCAAGTTTGGGGCTCAGGGTATAAAAGTTTCCTGTTCCGGACGCTTGGGTGGGGCAGAAATTGCCCGTACTGAATGGGCCAAGGAAGGTCGCGTACCCCTGCATACTTTGCGGGCGGACATACAGTTCGGTTTTGCTGAAGCGAGGACTACTTACGGCATAATTGGTGTCAAGGTCTGGGTTTATAAAGGCGATATATTGGATGAGGTAAGTTAGTCATGTTAAGTCCCAAGAGAATAAAGTTTCGAAAAAGGCAGCGGGGAAAGCTGAAAGGCAATGCCCAGCAGGGGCTTAAAGTCAGTTTTGGAGATATTGGGCTGAAGACAGTTGAACATGGGAAAATAAGCAATAAGCAGATAGAATCTGCTCGTGTGGCCATGATGCGTCATATCAAGCGCGGAGGTAAAGTATATATCCGTATTTTCCCGGATAAGCCCTATACCGCCAAGCCCGCGGAGACCAGAATGGGTAAGGGAAAAGGATCTCCCGAAGGATGGCTTGCTCCAGTAAAACCGGGAAGAGTTCTTTATGAGATCAAAGGTGTGAATCTTGATCTTGCTCGTGAGGCATTAAAGAGGGCATCCTATAAGCTTCCGGTCAAGACTGTGATAGTGGAAAGGGAGGCCTAAAATGAAAGCCGAGGAAATCAGAAAAGAAAGTTCACACAAACTGGAAGAAAAACTGGCTGAGTTCCGGCAGGAATTTTTTAATCTCCGTTTTCAGCAAGCCACTGCTCAGCTAGAAAATACACAGAGAATCCCGGCGGTAAAAAAGAATATAGCCAGAATCCTAACGGTACTCCGGGAAAGAGAAATGGAGAATGCAAATGGATAGTACCGCCAGAACAAAGGGAAAGAAACGGAATATGGTCGGATTTGTTGTCAGCAATAAGAATGACAAGACCATTGTTGTAAGAGTTGAAACACTGGTAAAGCATTCTTTGCTGAAAAAGTATGTCCGGCGGAGAAATAAATTTATGGCCCATGATCCGGAAAATGAGTGCAGTGTAGGTGACAAAGTCCGGATTATTGAACACAGCCCTATAAGTGCCCGAAAACGTTGGCATTTGACCAAAATCATAGAAAAAGCTGAGTAGGTGGGTTAAATGATACAGGTGGAATCACGGCTAAGCATAGCCGACAATTCTGGTGCAAAGAAAGTTGCCTGCGTCAAGGTCTTGGGCGGAAGCAAGAGGAGATACGCTTCCATAGGCGATTTGATTGTAGTTACTGTCAAGGATGCCATGCCCAATGCAAAGGTTAAAAAGGGCGATGTATTTAAAGCGGTTGTGGTCAGGACAAAAAAGGAAATCGGACGTTCCGACGGTACCAAAATAAGGTTTGATACCAACTCGGCTGTATTACTCAATCAAAATAAAGAGCCTATCGGGACACGCATTTTTGGTCCGGTTGCCCGTGAACTGCGCGGGAAAAGATATATGAAAATTGTCTCACTTGCTCCAGAGGTGCTTTAATATGGCAGCCAAGATTAAACAAAACGACAAAGTATATGTGCTTCAGGGCAAGGACAGGGAAAAAGTGGGCAAAGTAAAGAAGGTTTACAGCTCCAAGGGAAAAGTCCTTGTTGAAGGGGTGAATATGGTTAAGCGCCACGTCAAGCCCAATCCATATCAGAATGAGCAGGGCGGGATAGTGGAATCAGAGGCGTCTATAGATATCTCCAATGTAGCTTTGGTATGCGACTCCTGTGCACAGAGGACTCGGATCGGATACAGGTTCACGAGTGATGGAGACAAAGTGAGATTTTGTAAGAAGTGCGATGAGACCATAAAGTAGGATTGTGTCATGATGCGACTCCAGCAGACTTATAAGGAAAATATAGCTCCCAAGCTTTATGAAGAATTTAAATACTCTTCGTCCATGCAAATACCTAGTATTGAAAAGGTAGTATTGAATATGGGCCTTGGTGAAGGGAGCCAAAACAATAAGCTCATTCAAGACGCTATAGAGGAGTTAACCCTTATAGCAGGGCAAAAAGCAGTAGTAACACGGGCAAAAAAATCCATTGCGGCTTTTAAGGTCCGGGAAGGAATGCCGGTAGGCTGTCGCGTCACTATGCGCCGCGCCCGTCAGTGGGCTTTTCTGGATAAGCTTTTCAACGTTACACTGCCGCGTGTACGAGATTTTCGCGGGGTACCGGACAGAGGCTTTGACGGACGGGGTAACTTTACTCTGGGTATGAAAGACCATACCATTTTTCCAGAGATTAACCTGGATAAAGTAGATAAAGTCAAGGGTCTAAATGTGAGTATAATTACCTCGGCGAGCACAGACAAAGAAGGGAAAATGTTACTTGACCTTCTAGGCATGCCTTTCAGGAAGTAAGGAGGACAGTTTTGAGTAGAAAAGCGTTGATGAGCAAGGCAAACAAAAAGCCCAAATTTTCTTCACGAGCATACAATAGATGTCCCATTTGCGGACGAGCCAGAGGTTTTTTACGCAAGTTCGGTATCTGTCGCATATGTTTCAGAAATAAGGCGCTACAGGGTGAGTTGCCGGGCGTTCGCAAGTCCAGTTGGTAATTAGGAGTAAAATATGCCGGTCTTAGATCCAATAGCTGATATGCTGACCAGAGTACGCAACGCGCATCAGGCGTTGCACAAGAATGTTGAAGTACCTCAGAGCAAAGCCAAGAAAGTCATTGCCCAGATAATGAAAGATGAAGGTTTTATTACTGGCTATGAAGCGGACGGAAAAAATTTAAATATTGATTTGAAATATTACAAGGGCCGTCCAGCAATAAACTATATGCGCAAGGTAAGTAAGGGGTCCTGTCGACAATATGTTAAATTGCCGGAAATTCCGGATGTGAATAATGGATTAGGTATATGTATTCTTTCCACGTCGCATGGAATTCTCGAAGGTAAACAGGCCCGGGAAGAATCCGTGGGCGGCGAGCTAATTTGTGAAATTTGGTAGGGGTTATAAATGTCGAGGATAGGAAAACTTCCAGTTCAAATTCCGGAAGGAGTTCAAGTACAGTTTACTGCTAGGGACATAGATGTATCTGGACCAAAGGGCCAATTGAAAGTTGCCCTGCATCCCAGTGTAAGGTTTGAGCACGAGGACAGCCAGATCAGAGTAGTTCCCGTTAACAACAGCAGGTTGGCAAGCGAGCAGTATGGCCTGCGTCGGACTTTGCTGTACAACGCTGTACAAGGCGTGAGCTCCGGTTTTTCTAAGACGCTTGAAGTTAACGGTGTTGGTTATCGTGTGTCGGTTAGCGGGAATGAGGTGGAGCTGGTAGTCGGGTATTCCCATCCGGTTAAGCACAAATTGCCCGAAGGCGTGGAAGCCAAAGTAGAAGGCAATAAACTTACACTCTCCGGGATTGACAAGCAGTTAGTGGGAGAAACTGCCGCCACCATCCGCAGGATTCGCAAGCCTGAGCCGTACAAAGGCAAAGGTATTAAATACGTTGACGAGGAAATTAAGAGAAAAGCCGGTAAATCGGGCAAAAAATAGACTGGTGAAGATCAAATGAATAAGAAAGAACAGCGGTATAAAAGAAAGATTAGGATCAGGAAGAAACTTTCCGGTACACCGGAAAGACCGCGTATGGTAGTTTATAGGTCCAATAGATATATTTACGCCCAGATAGTCGATGATACTCACGGCAGAGTTGTGGCAGCTTACTCCAGCCATAATCTGGATGGCGAGGCCAAACTGACCTGTGAAACAGCAAGGCAGGTTGGCGAGCAAGTTGCAAATCTGGCCAAGGAAAAAGAGATATCCTCAATCGTGTTTGATCGGAACGGGTACTGCTATCACGGAAGGGTTAAAGCACTAGCTGATGCTGCACGGGAAGCTGGCTTAAAATTTTAAGGGGTTGGCATGGAACAGAATGCTCTTGAGCTGACAGAAAAGATTGTACATTTGAACAGAGTGGCAAAAGTGGTCAAAGGCGGCCGCAGATTTGGCTTCAGTGCTTTAATGGTCGTAGGAGATGGGAATGGATTGGTTGGCTACGGTATGGGTAAAGCCAATCAAGTCCCGGAAGCCATCCGTAAAGCCACTGATCAGGCCCGTTTGAATTTAGTGCGGGTGAACTTGCAGGGGGCAACTATTCCCTATAAGATTACCGGCAAATTCGGAGCAGGTGAAGTTCTCTTGAAACCTGCAGCACCAGGTACGGGTATAATAGCTGGCGGTCCTGTGCGTGCAGTAATGGAAGTAGCCGGGGTCAACGATATACTGACCAAGGCTTTGGGCTCCAATACCCCGCATAATGTTTTGAAAGCAACAATGCAGGGTTTGCAAAGTCTAGTTAGCGCCGAAGAAGCTACCAGGGTCCGTAATAAGTCGATCGACTACGCCCATAAGTATGACTAGGGAGAAAAGATATGAAAATCAAACTTTTACGCAGTCTCATCGGACTAAGCCCGGCGCATAAAAAGACCCTGCTGGCCCTGGGGCTAAAGAAAATAGACCAGGAGCGTATATTGCCAGATAATAAATGTGTCCAGGGAATGGTGGATAAAGTCAAGCATTTTGTCGAGGTGAAAAAGTAATGCACATACATGATCTTTATCCTTTCGAACCGGAGAGGAAGAATAAAAAGCGCGTTGGCAGAGGCGGGTCTTCCGGCTGGGGTCGTAACAGTGGCAAGGGCGATAAAGGGCAGAACTGCCGCGCCGGAGGCGGTGTACCCCACTGGTTTGAAGGCGGTCAGATGCCTTTGCAGCGCAGGATACCGAAGAGAGGTTTTAAAAACCAGTTTAAGGTCACATACAAGGTATTCAACCTAGACCAGATTGAGCAGCTTTTCCCGGAGCAGAATGACATTTCTCTGGACGATTTCTATAAGCAGGGCTTATGCAAATACGGCGAGCCGATCAAGATTCTGGGCCAGGGGAATATAGGCAGAAAAAATATTACGGCCCACAGGTTTAGCGCATCTGCTTCGCGCAAAATAACCGAAGCGGGTGGAACCGCAAGTCAGGTGGAAGGTTAGTTTTGGCTGCTGAAAGTTCCGGACTCTCCGAGCTAAAGAGAAGAATAGTTTTTACTTTTCTTTTTTTGGCAATATACCGCATAGGCATACATGTACCTATACCGGGCGTAGACGGTCAGGCTTTAGCGGATTTCATGAGCAACGCTCAAAATACCTTGCTGGGTCTATTTGATATGTTTTCCGGCGGCGGTTTAACCAAACTGTCCATATTTGCCCTGGGCATCATGCCGTATATCTCCGCTTCAATTATTATTCAGCTTTTGACCGTGGTTAGTCCGGAGCTGTCACGACTGAGCAAGGAAGAAGGGGAGTCCGGGAAGCAAAAGATTACCCAATATACCCGCTACGGAACAGTACTTATTACCCTTGTTCAGGGAATTGGTATTGCAATCGGGTTGGAGAGCATGAGCAGCCCGACGGGTGCTCCTGTTGTAATTAATCCCGGCTGGGCTTTTCGCTTAATAACAGTGATCACCTTGACCACAGGAACGGTTTTTTTAATGTGGCTTGGTGAACAGATAACCGAATTTGGTATCGGCAACGGAATATCCTTGATAATTTTCGCCGGTATCGTAGCTAGACTCCCTGGAGCGCTGGGCAACAGTTTTCGACTCATTTCCTCCGGGGAAGTCACCTTATTTGTGGCTCTTTTTATACTCGTTTTGCTCGTAGCCGTGCTTGTGGGAATTGTCTATGTAGAGAGGGCTCAGCGAAAGATTCCCATTCATCATGCCAAGAGGATGGTTGGACGCAAGATGTATGGTGGACAATCCAGCCACTTACCTCTTCGCCTGAATACGGCTGGTGTTATTCCACCGATTTTTGCTTCGTCCATACTCATGTTCCCGGCCACAATTGCCAACTTTTCCAACGTGGAATGGCTTAATGAGATTTCGGCATACGTATCTCCAGGATCTTTGCTGTATAATATTATTTTCGTAGGCATGATTGTCTTCTTTTGTTATTTTTATACCGCGATTATCTTTGATCCTCAGGATATCGCGGACAACCTAAAAAAGCAGGGCGGTTTTATTCCCGGCATACGTCCGGGACAGAAGACAAAGGAATACATAGACAAGGTCTTGTCCCGACTTACCTTTTGGGGAGCTATATATGTTTCCATAGTCTGTGTCCTGCCTATGTTTTTGATACAGCAATTCAATGTACCGTTTTATTACGGGGGAACAGCCCTTTTGATCGTTGTCGGGGTGGCCATGGACACTATGAATCAGATACAATCACATTTGATTTCCAGGCAGTATGAAGGGCTTATGTCCAAGAATCGGCTTAAGGGAAGGCGATGAGAAGTTGAAAAAATACCGGGGTATATATATTAAAAATCAGCACGAAATTGGCCTCCTGAGGGAGGCCAATCGCATTGTAGCTGAGATCCTAGAGGCGATAAAGGAAACTATTGCCCCGGGTATACGGACTAAAGAAATAGAAGTCCTTGCAAATGAGATCTGTAACAAATATAATGTTTATCCCGCTTTTTTGAAGTACTGCGGTTTCCCGCACTCCATATGCTGCTCCGTGAATGAAGAAATTGTCCACGGCTTTCCTGGGGAGCGTATTTTGAAGAGCGGAGATATTGTTAGTTTTGATATGGGAACTATTTACGATGGCTTTCACGGTGACGCCGCCAGGACCTTTGCCGTGGGTGATATTGATGAAAATGCCTCGAAACTTATGCTGGCGACTCAAAGCGCATTGGAAAAAGGGATTGAGCAGGCATGGCCCGGAAACGATTTGTATGATATTTCCCGAGCGGTGGAAAATGAAGCCACCGAGCACGGGTACCATATTATAAAGAGGTTTGTGGGGCATGGTATTGGAGCCAAACTGCATGAAAAGCCGGAAATTCCCAATTTTTTGCCCAAAAGGGCCACGCGAATTCCGTTAAAGGCGGGGATGACTTTGGCCATTGAGCCCATGCTGGCTGGAGGAACAGATCAGGTGGAAATAAACTCGGATAAGTGGACAGCAGTCACCCAAGACGGTTCACTTTCCGCCCATTTTGAAAACACCATAGCGATAACCAATGAGGGTCCGCGGATCCTTAGCAAGCTATAGTCAACTGGGGGATACGTCATGAAAGTAAGACCATCGGTGAAAAAAATGTGCCCAAAATGCAAAGTCATTCGCAGGCACGGCATATTGCGAGTGATATGTGATAATCCGCGGCACAAACAGAGACAAGGTTAGTATCGAGGGGGAGTCAAGTGGCCAGAATAGCAGGAGTAGAACTACCCAGAAACAAGAGAATTGATGTTGCTTTAACGTATATTTACGGGATTGGTCCAACAACTGCACTCCAGATCCTGGAGACAGTTGGTGTTGATTGGGCCCAAAAATCCGATGATCTCAATTCAGATGAGCTCAACTATATACGTAGTGAAATCGAAAGCAATTATCGAGTAGAAGGGGATTTGCGCCGGGAAGTTACCGCCAATATCAAACGGCTTATGGATATAGGCTGTTATCGCG
Source organism: uncultured Desulfovibrionales bacterium (assembly GCA_964398785.1). Taxonomy (GTDB): domain Bacteria; phylum Desulfobacterota; class Desulfovibrionia; order Desulfovibrionales; family Desulfonatronovibrionaceae; genus CAYNNQ01. The sequence goes on along the minus strand of CAYNNQ010000011.1, from coordinate 20,780 downwards.
GGCTCAGGCATAGGAAGTCCCTACCGGCTAGAGGACAGAAAACGCATACGAACTCGAGGACCAAAAAGGGTCCGAGGCGGACTGCTATCAAGAGAAAGAAGTAAATCGGAGTTGATATGGCTAAGCCAAAGAGAAGAAGCACCAGAAAAAAAGTTCGTAAGAATATACCGTCCGGCCTGGTCCATGTGAACGCCTCCTTTAACAACACAATGATTACATTCACAGATATGAATGGCAATGTTGTGAGTTGGGGTACTGCCGGACAATGCGGGTTCAAGGGGTCTAGGAAAAGCACTCCTTTCGCAGCGCAGAAAGCTGCTGAGCTGGCTGCCAAGAAGGCGCAGGAACACGGTATGAACACTGTGGGTATCCTGGTCAACGGACCGGGGTCGGGGCGTGAATCAGCAATGCGTGCTATAAACAAGGTCGGCTTCAACGTTACATTTATCCGTGATATAACTCCGATTCCGCATAACGGGTGCCGCCCCCCCAAGCGTCGGAGAGTTTAAGGAGGTCACAAATTGGCTAAGTATACTGGTTCAAAATGCAGGATCTGCCGCAGGGAAGGGACAAAGCTCTTCCTGAAGGGCGATCGGTGCTTTACAGATAAGTGCGCTTTTGAGCGCCGGTCATACCCTCCGGGTGAACACGGAAGGGTACGCAAAAAGCCCACGGACTATGCATTGCAGCTGCGGGAAAAACAGAAAGTCCGTAGAATGTATGGACTTCTTGAAGGACAATTTAAACGCTATTTTACCTTGGCTGACCGCAGGAAAGGTGTCACTGGCAAGAATCTGTTAGTTATGCTTGAGAGGCGCATGGATAATGTAGTTTATCGCCTAGGTTTTACAAATTCCAGGAGTCAGGCCAGACAATTGGTCTTGCATGGCCACTTTTTGCTGAATGGTAGACGGGTAAACGTTCCTTCCTATCAGGTTAAAGAAGGGGACAATATACAGATTAAGGAAAAGAGCAAAAAGGTACCGGCAATACAGGAAGCCCAGGAAGCCATGGCCCGCAGGGGAACTCCGGAGTGGCTGGAGCTTGACGAAAAGAACCTGCAGGCGACAGTGAACACCCTGCCAACTAGGGAGGATATAACCTTCCCTATAAATGAGCAGCTCATTGTAGAGCTATACTCCAAGTAATTCCTGAAAGCGGGTAAACTGGATAAAATTTGTTACGATAATAAGCGGCAGGTGATTATGATAACCAAGTCAGGTGAAAAATCCGTTAATATCCGCAACTGGACGGAATTGGTCCATCCGGAGCAATTAAACTTGGATCCCAAGTCCAACGAGTCTTACGGCAAGTTTTTTTGCGAGCCTTTGGAAAGAGGCTTCGGGACCACGATTGGGAATTCATTGCGCCGGATTCTATTGTCATCCATGCAGGGCGCGTCAGTAGTTTCCCTGAAAATAGAAGGTGTGCAGCACGAGTTCACCACCATACCGGGAGTGAAAGAAGACGTTACCGATATCGTCTTGAACTTGAAACAGGTCAAGTTCTCCATGTCCACGGATGATCCTCAGCGTTTGGAACTCGTGGCCAATGCCAAAGGCGAAGTCAAGGCCTCGAGTATTGTGGAAAATCAGTACGTCCAGGTACTTAACCCGGATCTGCACATAGCCACCTTGACCGATGATCTGGATCTCAAGATCCATTTGGATGTGCGCATGGGAAAAGGGTATGTCCCTTCGGAGATGCACGAGGGTCTTTCTGATGAAATTGGTGTGATACCCTTGGATGCGTCTTTCTCCCCGATCAAAAAGGTGGCATATAATGTTGAGCAGGCCCGTGTTGGCCAAATGACCAATTATGACAAATTAATAATGGAAGTTTGGACTGATGGCTCCGTGTCTCCCGAAGATGCGCTGGCCTGTAGCGCCAAGATCCTCAAAGACCAGCTCTCGGTGTTTATCAATTTTGACGAGGGAGCTACCGATATTCGTTCCCGATCCTCCAAAAAAGAGGAGAATGTTAATCCCAATCTGTTCAAGACCATAGACGAACTTGAACTACCTGTAAGGGCTAGCAATTGTTTGAAAAGCGCTGGCATCAATCTGGTAGGCGAACTGGTCCAAAAGACGGAAAGCGAAATGCTCAAGACCAAGAATTTTGGGCGCAAATCATTGGAAGATATCCGCAGGGTGTTGGACGGAATGGGCCTGGAATTCGGAACAGATTTGGGCAATTTCGAGGAAATGTACAAAGAACGGCTGAAGAGGAATGAGCAAGATGAGACATAGAAAATCCGGAAGAAAACTGAACAGATCCACAGCGCATCGCAAGGCTTTACATCGCAACCTGCTTCGTTCACTTCTGACCCATGAACGGATAAAGACCACCACGCCCAAAGCCAAGGAGGTCAGCAGGTTGATGGACCGGTTGGTCACTCTGGCCAAAAGGGGTGATCTACACTCCAAGCGTCTCGCCTATAAGCAGCTTTCCAACCACCAGTTGGTAAAAAAGCTTTTTGATGAGATCGGCCCCCGTTTCACCAATGTTGACGGTGGGTATACCCGGGTAGTGAAGCTCGCAAAACCGCGCCCCGGTGATGCAGCCCCCCTGGCCATGATTGAATTTAGCCGTGACGAGGTGGAATCCAGCAGTAAAAAGCCCGGGCACGACGAGACACAAAAGGCTAGCAACGAATAGATCTTATAAAAAAAGGGAAGGCCACGGCTTTCCCTTTTTTTTGTCTTTAGTTATTAAAAAATATAATGTATTCTATTTATATTTGTTATTAGTGCGAGCAAGGTGAGGACCAATATGGAGATCAGAAAGCTGGAGGCCTTTTGCCGTGTCTTTGAGACACAAAGCTTTTCCCGAGCCGGCCAGGGAATGTTTCTCTCCCAGCCTACCATAAGTGCCCACATTTCCAGCCTGGAGACGGAGTTTGGGGTGACCCTTTTTGACCGGGTCTCCCGGTCAGTGATTCCTACATTGGCGGGAGAGGTGTTGTACAAGAAGGCCTGTGAACTGTTTCGCATTCAAAGAGAGACTAAGTCCGAAATCGATGATTTGCAAAACAGGGTCTCCGGAATGGTGGTACTGGGCGGGAGTACCATTCCGGCCAATTATTTTTTCCCGGCGATTCTGGCCGATTTCCAGAAAAGATATGCCAATGTGACTGTTGATTTGCGTGTGGGGGATTCTAACGAAATTTGCGATCAGGTTTTGGCTGGAAATCTGGACATGGGAATAGTCGGGGGGTATGCTGAGAATCCGGATTTGGATTTTCAAACCGTCATGCGCGATGAACTTGTCATTGTTGCTTCTCCTTCAATGGGGTTGGACTTCACACGGGTTTGGTCTCCGGAGGAACTGGCTATGTTGCCCTGGGTCCAGCGCGAAAAGGGTTCCGGAACACGTTTGGCATTGGAAAAAGCGCTGGCCCGCATAGGTGAGCAGCTGGACAAATTTAATACCGTAATTCGGGTCCAAAACACCGAAGCCATGGTCCGCTGCATCCACGCCGGGCTTGGAGTTGGAGTGACTTCTCGTATGGCGGTGGAGGAGAAAATAGGAAACAGGGAACTTATCGTTCTGGAAGTGCAGGGGGTTAATCTTTTGCGGGATTTTTTTCTCATTAGACACAAACGGCGAACAGAATTTCCGGCCACCCGCACTTTAGTCAAACATATATTTCAATCAAGGAAAAAGCCAAATCAGGAGTCTGGTTTAGATGAAAAACGGAATTAAGTTGGCGCAGACAGTTAATGCGGCTGGCTGAGCTGCAAAAATTTCTCCGGGGGACCTGGAGGAGGTACTGGCCGAACTAAGCTTTAAACGGGACCATCCGGCTTTGATACAGGGGCCTGAAGGGTGCGAGGATGCTTCTGTCCTTTCCTACCCCCAGGGAAAAGCCCTTATTCAAACAGTGGATTTTTTTACCCCAATTGTAAACGATGCGTATAGCTTTGGGCAAATAGCCGCGGCCAATGCCCTTTCCGATGTTTATGCCATGGGAGGGCAGCCCTATGCAGCCATGAATATAGTCTGTTTTCCGGCCAAAAGTATGGATAAATCCATACTCCGGGATATTCTGCAGGGAGGAATGGACAAAATAGATGAAGCTGGTGCAGTTATGGCCGGGGGACACAGTCTGGAGGACCCGGAGATCAAGTACGGCCTCTCCGTGTCTGGGTCGGTGGATCCGGATCAATTCGCCACCAATTCCGGTCTTAGGGAGGGGGATCTCCTTATTTTGACCAAGCCCCTGGGAACCGGAGTTTTGGCTACTGCTTTGAAAGCCGATTTCGGGGACGTATCCGGGATGGAGGATGATTTGCTCCTCTGGGCCGGGCACCTGAATGCAGGTAGCTCACTGGCCATCCGGGAATTTGGCTTAAAGGGCGGAACCGATATTACCGGGTTCGGCTTGGGCGGGCATCTTTTGGAGATGGGCCGGGCGTCCGGAGTCCTCGTGGAGATCGATGCCCGGAAAGTCCCGATTTTGGAATCGGCCCGGGAACTGGCCGGAATGGGCATGATACCCGCGGGCAGCTACGCCAATAAGCACTTTTGCCAGTCTATGGTCCATATAGATCCGGAAGCAGACACCCTGGCCGTGGACCTTATATTCGATGCCCAGACCTCTGGCGGATTGGTATTGGGAGTCCCTCCGGAAAAGATAGAGGACGTACAGACTTTTTTGTTGCAACAAAATGAGATGGCCGAAATAATCGGGCGGGTAAAGCCCCGTGTAAAACGACAGGTGGTTGCAATCCGCGCTTGAGCCTGGATCCGTAAACTAATGGAAAAGGTCGAAATCAATGTAATCCCTAGCGGCCAAAGCCTTTGGCTTGATTCCACGCGGACCTTTCTGACCGGCTTGTATTTGCACGGATATTTCCGGGATAGGTCCTTGTGTGCCGGTATAGGGAGATGTGCAAACTGCGGAATTGGATTTTCCGCATCCGCTCCATCCCCCACAGACAAAGACGCGGACGTGTTTACCCCGTATGAGTTACAGCAGGGGTGGAGGTTGGCTTGCGAACATACCCCGGGAAATGGGCAGATTGTGGAGATCCCTTCCGGGCGGATCTCTTTGCATTTTGAGAAGCGAAGCCAAGCGCCGCCTCTCTTTCTGGTCGTGGACATAGGCACAACCACTGTAAAATGGTCGTTTGAGCACACCGACGGGCTGGTGAGTAGCGGCTCTGCTCCTAACCCGCAGTCGGGTACCGGGGGAGAGATAATGTCCCGACTGCGGTTTGCCCTGGAAAGTCCCGAACATGTCCGCATGCAGCGGGGAGTCCTTTTGGATCTTTTTCACGAGATCCTGGCCCTTTTAGAGAGCGCTCCGGATTTTTTGCTTGTTTCCGGGAATCCGGCCATGCTTTGCCTGTTTCTGGAAAAGGGATGTTCTCAAATAGCACGGGCTCCCTACACGCTGCCTTTCAGCGGCGATACATGGGTGGAATTGGACTCAGGATTGCCCCAAGCATACATCCCCCCTCTCATTTCCCCTTTTATTGGCGCGGACATAACTTGCGGTCTTTTCGACCTCCCCCCAGAGGTGAAAGACCAGGTATTCCTTTTTGCGGATTTCGGGACCAACGCGGAAATGGTCCTGTGCGACGGGTATGGGACGTATTACGCTACCAGCGTGGCTATGGGCCCCGCCCTGGAGGGTTGCGGTCTTCGTTTCGGGGCCGCTGCCGGAGAGAAAGGGGTCTGTTCGGAAATCATATTGGACAGCTGGGGGATCAGGCCCTCGGGAAAATCGGGATGTACGCGGATAACTGCCACCGCTTACCTGGATGTCATCCGCAAGCTCAAGGGACTGGGTATACTGGATGATAGCGGACGACTTACCGATGGGAGGGACATGCCCCTGGCATCTAAAGTGGCCGGGAAGATAAACAATAATCGCTTGTACCTAACGCCGGAAATTTTTCTGGATCCAGCGGATGTACAGGAGTTGCTTATGGTCAAGGCAGCTTTCACCATGGGGCTGGAGTCGCTTCTGAATACGGCCGGTTTGAGTCCTTCCAGTTTGACCAAGATATATATCGCCGGTAGTCTTGGCCAAAATCTGGCCCCCGGTATATTAACCGCTTTGGGATTTTTGCCCCAATGGAGCGAGGAAAAAATCATCCCTGTGGGGAATTCCTCGCTTTCCGGAGGTATGAATGCGGCCCGCCAATTGCCGAAGTCCAGAGAAAGGATGCAAATGATTGGAGGGGCTGTACACAGTCTGGATCTGACACGATCGGGCAATTACAACCAGACCTCTTTTGCCCGACACATGCGCTTGGCCTTTACTTGCCGTTCAGGCAAAACTAGAGATAAAATCGAGGACTGAATCCTGGACTTTTTTTCGGGTATCCACGTGTGTGGGCAGCATATGCGGGTTCCCATCCGTATTGGTGACGGGCAAAAATTCCAGGCTGCGCTCGAGAGAGCTGCAACCGGTGATTATTTCCCAGGAGTTACACGGCAAAACGGTCGTGTCCTGGGGGCTATGCTGGACAAGCAATGGGCATTTGATTTTGGACAAATTGCTCCGGACTAGGCGGAGTCCCCGCATCATGCTGTTTAAGGCGTGTAGTGGTTGATAGCCTTCGTAACCGGAAAATGGGGCAACCTGGCGGGCCCGGTGAGGTGCGGGATGCATGGGCCAATAGGGATGAATAAAGCGAAGCAAGGGTATCAGGGGCAGTCGCCAGTCCGTGGCCATGCATGGGGAAAAAAAGGAATAGAGAAATACCGGAGTGGCTATACAGGTAAGACTTCCCGGATTGTGTACCTGAGCCAGGCGAAGTCCCAAAGCACCACCCAGGGAGAAACCAACCACGTGTACTTTCCGTTTTTGGGAGCGCAGAGTAAGGAATCTGTCTTCCACCTCCCGGTACCAGTCTTTAAATGAAGTTTGCTGGAGGTCCTCGATTTTTGTCCCATGTCCGGGCAAAAGGGGCAGATGTACCTTGGCTCCCGCACTCAGCAGGCTGTCCGCAAGCCCCCGCAAATCCTGGGGAGTGCCGCCGAAACTGTGTATGAGAAGGACTTCCTCTCTAACCGTCCGTTCCTTTCTCATTGAGTCCTGGTGTACTTATAGCCGTTGTTATTTAATCAAAGGGCATACTTCTGGATTTTTTCCTAAATTTTAGAGTATACTGTTTTTCTTTTTCCGTAAATAGTTGCGTAAAAAAGGTTATTTTTTATGCGCAAAATATTATGGACAGATCTTAATTTGTATCCAAGACAGATAAAAATGGGTTCTTGCTTAGTCAGCCAGAAAGATTTAAGTATCCGGCAAGGATTGAAAGCTGGGGTGGATTGCTAGAAACTTTTTTTAATTCCCGGGGACTTTGATGGGCAACGCAAGATTGCAGATAAACACCAGAGGTTGGAACTGGGAAATGCGTCGTCCTGCCGATCTCGAGAGCATATGGGAAGAAATGGATGACGGGTCGCGGGAGAGTGAGGAGGATTTTATCCCCTACTGGGTGGAAATATGGCCCGCCGCGGTTTCCCTGTCTGGCTGGCTTCTGGAGAACGCCGATTCATTGAAAGGCGCTCTTTGTTTGGATCTGGGTTGCGGGCTGGGGCTCAGCGCCATGGCCGGGTTGCACTGCGGGGCCCGCGTGGCGGCAGTGGATAACAGCCTTTCCGCCTTACACTACGCCCGAGAAAATGCTCATGTAAATAGGGTACAGGATCCCATGTGGATCTGTATGGACTGGGGTCGTTGCGGTTTTGTGCAATCATGCTTTGACTTTGTATGGGCAGCGGATATATTTTATGAAGAGCGTTTTTTGCAGCCTGTATCCAATTTGCTACAATATGTGCTCAAAACAGGAGGAAAGGCTGTATTCGCCGATCCGGACCGGGAAACCTCCAGGCGGGTATGGTCGCTATTGCGCGAAAGAGGTTGGGAGGTCCGGGTTTTGGAATCGGAAAAAGTGCAAAGCTGCGGACAAAATGCGGAAGTTGTCCTGCGCATGCTTCAACGCAGGAGCGAGGCTAATTCTGGAGCCATGGAGGAAACATGACTAAGAACAAGACAATACGTTTCGGGGTGTCTTTGGATCTGGATCTTTTGAATAAGTTCGATGATCTTTGCGATGAACGTAGTTATCAAACCCGGTCCGAAGCCATACGCGACCTTATTCGCAATACTCTGGTTCAAAAGGAGTGGGAGGATCCGGATCAGGAAGCCGTGGGTACCTTGACTATGGTCTATGATCACCACAAGAGTGATCTGTCCCAAAGATTGACTGAATTACAACACGATTACCTGGATGTCATCATAACCTCCCTGCACGTTCACCTGGACCATGACAATTGTCTGGAAGTCTTGGTTCTCAAGGGTAAAGGGAACCGGATCAAGGAAACAGCGGATAAACTCACAGCCACCCGAGGGGTCAAGCACGGACAGTTGAGCCTGACCACCAGCGGGCAGGATCTGGTTTAATGCAGGACGTGCAGAGTGGTCCTTCCGATCTTTCTCTTTCCATTGACCGAGTGGGGATAAAGAACCTGCGCTTCCCTGTAGTGGTCCAGGACAGGGCCAATGGGAGACAGAATACAGTAGCCAGGGTGGATTCGAGCGTGGATTTGCCCGGGAGCATGAAGGGCACGCACATGAGCAGATTCATGCAGGCCTTGGGTTCCTGGGGGGGGTTTTTGACTTACAAAAGCCTGTATTCCCTCTTGGAAAATGTATGCAGTCGATTGGATGCCCGCCGAGCTCACCTCCGGTTTTCTTTCCCCTATTTCATGCCGCGCCAGGCGCCGGAAAGCGGCAACGAATTCTTGATGGACTATGACTGTTTTATCTCCGGCCGGCTCCAAGACCAGGACATGCAGCTGAGTATCGGAGTCAATGTCCCGGTTATGACAGTTTGTCCCTGCTCTTTGGCCATAAGCTCGGAAGGGGCCCACAGTCAAAGGGCGACGATAAGTATCCAGGCTGGATTTAATGGCCTCCTGTGGTTGGAGGAGCTTATCGAGATCGCACAGAACTCGGGGTCTTCTCCTGTCTATCCGTTGTTAAAGCGTGAAGACGAAAAACGGGTAACCGAAGAGGCATTTTCCAATCCGGCTTTTGTGGAGGATGTGGTGCGTAATGTGGCTAGCCAGCTGGAAAGCCACAGGCTGGTGACTTGGTTTGAGGTGGAGGTGGAAAGCTTTGAATCCATCCACAACCACAGTGCATACTCCAGCATCAAGAAAAACAAGGAACATTACCATCTCTGAGCCTGACCGATGTTTAGCCAGATCCTTGCCTTGTCAGGCGGATATAAAAAAGCTATAATTAAAAGTTGGGCACATCAAAAAGGGTGACCCTTGTCCCCTTCGCGGGAATTGTGGCAGTTAACGGACTGGAAATGCATTGTATAGTTCGGACTGCACCATGTAGGGGACCAAGGCAGAAAAGGATGAAAGATTAACTTAAAACCGGGAGCGGGATATGGCCAAGAAAGCGCAGTTGTCCCCGGAAGAGATGAAGAAAGAGGCCGTGGAAACGGCTATCAGTACAATTGAACGGAAGTACGGGCAGGGCTCGATTATGCGTCTTTCCGACGGGGCGCATCAATCCATCCCTTCCATCCCCACGGGTTCTATTGGGGCGGATATTGCCTTGGGAATCGGGGGAGTCCCTCAGGGGAGAGTGACGGAAATCTATGGGCCGGAATCCTCGGGCAAGACCACATTGGCCTTGCAGATAATAGCCGAGGCCCAGAAAAAAGGGGGGTCAGCCGCATTTATCGATGCAGAGCATGCCCTGGATGTGACTTACGCCCGTAAGCTAGGGGTGAACACCGAGGAACTGCTTATTTCCCAACCGGATTACGGGGAACAGGCCCTGGAGATTGCCGATCTATTGGTCCGATCCGGCGGAGTGGATGTGGTTATGGTCGATTCGGTAGCCGCTCTTACCCCCCAGGCTGAACTGGAAGGCAACATGGGCGAAACCCAGGTTGGGGGACAGGCCCGGCTCATGTCCCATGCCATGCGCAAGCTTACGGGTACGATACACAAATCCCGCACAGCCCTGGGATTTATTAATCAGATACGCATGAAAATAGGAACCATGGGCTACGGCAGTCCGGAAACAACCACCGGCGGAAATGCCCTTAAATTCTACGCCTCGGTGCGCATAGACATCCGCAAGATCCAGACGCTCAAGGACAAGGAACAGGTTTACGGGAACAAAGTTCGGGTTAAGATAGTCAAGAACAAGGTTTCTCCCCCCTTTCGGGAGGCAGTTTTTGACATACTTTACGGAGAAGGTATTTCCCGGGAAGGGGAGATCCTGGATATGGGCGTGGATCATGGGATTATAGACAAAAGCGGCGCCTGGTATGCCTACGGGTCGGAGAGGCTGGGCCAGGGACGGGATAACGTCCGTCAGATGCTCAAGGAAAATCCAGAGCTCAGTCGGCAGATAGAGGATGAGCTTTTGACCAAGCTGGGGATGCGGGAAGACGAGACCCAGGCAGAAGCAAAGGACAAGGAAGAAACAAAGGACAAGGGTAGTGAAGCTTAGCGCCAAGGATATCCGCAGAAAGTTTTTGGAATATTTCGAGAGAAATGGACATGCGATAGTTCCCAGTTCTCCACTTGTACCTCGGGACGACCCCTCTCTCCTTTTTACCAACGCCGGGATGGTCCAGTTCAAGAAGGTTTTTTTGGGCCAGGAGAAGAGAGATTATAAGAGGGCTACCACCTCCCAGAAGTGCCTGCGGGTAGGGGGCAAACACAACGACCTGGAGAATGTGGGCCGCACCGCCAGGCACCATACCTTTTTCGAGATGCTGGGCAATTTTTCCTTTGGAGATTATTTCAAAAAAGAGGCCATAAGGTATGCGTGGGAGTTTCTGACAGATGTTATCGGCTTTTCCCCCACCAGGTTGTATATAACCGTTTATAAAGATGACGACGAGGCGGAAAGGCTTTGGCAAGAAGTGGCCGGTGTACCAGCGGAGCGGATATTCCGTCTGGGGGAGAAGGATAATTATTGGTCCATGGGGGATACCGGGCCCTGCGGTCCGTGTTCCGAAGTCCATTACGACCAGGGGGAGGATATGGCCTGCGGTCCGGACTGCGCCATCGGAAAATGCGAATGTGACCGCTATCTGGAGGTGTGGAATCTGGTCTTCATGCAGTACGACCGGGATGAGCAGGGAGAAATGCATCCTTTACCCAAACCGAGCATAGACACAGGAATGGGCCTGGAACGTATAGCGGCAGTGTGCCAAGGGGTCTATTCCAACTTCGAATCCGATCTGTTCTCCGGGCTGATTTCTTCCACAGCAAATAAAGCTGGCGTGCAATACCATTACGATGAGGAGACAGACACCGCTCTACGGGTCATAGCCGACCATAGCCGGGCAGTGGCATTTATGATTAGCGACGGTATTCTCCCTTCCAACGAAGGCCGCGGCTATGTCCTGCGCAGGCTAATTCGCAGGGCTTTTCGTTTCGGCCGGCTATTGGGTCTGACCGAGCCTTTTTTTTACAGCATCTGCGATCAGGTGGTGGAGGAAATGTCCGAGGCCTTTTCCGAGTTGGACGACAGCCGCGATTTTCTGGGTAAAGTGGTATTTCAGGAAGAGCAACGATTTGCACATACCTTGGATAAGGGTCTTACGCTTCTGGAACAGACCCTGGACGATCTGCTTAGCGAGGACAGGGATACCGTGCCCGGGGAGACCGCGTTCAAACTCTATGACACCTTTGGCTTCCCCCTGGATATTGTCCATGACATTGCTGAAAAGCAGGGATTTAAAGTGGATGAGCAGGGATTCAACCGTTGCATGCAGGAACAGAAGGAAAGGGCCAAGGCGGCCTGGAAAGGCAGTGGAGAAAAGGACTGGTCCGTGCGTTTTTCCGCCCTCCTGGAACAGGGCCTTAAAAGTGAGTTCTGGGGATATTCCACTTTACAGGCCGATGCCCGTATAATCTTTTTGCTAGATGCGCACGGGGAATCCAGGCCGCGTTTAAGTGAGGGGGAAGACGGATACCTGGTCAGTTCGCGCACTCCTTTTTACGGAGAGTCCGGCGGCCAGGTGGGAGACCGGGGCAAGATCAGTTCTTCTACCGGTATTTGCGCGGTTGAAGACTGCCTGAATCCGGGTCCGCAGCTCACAGTGCACCAGGTAACTGTACAGGAAGGAAATATCCATGTGGATCAGGAGGCTGATCTGAAGGTGGAAGAAGGTAAGCGGGTGGCTTCTGCCCGTAACCATACAGTAACTCACCTCCTGCATGCGGCCTTGCGCAATGTGCTCGGAGAGCATGTCCGCCAGGCCGGATCCCAGGTAGACGAGAACCGACTGCGTTTCGACTTTACTCATATCCAGGCGGTGACTCCGGAAGAGATCTCCCGGATCGAGGAGGAAGTCAATGCCGGTATATTGGCCAACCACGAGGTTCTCGAGGAGGTTGTCCCCTATTCCCGCGCTGTGGAGATGGGAGCTTTGGCCCTTTTCGGGGAGAAGTACGCGGATGAAGTGCGCGTGGTCTCAATTCCGGGCATCTCCATGGAGCTTTGCGGGGGAACGCATCTGAGGACTACGGGGCAGGCCGGGAGCATGTGCGTGGTATCCGAGGGCGGAGTGGCCGCCGGCGTGCGCCGGATCGAGGCCCTTACCGGCTGGGGGGCTTTCGAGTACTGGCGAAAGATGCGACGGCACGTGAACGAGGCTGGGGAGGCATTGCGAGTTTCCCCGGAACAGCTAAAAGAAAAAATCAACTCCCTGCAGGAAGAAGTCAAGGCGTTAAACCGGGAAAAGCAGGAGCTTTTGGACAAGCTTTCCTCTTCCCGAGGCGGTGATCTGCTTTCCGATATGCGTGAAGTGCAGGGCATAAATGTCCTTTCCCGGGAGGTGGAAGTCCCGGACGCAAATGCCCTGCGCAAGGTTGTGGACGACTTGCGTTCCCGGATGAATACCGGGATTATCCTCCTTGGTACCCGTAGTCAGGGTAAGGCTATGCTTATATTGTACGTGAGCAAGGATCTGCATTCGAGATTTACCGCCCCGGATCTTATCAAACATGTTGCGGAGGAAATTGGAGGAGGCGGAGGCGGAAGACCGGATCTGGCCCAGGCCGGGGGGCCGAATGTAAACGGTCTGCAAAATGCCCTGGATAAATTGGATAAATTGCTTGCCGGGTAGACAGGCCAAGGCGATTTTGGGTTTGGAAATTTTGGGGGCTGTAAAAGGGTCGATTGGGTTACAATAGAGTTAGACAGTTCTTATCCGGAAATGCATAAATTTCCGGGTTTAGAAATAGCACGCTTCCAATTCGGAAATGATATTTTTCCCTGTTTAACAAGGAAATTAGGTAATTATGAGTGAGCGTATCTTAATATGTGATCGAATAATTATGAAAATTGACGCCGTTAAAATGGAAAAGGGCCATTTCCGGATGGAAACTAGACAGAGTGGTTAATCATTTGCGCATTCGCCTCTAAAGCATTTTGTTGGTGGGAATATGCCCGACATGCAGCCGCTCGAGGCATGACGCCTACCCCCTTTTCCTTTTGTTGCCGGTGGAGGGAATACAAACAGCTTTCTTTTTCCCAGGCGCCCTCGAGGTGCTCAGTAAAGTCCGGGGGAGGGATCTTGGCGGAACCAGATTCCGGTCGCGCTTCTTCCCGGGAGTATTCGAGCTTGAGCCGCCCCAGACGCAGGGTGTAGTTTTTTTCCTGTACGGATGTTTTATCCGTAGTCTTGGGGGAAGTTATGTCCTGCACTCTGGCGTATGCCAAGGCAGGCGATTGTTGGTGGGCTGCTGTCTGGGAGATCATTGCTGTCCCCTGGCACTGGGTGGATAAAAGCGCCTTAAAGTTGCGCATCCCATGCCCAGTTGGCGGCGTTTTTTACCCGTTTTCTTCCGGTTTGATATTTTTAAGGAGGAAAACCGTGTTAGTTAGCCATTTATATATACGGAGCTTAGCCTATGGCCAATACAATAGTCAAGAAAAGAGGATTGATTTCCGGTAAAGTGAGCGAAATGGTTATCCGCGCTCCTCTTATCGCGGCTAAAGCCAAGCCGGGCAATTTTGTAGTTATTCGTCTTAATGAAAAAGGGGAGCGTATTCCCTTGACCATTGCGGATAAAAATCCGGAGTCCGGGACCATTACCATAGTATATCTTGTCATGGGCAAGAGTACCGCCCTTCTGGAAACCATGGGGGAAGGAGAGGAAATCATGGATCTGTGCGGTCCATTGGGTAAACCCACGGATATCCGGAAAAAAGGTCCGGTTGTGTGTGTAGGCGGAGGTACGGGAATAGCCGCCATGCATCATATAGCCAAAGGGCACCATGAGGCCGGGAACCACGTCGCCGCGGTGATCGGGGCCAGGAGCAAGGATCTCTTGCTTTTTTACGAAGAGCTTTCCCTTTTCTGTCCGGAAGTCTTGGTGGCCACGGACGACGGCAGTTTTGGCCAGAAAGGGCTGGTTACCGACGTCTTGGAGCAGTACCTGGATAATCATCCCCATGTACAGGAAGTGGTCGGTGTGGGACCGGTTCCCATGATGCGGGCGGTTGCGGATGCCACCCGCCCCCGGGACATCCCGACCACTGTCAGTCTGAATTCGATTATGGTCGATGGAATTGGAATGTGCGGGGCATGCCGGGTCAGCGTGGATAATGAGGTCCGGTTCGCCTGCGTGGAAGGACCGGAATTCGATGCCCACAAGGTGGATTTCGACGAACTTTCCCGGCGGCTGAAGGCTTTTGTCCCCCAGGAACAGGAATCCTATAATTTATACTGCAAGTGTCATGAGCAAGAAAAAGATTAAAGAAAGAGTAAAAATGCCCATGCAGGATCCCGGAGAGCGTTCCGGGAACTTCAGCGAGGTGGCCCTGGGATACGATCTAGGGCTGGCTCAGGAGGAAGCGGCGCGCTGTCTGCAATGCAAGACGCCGACCTGCCAGGAAGGGTGTCCGGTTGATGTGGATTGTAAGACCTTTATTCATATGCTCGCCCAAGGGGATCTGGAAGGCGCTTTCGGAAAGATCAAGGAAACAAACAGCCTGCCCGCTATCTGTGGACGGGTCTGTCCCCAGGAGAACCAGTGCGAGGGAAACTGTAAGCTGAATCCTACGGGTAAGCCGATCGCCATAGGACGGCTGGAGCGCTTTGTGGCGGATAACTATTATGCCCGGAATGCCTGCGAAGCCACTGTGGGATCGCAAGAGTGCCAGATCACGGATGAAGAGATCAAAGTGGCAGCTATAGGTTCCGGACCCAGCAGCCTTACGTTGGCCGGTTATTTGGCTTCCCGCGGCATTAAAGTGGGCGTTTTCGAGGCCCTGCATGAGCCCGGCGGAGTCCTGGTGTACGGTATACCTGAATTCAGGCTGCCCAAATCCATAGTACACACGGAAATTGAGAGCCTAAAGGCCCAGGGTGTGGAGTTTTTCTGCAACGAGGTTGGCGGTCCCACAGTGGGTATTGATGAGCTCTTTGAACAGGGATACAAGGCGGTTTTTGTCGGGGTTGGAGCTGGACTTCCCAAGTTCCTTGGGCTGCCCGGAGAGAACCTTACCGGAGTGTATTCAGCCAACGAATACCTCACCCGGGTCAATCTCATGCGCGGATACCGTTTCCCGGAATATGATACTCCTGTGCCGCGGGGGAAAAAGGCGGTGGTCATAGGCGGGGGGAACGTGGCTATGGATGCGGCGCGCACCGCCCTGCGCATGGGAGCGGAGGAAGTACGCATAGTCTACAGGCGCACCGAGGGGGAAATGCCCGCCCGCCGCGAGGAGTTGGAGCATGCCGTGGAAGAGGGGGTAAAATTGGAGATACTGTCCTCGCCTCTGGAATTTTTGGGTGATGAGCAGGGGAACCTTCGCGGAATGCGGCTGCAGAAAATGGAGTTGGGTCCGGAGGACGCAAGTGGACGGAGAAAACCGGTCCCCAAGACCGGAGACTATACCACAATAGAGGCGGAAATGGCTGTGGTCGCCGTGGGCACCGGACCACATCCGGTTTTGATCAGTTCCTCTCCCCAGCTTGAACTGAATGAACGCGGCTATATACAAGTGGCCGAGGATACCGGAGAAACCAGCACACCCATGGTTTTTGCCGGAGGGGACATTGTGACCGGGGCGGCTACCGTGGTTTTGGCTATGGGTGCCGGACGAAGGGCGGCCCGGGAAATAGCCCGCAGACTAAATAAGGAAAATTGATTCATGCCCCAAATAGCCGGTGTTAAATTCAAGGAGTGCGGTCCGGTATATTATTTTGATGCCCAATCTCTCCCTGTCCGGGAGGGCGACTGGGTCATAGTCAAGACCGAGGAAGGTCAGGGTCTGGGCTATATTTCTCAGTTGACCGATACTTTGCCGGAGGATCTCAAGAGCGAGGATCTAAAGGAGGTCTTGCGGCAGGCCACAGATGAAGATATGGAGAAGGCCAAGGACAATATAAGTCTGGGGCATGAGGCCTTCCAGTACTGCCAGAAGAGGATTGCGGATTACGGTCTGGATATGAAGCTGGTGGACGTGGAGGTCTATTTTGATCGAAGCAAGGTGGTTTTTTTCTTTTCCGCACCGGGACGGGTGGATTTCCGAGAGTTGGTCAAAGAGTTGGTCAAGGAGTACAAGACGCGGATTGAATTACGTCAGATCGGGGTGCGTCATGAAACCCAGATGATCGGGGCTGTGGGCAATTGCGGGCAGATATGCTGTTGTCGACGTTTCCTGCGCCGTTTTGATCCGGTGACTATCAAAATGGCCAAGGATCAGAATCTGTTTTTGAATCCTTCCAAGATATCCGGGGTTTGCGGGCGCCTTTTGTGTTGCCTGGCATATGAAGAGGACAATTACCTGGATTTCAAGAAGGAACTGCCCAAAATGGGCAAGCGCTACCATACCGAAGAAGGCATAATGCGGGTCCTACGTTCCAATATGTTTCGCAACTCCCTGACTGTGCAGGACGAGGAAAGCGAGGAAAGGGAGATATTTCTGGAGGAATGGAAAAACATAGTCCGGTCCCAGTGCACTTCCAATCCGGAGCAGAATAATAAATCGGGCGGAAACGGGGAGAAGAGCAGCTCGGGATATACCTCTGGAAATGGCCCTCCCGCAGCGGAAAGGAAAAAAAATACTCCGGATAAAAAAAAGGGGAAACCCGGAAAAAAGAATTCCGGGAAGAATAGAGCTCAAACAGGAGGAGAGTCTTGAGCAGATTTTATGTGACTACCCCCATATATTACGTAAACGCCCGTCCTCATCTGGGTCATGCTTATACAACGATTGTCGCCGATTGCGCGAATCGTTTCCACAAGCTGATGGGCAAGGATACGTACTTTCTTACCGGGACCGACGAACACGGGGACAAGATTGCCCGTTCCGCAGGGGCCAACGGGCAGGAAGCGCAAGAATACGTGGATAAGATCAGTTCTCTTTTCCGGGAGACTTGGCCTTGGCTGGAAGTGGACTATGATCGCTTCATTCGGACCACGGACTCGGATCACCGCCAATGCGTGAGAGACATCCTGCAAAGGGTGTATGACAATGGGGATATTTATTACGGGGAATACGGCGGATATTACTGCTACGGGTGCGAACGTTTCTACACGGAGAAGGAATTGGAGGAAGGGTTATGTCCGGATCATCAAGTGGAGCCGGAATACCTGCGGGAATACAATTATTTTTTCCGGATGCGCAAGTATCTGGATCCGTTGCGGGGCTACATAGAAGAAAATCCTGAATTCATCCGTCCGGAACGCTACCGCAACGAGGTTTTGGGTCTTTTACGCGAGGAGCTGGACGATCTGTGCATCTCCCGTCCCAAAACGCGCCTTACCTGGGGGATAGAACTTCCTTTTGACGCCGAGTATGTGACCTACGTTTGGTTTGATGCCCTCATAAACTATATCACCGCTCTGGGCGGCCCGGAAGGAGAAGCGTTCGAACGCTTCTGGCCTAGCGCACATCACATTGTGGCCAAGGACATCCTCAAACCGCACGCGGTCTTTTGGCCCACCATGCTGATGTCTGCCGGGATCCCTTTATTTCGGGGGCTGAGAGTGCACGGTTACTGGAACGTCAACGAGAGCAAGATGTCCAAGAGTCTGGGTAATGTGGTATCCCCACTTTCCATGAAGGAAAAATACGGCCTGGCCGCTTTCCGGTATTTCCTTCTGCGGGAGATGAACTTCGGATTGGATTCCTCTTTCTCCGAGGAGGGCCTGGTTAACCGTCTGAATTCCGACCTGGCCAACGATTTGGGCAACCTGTTCAACAGGGTGCTGTCTATGACCAATAAGTATTTCCATGGCCATGTCCCGCATATGCAGGATTTGCACGAGGAAGACGAGCAATGCATCCAGTCCGGATTCGAGGCCCTGGCCAATTACCAGCTGCTTTTTGCCGACTTTCGTTTTTCCCGGGCTTTGGAAAGCTTGTGGGAGTTTGTCCGGGAACTGAACAGATATGTGGATCAGTGTGCCCCCTGGGCTCTAAATAAGCAGGGCGAGACCGAACGCCTCAAGACGGTTATGTATATCCTTTTGGAGGGGATGCGCAAGATAGCTTTGCATCTGTGGCCGGTCATGCCTTCCGCGGCCGAGGAGATGCTCGGACAGTTGGGAACCACTCTGGAACTCCAGTCTGTGGAAGCGGAGCAGGAGACCCGGGAGTGGGGAGGATTGGAAGCGGGTATAAAAGTGGCTTCCAGGTCCAATCTCTTTCCCAGGCGCGAACTTAAGCTGGAAGAAGAGCAAAAAGAGGAAAAGGGGAAAAAGGACAAAGAGAAAAAGACAAAGGAAAAAGCCCCCAAATTGGTAGAATTTGGTGATTTCCAGAAACTGGATCTTAGAGTCGGTAATATAATCCAGGCCTCTGCAGTGGAAGGTACGGATAAGCTCTTGCGGGTAGAGGTAGACATAGGAGAGGAGGAGACCAAACAGGTGGTAGCAGGGATGGCTGAACATTTCACACCCGCGGATCTCTTTGGTCGACAGGTGGTTCTGGTGGCCAATCTAAAGCCAAGAAAAATGCGTGGGGTGGAATCCCAGGGTATGATTATGGCAGTCAAAAGCGGGGATAAGATGGAGCTTTTAACCCCAAGCGCAGAGGTACAGCCAGGGTCCAAAGTCACCTGAAAGGACTTGGAATCGAAAAACAGTCGGGTGCAAGATAATCCTTGACAAATTAGATGGCAAAAAATAAAAGGATGCCCTTCAAAGCGGGCCGTTAACTCAGCTGGAAGAGTATCTGCCTTTTAAGCAGAGAGTCGCAGGTTCGATCCCTGCACGGCCCACCACTTAAGTCCCCATCGTCTAGTGGCCCAGGACGCCGGCCTCTCACGCCGGTAACGGGGGTTCAAATCCCCCTGGGGACGCCATGTTTCGCAATGCCTGGTTGCAATTTGATTGCAATCGTTAACATATAGTGCCTTCGGTGGAGTATTCCCCGGAGGCTTTTTTTTGTTCAAATAGTCCCGGCCGCCTTTGCCCGAGCTGTGGCGAACTATGCCCAGGTTAGACACTATCCAAAGCTGGCAAGAGATCTCTTGGGCATATGCTACCTCCAAGAAAGATTTCAGCTCCTATTGCGGTACGGTCAGAATCAGGCTGCCCTGCCCGCTCATCTCCGGGTACTGAGGCCTGCCCAGGGACTTTCTGGATACAGTGGTCACCCTGTCCTTGGTCCAGGCAAAGGCCTCACCAATGGTGATCAGTCCGTCTTTATTCTGATCCACACCCTGTTCTCCATTTAAGGCCTGCACCAGATAGTAGGTAAATAGGCCGTGGTCCTTCTTTTCAAAGCTGTTGGCAAAGTTGTCCCCACTGGTGGAGGTCAGCCAGTAGGACTCGCTTTTGTCTTTGGGAGCCACATTGTAGTCCTTGGGCACCACAGCTATACTTTTTACATCTTTGGCCATCAGACTTCTACCTTCTTTGCCGGAAAAACAGGCGTCCAGGATAACAATCCAGTTGCCTTGGGTGTCTGCGAGAATTTCTTTCAATCTGGAAATGCGTATCCCTGTATACTCCAGGCCATCTTGAGAGGCATCGTAAGGCACAAGTGCAGCATCTACAATTTCCCCGTCTTTTATAATCGGGGCGCCATGTCCAGAGAAATAGAAGATAGCCGTCTCTGAGCTATCAGTAGTGGCCATCTTCAACTTCATTAGGGCGTCTATGATGTCGCTACGAGTTGCTTTATTATTTGTTAGGCAGGTCAAATGCTCTTTGGGTACGCCGCTGGATTTTAGGAATGAAGATATGTACTTGGCATCCAGGGCAGCATAGTTTACTTGGGGGATGGATGAATCTTTAAAATCACTAACTCCTATGGCTACAAGACGGGTCTCTTCAGGTGCACGCCATGAAGCGGCAAAGATTTCACTTAATTTTGACTCAAATTCTTTTTTTTGGCTAGTCCTTTTAACTTTGTTCTTTGGTTTTTTATCAACATCTTTTTGAGTTTTACTTGTTTTAGTTAAAGTAAAATGTATTTTTTGGGGTATAGCTTTGTAAGCATCTTCCAAGCCTTTTTCATTTATTATAATTTTTTCGGGGGAGTAACCTTTTTTTTCTGCTTTGAACACATAAGTGCTTAGACCAAATTTATCTGGCACTTTAATATTTGTTGGGGTAGTACCTTCATATCCTCCATCTACATAAATTTTTGCTCCACTTGGTTTAGAAGTAATGTGTGGGTTAGCTGCACAACCTGAGGACAATAAAAATATTGCAAGTATAATAAGAGTATTTGTTTTAAACATATAAATTCCCCCTATCTTTTTTATGTTTAAGAGGCGCCCTAAATCCGTGAAATAGTTACATTG
>CAYNNQ010000010.1:0-77655 GCA_964398785.1 uncultured Desulfovibrionales bacterium | reverse complement strand
ATAAATTTTAATCTGTGCGTTTAACTCCAGTATTCGACTTTTTGCAGATGCCTCTATTCTGGAGAAAATATTATGGCGGATTGGGAAATGAAAGCAAAAATTTCGGTTTTAGGCGCGGCTTTATTCTTTTTTATATGTCTATTCCCGGTAAAGGGGATCACTCAGGAAAACTCCACAGCCGAGAAGAATGCCACCATGGAGGATGGACTTCGTTCTCGGCTTATGGAATTGGATAATGATTTGTACTTGCTGCAGAAAAAGGTGAGTAAAGAGGAAAAAAAACGGGAATCAATGCAGAAGACCCTTCACCAGATTGAAAAAGGTCTGGAAAAAAATCAAAGTAAGCTTGTCGCGTTAAAGGGAAAATACGAGCAATTGAACAAGGATATATTGCAAATGGATGAAGTCGTATACAGCATAAAGAATGATTATTCTGGAGTGGTGGAAGAGGTGCACAGTGTGCAGACAAAGATGGAAAAGCTACAGAGTAAATGGTCCTCAAAACTGGATGGGATGGAAAAGGAAGTAAATAAAGTGCAATCCGGCTTGGCCACATTCAAGGAAGAAACTCAGGTTCAGCTGAATGCGGTAAATGATGCCGTGGGCTCGGGGATATCCAATTTGGAAAAGAAAGTTGCCGAATTTAAAGATGTTTTACAGAAGCGAAAAAAAGAATTGGCCCGGGTAAAAGAGAAAAATCTAGGGGTGGAAAAAAGCGTGCGTTCTTTGAACGGAACCGTGGGGCAGCTTGAAAAGGATCTGCGGGAATTTCGCGAGAAAAGCACCGGACGCCAGAATAAGCTGTTTTTGTTTTTGCGGGAAAGGATTATGCTCTGGGGGAGTATAGCCCTCGCCGTACTTGGCATTATCATGGTATATCTGCTTATCCGCCTGACCTTGTTGGCCCGGAAAGTACGCAGCCTGGAGGCTGGTGCCCGGTCGGAGGTAGATTTGGAAAAAAGTCCGGAGGGGGAAGAGGCCTTTGGCTGGCTTACCTCCAGGCAAGGTGAAAAAGAGGAATGAGCCTTTCTGGTTGATTAATAAAGATTTTTGATAAGAAAATCCGGTTCCTCGACGTTTGATATGGATTTTCTCCGCCAGATTTTTGGGGATGCCCAACTACCGGCCCAGTGTTTTCTAGGTCCCGCCAAAGGGGGCTCCCCCCTCCGGACTCTAGTTTTGAAAGGGAGAAAAAGTTTGGCAGCATTCAAGTTGGTAATTTTGCCAGTCTGCATCAAGAGCCCGATTCCCGGTCCGGTTTCCCCCTTTTGGCGGGACCAAGAAAACGCGCGGGCCTCTCGTTAAAATCATCCAAAAAGATCAGGCGGAAAAAATATAAAAAATCCACACGCTGTGTCCAAGAGCCGAAAATCCATAGGTAACTATTAATTGCGCAGGGTGGCAATGAGCCTCGGCTTGGAAAGTATCAGTTGCAGTGCCGCGTTGATGTGCGGGGTTAGGACATCCGAGGCATACGCGGCCCCCGGATTACATCCCTCTTCTTGCAGGACAGAGATACCCAATGCCGCATTTTGCAACATGAGCTTGTCATTGCGTCCGTTGCCTACACAAATACATTCTGTTTCGCCCAGATTACGGATATATTCCAGTTTTCCGAGGTCCTGATTGTCCGGGGCGATTATGTGCATGTGCACGCGGGTGCCGGCAAATTTATCCCGGACCGTTCCGTGTGTATCCGCGGTTAAGACATGTATGTCCAGCAAGGAATACAGCTTATAGAGTTGTTCCATTACCCCGGGTCTAATTTCCCCATCCAGGGCCAGGGTGCCGTTGTAGTCCAACACCAAGTGTTTCAGCACTAATGGTTTTCTTCCCGGTATGTCTAGATCGAGCATGGGACTCCCTGGAGATTTTGGTCTTGTACTTAGTTTCCAATTCGGAGATGGCCCTTTTCCCTTTTAACGGCGTCAATTTTCGTAATTATTCGATCACGTATTGTGATACGTTCGCTCCTAATTACTTAATTTCCTTGTTAAACAGGCAAAAATCTCATTTCCGAATTGGAAACCTGATTTTTCTAAACCCGGAAACTTTTGCATTTCCGGATAAGGACTAGTTAAGAGGAGAGTATATAGACATATTTTCAGGTGAGTATGTCCGCTACTTTTCCCCGTCGTTCTTCCGGGAGCATTATCCGGGTTTGACGGGAAAGATTTCCGGGTTCAGAAGCGAATAGCGGCTTCCCCTGTTCGCGATTGTCCAGTATTTTGGGGGCCGGTTTTTTCCCGGAGTCTATCTTTCCCGTTAAATCCCCTTTCGACTCGGATGCGGCGACCATGTCTTTTCACCTCGCGCGGGATTTCGCCTCCAAATGGTTAATTTAGGCCTTATTTAAAAGTACCTCTTCCAAGTTTTCGGCAAAGGATTCCAGCTCCTTTTCCGGAATGTTCAGTGGCGGCAGAAGCCGAAGGACTTTTTCCTGGGTTAGGTTGAGGACGAATCCTCGGTCCAATAGTTCCCGCCATATACCGGATCCAGGGAAAGAGAGCTTTATTCCCAGCATGAGTCCCCGGCCGCGGATTTCTTCTATTTTGCCTCCTGTCCTTTCCTTTACCCCGGTGAAAAGCTCCCGGGCGTATTCCCCGGTACGAGCACTTTTCTCCACTAGTTCCTCCCTGTTCATGATCTCCAGGGTTTTTATAGCGGCCGCGGATACCAGAGGGGAACCCCCGAAAGTCGTGGCATGGCTCCCTGGACCCAAGGCCTGGGCGATATCCTCTTTTAGCATAGTCGCCCCCATGGGCAGACCATTGGCCAGAGCCTTGGCCGAGGTGATTATGTCTGGCTGCAACCCATAATGTTGGTATGCCCAGAATCTGCCTGTCCTGCCCATGCCCGTCTGGACCTCGTCCACGATCAGGAGCAGGCCTCTTTTTTTACACATCTGCTGGGCGAAGAGGAGGTATTCCTCGTTTAAAGAAAATACTCCTCCTTCCCCCTGGATTACTTCGAGCATTATCGCTGCGGTATTCTCATTGCAGGCCTCTTCTAGTTGCTCTTTATTGTTTGGGGGGACATGCACGAACCCGGGCAACAGTGGATAAAATCCTTGTTTGATCTTTTCCTGGCCTGTGGCGGAAAGGGTGGCCATACTTCGGCCGTGGAAGGAGTTGTTCAGGGTTATGATTTCATGCCGCGACTCTTTCCGCACACATTGCATGTATTTACGGGCGGCCTTTATAGCCGTTTCATTTGCTTCTGCGCCGGAATTGCAGAAAAAGACCCGATCTAGAGAGCAGGTATCCAAAAGGGCCCGTGCCAGTTTACATTGCTCTTCCTGGTAGAAGAGATTGCTTACGTGTACGAGTTTGCGGGCCTGGTCGCATACTGCCTCGGCTATTTCCGGATGGCAATGTCCCACGTTGCATACGGATATGCCGCCCAACAAATCGACGTATTCCCTGTCTTGGAAATCGATGAGGGTATGCCCCCGGGCGGATTTAATTGCTAGGGGATACCGGGCGTATGTAGAGCAGAGTAAGTCCTTCTCCTCGGTTTGCAGGGTATCTAAATCTGTATTCATTACCGTTTTCCTCGTGCTGATGTGCCTGCAAAAAGTATGTTTTTGCCGGCAGTGTTAAGTTGTTAAGTGTTAAGTAGTTTCCATCCGGAAATGGCCCTTTTCCATTTTAACGGTGTCAATTTTCGTAATTATTCGATCACGTATTAAGATACGCTCGCTCCTAATTACTTAATTTCCTTGTTAAACAGGAAAAAATCTCCTTTCCGAATTAAAAACGTGATATTTCTAAACCCGGAAATTTTTGAATTTCCGGATAAGAACTAAGTAAAATCAGAGTCTTGCAGGATTTAATCTATACATTTGATTCCAGCCTTCGACTTTTTGCAGTTGCGTCTGTGCTCGAGCTGATCAATTTTCCCCGGTGTGCCCGAATCCCCCTTCTCCGCGCGAGGTGTTCTCCAATCTTTCGACGGGAACAAAATCGGCTTGATAGATGGGCATGAAAAGGAGCTGGGCAATTCTCTGGCTACGGGCAATCGTCCTTTTCTCCTGGGATGAATTGAGCAGGGAAACAATGATTTCACCGCGATAGTCCGGATCTATCACTCCCACCCCTTGGCTGACTACCACTCCTTTTTTGGTGCCCAGTCCGCTGCGGGAAAAAATGAATCCAGCAATGCCCGGGGAGTCTATCTGAATACTGATACCCGTGGGGAAAGGATAACGTTCTCCTGGTTCCAGAGTTACTTTCTCTTCGGGAATACATGCCCTGAGATCAACTCCTGCAGATTTGTCCGTGGCATAACTTACTTCCCGTGTCCTGGGAAGCGAATTCAAATATTTGATCCTTACTTTTATCCGGGGAATGAACATATTTTGCCTTTTATGAAGCGCCTGCAAAAAATTTGTTTTTGCAGGCAGTGTTGGGTTTTGAGTTGGAAATTAAATAAAACCAGAGATTTACAAGGCTTGATCTGTGCGATTGACTCCAGCATTCGACTTTTTGCAGTTGTGTCTTTTCTTGGATTGCTCGGGGCTAAATAGCTTTGAGTGTTTGTATTGGCCGTGGAAATTGTTTTAAAATAAGCGGTGCTTGTTCATTTTTTTAAATTTTGTGGGCCGGATCCATGGATTGGAAAAAATTTGCTTTGCTGATTCAAAGCAAGCTTTTGCCAATTTGGATGTTCCAGACCACAAAGGGACAACAAACTTAGATTATGCCCCAAAAAACATCTTTTTTCAACTATAATTCTTCCCTGCTTTTGCCCCGGTCCATTAGCTTTGCAGTTGCTGGCAAGAGTTTCTGCTTCTTGGCCAGTTCTGCCGCCACTAATTTCCTTGCCCTCCTGCGGCTGCCCGGGGGACCTTTTACACGGGGTGACGCTTAGTATTTGCGGCTTGCCTTTTTGGGTTTTCATTGGCAAAGAGGTTTAGAGAGGTGCTTTTTGCCTACTCCTGCGGACCTGTGGCCCGAGTCCGTGATTAGCGTTTTGGGGCAACAAATGGAATTTGGCTTCCAGAAGGAGGTTTATATATGTGGCCTTTGCAAATATACAGCGTGATTCCACATCTACCTGAGGAGCTTTCTCCCCTGTGGGATTTGGCCTACAATTACTGGTTTACTTGGAAACATGACATACACGATCTTTTCAGCCAAATGGATCTGCAACTGTGGAAAAAGAGCAGGAGCAACCCGGTCTGGTTCTTGAATCATTTGGATCAAAGAGTGCTGGAAGAATTGAGCCAGGACTCCTTTTTTCTGGAACGATTGAATACAGTATATAAGCAACTGGATAATTATAAAATGGAGGAATCCTCCCATCTGGATACGGATCTGGGAGAGGGGAGTCCGGTGGTGGCCTATTTCAGTGCGGAGTACGGGATCTCCCTGTGCCTGTCTGTTTATTCCGGCGGACTGGGCGTTTTGGCCGGGGATCACCTTAAGTCCTCGAGCGATTTGAATCTCCCCCTGGTTGGGGTCGGGCTATGCTATCAGCATGGATATTTCCGACAGCATCTGACCAGTGATGGCTGGCAGCAGGAACGTTATCCGATCAATGATTTCGAACAGATGCCTCTTTCTCTGGTCCGTGATGAAGACAACAATCCCCTAACGATTTCCGTGGATTTGGAAGGAAGTGATGTCCATGCTCGGATTTGGCGGGCCCGGGTGGGGCGAGTGGACCTTTATCTTTTGGACACCAATTTGGAGACCAATTCGTCACAGGACCGGCAGATAACCAGTCAACTGTACGGCGGGGACTGGGAAATGCGTTTGAAGCAAGAGATTGTACTGGGTGTAGGCGGCGTCCGCGCTTTGCGCGCGTTGGATCTCAGCCCGAAAGTTATTCACATGAACGAGGGGCATTCGGCTTTTGCCGGTCTGGAGCGGATCCGCAGCTTTATGAGCGAACACGGCCTTTCTTTTGAAGCGGCCCAGGAAATAATCGCTTCCAGCAGTGTCTTTACTACCCATACGCCGGTCCCCGCCGGGAATGACCGTTTTACCCCCGACCTTATGCAGCGCTTCTTTGAGGAATATGCCCAGAAATTAGGGCTGGCCTTTAAGGTGCTTTTGGCTCTCGGACGAGAGGATCCGCGGGATGATCAGGAGCCTTTCTGCATGACCGTCCTTGCTTTGCGCCTTTCCCGGTTTAACAATGGAGTCAGTCAGTTGCACGGAAAGGTTTCCCAGAATATGTGGAAAAGGGTCTGGGCCAGATACCCCGTGGATGACGTACCTATAGGGGCAATCACCAACGGAGTGCATATACCTACCTGGGTGGCTCCGGATATATCTGATCTGTTTGACCGCTATCTGGGGGCGAACTGGCGGGAAGACCCGGATTGCGAGAGAGTCTGGAAACAGGCGGAAAGCCTGCCCGAGGCCGAGTTGTGGAGGACTCACGAACGCTTGCGGGAGAGGCTGGTGGATTTTGTCCGTACTCGTTTGCAGGAGCAGGTTCTGGCCCGAAACGGAAAACGCTATGATTTGCAAAAGGCGGAAGAGGTCTTGGACCCCACTGCTCTGACTATCGGCTTTGCCCGCAGATTTGCTACATATAAACGGGCAAATCTGATATTGAAGGATACCAAGAGATTGCTGCAGATAGTGAACAGCAAGAAATACCCGGTTCAGTTCATATTTGCCGGAAAAGCCCACCCTAAGGACGTGGAAGGGAAAAAGATCATCCAGGAAATATTACAGCTCTGCCGTTCAGAGGAAAGCCGCAATCGTCTCGTCTTCATTGAGGATTATGATCTGGAAGTGGCGGAGTATATGCTCCAGGGATGTGATGTATGGCTGAACACCCCCCGGCGGCCCCTGGAGGCATGCGGGACGAGTGGAATGAAGGCCGTGGCCAACGGAGTTTTGAATTTCAGTGCCGTAGACGGCTGGTGGGTGGAAGCCTGCGAGTCAGGAGCGGACGTGGGCTGGTCCATTGGTAACGGGGAAGAATACGAGGATAAGGAATACCAGGATTTTATTGAAAGTCAGGTTTTATACAACACGTTGGAAAACGATTTGATCCCCATGTTTTATGAAAGGGGGCATGGCAATCTGCCCCGGGAATGGATTCAAAAGATGAAAAACGGCTTTATGCACTTGGCCCCCTATTTTAACGCCCACAGGATGGTGGTCGATTATGTGCAACAGGCATACAAACCAGCTGTAGACAATTATGACCGGCTTATTCAGGACGGGTATCAGCCGGCAAAGGATTTGGCGGCGTGGCGAATGGATCTTATGACCAAATGGGGAGAAATAAAGATCCGTAATGTGAAATCCGGTATGGACAGAGAAATATATCCCGGTCAGGAAATAGAAGTGAACGCGGAAGTATATCTGAACGGGCTGGAGCCCGAGGATGTCAGCGTGGAAATTTACGCCGGCGAGGTGGATTTTGAAGGTAATTTCGCCAACAGGAAAACTGTGCGCATGAACGTTGTGGGGAGCACTCCGGATGGATGGACAGTTTACAACGGCAAGGTTGCACCGGATATGACCGGCCGTTTCGGGTATACCGTGCGCGCCCTGCCCCATCATCCCCTTTTGTTGGATCCGCATTGTCTGGGACTTATCAGCTGGGCTTCGGATAATTAGATTAGATGGGGCATCTTCTTAACAGGTTTTCCTTCGCCTCATTGGCGTATTAAGGCATTAGGTGTTCAACTCTAGTTGGCACGGATAGAAGGTAGTTCGGGCGAATAACTCAGAACTTCAAAGGAAATCTGCCGAATAAGATCAAAGAACTTTTAAGGTATGATTTTTGTCACGGATCTTGAAATCGCAGGATAAATTGAAAATCTTACATTCCAAGCTCCGTGCCAAAAATCCATTAAGAAAATAAAAACATACACAAAAATTTGAGGGAGTACTTGACCAACCCTCATAGAAGTTTCCATTCGGAAATGGCCCTTTTCCATTTTAACGGCCTCAATTTTCGTAAGTATTGGATCACGTATTAAGATACGCTCGCTCCTGATTACTTAATTTCCTTGTTAAACAGGAAAAAATCACGTTTCCGAATGGGAAACGTGATTTTTCTAAACCCGGAAATTTTTGAATCTCCGGATAAGAACTAATTAGCGAAAATGGACAAAGTTCGGGCCGATTATCTGGTCCATATGCAGAGCGGCTGTAATTCACGAGAAAAGGCCAAAAGATTGATCATGGCCGGTAAGGTTTATATGCGCGGGGAAAAGGGAGAACATTTGGTCTCCAAGCCCGGGCAGCTCCTTCACGCGGATACCGAACTCCGACTTGTGAGACCGGAACGCTTTGTCAGTCGCGGCGGGTATAAACTGGAAACCGCTATAGAGAGTTTTTCCTTGGACTTCCGCGAAAGAGTGGTTCTGGATGTGGGAGCATCCACCGGGGGGTTTACAGATTGTGCTTTGCAGTATGGGGCACGCAGAGTCTATGCATTGGATGTCGGCTACGGCCAACTAGATTATAATCTGCGCCTGGATGAACGAGTGGTTAATCTGGAACGCGTGAATATCCGTCATGCCCCTGCTGATCTCCTTCCGGAAAAGGTGGGCTTCTTGCTTTTGGATTGCTCGTTCATTTCCTTGCGGACTGCTCTTCCCCCCGCCTTGAAGTTCCTCAGGAGAGAAGCGGACATTGTGGCCCTGGTCAAGCCGCAGTTCGAGGTGTCCCGGGGCAATGCCCCCAAGGGAGTGGTTCGCTGTTTGCAAACGATTGAGCAGACAGTGGAGGGTATAGCCGATTTTGCGGTCCGAGATTTGGGATTAAAATTCCGGGGAAAGGTAGCCTCAAGCGTTTTGGGGCCCAAAGGGAATCAGGAATATTTGATGTATTGTACGTATGTGTGAGATGAATGATCGCGCGGCCCATCGGACCGCCTGCAGGAAAGAGCGCATCCGGTCGGTTCTGAATCAGAGGCAGAGTGATCTGGCCCTGGTTATGAACAATATACACGATTCGCACAATGTTTCGGCTATCTTGCGCAGTTGCGACGCTTTCGGTGTTCATTTCGTCCATCTTTTGTACACCCATGAGAATTTCCCTTATCTGGGGAAAAAATCCTCGGCCTCAGCCAAAAAATGGGTGGACATTTCCAGACATACTAGTGCCTCCGGCCTAGTAGCGGATATTAAATCCCGAGGAAAACAGATCCTGTGCACCGGATTTGCAGAAGGCTCCGCAAGCCTGACGGACATTGACTTCACTCTGCCCACGGCCGTTGTCCTGGGCAATGAGCACAGAGGGATTGACCGGGATATGGAAAAAGCAAGCGACAAGGAAGTATATATTCCCATGCAGGGCATGGTCCAGAGCTTCAATGTCTCCGTGGCCGCAGCCGTGATCCTGTATGAAGCCTGGAGGCAGCGCAAGGAGGCGGGGCTATTGCGGGAAAGGTGTCTTTCCAGTGTCCAGCGGGAGAAATTTTTTCAAAAGTGGATCAGGAAATGAGCGAAGGAATACCTGCAAGGCGAACGGACAATATATACCTTATCGGCCCCCGGGCCAGTGGCAAGAGCAGCTTGGGCAGGGCCCTGGCAATGCGCTGGGGTTGGTCTTTTGGGGATATGGATGAAGAGATCGTGCACCGGGTGGGAAAAAGTATAGCCGCGATTGTGGAGAATAAAGGCTGGGAGGAGTTCCGCAGGCAGGAAACCGTTTTTCTTGAACAGATTCTTGGTTCTTTTAGGCAGGTGGTCGCCACCGGCGGGGGGATCGTGGAAAAAGAAAAGAACCGGGAGATTTTACAAAGAGCGGGCAGGGTGTTTTTTTTATCCGGACCCGTTTCCGTTTTTGTGGACAGGCTGCGCAGGGATGAGGATCCGGAAATGCGGCCATCCCTCTCGGGAAGGGATACGCTGGAGGAATTTGAAGGGGTTTTTAACAGAAGATTTCCCTTGTACATGGAGTGTGCGGATTATGTCTTGGATGCGGAAATGGGTGTTGAGGATTTGATTGAGGAGATAGAATCAATTGTGGAAGAGCACGCCTAGCTGAATTTTAAATCCGGGGGAGCATCTATGAGCGGGGACTGCTTGGGCAGAATATTTAGGCTGACCACTTTCGGGGAATCGCATGGTCCCGGTCTGGGAGGGATAATAGAAGGTTGTCCGCCGGGGATTTCCTTGAGCGAGGAAGATATACAAAGGGAATTGGATGCAAGGCGTCCGGGGCAAGGCGGAGCCAGCACCTCCAGAAGGGAAAAGGATCGGGTGCGGGTTTTGTCCGGAATTTTTGAAGGTTGGACCACAGGCACATCCATAGGTTTCTACGTCTTGAACGAGGAAAAAAAAAGTTCGGATTATTCCCATCTGAGGGACGTATATCGCCCCGGTCACGGAGACTTTACTTACCAAGCCAAGTACGGGATACGGGATCACCGTGGAGGGGGGCGTTCCTCCGGCCGGGAAACCGTTTCCCGTGTAGCGGGCGGGGCAGTGGCCCGGGCTCTTCTCAGAAAGGCGGGAG
This sequence comes from uncultured Desulfovibrionales bacterium, assembly GCA_964398785.1. Taxonomy (GTDB): domain Bacteria; phylum Desulfobacterota; class Desulfovibrionia; order Desulfovibrionales; family Desulfonatronovibrionaceae; genus CAYNNQ01. Next base: position 67,213 of record CAYNNQ010000010.1, on the reverse strand, counting down.
TCGAGGTCGGGGCATGCACCACAGAAATGGGAGGGATCCCAGCAGAGGGTTTTTCCTTGCAGGGAGCGCCAGACCGTCCTTATTTCGCTGCCAGCGATGAAGTGGTTCCGGCATGGGAAAAAAGGGTCCGGGAAGTCCGCGAACAGGGGGATTCGCTGGGAGGAATAGTCCATGTCCGGGCTACTGGCGTGCCTCCCGGGTGGGGAGAACCGGTTATGGACAAACTGGATGCCCGGCTGGCATATGCCCTGATGGGGGTGGGTGCCGTCAAAGGAGTTGAAGTGGGGGCCGGGTTCGAATCCTCCCGGAGTCTAGGGAGCAGGAACAATGATTTTATGACCCGCGAGGGTTTTTTGAGCAATAATGCGGGGGGGGTCTTGGCCGGCATCTCCAGCGGACAGGATATTGATCTCCGTGTGGGAGTAAAGCCCATACCCTCGGTGGCTCAAAAACAGCAAACCGTGGACGCCAAAGGAAGCGAGAAAAGAATAAATGTGGGAGGTCGCCACGACATCTGCGCTATTCCGCGTATAGTTCCGGTATTGCAGTCCATGGTCCTTTTGACCCTGGCGGATATGTATATGCTGCAAACTTCCCGCGTGCCCTTGGAGTCGCAATAGGGTAGCGAGTATGTTTGCGGCCGGTTAAGGGCTTTTGTCCGGATATGCGGAATTCAGCGCCGGGACAGACCGTATTTTCTCAGTTTGTACTGCAGATTCCGCCTGCTTATGCCCAGCGAGTCGGCGGTCTTTTCCCGATGATAATCATTGGCCTCCAGGGCCTTAATTAGAGTGTCCTTCTCCGCTTCTTCCAGGCTTTCGGCCGAAGGTCTTTCTTTTTCCCCGGACAATATTTTTGAGGGCAAATCTTCGGTCTGCAATGTCTCTCCGTTGCACAGGACAAGCGCTCTTTCCAGTACGTTTTCCAGTTCCCGGATGTTTCCCGGCCAAGAATATTCTTTCAGTGCCTGCAGGAATTGTGGGGAAAGGCGCGGAGTCTTTTTTTCGTTTTTCCTCCCCAGCTTTTGCAGGAGATGTGCGGCAAGCGCAGCAATGTCCCCTTTTCTCTCTCGAAGGGGAGGGAGTCTGATTTCTATTACATTCAAGCGGTAGTAAAGGTCTTCCCGAAAGAGTTTTCTGGATATAAGTTCTTCCAGGTCATTGTTGGTAGCCGCAAGCACTCGAACATCCACTTTATCTGGTTTAGTTCCACCAAGCGGTTCCACTTCATGTTCCTGCAGAGCCCGCAGTAGCTTGGCTTGCAGGGTAAGAGGGAGTTCGCCGATCTCATCCAGGAATATTGTTCCTTTTTCCGCAAGCTGAAAGCGTCCCGGCTTGTTTTTAGTTGCACCGGTAAAAGCCCCTCGCGTATATCCGAAAAGTTCGCTTTCCAACAGGTTTTCGGGAAGAGCTGCACAGTTTACCTTCACAAGTGGCCCCTTATGCCGGGAGCTTGCTTCATGCAGGGCCTGGGCAACAAGCTCCTTGCCGGTTCCGGATTCCCCTTGAACAAGCACGGCCGCTTCACTGGGTCCTACCCGGGATATTATCTCCAATATTTCCCTCATGGCCGTGCTTTGCCCGATCATTTTGCTTGTAGTTTCCCGGGGTTCTGTAAATTCAGGCCCTTCTTGGGAAATTTTCAAATACGAGCCGTATTCCGCTGCTCGAGTCAAAAGGGCTACAAGCTCTTCGTTGTCAGTCGGCTTTGTCAGGTAGTCGAAAGCCCCCAGCTTCATGGCCTCCACGGCTGAATTTACCGATCCGTAGGCTGTAAGCATTATTATCGGGGGTGGTGAAGGGTAATCCCGTACTCGGGAAAGAAATTCCATGCCATCCATGTGGGGCATGCGTATATCCACCAGGGCGACATGCACGGTTTCCTTGTTTAGGGTTTCCAGTCCCTGTAGGCCGTTTTCAGCTTCCAGGACCCGCCAGCCCTGATCTTCCATAACTGTCTTGATCATTAGGCGCAGTGCTTTTTCGTCGTCCACGAGCAAAAGAGAGGGGGAGCTTGCTGTTTCTCTATTCATGGCAATTATTGGTCTCTTGGTTTGTTTTTCGGGGAAAGAAAAGAGTTATTCTTGTGCCCTTGCCTTTTTCCGAATGGATATGAATATCCCCCCCGTGCTGGCAAATGAGCCTGTGTACAAGGGCCAGCCCCAAGCCGGTGCCCTTTTCCTTGGCGGTGTAAAACGGCTCCAATGCCTGTATTTGGGTTTCTTCATCCATTCCCTCTCCATTGTCGGCTATTTCCAGGCGAATCCACGATTCTTCTCCAATGGAGGAAATCTCTATCCATCCCTCTTCTTCCACGGCATCGAGAGCATTCAGTAGCAAGTTTATGAGTATCCGGATTAATGCATCCCGATCTCCTTCCAGGTGCTTTTCCTGCAAGTTGTATTCGATGTTGATTGACTTGGTGTCAATGTTTGGCCTGATCACCTTTTCCACTTCCTGGATAGCTTCAGCTATATCCATTTCCCGGGGGGATATCTTCCCCGGCCCGGCCATGTATAAAAGATCGGTGACTACGCGGTTCAAGCGATCAGCTTCCCTGACCATGGTCTGTGCATATTCGTGAGCCGGATCAGTTTTTTCGAACTTGGAAGCAAAAAACTGGGAAAATCCGCGCAGCGTTGAAAGCGGGTTGCGTATTTCGTGGGCTAGACCGGCGGCCATACGCCCAATGGTAGCGAAACGGCGGGCTTCCTCCAGGCGTTTTTCCAGATTGACCAGTTCGGAGCGGTCGGAAAAGAGGAAAAGAGTGGTGTTTTCCGTGTCCGAGACCGGAACAGTCAGGATCTCCACTTCTTTTTCCTTATATCTGTTCCGGGACCAATGGCTGGGGAGATCTTGAATTTGCTCGCCTTGTTTATCCCGAATGCCCAATTCGGTCCATGCAAGCCCGAGCAATTCCCGGGAAGGGGTGTTGAATATTTCTATGGCGGCCGGATTGGCGCTTGTTATCCGGCCCTGTTTATCCAGTGTGAGCAGTCCTTCCGGAAGAGTGTCCAAAAGGCTGGAGTGGAATTTTTCCAGGGAGTTGGTCTTTGCCTCCTGTTCCTTGCGTTGCAGGTAGGTTCCGGCCCCCAGAAGGAGGAAAACAGCCACGGCCAGAACAAATCCGGTTTGCAACAATGCATTGGCCTTGAACTGTTTGAATTGATCTATATGTTCGGTCATGTCCAGACCCAAAACCAGTAGAGGTCCGTGGTACTCCCCCCCGGATTTCAGGGCATGGTATCGGGCGAAACCGGGGTCCAGTTTGGAGGCATATACGAATACTGGCTTGTTGTGGACGGTGTCTCTGGAATGCCATTCTGTACCTTTGTTAAGTGAGGAGAGGGCATTTGGAGGCAAGGTATAAGAGGCGTCTTTAAATGGGGAAACCAAAATTTCCCCGCGTGGCCCGGAGATCTGGACAAATGCCAGTCCGCCGGGGGATACCAGATCCTTGAGGGTCTGGCGCAATTTTCGGTGAGGCTCGGCACTTTTCCCGGAGGGTGCCGGGCACATGGGACCCGACATGCGCATACGGTGCATCCCTCCCCCTATAGAGGCCTCAATTCCTCCGGCTATGGCCTTGGCCGATAGGATTAGATGCTTCTGGATGGCTTTTTGTTCCTGTTCCAGGTTTTGCCAGGTAAGGATGCTCGTCCCGGCGCCCAGGATGAGCAGGGCGGCTACGGAGATCAAGAGGTAACGCTTTCGGGTATGGGGAGTGATTAATTCCATTCGGCCTCTGGGGATGTTCCTCTATTTTTGAATCTCGAAAATGGGTACTCTCCCCTTTAACATCGTATTGGAGCAAAAGGGGAGAGTACCATGATTGGGGGTAATGGTTTTCCCCGGAGTTCTCTGTTTACCAGCATCCTCGATAGTGCCCTCTCCTTCCGGAAGAGCTGTATCCCCTGTGAGTGTTATTGATGATTGTTCCCTGCACATCGGCCATTTCAGTCCGAAAACGGTTCTTTTCCCGGACTATGTTATCCATGGTGGCCTGGGCTTCATTGCGGAGTTTGGTTTTTTCCTTGTCCGAAACCTTGGGATCGGCGGCGATGCGGTTCAACGTATTTCTTATCCGGAGCATTTTGCTGTTCAGTGTGCCAATTTTTTCCCTGTGGGCTGTTATAAGTTCGGATACCTCGGCTCTTTTTTCCGGATTCAGGCCTTCAAGCCGGGCATAGTTTACATTGTCGAGCGTACATGGGCCGGGACCGTGATAACCCCCGCCGCCGGGTCCGTAAAAGGGTCCGGCAAAAGCCGTGGCACCAAGGAGCATGATTGCTGCCGCAATCCCAAGGACAGTGAGTCTCTTTCCGTCCATTTTTTCCCTCCTGTTTTGATTTTGTAGTTAAGAAAAAAAGAGCAGGAGGCGTGCCAAGTGTTTTATTGATTTATATCAGGGACATATGATATCTACTCTCCCAGTGTTTGTGCAATTATATGCACAAACAGGGGGACTATATTCAAAGTTGCACATGCAGGAGATGTACTGAACGGCTGTGGTAATTTAAAATTTTCCCGGGGACGCTTCTTATGTCTATTCAGGCTCGGTGAGGCTAAATTCGATTGCTAGCTTGCCGTTCTCTGAACTGAATGGGATGCCCAGTATAGGGACAAAAGGGATATGATCCATCTCTTCCCCTTTCCCGAGAACAATGCTTGGGGTTGAGGCCTGGAAGCTGAATCCTTTTTCCGAAAGCCCGCTACGGGCTTGCCCGGCGATCATGTTGGTCAATTCCCCCACTGCATCCTTTATTTCCTCGTTTATTTCCGTGAAACTCTCGAAAAGCATGTTGTTTGCGATTTTCAAAATTGCACTTTCACTGAGGCTAAGACCGATAACACCGTGGGCGTAGCCGTCTATCTTGATCAGGCCGGTAATGTCTTCAACTGCCGTTCGTTCATTGTTCAGGTATGGTTTCCCGGACTGGACCTCGAATCCGGCCATAGTGGAAAGGACATTGACCACTGCATCCAAAAGCGGATTGATGAAATTGACATCGTAAACTTTGTTAGACATATCTATCTTGTTTGGATCCCGGTCCGAGATTTTTCAGTTACATAAGGGCGTTTAGTACCGAGTCGATATTCTGGTCATGTACTTGGACCAGTTTCTGCAGCTTATCCAAGGGCAGGTCGAGTTTCCTCCAGTCATCCTCGAGCATCCCGGGGAGAACGAATTTTCCGCCTTCGGTGATTGCCGCGGCATTGGCGAGATTGTCCGCGAGCTGGACTACTGCGGCCTCCTTGGACGCAGCCGCTTTTCCTGCGGAGTGGTGGTGAGCTATAATGTCTGTGAGTTCCTCCGGCATATCCCAAACGCTGAACAGGCATTTACCCACTTCAGCATGGTTGAATCCCATGAGGGTGTTCTCCGCATCCACCAAGGGAATCATATTGGTGCGGGCTTCCAAAAGGACCTGTACCGAGGCATATGGCATGTTCTTGAAAATTATGAGCCTTCCGGCGTCGTGTAAGAGACCGGCGGAGAAGAATTTTTCCGTGTTTAGCCCGGTTTCGCCGGCCAAAAGTTTGCTGAATATGGCGCAGCTTATGGAATGTTTCCAAAAAGTGCGCATGTCTATAAGCTCTGCGGGAATATCCTGGAAGAAGTTTATTGCGGAAACGCTCAGGGCCAGGGTGGACAGTTCATCTATGCCGATAAGGGATATGGCCCTGCTTATGGAATCGATCTTGGTGGAGAATCCGTAAAAGGGGCTGTTTACTATTCGCAAGAGTTTCGCAGAAAGATCAATGTCGTTGGAAACAATCTCTGCGATATCCTCGGCCGAACTGGACTTGTCCTTCAAGATTTCCTTGATCCGGAAATAGATATCCGGGAAAGATACCAGACTGGTTTCGTGGTCCACTATATCCTGTGGGCCACCCCGACCCTTGAAAAATATATCGCGCATATGTTCGACGCTTTGGGCCCGCAGTTCCTCTGAACAGGGCAAGTTCCAGCTCGGTTCGGCCACGGAAAATGTCTTTTCCAGGGTCAAGCGGTATAACTCGTTGAAGAGTTCGCTCGCCGGGTTCACATATAAGAAAAAATTGAACACATATTCGTCGCAGCGCCGTAATAGATCCTTTTTGTCTTTTTCTTTGCCCATTGGCCGTATAAAGACATGTCCTATATCCATCTCCCGGAGACTTTCTATATCCTTTTCTTGCAGGGGGTGATCCCGGGGCAGAAAAGTACTGCCGTCAAATCCGGATATGTCCCTGGCCAGGATCATTCCGGAACGTAGGTGTTCACTGCAGACTTTATGCACAATTGCCCTCCATATTAGAGCTTTTGCTTAAAACGCTTATGGCGCTTTTTGATACATTATGCCCCCCGGTTTGGATTTCGGCCGGAAAAGACGAGAATACTTGTGCAGGCTTTCGGAATGGCCGATTACCAAATACCCTTGGGGCAGTATGTTGTCGTAGAACCGATTAATTACTTGCTGCTTCATTTCGTCGTCGAAATAGATAATTACGTTGCGACAAAAAATAATATGCGACTTGGGAATGCGTTTGAGTGCAAGGTCGTCCTTCAGGTTCATCACCCGGAAATCTATAAGTTTTTGTATTTTGGGGAGTATTCGATAACCTCCGGGCTCCTTGGTGAAATACTTGTCCACCATCTGCTTGGGTGTGTTTCGCAGGGAATATTCATTGTATAGGCCTTTCCTGGCCTTGGCGATCATGGCCGGGGAAAGATCATTGGCCAGGATGTTTATTTTCCACCCGGAGACCGACATGCCCAGGGCCTCGTATACGAGTATGGACAGGGTGTAGGGCTCTTCCCCCGAGGAGCATCCGGCACACCAAATATTGAGTTCTTTTCTGTTTGCTTTTTTTTGTTCATCGATAACTTTTGTCAGGGCAAAGGTTTTGAAAACACCCAGCTGTTTTATATCTCGGAAGAAACTCGTTTCGTTTGTTGTTACTTTTTCAAACAGGTAATCGAGTTCTTTGTTACCGTCCTTGCTGTTTTTGAGGTAATTGTAGTATTCGCCGAAACTGCGCAGGTTAAGGGTCTTTAGACGGGAGCCCAGCCGGTTTTCCAGGAGATATTTCCGTCTCTCCGGTATATCTATCCCACTAAGTTCATATATGAGCTTCCGAAGATTGCTGAATTCGGTATCGCTTAGAGGCGGGGCCTTGCGCAAACTGAGTGACTTGGAGTCTACAAGTGACATGTTCTTTGTCCGCAGTTTAATCGGTTAAGCATGGGAGATCGATCGCCTTGGAAAATTCCTTTCCGATTTTTTTGGATATTATTGTCCGAAAATTGAGAATTTTACCACTTTTATGGAACTTAGCAAAGCTGTCTAAGCAATGCAATATGCCTATTTGAAAATATATATTTAGTCAAAAAACGGCAAGGTTGTGCAGCTGTTCACCATGGCCCCCTGAAGCAGACTATTCCCGGAATCCAACCGTGAGTTCCTTGGATCGCCCGCTTCACCAAAGGCCTAAAGGACGCCCGAGCGGTTTAATTTTGTCTTTTTGTAATAAGTCACTAACAACACTTGTCCGTAAAAAAACCGGTTAGCAAGAAAATCACGTGCAATGTCCGACAAGCATTGTCTTGGGGACATTTGCGGTATCGGCCCGGTTTTTGTAGTGTTGAGGTCAGAAAAGAGACAAGTTGTTGAATTTTACTCTTTTGCAAACCTAACGGAAGATATAGAAATTCCATGTCTGTTTATTTTTTTCCATTTTTATGGAACTTAGCAAAGCTGTCTAAGCAATGCAATATGCCTATTTGAAAATATATATTTAGTCAAAAAACGGCAAGGTTGTGCAGCTGTTCACCATGGCCCCCTGAAGCAGACTATTCCCGGAATCCAACCGTGAGTTCCTTGGATCGCCCGCTTCACCAAAGGCCTAAAGGACGCCCGAGCGGTTTAATTTTGTCTTTTTGTAATAAGTCACTAACAACACTTGTCCGTAAAAAAACCGGTTAGCAAGAAAATCACGTGCAATGTCCGACAAGCATTGTCTTGGGGACATTTGCGGTATCGGCCCGGTTTTTGTAGTGTTGAGGTCAGAAAAGAGACAAGTTGTTGAATTTTACTCTTTTGCAAACCTAACGGAAGATATAGAAATTCCATGTCTGTTTATTTTTTTCCATCCGGGGGATAGAAGATGAAACTACTGCTGTTGCTTTTTGCCCTTGCTGCTGGACTTTTAATGCCGGTGCAGGCCGGTGTTAACGCCAAATTGAGTCAGGAAGTGGGTGGCCCCGTGGTAGCCGCACTTATTTCCTTTACGGTAGGTACATTGGTTCTGGGCGCGGCTAGTATTGCCCTGCGCTTGCCCATTCCGGATTTGCCTACAGCGGTATCCATCCCCGCCTGGAAGTGGTGCGGCGGTTTTTTGGGGGCCTTGTTTGTGTCCACGACGATCTTTCTGGCTCCCAAGCTGGGAGCAGTTACCCTCCTGGCTCTTTTGGTCACGGGGCAAATGTGCGCTTCTCTTGTTCTGGACCATTTCGGATGGTTGGGGTACCCGGTTCATTCGATTTCTATTCCCCGTATCGTGGGAATACTTTTTTTGCTTGCCGGAGTGGTTATGGTCCAGAAATTTTGAGCCAATCGTTTTGAACTTTTTCTCTTAGGCGGGATATATAGTTGCAGGGGCGGCCTCCGCGCGTTGTGCCCCGGTGCCTTTTATGTTAAACGCTTGTTGCCTTGTTTTAAGATTGGGTGAACGGCTTTTCTGGAGTCAAGTGTCAATCTGTAATCAGGGGCAAGTGGGACTTTGATTCGGGAGCATAAAATACTTGAGGAGACGTTTATGGACTATGCAACAGAGATACCGGAACTGGCCCGCAGGGCGAAAGAGGCGGGAAGGAAACTTTCCCGGGCTACGGACAAAGAGAAGAATGTTTTTTTGAACTGTTTGGCGGAAAAGCTGCGCACAAAACAAGAGGAAATACTTCAGGCCAATGAGCGAGATATACGGGGTGCTGAAGAGGCCGGCTTGGACGCCGCCCGAATCGATCGGCTTTGTCTCGGGGAAAAGGCGATCGAGGGAATGGCTGTTTCCTGTGAGGAAGTTGCCGGAATCAAGGACCCGGTAGGGGAAATTGAGCAAATGAATCGTTTGGCAAACGGACTGCGGGTGGGCCGTATGCGCATTCCCCTCGGAGTTGTGGCCATTATTTACGAATCTAGGCCCAATGTGACAGTGGATGCCGCTATCCTATGCCTCAAGGCCGGAAACGCAGTTGTCTTGCGCGGAGGGTCAGAAGCGTTCCATTCCAATAAATGCTTGGCTAAAATCCTTGGCGAGGCCCTGGAAGAAAGCGGTATTCCCGCCGAGGCCGTGGGGTTTGTGCCCACGACCGATCGCGAGGCTGTCCAGGAAATGCTGGGGTTGGACAAGTATATAGATGTGGTTATCCCTCGAGGCGGGGAAGGGCTGATCAAGGCTGTGGTGGATCAGGCCACCATGCCGGTCCTCAAGCACTACAAAGGGGTCTGCCATATTTATGTCCACCGGGATGCCGATCCGGAAATGGCATTGGAGATAGTGCGTAATGCCAAGGTCCAAAGGCCCGGGGTGTGTAATGCCCTGGAATGTCTGTTGGTACACCGAAAAATACTGGATGATTTCCTGCCCCGACTTCGGGATTATTTGCAAAAGGACGGCGTGAAATTCAAGGCTTGCGCCGAATGCAGGCCCTATCTTGGAGACAATGCTTCTGCAGCCCAAGAAGACGACTGGGGTCGGGAGTTCCTCTCCTTGGACATGGCTGTTCGGGCTGTCGGTTCCCAATCCGAAGCTAGGGAGCATATTGAGCGTTATGGATCCAATCATTCCGAGGCTATAGTCACTCGGGACTATTCCCGGGCGATGCGCTTTGTACAGGAAATCGACGCCTCGGCGGTACTGGTCAACGCCTCTACCCGTTTCAATGACGGAGGGCAGTTCGGGCTCGGGGCGGAGATCGGTATTTCCACTTCCAAGATCCACGCCTACGGGCCGATGGGAGTTCGGGAATTGACCGCTACCAAGTTTGTTGTTCTGGGGCAGGGCCAGATCCGGGACTAGGAACGGATAAGATTGTCCCCTGCCATGCACAAGAGATCCCAATCCAGCCGACGGGAGATAAAGTGGTTCAGGAAGATTTCCCGCAAGATCTCCCAGTGGAGGTATCGGCATCGCATGTTTTTTCCCCTGATAACCGGGGGGATCTTCCTGGGGCTGGTCTTTATCTTTGGCCTGTATATTTACATAGGGATAGAAGGCTGGGGATGGCTGGATAGTTTCTATCAGGTGGTTATTACTTTATCCACTGTGGGCTTTACTGAGGTGAGGACTCTCAGTGAAGAAGGCAGAGCCCTTACCTCGGTGTTGATTGTTTTGGGCGTGGGCAGTTTTGCCTATTTGGTGGGTTCTTTTACTCAAGTTATAGTGGAAGGACATTTACGGGATTTTATCGGGAGGCGCAGGGTGCAGAAGGTCATTGAGTCCCTGGAGGACCATTATATAATTTGCGGATACGGTCGTATTGGTGCAATCGTGGCCACGGAAATACAAAAAGAGGGCCACGATGTGGTTGTAGTGGAAAACAACCCGGAGGTAATCCAAAAACTGGATTTGGAGGATATGCTCTATATTCAAGGGGATGCCACCTCGGATCAGGTCCTCTTGTCGGCCAACCTGGAAACTGCCAGCGCCCTTATAACCGCCTTGAATCAGGAATCCAAGAATGTGTATGTTGCCTTGACCGCGCGTCAGCTTGTTGCGGATGTCATGATTATCGCCCGGGCGGAAAAAGGGGATTCTTTTCAGAAATTGAGGTTCGCCGGGGCGGACAAGGTGTTGACCCCGCATGTGATCGGAGGAATGCGCATGGCCCAGGTAGTCCTGCGTCCTACAGTAACGGATTTCCTGGAGCTTGCCATGCAGGGCCGCAATATAGACCTGCAAATGGAGGAATTGGAGATTTCCAAGGACTCCGAGCTTGTAGGCAAGGATCTTATTCAGTCGGACATTCGGCCCAAATACAATCTTATAATCATCGGCATCAAGGATAAACAGGGGGAAATGAATTTTAATCCCCAGCCCCAGACCGTAATCCAACCCGGAGATACTTTGATAGCTGTAGGTAAGCTGGAAAATCTGACAAAATTCCAGGAGATTCTGTGAATGGGGTATATGTGGCCGATTCCCTCTGAGCGGGCCAAAGAGCTGCGTCGGATTATCAATTACCATAATTACCGTTATTATGTGCTGGACGATCCGGAAATTTCCGATGCGGAATACGATGAGCTGTTTGCTGAGTTAAGGGAACTGGAAAACAGATATCCAGAGCTTGGCGACCCCAACTCCCCAACTAAAAAGATCGGGGATGAGCCGCTTTCCGAGTTTGCACACCGCGAACACCGTGTCCCCATGTACAGTTTGGACAATGCCTTTGAGCCTACTGAGTTCGACGCCTTCCGACAGAGACTAAAGAGATATTTGCTCGAGCAGGATCTGGAATTCTGGGTGGAGCCCAAACTGGACGGATTAGCCGTGGAGCTAATTTTCGAAATGGGGGTGCTTACTGCAGCTGCTACCCGCGGCGATGGTTATGTGGGCGAAGATGTGACCGCAAATGCCAGGACGTTGCGTAATGTACCTCTAAAGCTCTTGTCTTCTTCAGATTTGCCTGATTATCTGGAAGTGCGCGGGGAAGTGGTTATTACCAAACAGGACTTCCATCGCTTAAATTCCCGGCAAGCCGAGAAAGGCATAAAGGGTTTTGCCAATGCCCGCAATGCTGCAGCCGGATCCATGCGCCAGCTGGATTCCGGGGTCACTGCCTCCAGACCCCTTTTGTTCTATGCCTATGGCGCGGGAGAAGTCCATTGGCCGGAAGGTAGGGAAAGATGGTCCAGACAATCGGAGATAATCGCCGCTTTCAGGGATATGGGCCTGGCTACTGCTCCGCAGGGCAAATTCTGTGTTAAGAGACAGGAAGTCCTGGATCATTTTGAATATATACGCTCCCACAGAGATGATTTTCCTCTGGAAATCGATGGTGTGGTGCTCAAGGTGGACTCTATTGCGGCGCAAAGGAAGGCTGGGTTCACCGCTCGTTTTCCTCGCTGGGCTTTGGCCCTTAAATTTCCGGCTCAGCAGGCGGAGACTGTATTGGAGGATATACAAATCCAGGTGGGCCGCACAGGAGTACTCACCCCGGTGGCTAAACTCCGGCCCTTGACTGTGGGAGGGGCCACTGTGTCCCGGGCTACACTGCATAACAAGGACGAAATACGGGCCAAGGGATTGCGTTTAGGAGACCGGGTGATAGTGCAAAGAGCCGGAGATGTCATCCCGGAAGTAGTTCGGCCGCTGCCGGAGAAAAGGGACGGCTCGGAAAAGGAATTCGTCTTTCCCGAAGAGTGTCCGGTGTGCGGAAGCAGGGTGGTTCAGCTCCCGGAGGAAGTGGCTGTTCGTTGCGTCAATCTTTCCTGCCCGGCCCGGCTTACTCAGGGGCTCAAGTATTTTGTCTCCAAAAGCGGTCTGGATATTGAGGGGTTGGGCAAACAATGGATCGAAATATTTGTAGATAAGGGGTTGGTAAGATCTCCTGCGGATATCTTTATGCTCAAGAAAAAGGACATTATTCATCTGGAACGAATGGGGGACAAGCTGGCGGAAAATATAATCCAGGCTATAGAGCGGGCTCGGCAGCGGGTGACCATGGGTCGACTCTTGACCGCTTTAGGCATCCGTCTTGTTGGAGAACAGGTGGGAAAACTGCTGGAAAGTCACTTCGCGGACCTGGATGAATTGGCTTCTGCCAGCCGGGAGGAATTACAGGCTATCCCCGATATCGGACCGGAAATCGGCATATCCTTGCGGGAGTTCTTTTCCAATCCGGATAATTTGAAGACTCTGGAACGCTTCCGGGAATTGGGTATTTGGCCCCGAAGCGAAAGTCCCAATTCGAATTCAAGGGAAAAGGAGTCTTTGAATGGCAAACGCTTTGTTTTGACCGGTACCCTGGATTCCATGTCCCGCCGGGAGGCTAAAAAGGAAGTGGAAGAACGCGGCGGCCGGGTGGTTTCCACTGTCTCTTCGCGGGTGGATTACCTGGTAGCCGGAGCCAATCCCGGTAGCAAGCAGAAAAGAGCCAAAGAACTGGGAGTTAGCACTTTGGGGGAGGAGGATTTTCTTAGGCTATTAGGAGACAGGGAAAATAATTGACGATTGGCGATTCTGCTATGGCCGGTACTTTGCGGAGATGGAAACCAACTAGCGGGAGAGAACAAGACAATAGGGACTTAAACAGCCACCACACTTCTTCCGGCCTTGTACGAAGGTCCTTGGGAAGAGGTGGGAAGAAAAAAAGGGAGAAATTATGGGAACCCAGATAATTGTTACCGGAGCAAATGGTAGGATGGGATCGACTATTGCCGGGTTGGCCGAAAAGGATTCCGGTCTTCAATTGGCGGGGGTGGTTGAACGTCCGGGGGCGGAAAAAGGTCTAAAACGTTTTGCTTGCGACGTGTTCACCAATATTGGTCCTGCACTGGAGAACAAAAAAGGGGCGACAGTAATTGATTTTACCTCTCCGGAAGCCAGCATGCAACTTGTCCGTGAATGCAGTACACATTCCTGTAATGCAGTCCTGGGCACTACTGGTTTTTCCTCGGAACAGATGGAAGAGCTGCACCGGATTGCTAAGGACACTCCTTTGTTCTGGGCCCCGAATATGAGTGTGGGCATAAATACCCTGCTGAAGGTTTTACCCAAACTGGCCGAGCTCTTAGGGGAGAAATTCGATGTGGAGATTTCCGAGACCCATCACAAGCATAAAAAAGACGCTCCTAGCGGGACCGCCCTTAAATTGGGCCAGGCCTTGGCAAAAGCAAAAGGCTTTGATCTGGAAGAACAGGGTGCTTTTTGCCGGCATGGCATGATCGGGGAGCGCAAACAGGAGGAGTTAGGTATACAAACCTTGCGCGGCGGAGACGTGGTGGGGGATCATACCGTATATTTCTTCGGGTTGGGGGAACGTATTGAAGTAACCCACAGGGCCCATTCCCGGGAGACTTTTGCCCAAGGGGCACTCACGGCCGCTGGCTGGCTTTCCGGACAGAATCCCGGCAGGCTGTATACTATGTCCGACCTTTTGAGTTAGATCTTTTTATGTCTGCATTCGCCGAAGATATTGTAGCCAGAGTAGGCGGTGTTCTTTTGGGCAAGGAGGAAGAAGTCCGGCTGGCCCTGACTTGTCTTTTTGCCGGAGGGCATCTGCTAATCGAGGATCTGCCCGGTATAGGCAAAACCACCTTGGCCCATGTCCTGGCCCGGGTGCTGGGGTTGGAGTTCAACCGTATCCAGTTTACCAACGATCTGTTGCCGGGAGATATTCTGGGTGTGGGGGTGTATGAACAGAAAAGCATGGAATTCATCTTCCATCCCGGCCCGATTTTTACCCAGGTGCTTTTGGCGGACGAGATAAATCGGGCCACACCCAAGACCCAGAGTGCCCTCCTGGAAGCCATGGAAGAGAGACAGGTCAGTGTGGAAGGCAGGACCAGGGAGCTTAAGCGCCCTTTTTTTGTAATCGCCACCCAGAATCCCCAGGAACAGGCCGGCACTTTTCCCCTTCCCGAATCCCAGATGGACCGTTTTCTTATGCGCATTACAGTTGGCTATCCTCCCCAAAAAGCGGAAAGGGAACTTTTGAAAAGGGGACGGGTGAAAGAAATGGCGGATTCACTCGTGCCGGTGGTCAATGCGCAAAATGTGGTGCAGATACAGGAGGAGATAACCGAGGTGACCGCTTCAGAAGCCTTACTCGGATATATTCAGGGAATCCTGGATACTACCCGGCAAAGTAACCAAATAGTTACTGGCCTGTCTCCGCGTGCGGGAATCAGTCTGCTCCAGGCCGCACGTTCCCGCGCGTTTATACAAGGCCGGGACTTTGTACTGCCCGAAGACGTACAAAGGATATTTTATCCAGTTGCCGGCCACAGGCTACGCGACAGACAAACCAGGAAAGAATTTCCCCGGAGCCGGCTGGAAGATATGCTGCGCGAGATCCCCGTCCCCAAATGAAAGTATTGGTTCCGGACAAGCTGAAGCGCCTATTGAAGGGACCTCCCCAGGTGTCCCTTCCCTACGAGATCCCATCTGGATATTGCTTTATTCTCCCTACTCGTTTCGGGATAATCTTCGGTTGCATATTGGCCGCAGTCTTGGTGGCCGGCATAAATTACAACAACAATCTGGCCTTCGCATTAGGGTTTGTCCTGGCTGCAATGGGGCTTATTTCCGCTGTGCATACCCATGCCCAGGTCAAGGGTGTGCGGGTTTATTCTATTGAGGCCTCCCCGGTATTTGCCGGGCAGAATATGATGTATATAGTGCAACTCGGGTCTCCGCAAAAGGACAGGGTGCAAATAAATATCCAAATCTCAGCAGGCGAATACCGTGGTGTTGATTTGCTTTCGGACGGGAATAGCCGGGTGGAGTTGTCCACTCCGGCTCGGCGTCGGGGGTGGCATCCTGTTTCTCCGCACTTCGGGTTCAGCTCGGATTATCCATTTGGGCTCTGCATTGCTTGGCACCGTATATGCTTTGCGCATACCACCCTGGTCTATCCTGCCCAATATTCCCCGCATGAAGAGGTGTTGCTCTGCTATGCCCGGGCTATGTCCGCGGGAGGATTGGCTACGCCTGAAGAATTTTCCGGAATACGAGAGTATGTGCCAGGAGACCGGATGCAGATAATAGCCTGGAAGGCATCGGCCAAGGGCACGGGGCTACGTTCCAAGGAATTTTCCGGGGAGGAGGGAAGAATACTGGAATTTTCCTGGTTCGGTCTGGGACTAGAGGATGTGGAAGACAAACTGAGCATGCTGACTTCCCTGGTTCTGGAAGCCGAGGATAGAGGACACGGATACGCAATTGCCCTGCCGGACATCTATCTGGGCCCGGGGAGGGGAACGGAGTTCATGCTTTATTGCCTTCGGACTCTGGCCGCTTATCCTGTTTAGAGGGCATTATTCTCCGCACATTGAATGCCTTAAGTTGTTATCTAGTTTCCATCCGGAAATGGCCCTTTTCCATTTTAACGGCCTCAACTTTCGTAATTATTCGATCACGTATTAAGATACGCTCGCTCATAATTACTCAATTTCCTTTGGCAAATTCTTTTATCTTTTTGGGGTACCTGATTCAGACGGCTTAAAAGAAGGATAAAATGACGGAAAGATGACAGAAAGAGCGAACAGCTGGAGATTTTGGCTCGTGCTTTCCTATCTTGCGGCTGTCATTCCGCATATGGAGCATCTTCCGTGGTGGGCCCTAGTTTATTTCGGGACAGCATTGGCAGCTTTTCCCTATGTTACCGGGAAAGGGCTCCGCAAAACAGGGAGATGGACGGTCCGTTTTTTGGCCCTTGTTCTCTTCTCTTTTACAGTTGTGTATTTTCAGGGGACTATTGGCAGGGATGCCGGCACAGCTTTGCTTGTCGGCCTGCTTGGTCTGAAAATGATGGAGCTGGGAACGGAGAGGGACAAAAAGCTTTTCTGTTTGCTGAACTATTTTTTGGTATTGACCACTGTATTGTATTTCCATTCCTTACCGGCTGCGTTATACATGCTTTGCATCGCCCTGGCGAACAGCATGGCCCTGGTACGCAGTGTCCACAGCAAAGGATCCTGGCAGACGGACTTGCGTAGAGTCCTTGTTATCCTACTTCAGGCCTTGCCTCTGGCAATAGTACTTTTTATCTTTTTCCCCCGTATGCCGGGAAGTCTTTTCGGGGTGCAAGAGTCTTCCAGCCAAGGAATCTCGGGTTTGAGCGACTTTTTGGCCCCTGGGGAAATAAGCAGTTTAGCCATATCCGATGATCCAGTCTTCCGGGTGAGTTTTTCCGGAGAGATTCCGGAGGTTGAAAATAGGTATTGGAGGTGCATGGTTTTCGGGGACTATGACGGAGTCGTCTGGAAACGTTTCCCGAAGTGCCCCGAAAAAGAAAATCTCTTAAAAAGCGGGGAAAAACTGCGTTATCAAATCACTCTGGAAGGGCATAACCGGAAATGGTTGCCTGTCTTGGGGGTGCCGCTCGAGTGGTCCGCAAATACCCGCTCTGGATGTGCCGCGACACTTCGGTCCAGAAAAAAGGTGGTCCGGAGGAAGAGAGTATCCGTTCTTTCCGATCCGGATGCCGAGGTTCGCGGCGGAAACTGGGAACGTTGCCTTCAACTACCGAATGCAGGGAATCCCCGCGCCAGATCCATGGCGCGGGAATGGAAGAATCTCCCCAGGGAAAAGCGTATCGCCCGGGCTCTTGATTATTTCCGGAATAATGATTTTGTGTATACCTTGCGTCCGGGAGTTATGCACGGCAATTATATTGATAAGTTTTTATTCGATACCCAAAAGGGATTTTGCGAGCATTATGCTGCGGCTTTCGCTTTCCTTATGCGTGCCGCTGGGGTCCCTTCCAGAGTGGTTGTTGGGTATCAGGGGGGAGAGCCCAATCCACTGGGCGAATATCTACTGATACGGGAAAAGCATGCCCATGCTTGGACTGAGGTGTATGTGGAAAAAAAAGGATGGGAGCGGATTGACCCGGTGGCCATGGTTTCTCCGGAAAGATTGGAAATGGGACTAAAGGCCTTGAATCCCCGGGCGGGAGAGGGCCTGGCCAGCCAAACAATGGAAAAGGCGCTGCATTGGTGGAGTAGAGTGTCTATGGCCTGGGACGCCATGAACAATGTCTGGAACCAGTGGGTACTGGACTATACGCATAAAAAGCAGGGCCGAATATTTGCTAGACTTGAGTTGGACAATTCTTCGGTTTTTGGGGTACTGAAAATCGGGATGGCGGTTGTGGGCGCGGCTATTTTTTCATTCTTATCCGGGTGGTTTCTGCGCCGGCTGTTTTCTCGCAAAACAAAAGACCCCCTGGCTGAATCTTTCGAACTTTTCTGTAGCAAGATGTCCCGGGTGGGTATAGATAGACCTGTCTATCTGGGGCCTTTGGATTACCTGGAGTTTATTGAAAAAAAGTTTGCCGGACAATGCCCGCAGGCTAGATATATTCTGGATATGTATGTGCGTATCCGCTACCAGGACAAAGAGGATCTGCTCCCTGTGTTTTGCAAGGAGGTTAAAAAATTTGATCCCCGAAAAGCATGTTGATT
Organism: uncultured Desulfovibrionales bacterium; assembly: GCA_964398785.1. Taxonomy (GTDB): domain Bacteria; phylum Desulfobacterota; class Desulfovibrionia; order Desulfovibrionales; family Desulfonatronovibrionaceae; genus CAYNNQ01. The sequence goes on along the minus strand of CAYNNQ010000010.1, from coordinate 49,041 downwards.
GTTTCCGGAAATTGCGGGGATAATCCGGATCAGGATGGTTATATGAAAATAAGAATCTTGTTTTTTTTCTTTGCCTTGTTTTTATTTATTCCCGGAATTTCCATTGCGGAAGAAGGGATGGACCTGCGCGGGTTTGTTTTGGATAACCGCAACGGAACTGCGGAAGTCAGCTTCGGGCTATTTTTTGCCCGAATGCAAGAGCTGCGAAAAGCGTTGGACAGGGGGGAGGACCTGGAGTTGTTTTGCAGGGCGGAAATACATCGGGTCCGGGAATACATGTGGGATGAACATATAGGCGAGGGGAGCTTTGTCTGTTCACTTTATAAAGATATGCTCAAAGACAACTACGTATTCGCCTGCCCGGGAAAAAAGCTGGCCATGAGCGATTTTAAGAGGGACAAGGTACAAAGGCGGTTCAGCCGGATAAGTATTCCCCTTTGTTCCTGGGAAAAGGTCTCCGCGGGAAATAAATACTCTATTACCCTGAAAGCGAGTCTCAAGTTTAAAGGAGTCCCGGAGTGGATCAAGAATACCTTGTTTTTCTGGTCCTGGGAATTTCTGGAACCTGCATATTACGAGATGCAGTTTGATTATTGATTAGTCTCGGATTTTCGCTAAACACTTAAAACTTAACACTGCCTGCAAAAAATTATTTTTTGCAGGCATATCTTAGCTCTCTTATTTAAAATTTGTAACCGGGTTATGTATGGAATCGTCAATCAATATTGCCGATACAACAAACAAAGAAAAGAAAAAAAGGCGGCGAGAGCTGCTTCTGGCTTTTCTGGGAATAATTCTCATAGCCCTCTCCTCGTGGATAGAACTGCACTATTTCGGAGTGAACTCATATCTTTTTCTGGGGATATTCAACCTGAACCTGATTCTGCTCTTGGTGGTTCTGCTCCTTGTCCTGCGCAATGTCTTCAAATTGCTCGTAGAACGTAAGAGAAAGGTCCTCGGGTCTAAACTACGCTCCAGGCTGGCGCTGGTATTTGTTTTCCTATCCATTGTACCCACATTGCTCATGTTTTTCCTGGCTGTTCGTTTTGTGCAGACTTCTGTCGATTACTGGTTTCGCAGCCAGGTGAAGAGTTCCATGCAACAGGCGCTGGAAGTGGGTCAGGCCTTTTATAATACCGCAAAGGAGGATCTGGAGAAAAGATCCGATGCGGTGCTTAAGCAGATCCGGGAAAAGAAATTTTTGTGGGGCGGACCGGGAATGGACAAATTTCTGGATAAAAAGCGGAAGGAATATGACCTCAGTCTTTTGGGGGTGGTTACTCCCAAGTTCAATGAACAAAATTGGCACCAACTGAAGGAATGGGAAAAGAACTGGCCGGAAATGCGAAAGGACATTCCTTGGAAGGAACTGCAAAAGGATCCCAAATACTGGACCGGCCTTTGGCCCAGCAAAAGAGGGGACCTTGTTCTCGGAATGAAACCTGTGGACAAGGGAGAGACCGGCTATCTGGTTGTAGGGGTCACACTGAAACAGGATGTTTTGACCAAGCTGGACGGCATTATCAAGGGAGTGGAGGAATACCGCCAGTTGGAATCCCTCAAATCCCCGCTGAAAGTGGCTTTGTATACCATTCTGGGAATCATGACCCTGCTTATTATATTGGGATCTATATGGTTCGGATTCAAGGTGGCCAAGGAAATATCCGCCCCTGTTCAGGCATTGGCCGCAGGTACTCAGAGGATCGCCCGCGGGGATCTGGAGGTCAGGCTCGAGGATCAGTCCGACGATGAGCTGGGACTTTTAGTCCGTTCGTTTAATTCCATGGCTGGGGATCTCCAGGAGATGCAGGAAAGCATCACCCGGGCTAACGAGAAACTGGCCCAGCAAAACCGTGAATTGGAGGCTCGGGGGGAGTATATGCAGGCCGTTTTGGACAATATAACCGCCGGGGTTATTTCTCTGGACCCCCAGGGGAAGATATCCACGGTAAACAAGGCTGCCGAGTACCTTTTGCGTATCGAGGCGGAGCGCATAATAGGTCTTTCTCCGCTGAACCTGGTACGTTCGGAATATGCCCAAATGATAAAGGAGATGTTCGATCAGCTGTCCAAGGTGCCTGGAACTCGCTGGCAAAAACAGCTTGATGTGGAAATCGGAGGAAAGATGGTCAAGGTTTTGGTAAACGCCATGGTCCTGCAGCCGGAACACGGCGGGGACGGCGGAATAGTGGCGGTCTTCGAGGATATAACCGAACTGGAAAGGATGCAGAGGCTAGCTGCTTGGAAGGAAGTGGCCAGACGTATAGCACACGAGATCAAGAATCCGCTTACTCCGATTAAACTGTCCGCCCAGCGTCTGCAGAGGAAATTTGCCTCCAAAGCCGATGACCCTGTGTTCGACCAGTGTACTCACTTGATCATTCGACAGGTGGAAAATCTCCAGGAGATGGTTGGGGAGTTTTCCATGTTCGCCAAGCTTCCGGAATTGAAATTAAAATTCAATTATATTGCTCCCCTGCTGGAGGAGGTGGTGGAGGAATTCCGCCATACTCACAGCAATTATGAATGGATTCTGGATTTCAAGAATGCGGTCCCCGGGTTCAATTTCGACCGCGATGCCCTAAAGCGGGTGTTTGTAAATCTGCTGCTTAATGCAGCGGAGGCCATGGGACATAGCGAAGACCCGGGAGAGGTGAATATCCGCGTCTTCCACGAGCAGGCGGTGCAGAAGGTAAGCGTGGAAATCTCGGATAACGGTCCCGGGCTGTCTGCGGAGGAACGTTCGCGTATATTTGAGCCCTATTATTCGCAAAAGAAAATCGGGACCGGTTTGGGGCTGACCATTGTCAAGTCTATAGTTTCCGATCATCACGGATACATACGGGTTCGCCCCAATGAGCCGCGGGGGAGCGTTTTTGTCGTGGAATTGCCCATGACAGGCTAAATAGAGGGGGAAATATGGGTGAAAAATTGCTTGTTGTGGATGATGAGCGGGATATATGCCTTTCTTTGCGCGGCATCCTGGAAGACGAGGGCTACAAAGTGGAGGATGTCCCGGACGGGGAGTCTGCGCTGGAAAAAATGGATGAAGAGACGGATGTTGTTTTTCTGGATATTTGGCTTCCGGGTATGGACGGGTTGGAAGTTTTGGAAAGGCTACGTTCCGACTTTCCGGATACGGTGGTAGTGATGATCTCCGGACACGGGAGTATAGAAACGGCAGTAAAGGCCATCAAGCAAGGGGCATTTGATTTTATTGAAAAGCCGCTGTCTTTGGAAAAGGTGCTGGTAACTGTAGACAAGGCCCTGGAATACAGGAGGGTGATGGCGGAGAACAGGGATTTACGGGATCAGATCCAGCAAAAGGGTGTGGTGGATATTTCCGGAAACTCCGAGGCAGTGCGCAATCTTAAGCAGATAATTTCCCGCGTGGCCCTGGTCAACTCCTGGGTGCTCATAAGTGGAGAAAACGGGACCGGAAAAGAAATCGTGGCCCGGGGAATACACGCCCAGAGCGGACAGGCGGACAGGCCGATGGTGGCGGTAAATTGCGCGGCAATACCCGAGGAACTTATCGAGTCCGAATTATTTGGACACGAAAAAGGGGCTTTTACCGGAGCTCATGACAGTAAAAGGGGTAAATTCGAGCAGGCGGACGGGGGAATCCTGTTTCTGGATGAAATCGGGGACATGAGCATGAAGACTCAGGCCAAGATCCTGCGCATCCTACAGGAACAGAAATTTGAACGGGTGGGGGGAACGAAGACGGTTAGCGTGAACGTACGATTGATAGCCGCCACAAACAAGAATCTGGAAGAGGAGATCAAACAGGGCAGATTTCGGCAGGACCTTTATTTCCGACTAAATGTATTCCCCATCCATGTGCCTTCTCTCCGGGAACGCCCGGAGGACATACCTGTGTTATTGCGGGAGTTTATTCACAGTTTTTCCAGGGAGCACAATTTTAAGCCCATCAGCTTTTCCTCAGGGGCGGTGCGTTGGCTGCAGAGTCAGGCTTGGCCGGGGAATGTGCGCGAATTGAAAAATTTTGTGGAGAGGATGTATATCCTTTACCCGGGCCAAAAGATTAGGGAGTCCATGCTGGATCCGCAAGTCGCGGCAGAAGGGGAGCAAGAACAGGTCCAGGAAGAGGAAGAAATAGTCCGGGAGCGCTTTTTGGACAATGATTTCAAACAGGCACGGGCGGATTTTGAAGCCGCTTATCTGCGGGAGAAGTTAGATGAATTCGGGGGAAATATCTCTCGTATGGCCGAATCCATTGGGCTTGAACGTAGTTCCTTGTACCGCAAGCTTAAAAGTTATGGGATACGAACCGGCTGAACCTGTCTTAATTTGCTGTAGGGGTGCCCAAGTGGGGTTAACTTTTTATCCACAGGATATTGGTCATGCGGGCCCGGGTTTTGTCCCGGCGGTAGGAGAAGAAATGTTTTTGGAGACAAAAGGTGCAAAGATCCAGACTGAATATGTTTTCCGGCAAGATGCCTGCTTTAAGCAACTGGTCGCGGGTTAGCCCCCATAGATCCATGCATCCGCTTTGGGGGGCAAAGTAGGGTCGCATCTCTTCCGGCCAATGAACGGAGAAGTCGTGAAACCGGGAACAGCAGGGGCCTAGGCTGGGACCGCGTACAGCTAAAAGATCCCGGGGGAGCAAATGGTAAAAATCGCAGAATTTTCGTATTCCGGACTCGGGGAATTTAGCTCGGTTTCCTCTCCACCCGCAATGCATGGCGAGAATGAATTTCCCGGACTCGTGCGCGACCATTATAGGTTGGCAATCCGCTGTCTTTATGATCAGCCCTTGTCCGGGAGTCGTCTCACCAATTCCATCTCCCCTGGGAGGGAAAGGTTCTTCGGGGGGTAACTCGGGAGGGAATACAATCTCCGTGCCGTGCACTTGGGTCAGCTCCTGCCACGAAGACAACCCCAAACTCGGCAGGATATACTCTTTATTGGCGTATATTTCTGCATGGGTCCCATTTACCTCCGGGGGTACTTTATACGGAGAGCGCGGAGCGCTTATTGCTTCCCCAAGACGGGTTCCGAAAACGCAGCCGACTTCCGGGACTCCGGGGAAAGAAAAAGGGATAAACCAGGGTCCGGACATTCAAGCGCACTCCCGGGTTTCGTTTTCCGTGATTACGTATTGTACCGGTTGGTCCCACTTTTCCCGGGGAATTCGGTGCAGTAGCTGGAAGCTGTATGCCGCTCCGATCAGAGGGGGGAAGGACTGCCCGCTATCGGCCAGCAAACGATCATAATATCCACCTCCAAACCCAATACGATACCCATTTATGTCGAATGCCACACCGGGAATTATGAACAGGTCGGCCTCTTGGGGAGGGAAAGGGGAACATTTTTCTCTGCAAGGTTCAGGGATATTGAACGCCCCTTTTTGCAGGTCGTTTTCCTCCCGGACCGCAAGAAAGTCCATCTGTCCCTGCCTGTTAACCCGGCAACAAGGCAGGATTGGATGTGCTCCCACATCAAGCAGGTGGGCAAAAAGGGGCCATGTGTTTACCTCTTTCTTTATGGGCAGATACAGGAGTATATTCTCCCCTTTGCGAAAGGCATGCATTTGCATTATCCGGGAGATTATCTTTCGACTTTTTTCCCGCACTGTGGCGGTGTCCATTTCTTTTCTGCGCCGGAGCATTTCGTGGCGTAATGTATCTTTTGCCCCTGGGGAAAATTCCATGTTTTCCTTTATGGTTACGGGTAAGTTTCTCTTGTTTTCCAGCCATTATGCAATTAATGTTTTCAGCAAGCTAAACGCAAAAGGCGCCGATTTCAACCCATACCCTACTGCTGGAACTGGCGGGAATACCTGTAGCGGTTAAATATGAAAATTCTCAATTTGGAAGGACGACATCTGGTGGCTTCCTGGCGGGAGCAGGGACACGAAGTCCTTAGCCTCGGTCCGGATTCGGCCTGTGATGTACGTACCGAGCGGGCAATCTCCCTTAATCAGTTATGGGGGATATTAAAGAGATATGATTTTTTCCCCGATGTGGTTTTCTGGAACGATAACTGCCGCCCTCCTTCGGTGATAGGCTTTGAGAATCTTCCCTGCCCGTGTATAGGCTTTTCCATAGATCAGTACTGCAATCCCTGGCATGTACCATATAGTGCCGCTTTTGATCTCCTGCTTGTGGCTCAGAAGGACTATCTGTCACTTTTTGGCAAGAAGGATATACTTCCCCCTCCGGAATGGTTCCCCTTATTCTGTAATCCCCTGCGGGACAGAGACTTTCAGCAAAAAAGGGATGTCCCGGCAAGTTTCGTGGGGACCTTGGACCCCCCTCTTAATCCCGGGAGACGACCTTTTCTGGAGAAATACAGAAAATTTTTTCCTTTGCTAATGACTAGCGGGGACTATGTGCCTGTTTTCAATCGGAGCAGGCTTGTTTTAAATCAGAGTGCGGCCGGGGAGATGAATTTCCGCATTTTTCAAGCCGCAGCCTGTGGATCCCTGGTTCTGACCGAGGACTGCGAAAACGGTTTGCAAGATATTTTTTCTGTGGAGCGGGAAGTAATCGTTTATCCGCGTGGTGATGCGCAGGCGGCGGCAGAAATTAGCCGCTATATGGACCGTAATCCGGACCGTTTAGCGCAAATGGCCCGAGCAGGGCAGGAAAAAGTACATAAGCGGCATACCGCTCCGGTTCGGGCCAAGCAGGTGGCGACCCGCTTCCGGGAACTACTTCGTTCCCGTGCTTATAAAAAAAGGATAAAAAATAAGGGGCAGGTAAGAGAGGAATTGGGCAAGGCTTTTATGTTTCTGGCTACAGATACGGAACTGGCCCTTCCTCCTGATCATCGGGAGTTCTATTTGGATTTGGCCCGGAAATACGAAAACCTCCATCAAGGTTCCTGATACCTTCAGTTTTCCATTAAAAATGCCTGAAACAAGTGCGTAGTCTTGTCTACTGGTTTTATAGGACCTTGTCTTTTTGCATTCAATCCCGGTTCTGCTTGACAAGTCTCGGGTTATAGACAAAGCTTTGTTGAGTTTATTCGCCTGATCTTTTTGGATGTTTTAAACGACAGGCTCGCACTTTTTTCTCCCCGCCAAAAGAGGGCAGCAAGTATCTTCCTTTGGCGGGAATTTGGAGACACCGAGGCGGATGTCTGGCCTTCAAAATTATCAGGCTAAGAAAATACAAAGGATCTATCCACTTTGTTGCCTAAACGAAGCAGCAGAGTGGATTAAGCTAACAGGGAGATGGGATGAACAAGAAAGATGCTATAGTCCGGGGAATAATTCTCGGCGGTTCCATTGGGTTGATAGCTGGTTGGGCGGGGATGAATCCGCCGCGTGCCTTGGCTCTGGGGCTGGTTTGCGGCTTGTTGGCCGGAGTGACGAAAGCTTTGGTAGATAAAAAAAGGGGTCAGTAGTCCCGCAAAAATTTACCGGTAACCGAATTGGGGTCTTCTCGGATCTGTTCCGGAGTCCCTTGAGAAATGAGCTCTCCCCCATATTCTCCCCCGCCGGGGCCAAGGTCGAGTATATAGTCCGCACTGAAAATAACGTCCAAATTATGTTCAATAACTATTACAGTGGCTCCCTTGTCCACAAGCTGATTCAGTACCTGAATCAATTTGCCCACTTCATGCATATGCAGACCGGTGGTGGGTTCGTCCAGTATATACAGGGTCCCTGGGAGGTTCCTTTTGCCGAGTTCCCGGGATATCTTTATACGTTGGGCCTCACCGCCCGAAAGCGTGGTGGCCGGCTGACCCAGCTTTAAGTATTCCAATCCCACTTTTTCCAGTATTTCCAGTCTTCTTTTTAGGGGTGGGTAATTTTTGAAGAATTCCGCAGCCTGCCGTACGGTCATATCCAGGACCTCAGAGATATTTTCCCCCTTGTATTCTATCTCCAGGGTCTCGCGGTTGTAGCGTTTCCCCTTGCACACTTCGCAGGTAACGAAGACATCCGGGAGAAAGTGCATCTCCACCCGGATTTGTCCGTCTCCGCTGCAGGCCTCACACCTCCCTCCCCGTACATTGAAACTGAATCTTCCCGGCTTGTATCCCCTTTTTCTGGCCTCTTTGGTCCCAGCGAAAATTTTCCTTATCTCATCAAAGATCTTGGTATAAGTAGCCGGGTTTGAACGTGGGGTTTTGCCTATGGGGCTTTGGTCAATAGAGATGACCTTTTCTATGTTCTCCCTGCCCAGTATGTCACCGATGCGGCCGGGATTGTCCACTCGGATCCCCTTGTGTAGCGCCAGGTGTTTGTACAAAGAGTCCACAACCAGGGAACTCTTTCCGGATCCGGAGACACCGGTGACCACGGTGAGGCTGCCCAAGGGTATGGAACATTGGATATCCTTCAGGTTGTTGGTCTGGACCTGTTTGAGCTCCAGAAAGGAGTCCGGCTTTCTTCGCGTTTCCGGTCGGGGAATAGTCAAGTCTCCCCGTAGATATTTGGCAGTAAGTGAGTCCCGTTTATCCATAAGACCCCGGACATTACCGGAATAGATCAATTCCCCGCCCAATGCCCCGGATCCGGGTCCAAGTTCAAGTATATTGTCCGCACTGAGGATAGTGTCTTTATCGTGTTCCACGACCAAAACTGTGTTTCCCCGATCGCGCAGACTGTGCAGGGCTTCCAGAAGCCTGTGGTTATCCCGTGGATGGAGTCCAATACTCGGTTCATCCAGGACATAGGTTACTCCCACAAGCCCGGAGCCCAATTGTCCGGCGAGGCGGATCCTCTGTGCTTCTCCCCCGGACAGGGTGGACATGTTTCGGGCCAGATTTAGGTAGTCCAGGCCTACGCGGGAGAGGAATTTTAGCCTGTGTTTCAGTTCAGATACAAGGGGGGCGGCTATCTGGGCCTGGAGGCCGGAAAATTCCAGATTGGAGACCCAGTTCAAAGCTTCATCCACGGACATGTTTACGAAGTCAAATATGTCTATTCCTTGTATATACACGGACAGGGACTCCGGCTTGAGGCGGGAGCCCTGACATTCCGGACAGGGACGGCTTTGGCGGAACCGTGTCAACTCGTCCCTCCAGGCGAACCCAATATCAAACCCCTTTTGTAAAATTTCCAGGATCCCTTCCCACTCGAGTTGTGGGTCTCCATAAAACAGGGCTTCATAAGCCGGCTTTGAATAATCCCTTAAAGGGGTGTCTACGGTAAAGCCATATTTTTCCCCCAGATTCTTCATTCGGGGCAAAAATTTCTCCAGGTTCTTTTTCTTTTTAAGGGGTATGATCGCACCTTGGGCTAGACTCAGGCCCTTGTTCGGGGCTATCAGGCGGGGGTCGAAATATTCCACACTCCCGATACCGGAGCAAAAAGGGCAGGCCCCTTGCGGACTGTTGAAGGAAAAAAGCTGCGGAGATGGCTTGGGCAAGGAAAGGGCGCAGCTGGGACATACTGCCGCAGTACTTAAAAATATTTCCTCACCATTGATTATCTGTACTTTTAACCGACCTTCGCCCAGTGAAAGGGCCAGTTCCACCGAGTCGGCCAGTCGTTTCCGCACTCCGGTTTTAATAACCAGGCGGTCCACTACCAGGTCAATGGCGTGTTTCTTTTTGGGGTCCAGTTCCGGCAAGGACTCCAGATTTAGGACCTCCCCGTCAAGGCGGACCCGGACAAAACCCTGCCTTTTTAATCTCTTGAAGAGTTCCTTGTGTTCTCCCTTCTTGTTTTCCACCAGCGGTGCAAGGATCATGAACTTTGTTTTTTCTTCCAATTGCAGGATACGATCAATTATTTGATCCTCGGCCTGAGCCTGCACCGGAAGCTGGCAGTTGGGGCAATAAGGAGTGCCCAGCCGAGCGAAAAATACGCGCAAAAAGTCGTATACCTCGGTAACGGTGCCCACTGTGGAGCGGGGGTTTTTGGATATAGTCTGCTGTTCCAGGGAAATGGCCGGAGACAGCCCCTGAATGTTTTCCACTTGGGGTTTGTCCATTTGGGGGAGGAATTGGCGGGCATAAACGGATAAAGATTCCACATACCTGCGCTGTCCTTCGGCATATACTATATCAAAGGCCAGGGTGGATTTGCCGGAACCGGAGGGGCCGCAGACCACGACCATTTGGTTCCGCGGTATGTCCAGGTCGAGGTCCTTCAAGTTATGGTGTTTGGCTCCTTTTATGTGGATTTGGTCCATATCAGGCATTATCCTGTTTCGCCTTTAACCGTAGATAAAAGGTGGTCCCCTCTTCCCTGGAAGTATTGAACCACACCTTTCCTCCCAGATAGCCCTCGGCAAGCAGGTTAATGCTGTAAGTACCCAGTCCCCGGGATGTATCCTTGGTGGAAAAGGAACGCTTGAATATCTGGCTCTGGATTTTTTCCGGTATATATGAGTTGTTGTGGACCCAAAACAGGACGTATCCGTCTTCCTTTTTTACCCCAAGGGTGACTGATTGCTTCTGACTCGAGGCCTCCAATGCGTTTTTGAGCATGTTTCCGATAACCCGGGAGAGTATCTTGGGGTCAGTGGAGAGATATATGTCCCGCTGGTCCTCTTTGAGCTCGATGTATTTTCCTTCCGCGACAATATGCTCGGAATACAGGTTCCGCATTCGGAGAAGAAAACCCCGAGTGTTTATGGGTTCCGGATCGATCTGCAGGGAGCTTTTTTCTGCGGCCATAATGTCTTTTTGCCCCTGAATCTCCTCCAGGATTTGATTGCATTGTTTAAGGACCATCTGGGCCATTTCCTTATTTTCTCCGCTGGTGTCTTTTTCCAGGACTTGTAGCAGTCCTTGGATCCCTCCCAGGCTGTTCAGGATATCGTGAAAAAATATACGTTCCAAAACTTCCCGGCGTTTTTCATGACTTATATCCGTTATGTGGAAGATTGAAAAACAATGGCCCTGGATTTTCGCAGGAGTAGTGCTTATCCGCAAATCCAGAGCCTCTGTTCCGGATGGAGTCTGGCGCAGGATTCTGCATTCTTGGGTATCTTTCTGTCCATCCAGGCTGTTTATGATGGCCTGTGCCGCACCGCAATAGCGACAGAATTTGGTGGTCCCGCATCCGAGTTTACTGTTCAGGGCATGGGCGCACCCCAGTATTTCTCCGGGACGAGCGCCAAGAAGGTCTTCTTTGTATTCTCCCGCGATTTCCGTCAGGCTATTGTTGGCAAGGACGACTTGGCGTCTGTCGTTTAAAACCATCAATATGTTCGGAATCGTGTCCAGTATAAATGATATGCCCGCGGAAGAAATGAAGATATTGTTTTGTTCGGATATTTTTTCCGGTGGATAAGTTTCAGCCGGAGCGAAATAGCTACCTTCCTTTTCTTGTTCCATCTCCAAGGGCCAGGAGTCTTTATGTCCGGTCAACATTTCAAACCTCGCTTTTTTGTGGGCTGTTTTCCTAATACCGGATTCTAGAGGCTAGGGGCTGGATATGCAAGTGGTAAACAAAGGTGTTATTTGCGGCTGGCTTATCGTGAATTATAGCAGGCGGGGATAAAATCCGACCAAAGCACCGCAAATCTTTTGGGGACCTTGTCCCGTTTGACCATTTTGTGCTTATGGGGTTAGTTGGTTTCCAACCGGAAATGGCCCTTTTCCAGTTTGATTTATCGATTTTCGTAATTATTCGACCACGTATTGAGATGCGCTCACTTATAAGTAATTAATTCCCTTGCTGAACAGAAAAATTTCATTTCCGAACCCAAAATTTGATATTTCTATATCCGGAAATTCTTGAATGTCCGGATAAGAACTATTTATTACTTTATTGTCGGGAGACTAGAGGGAAGGAACCAGGATATGTTTTTTGCCGTATTGTGAAGGAAACAGGAAATACTTAAATGATTAGAAAAAGAATATTTGTCCACGGTCAGGTCCAGGGAGTGGGATTCCGTCCGTTCGTTTACCGCCAGGCGATTTTTTTTTCCTTGACCGGCTTTGTTTTAAACACTTCCCAGGGAGTAAAGATTGAAATCCAGGGCAAAGAAGATAATATAGGAGGATTTTCCCGGACTCTTAGGGATGATCTGCCCCCTTTGGCCCGAATTGTACGTTTGGAGGAAGAGGAACTCGAACCCGAGACCGGGGAACGGGAATTCATTATTTCTGAAAGTTCCTCGCAAAAGGGACACGAAGTTCTCATTAGCCCGGATGTTTGTACTTGTGGGGATTGTTTGCGGGAACTTTTCGATCCCCGTAACCGTCGTTATTTGTATCCGTTCCTCAACTGTACCAATTGTGGACCCCGTTATACCATCACCCGTAGCGTGCCTTACGACAGGTCCCGGACTTCCATGACCTGTTTTCCCCTTTGCACTAAATGTCGTGCCGAATATGAAAATCCCCTGGACCGAAGGTTCCATGCCCAGCCCAATGCCTGTCCGGACTGTGGTCCGGAAGTGTGGCTTGTTGACAGCGAAGGCAGGAATTTGGCTCGACGGACAGAGGCCATACTGGGAGCGGTAGGATGTCTCCTACAGGGCGGGATAGTCGCCTTAAAGGGTCTGGGCGGGTTTCATCTGGCTTGCGACGCAGGCAATGAAAAGGCGGTTGGAAACCTGCGACGAAGAAAAAACCGACCGGACAAGGCTCTGGCAGTAATGGTGGAAAATGAGGAGGATGCAAAATACTTTGCCGAAATAAATGAAGAGGAGAAAAATCTTTTAGAAGGTATTCAAAGGCCCATCGTGGTCCTGCATTCCAAAGAAGAGAATGGCATTAGCCCGGAGGTGTCTCCGGATACCAATCGGATAGGGATAATGCTACCGTATACTCCCCTGCACTTTGTGCTTTTCCATTTATTGAAAAGGGAAAAGAAAGAGCAAAAAACGCCTCCGGTCCTGGTTATGACTTCCGGCAATTCCAGCTCCGAGCCGATCAGTCTGGGCAACCGGGAAGCTTTGAGTCGACTTAAAGCTATAGCGGATCGTTTCCTACTCCATAATCGGGATATCCTGGTGCGTTGCGACGATTCTGTTGCTTTCTCCGTGGGTGGACGTGGCGGTTTTTATCGCCGTGCCCGGGGGTACACACCAAGCCCCATTTTCCTTGCTCGTTCCGGAGAAACAGTCCTGGGGACCGGGCCGGAGCTTAAAAACACCCTGTGCCTGACCAAAGGGGATCAGGCTTTTGTCTCTCAACACGTGGGGGATCTGAAGAATCTCCAGAGTTATGATTTTTTTCTGGAGATGTGCGCCCATTTGCAAAGTGTTTTGCAAGTGCAGCCCAAGGCTATTGTTCGGGATCTGCATCCGGATTATCTTAGTTCCCGTTACGCTGAGGAACAGGATAAGTATCCAGTTTATACCCTGCAGCATCATTATGCCCATATATATTCTGTACTGGCGGAGAATCGTTTCCAGGGCGCTTGTCTGGGGCTGGCCCTGGATGGAACTGGTTTGGGGGAGGACGGAACTATCTGGGGAGGGGAGTTGCTCTATGTGAACACCAAAACATTGGAGCAGTCCCGTATCGGCTCTTTTCGACCCGTGCCAATGCCTGGCGGAGAAATGGCCGTGCAGGAGCCGTGGCGGATGGCTCGGGCCTATCAATATCAAATTTGGGGAGAGAGAGGTCTTCGCGATCTGCAAAGTAAGAGCGAAGAGGAATTGCTTTTGCAGATCCTGGAAAAAGGAATCAACTGCCCCTTAACCAGCAGTTGCGGTCGACTTTTTGACGCTGTTTCCGGATTGCTGGGCTTAGTTCATTGTATCGCCTATGAAGGTCAAGCGGCTATTTGTTTGGAGAGTGTTCGGGACAAGACCGGGAAAACTGCTTATTCAGCCCCTTTTAAATGGGAAGGGGATTTTCTTTATTTCGGCAATCAGGAACTTTTTACTGCGGCTGCGGAAGATTTTTGCCGGGGGGGAAGGGTGCAGGATGTCAGCCGTGGTTTTGTTCTGGGACTGATTGAGGGATTGGCTGATTGGGCTGCGGAGGCCTCACGGGTTAATGGGGTGGAAAATGTCGCCTTGAGCGGTGGTGTTATGCAGAATTTGACTTTGTTCCAGCTACTCCCGAAAGCCTTGCAAAAAAGAGGACTAAGTCCATTGGTCCATTCTTTGCTTCCACCCAACGACGGCTGCATTTCCCTGGGTCAGTCCGTTTATGGACAACGTTTGCTGGAGATGGGAAAAATAAATTTTTGAGGCCGGGAAGTAGGAAAAACTATTATGCAGAAAATCTCCCATCAATTGGTCATAAATCTGACGCGTTTTGGAGACCTGCTTCAAACTCAGCCTGTAATCAGTTGCCTTAAAAATGGAGGCAGCAGTACCGGACTGGTTTGCTTGAGCAATTTTGCCCAGGCTGCTGGGCTGTTGAGGGGGCTTGACCTCATTTTTCCCCTTCCCGGCTCCGATTTATTGCGCGATTTGGATCAAAATTGGATAAGGGCCCTGCGTTCCCTGCACACTTGGAAATCGAATTTGCTGGGATACGGGCAATGGGACAGTGTTTTGAATCTGACTTCAACTCTTAGCTGTAAATTGCTTACCAGCAGTCTAGACTTGAAGGACAAGCAGGGTTTTTTTGTAGACAAACACGGCTTTGCCCGCTTTTCCAGCAAATGGGCGATTTATCTGGAGGCTTCCGCTGGGCTTCGGGGCAGCAGTCCTTTTAACCTCGTGGATGTGTTTCTGCGGGTTTCTGGATGCGACCCTGAAGAAGCAAAGTTTGAGTTGCTCCCTGCGGAAAAAGAAACAAAAAAACACAGTCGTTCATTATTGGATCAGGAAAAACCTTTGCAGTGCAAGGGTTATATAGGGTTTCAGCTAGGAGCAAGCGAAGATAAGCGCCGCTGGCCTGTAGGATATTTTGCGGAGCTGGGGGAATTGGTGTGGCAGAACCATAGATTGTGCCCTGTGCTTCTAGGCTCGGGGGCAGAGAAAGGACTGGCAAAAAAATACAGGGAAAAAACTTCCGCTCCTGCTGTAAATTTGGTCGGGAGAACAGATATGCGGGAGTTGGCCGGGGTTCTGGGCCATTTGGAACTCTTGGTGACCAACGATACAGGCACAATGCATCTTGCGGCCGGTCTGAACAAGCCGGTATTGGCCTTTTTTTTGGCTACGGCCCAACCGTGGGATACTGCCGTATACAAAGAGGGCAATATGTGCCTGGAGCCAAATATCGATTGCCATCCGTGTCCTTTCCGCAGCAGTTGCCCCCGCGATTATGCCTGCCGGGAATTCATTTCTCCCCCATTTGTGGGAGAAATGATTCGGGGATTTCTGGGTTCCGGAACATGGCCCCAGTGTTCGGATAACACCTGTCGGGCTTGGGTGACTGTCAAAAAACACGGATTTATGGATTTACAAAGCAGAAATTCCCAGGGGGAGGATGATCGCAGCAGGTGGATGAGGCTTCAGAAAAGGGCATATGCTTATTTCCTGGAGGGTATGTACCCTGACATTAGTGACCTATCTCTTCCCAGTGGGGTCTTTATGGACAGGGTGCAAAAGGAGGCAGAAAGTATCCGTCCTTTTTTTGGGCTTTTGTCTGTACAGGGAAATACTTTGTTGCAAACTCCGTATCCCTCTGTGCAGAAAAAATTTATGAATACATGGCACCAGGTGGGGGCTATGCTGGAACAAAGCGAGATTTTTGCCCCTTTGGCCATGCTCTGGAAAGTCCATTCCCAAGAGTCCGCTCCGGATATACAAACTTTTTTGCGTGTTTGTGCGAGCTATGAGAATTTTCTTGCTTTTTTTGGCACGGATTTTGGATAATTTTGCCATATAGGTGATAAAGGGCAAACTTAGAGGAGGAAGGATATGATTATCATCGATGGTCAACAGAGCGATTATTCCATCAGCAATTTTGATAATCTCGAGGATGTGCTGGTAAAGATCGTTGAAGGTGGAGAGATGGAGAGCCGAGTGGTTACGGATGTTTGGGTGAACAATGAAAATTTTTCCGAGATATATCCCCATCAGGCCGAAGACATGGAGACGGAGGAGATAGAAAAGCTGGAAATTAAAACCGTACCTACTTCGGAAATGGCGGTGAATATTACCCGGGAATTGTACAAAGTCCTAAATCTGATGAGCAAAGGGGGAAGTCAGGTAGCGGAGTTGTTTCGGGTAGCGGATGATGCGGAAGCCCTGGACATGTACCAGGACTTGCTGGAAGTTACTCGGGATTTTCTGGGAATGATAGGAACTTTGCGGGATCAGTTCAGGTTTAAGGCCGACTCGGATTTTGAAGATAAAGTCCAGAAATTATCCGACCTTTTTTCAGAGATGATGGAGGTCCAAGAGAACGAGGATTATGTCCTTTTATCCGATCTTATGGAATATGAATATCTGCCACATGTAGAAGAATGGAAAATCGTTATAGCTGATTTGCGCAAAAAGCTGAAACAGGTGGTGCAGGATGAGCAAAGCGAATGATTCTTTAAGTTCTTCCTTGGAGGAGGCTTACGAAATGCAGTTACATGAACTTTCTCTGCTGGAAGAGGAGGATTTGGCCGGGGCATACAGGGTTGCCCAGCAACGTGAGGCCAAAATGAAGGATTCCCTGGCAGCGAATCCGGACGTGCAAAACAGTACAGAACTTGTGGATAAAGTAAAAAAGCTGCAGGAGTTGCAAAGCCAGGTTTCAGGAATGGCCCGAAAATTGCGCGATGATCTGGAAGAGGAGTTGATCCGAGTGCGCTCGGAAAACACAAGGTTTAGCGGATATAAACAGGCATCTAAAGTGACTCCCTTGACAAACAGGTTCAGCAAGCGGGGCTGATATTGTCCCTGCCCGGGGAGGGATTTAATGGAAGGCATTTAAAATAGCCGGCTTCGAAGCCGGCTATTTTTGTGGGCGGGCGGTGGAAAATAAATTTACCCTTGATTTTTAAGGCAAATAAGAGCAAAAAGGCTATTCGGAAAAGAAATATTTTTGAGTATTTCTTACCCATTCCTGGTTTTAGTCGCAAGAGTAGAAGAATACTATTGCGATCTTTTTTGGGGAGTTAGATGTTTTTTTAACTTTTTAAAGCGCAAAGGACAGGGGAGAAATGGCACAAAGAGAGCAATGGGGAACCAGACTTGGATTTATTTTGGCGGCTGTAGGTTCGGCCATTGGATTGGGAAACATTTGGCGTTTTCCGTACATGGCCTATGAAAACGGGGGTGGAGCTTTCTTGATCCCGTATTTTTTCGCTCTGCTGACAGCAGGAATTCCCATCATCATTTTGGAGTTTTCCCTGGGGCATAAGCTTCGTGGAGCAGCTCCCAAGGTCTTTTCCAGGGTGTCCAAGAAAATGGAATGGCTGGGATGGTGGCAGGTAATGGTCTCCTTTGTAATTGCCATTTACTATGTTGCAGTTATCGGATGGGCCATGGACTATTTCTATCTGGCTTTCAGCCAGGGATGGGGTCAGGATACCAAGGGGTTCTTTTTTGGGGAATTCCTTGGTTTAACCGGTGGTGCCCTTGAGTGGGGCAGCATTCAAATGCATATATTTATTCCCGTGGTTATTGCCTGGCTTTTGACTTGGTTGGTCTTGTTCAGCGGAGTGCGCAAAGGGATCGAGCTGGCGAACAAGATATTCATGCCTATCCTCTTTCTTTTGGTTTTGCTCATTGTGGGCCGGGCAGTGACTCTTCCCGGCGCGGCAGAAGGTCTACAGTGGCTTTTTAATCCGGATTTCAGCAAAATACTTGATTACAAGGTGTGGGCGGATGCCTACGGACAGATATTCTTTACCCTGAGTGTGGGATTTGCCATTATGATAACTTATTCCAGTTATCTCCCCAAGGATTCGGATATGAACAATAATGGCTTTATGACCGTGTTTATAAATTGCGGCTTCAGTATCCTTGCCGGAATTATGATGTTCGGCGTTCTGGGTTATATGGCAGCGCAGCAGGGCGTGGACATTAGTAAAGTGGCCGGAGCCGGAGTTGGACTGGCCTTTGTTACATTGCCCAAGGCCATCAATTTGCTTCCAGCACCGATTTTCTTCGGAACTCTCTTCTTTGCCGCTCTTGTTTTTGCCGGATTGAGTTCGTTCATATCCATCAATGAGGCCTGTTGTTCAGCATTGATGGACAAATTTGGCTGGAACAGGAAATTTACCGTAAGTGCCTATACAATAATCGGGTTTTTAGCCAGTCTTATCTTTGTCACTGGAGGGGGACTCTATGCCCTGGATATTGTGGACCACTTCATCAATAATTTCGGTATAGTCTTTTGTGCCCTTGTTGAGGTGATTTTCATCGGATGGTTCCTTAAAACGGATATTTTCCGCAAGCACGCCAACAAAACCTCTGAATTCAGTGTGGGCTACTGGTGGACATTTTGCCTGAAAGTCATAACTCCCATTGTTTTGGGTTATATGGCCGTAGCTAATTTAATCGGGGACATAAATACCCCTTATGGAGATTATCCCATGCAGGCGCTACTCTTGCTGGGTTGGGCCGTGGCCATAGGTGTGGTAGTAATAGCCTTCGTTCTGCATTGGTCCAGGGGGCAGGAAGATTCAGGCGTGGAAAAATTTCTGGACAACGAATAATTGGAGGGGTCTATGAGTGCAGGAGCTATTATAATGATGATTCTGGGGTTGGGTATTACATGGGGTGGAGCCCTTGTTTGCCTGCGCGTCGCAATTAAAAAACGCAATACGTGATTTGGCTGGATTCAGCTGATAGAGATTAAGGCCCCGTTGGGTAATATAACTCCTGGCGGGGCCTTTTTTCAGGTCTTTTCTAGAGATTTTTCTATAAGTGCTGTTGCCCTTTGAGCCAATTCTCCGACTTCCGGTTTGGAGATTTGGTCGTCCGCCCCCACGGAGTGGCCTTTGTGCCGAAGCTTTTCGCTAATCAGAGAAGAGAATAAAACCACCGGCAAAACCTTGAGCTCTGAGTCTTCTTTGATTTTCTTTGTTAGATGCATGCCGTCCATGGTGGGCATCTCTATGTCCGAAATTACTATATTCAGATACGCGGTGATCTTTTTTCCTTCATCCTGACACTGTTTGCGCAGTTCCTGGATATATTCCCACGCTTCACCTCCGTTGGTAAGTTCCACCACGTTGAAACCGGCCTTTTGCAGCATGCTACCCAGCATTTTGCGCAGTAGGGAGGAGTCGTCCGCGACCAAGGCCTTGTATTGCCCTCCGGCATACCCCTCCAGATTGGATGGCAGATTGAGAGAAGAGTCAGGGTGGATTTCCCCGATTATTTTTTCCAGGTCCACCAGGAAGATTATCCGTCCTTCAATCTTGACTACCCCAATTACCGAATTGTCACTAAAATGGGAGACATATTCTCCGGGGGGCTCTACATCTTCCCAGCTGACGCGGTGAATACGGTTCACTCCGGAAACCAGAAAACCATTTATTATGTTGTTGAATTCAGTAACTATAATCTTGGCGTCACTGTTTTGTATTTTCTTTTTGCCCAGCCAGTGGCTCATGTCTACCAAAGGAATCACCCCGGAACGCTGCTTAAAGGCTCCCAATACCGATGGATGGGGTAAATGGGGCAGTTCGGTGATCTTGGAGGGACGCCTGATTATTTCCAGGACTTTGGCTACGTTTACTCCGTAGTATCCGCGGTAATTACCGTTTTCATCCTCGTCTATAAAAAATTCCACAATTTCCAGTTCGTTGGTTCCGGACTCCAGAAGTATGTTTGTGTGCTCCATTTCTTGTCCCTTATTGTTCGATACTTTGTACTACCTGCCGGATTATATCTCCCGGTGTGGACGCCCCGGCAGTGATGCCTATTCGGGAATACTCGCTTAATTTCCTTTTTTCCAGTTCCTGTTCTGTCTCTATGTGTTGAGTTGGGACATTTTGGTCCTCTATTACCTGTACCAGCCGGCGAGTGTTTCCACTTATTTTGCCCCCGATAACTATCATGAAGTCCACCTCTCGGGCGATGTGAATAGCTTCCAGTTGCCTGTTGCGGGTGGCCTCGCATATAGTGTCCGCTATCTGTAGGTTGGGACCCAGGTGAGCGGAGAGTATTTCCCGCATGGATTCAAACTGTGTCCGATCCTGCGTGGTCTGGGCGGTTAGCATGTAGCGCTTTTCCGGCCATACCTGCAGGGAGTCAAGATGGGCTTCACTTTCAATTATGTCCCAACTTCCCTGGGCATAGCTCAATAACCCTTCCACTTCGGGATGGTCTGGCTCCCCGAAGAGAAGCAGGTGGTTGGATGAGCTCATTTTGTGAATGGCTTGTTGGGCCTTTTTTACTTTGGGGCAAGTTGCATCTATTACGATGGCTCCAAGGTGGTTGAGCTCCCTTTCTTTTTCCACAGGGATACCATGGGCCCGAATGATTACGCGGTCCCCGGCGCGGGCCTGGCCCGCCTCTTCCAAAAAGACCACCCCTTTTTCTTTATATTGCTCTAATACCTGGGGATTGTGTATTATTGGGCCCAGGGTGCATATCCGGTCTTTTACATTTTCGGCAAGCGCTTTGTCCAGTTTTTGCAGGGCTAGACTTACACCCATACAGAATCCGGCAGTATCCGCAAGGTATATTTCCGGCTTTTGGTTGTGCATCATATATCGTGGGGAGTTAACGTGTTTATAAGGAATATGTTATTGCCCGCACCAGTTCCGGGATTCTATCTCGGAAATCAATGCGGACATTTCCTCCCATGTCCGGCAAAGGCAGGCCCTTTTGCGGAAGAAACTCGCGTCCGCAATATTACGGATTATTTTAGGACCGAGCCTGCGCATCCTCAATAGCCCTCTTTTATTTGGACTGTCCCATATTTTATACAAGGAAACAAGTTCCTCCAGCAAAGTGGTCAGGGAGGGGAAATCGATTTTCTCCTTTGGATAGGAAGATATAATCTTTTGAAAACGGATAAATATCAAGGGGTCCTGGAGGGCCCCTCGGGCAAACATTACTGTATCCGCTTTAGTTTCATTCAGGCAGTGAGCGGCATCCTGGACGCTGAAAATATCCCCGCTGGCAATAACCGGTATCCGTAGGTGCCTCTTTAATTCCTTGATGGCGGACCATGTGGCTGTACCTGTGAATTTTTGCTTGGCGAACCTGGGATGCAAAGTTATCCATCCGGCCCCTAATTTTTCCAACTCTAAAGCCGTCTCCAGGTAGTTGGGGGTGTATCTATCCCATCCCAAGCGCAGCTTGAATCCGGCATTCCCTTTTCCGGCTACTTCAATCAGGTGTTCGGCTATGTGCATGAGCCTGTCCGGGGTGCGAAGAAGGGCCGCTCCCGCCCCGGATTTGGTGACCTTTTTTATAGAGCATCCACAGTTTAGATCGAAATAGGTAAAACCATGTCCTTGCAGATTGAGGGCTGCTTGGGCGATTATCCAAGGGTCCGCGCCAAATAATTGTACCACTAAAGGACTATCCGCAGGGTCAGTGCGCAATAAATCCATTGTCCCCGTATGTCCATACAATACCCCCTTGGCGCTTACCATCTCCGTGCAGGCCACACGGCATCCGTACTTGCGGCATAAAATCCGGAAGGGAAGGTCCGTGTATCCAGAAACCGGAGCGAGCCAGGGAGCGGCATTATTTATGGGGAGTTCAGGGGTATCCATAACTAAACCAAGAGGTTAAGACCTTGATATCCGTCTGTGTCCAACTCCTGGAGTTGAATTTCCGGGTATAGCGTAATTACTTGGAACGACAATATTTTCCCTTCCGGGTAACCGGGGCGGATACTGGCAATCAGTGTCATGTCCTCAATACGTACCAAGGCGATTTTCTTTTCTGTGTATTCCAGGATGTATCCGGAGACAATAGCACCGACTCTGTAATGCTTACGGAATTTTATTTGGCGCGGATTGCCGCCGTAACCTAACAGACGCTGGTGTGTCTTTTCGCTGATGCGCATAAGTTGCTTGGGTATTAGGATATACTCTGGTTCAGGCAATGCGAGTTTACCTGATTCGGGCGAGGGCCAACAAAAATATAGCCCAGATTGCAGGTAATATTAAAAAGGGTTGCTTTTTTTGTTCAGCTTCCTTGTTCCCGTTCGCTTTCTATTATTAGTTCAATTTCGTCCCTGGACAACCCACTGGAATGCGTCAAGTCCTCAATGCTTTTTCCCTGCCTGTATCCTTTTAATATGGATTGGCGGACAAAATGAGGGGATTTGGCGAATCCATCAGCTGTTTCCAACAAGTTGCGCAATTCCTGGGCTCGGGATTCCAGCTTTTCTTCCAGGTTGAGCAGTTCGTTCTGTCTTTCCTGAAAACTTTCTACCAGCTCCTGTTCCAGTGAATTGTTGAATTTTAGCTTTTCCAGGAAGTCCTGTTGGCTTTTTTGCATTTTGTCCAGCGCGGCTTCAGACCGTTTTAGGCGAACAAAGAAAAATAGTACCAATAAAAGAAGAAAGGCCTCTATAATGCTGGTAGCGAAAATTGTCCAATGTAGGGAGTCCATGGTTAAAAAAATGCCTAAACTTCCGTGTTCAAAATATTGCCCAAACCGGGTTCAATATTCGGGTCGTCCTCATATTCGGCGGTCTCTTGCTCTTCAGATTCAGCCTGGCTTGAATGGGGTGCCTCCCTGTGTTTTTTGTGCTCCTGCTTTTCCTTTTTAATAAATAAATTGGAATCGCTCTTTTCTGTTTTGGTTACTTGTTGGGCTTCTTTCTTGTGTTTCTCCACCGCAAGTGCTCCCAAGAAGGTCTGCTGGACATGGGGCTGATTCTGACTGGCCACTTGAAATTTCTGCAAAGTGGGTGTCTGGGAGATTAATATGGGCACTTGCTGATAGAGGCTCATAAATCTGTCGTGCTTTTTCTTTAGGCCGCACAGGAAACCCGCTATTCCTCATTACGGAAATTCCTGATATCCGGATAAAAACTAACTGAACATCATCTGGATGGCATCTTGCCTGCTTAATTCAGGGCAAAAAATAGGTGCCAACCCTTTTATTAGTGCAGCAATTATGATGCCGTAAATCTATTATAGGTATCCTGGGCGGGTTTGTCAGCAAAAAGATTTTCGATGGATGGATAAAGAAGGTTTTTCAGCCCTCGACATATTAAACGGCCATTTCGCGTGTCGGATATCTTTTGGGCCAGGGATGGGATTTTCCTTGTTTCAAAAAACGAGGCAATTAGCTAGTTTCCATCCGGAAATGGCCCTTTTCCATTTTAACGGGGTCAATTTTCGTAATTATTCGCTTACGTATTAAGATACGCTCGCTCCTAAGTACTCAATTTCCTTGTTAAACGGAAAAAATATCATTTCCGAATTGGAAAGGTGATATTTCTAAACCCGGAATTTTTTGAATTTCCGGACAAGAATTAGCTATGCAAGCGTCCTAGTATTGCATTAAAAAAAGGCGGTGAACTCCAAAATCCGCGGGCGAAACAAACTTATTTTATTAGGTATTTTTCAATCAAGAGGTTGTTTATCTGTCCATTGCTCAGGTATTGATTGATTACACTGAGGATGTCCTTTTTCAGTTTTTCCGCGTTGTCCTTGTTGCGTAAGAACAATAGTTCCTTGTTTTTCAAATAGTAGTATATTGCATCCCGAATAATAAGGTTCTTGCGCTTTATCTCCCATGCGAGTTTTTCTTTTGAAGTGCTCAAGGTAAACTTACAGGTCAAAAACACCGTCCCGTTATCTGTAGAATGGGGGATCCAGAATTCTTTGAGGTCAATATCCTCTTCTGTCTTGTTTTTGGGTTCTTTTGTAGCTTTTTTTGTCTGTTTTTTTTCCGAAGATTCGCTCTTTGCCGGGGGAGTGGGTTCTTTCGCCAAAAAGAAAGTCAATATCCCGCCAGCAATCAGAAGGAGAAGCACAGAGGCTGCGCCTAAAAACCACCATCTTTTCCAAAAAGGACGGGTTTTTTCTTCCTCTTCTTCCCCTGCCTCTTGCTCCTTTTCTTCTTCTTTTTCCTGTTCCCCGGATTCCTCTTCGGCGTCTTCGTCTAGGAAAGGTGCATCGTCCAGATCCAGTTCAACTTTTTCTTTACTCCGGTCCTGTCCCTGATCGGCTTGATCCAGATTTACATTTTCCTGGGATTGGTCCTCCCCGTTTTCTCGTTCGCCGGATTGCGCATGATCTGGTTTTTCCGAAGAATCTTCCGGTACTAAAAGGAGCATATTTTAATAGATTGTTTATTCGAATATTTTGTCTATTTTTTGTCCCAAAGTTTCAGCTGTAAACGGTTTGACAATATAATTGGACACCTTGGCCTGCACTGCTTCTATAATATTTTCCTGCTGGGCTTCAGCAGTAACCATGAGAAAAGGGAGGTCAGCAAATTCTTCACTGGCCCTTACTTTGCGCAAAAGTTCTATCCCACTCATTTTGGGCATGTTCCAGTCACTTATGATGAAGTCAATTTTGTCTTTGTTTAGAGTTTCCCAAGCAGTTGTACCATCGTCGGCTTCGACAATGTTGTTGTACCCCAACTGGCGCATGATATTTTTGATTATTCTGCGCATGGTGGAGAAGTCGTCAACTATGAGAACCCGCATATTTTTATCTATTTCCGCCATATATCTCCTCCCCTAGTAGCTCCCGTATTTTTCAGTAAATTTTTTTCTTAATTTTGTCAGGGACTGAGAATGCAGTTGAGATATCCGTCCCTCCGTAACCACCATTATCTCCGCAACTTCTTTCATGGTCAACTCCTCTACATAATATAGGGAGAGAACCAATTGTTCCTTGTAAGTTAATTCATCAACAAGTTTGCTCAATTTGTCAACAATATCTTGGAACAAGGCAGAGGGGAGGGGACTGTTCTCCCGGTTCTCCTCCTGCTGGAAGGACTGGCTGTGCTGAATAGCGTCAAAGTTTATGCACAATTGGTTGTCCAAGGCGCTCAGGCCTTCCTCTATCTCCTGCTCACTCAGCCCGGTCTTTTCCTGGATTTTTTCTATCTCCGGCAACTCCCCGTTTTTTTGTTCAAAATAATGCATGACTTCCTCTATTTGTTTGATTCTTTTCCGAAGGCCCCGAGAGAGCCAATCCATTTTGCGCAGTTCATCGAGCATGGCTCCCCGAATTCGGTTGTCCGCAAATGTTTCGAACTTTATGTTTTGGGAAGGTTCGAAATTACGCAGAGCTTCCATCAATCCCAAGGTACCGGCGCTAATCAACTCCTCCAAGTCCACGTGTTTGGGAAGCTTATGCTTTAAGCGCAAGGCGGTGATCTTTATTTTCGGGGCGTACTCCCGAATGATCCGCTCCTGCGTGGACGGATTCAACCCGTTGAACTCGACTCCCGGCTGTTCCAAGACAGCCCAGGAGTTATTCTTGGAAGAGGAGTTTTTTCCAGAAGAATTTGATGTTTCCATCTAATTGTTTAGCCGGTTTCCAGTTGGTTATTTTTTGGGCACAGTCCTGTACTGCTTCTGAAGCATCCCCGGAAGGCTGGGCTGTAAACGGGATCTGTAGCCCGACCGATTTTTTTATTTCCGGGTCCAGGGGGATGATTCCGGTCAGGTCCAGGGCTACCCCCTCGAGAAAATGGTCGCAGGCGGCGTAGAGTTTTTTGAATACCTCCCGGCCGTCCTCCGGGGTTCGACACATGTTTACCACTACCCGAAATCTGTTTATTCCGTGCTGATTCTTCAATATTTTTATAAGGGCATACGCATCGGTCAATGACGTCGGTTCCGGGGTGAGGACGACAATCCTTTCCTGAACCGCCAGATTGAAGTATAGTACAGTGTCGTTTATCCCCGCGGCAGTATCCACGATAAGAAAATCCAAAGATTTATCCAAATAGTCCATGGATTCGAGCAACTCGATCTTCTGCCCGGAGTCCAGGGAAAGCATTTCAGTGACCCCTGAGGAAGCAGGGAGGATGCTAAAACCGTAATCTGTCTCAAAAATTATTTCTTTTAAGGAGACCTCGGACTGAAATAAATGGAATATATTATACGGCGGGGTCATGCCTAATAATACGTCCACATTGGCAAGTCCCAGGTCCGCATCCAAAAGAAGGACGTTTTTATCCATACGCGCCAGGCAATGGGCAAGGTTTACAGCCATGTTCGTCTTGCCCACTCCGCCCTTGCCCGAGGTTACCGATAATACTACGGGGAGTTTTTTACTCATGGGTCTTTCCGTTATTTTTGCCAGGAGGCATTTTGTGTTTGAAAATCAGTTGCCAAAGGTCTTTTTTGGTTATCTGCAAGGAGTTATCCCGAATGCCGGTGCCATAACCGAAACCGGATATAGGCAGCCCGGTTTTCCAAGCCGTGTTTAGTATCCCTCCGAAAATACATGCTTCATCTACTTTAGTCCAGACGATGCTTTTTACGATGGGATGTATATATTTGTTTAGATAGCTCTGCATGTTAATTTCCGCGTATATAGGACTGAGGACCAGATGCAAATCCATTTCCCGCAATGGGCCTCCTCTTTCTTGTAGCCAGTTTTGTAGAGTGTAGTCCGGGGTCAGGCCGGGCAGATCCACCAAAACCAGGTCGTGGCGTTTACGCAGCTTTTGGAGGTTGGCCCAAAGGCCCGGAGAGGTAATCTCCTCGTAGGCGAATCCGGAGAGATCACAATAGTGTTTGAGGAAAAGACGTCCCCCGGCGTGTACCCCATCCGCATTGGCCAAACATATAGAGATGTCCTTGTGTCTGCGTTTGCATTCCAGGGCGTAACGGACCAGGGAAGTGGTCTTGCCTACTCCGTTGGGCCCGCAGAAGCCGCTTACTCTGTGCTGGGGCAATTTTTCCGGATTCAATCCGCCCGTAGAGACGAATTCCCCCAGTACTCCCAGTGTTGCTCTGTTCCTCTTTCGAAGGGTTTGCCATACTTGCATGAGCAGTTCCGGTGCCACCCCCTCCTTTTCCAAGTGCTCCAGGGCCAGGGACTGACGGGGAGTGAGCTCCGACTTGTCCAGGCCGGGGCGGATTAGGTCAAAGACACTCTTTTTGAAAAGTTCCCATTCCGAACGCCATTCCAGATCCGTTTGGGAGTTGTTAAGGGAGGCTTCTCCGGCTCCGTTGGCGTTATCTTCCTCCGGTTTATCCAGGCCGGCCACTACCTCGCAGATAGTGGAGTTGCCCTCCTTGCGATGGTCGGTACTCAATATGGCCGCTTGGGGGCCGAGTTCGGACTTAATGCGGCTCATTACCTCCGGTAGCGTACGTCCGGTAAAAGTCTTAACTCGCATCACTTTCCCTCAAGACTTTAGCCGATTCCAGCTTGATATCCGGGGGTATTTCCGCCTGGGATATAACCGGCAGATTGGGGATGAATCTCTGGATGAGTTGAGCCAAGTGAGGCCGTACCAGAGGGGAAGTGAGCAGCACCGGTTGCCCGTCTGTGATTGTATTTTTCTCCATGAATTGATTCAGAGCCTGGATTATTTTTTGTGCTTTTGCCGGCTCCATGGCCATGAAGTTTCCTTGATCGTTCTGGCGAATACTATCCTGGACAGTTTTTTCCAGTTGTTCGTCAAATGTTATGATGGGCAGGACCCCGTTTTCTGACAAGTAGGGGTTGGTTACCGCCCGGCTCATTTTCTGCCGCACCAGTTCAGTCAGCTGTTCCGCATCCTTGGTCTGCGTTCCGAAATCTGCAAGGTGTTCCACAATGCTCAGCAGATCCCGGATAGATACCCTTTCGCGGACCAGGTTCTGCAGGACCTTCTGGATAGTACCCAGGTTGAGTATGTTGGGAGTGAGGTCCTCGACAGCCTTGGGAGCACGCTGGGAAAGATTGTCCAATAGACTTTGAGCTTCCTGCCTGCCCAGGAATTCATGCAGATTGTGCTTGAATACCTCGGTTAGATGTGTGGCTACCACCGTGGAGGGGTCGACCACCGTGTATCCGGCCATAGTGGCTTCTTCCTTGCGTTCTTTGGGGATCCACAGGGCCGGCAGGTTAAAGGCCGGCTCGAGTGTTTCTATGCCTTTTATCCTGTGTTTGGCGTTCCCCGGGTCCATGGCTAGATAGTGATCAATCATTATCTCTGACCTGGCCACTTCGTTCCCTTTTATGCGTACCGCATACTCGCCCGGCTTGAGCTGAAGATTATCCCGCAGATGCAGGGAGGGAATAACTACACCCATATCCAGTGCGAATTGCCGGCGTATGGATTTTATGCGGGAAAGGAGATTGCCGTTTTGTTCTTCATCCACAAGCGGGATAAGTCCGTAGCCTACTTCTAGTTCCAGCATATCCAGGGGGAGAAGACTTTGTACTTCTTCTGGGGAATCGGCTGTTTTTTCTTCGGTCTGCTGGGTCTTTTCCTCTTCCTTTTTTTCTAGCATGGCCCGGTTGCGAGCGGACATTATGGATATTATGAATATTATAACTGAAAGTATCCCGAAGGCTATGGTGGGCATGCCCGGTACCAACGCGAACAGGATGAGCACGCCGGAAACCAGCCGCAGGGCGCGGGGATGGAAGGTCAGCTGTCCGATGAGTTCCTCGCCCATCTGGGCTTCCGCGGCCGCCCGACTGACAATCATGCCTGCGGAGGTGGAGACTATGAGCGAGGGTATAGTGGAAACCAATCCGTCGCCTATTGTGAGCAGGGTATAGGTTTGGGCAGCCTCCATCCAGCCCATATTCTTCTGGACTAGGCCAATGAACAGCCCGCCCACAATATTTATAACCGTAATTAGGATGCCGGCTGTGACATCACCTTCCACGAATTTACCCGCACCGTCCATGGCCCCGTAAAAATCGGCTTCTTTGCGTATGGCATCCCGCTGATCCTTTGCCTGCTGCTCGTTGATCAAACCGGCATTTAGATCCGCCTCGATGGACATTTGTTTACCGGGCATGGCATCCAGGACAAATCTGGCAGCCACTTCTGCTATGCGGGTGGTGCCCTTGGTTATGACCATTTTATTCAAGGCAAATAAGATGAGGAAGATGATAATCCCTATGACAAAATTGCCCCCGACAACAAATTGTCCGAAGGCCTCGATCACATTGCCCGCCGCATCTGTACCCCGGTCGCCGTGCAGGAGTATGAGGCGAGTGGAGGCGACGTTAAGGGCCAGCCGGTTCAGGGTTGTTACCAGGAGTATGGAAGGAAATATAGAAAATTCCAGTGGAGAGCTCATAAACATTGTGGTCAGCAATATGACCAGGGAAAAAGAAATGCTGAAGGCGAGCATCAAATCTAAAAATATCGTCGGGAGGGGGATGAGCATTACGAACAATATGACGATCACCCCTCCGCCTAGCAGGATATCTCCCTGCTTGGAGAAGCGAGAATAGTCTAGATTCACTATTGCCGATTGTTTCTCTGCCATAAAATTGACGTCCCTGCTTGGTTTTTAGCCGGGCTGTTTCTTGTATTTATAGAGTTCTGCCAGTATGGCGGCGACTGCTCGGTACATTTCTTCCGGGATTGCCTCACCAACTTCCACACTTTTATACAAAGCCTGTGCCAATGGCTTGTCTTGCCGGATAGGTACATCGTTTTCCCTGGCTATTTCCCGAATCTTTTCTGCGAGGTAGTCCGCGCCTTTGGCTAGTACAAGTGGGGCCGGTGCCTTTTCCGGGTCGTATTTAAGAGCTACAGCAATGTGCGTAGGGTTGGTGACCACCACGTCCGCCTGGGGCACGTCGTTCATCATCCGCTGTTTGCTAGTGGAAGACATTTTTTCTCTTTGTTCTTTTTTCACATCCGGATCGCCTTCGGCTTGTTTCTGTTCGTCTTCCACTTCATCCGGGGTCATTTTTAGTTGTTCTTCATAATCCCAGCGCTGGTAGGCCAAATCTATTATAGATATGATTATCATGGGTAAAAGGGCATAGAGAAAGGTCTTAAAGCTGACTTCCAGGATAAATATGACAATGCCCTCGATGCTTTGATGGAAAAGGGGAAGCAAGTTGTGCATCTCTGATTTGATCACGATATATGGAGCAATGGCTATTACAGCGGCTTGGAGAACGCTGCGCACAAGACTTACTGCAGAATCGAAACTCAATATGTTCATAAGTCCGTTAATGGGATTAAACTGGGATATTTGGGGCTGCATGGGTTTTAGGGTCCACAAGTGTCCGACCTGAATTCTTTGACAGGCGAGAATGACCGCAAAGATGAAGAGCATAATAGGGAGGATGGTGAAAGAAAGTTCTCTTAAGCCAAAGTTGAACAAGGCCACTACATTTTCCGGGGTAAGTTCAATCAAAAGATTTTTATCCAAGAAGTAAGTAAATATCCCCAGTATCTTGTCGCTTATATAAGGGAAGAGAACTCGGATTATAAACAAAGCGGTGATAACACCCACCGCCTTGGGTACTTCCTCGCTTCGAGGGACATTGCCTTCCTCCCGCGCTTTATCCCTTTGTTTTGGGGTGGCCTCTTCTGTTCTACTTGGATCGCTCTGGGGCATGGTTCAAACTGTCCCTATGTTCAGCTGGCGGCCTGCAAAACTTGCCAGAACATGGTCTCCATCTTGCCTACGAAGTCGGTCATATAAACTGTCATTAATTTGAATATCATACTTAAAAATATGAACCCTACTATAATACGTAAAGGCAAACCGACAAAAAGGACATTCATTTGGGGGGCGGCGCGGGCTACCAGGGCCAGGGCTATATCCACCAGTATTACCGTGGCCATGACCGGTGCAGCAATTTTCACAGCCAGAATGAACATCTGTGCGGAAAAGGTAAAAATCTTGTCCACAAGCTGAGGACTTACAAGCAATCCGCCTGGAGGGACCAGTTCAAAAGTCTGGGCTATTCCGGAGATAAGGAATAGATGGCCATTTAGGGAGAGGAATATAAGCAAAGAGGTCATATATAAAAAATGGGCAGTGATGCCGGCGGACACTCCGGTTATAGGATCCATGATATTGATCATGGCGAACCCCATTTGGAAGCCTATGATTTGTCCCCCGGTTTGAATGCCCGCAAACATGAGATTGACCACTAATCCCAGTATAAGCCCCAAAAGGAGTTCTCCCAGGAGCATAAGCGCGGTATCCAGAGGGTGGTGGGGGTAGAATTGAGCGTCAAAGGACAGACTGGGCCACACCCCTATACTCAAAACAAGGCACAAAGCTACCTTTAAAGTCTTGGGCAGGGAGTTCCCCCCGAAAAAAGGGAGCAAAAACAAAATAATGCTTATACGGAAAAAGGTCAGGAGGAAACTGAGTATGGTCTGTGGATTGATGTTAAAAAGGTCCATATTATCGCCTGAGCAAAATATGGACCATTTTTTTCTAGCCTAGTTTCCACCCGGAAATGGACCTTTTCCATTTTAACGGCGTCAATTTTGGTAATTATTCGATCACGTATTAGGATACGCTCGCTCCTAACTACTTAATTTCCTTGTTAAACAGAAAGAAATCTCC
Source organism: uncultured Desulfovibrionales bacterium (assembly GCA_964398785.1). Classification (GTDB taxonomy): domain Bacteria; phylum Desulfobacterota; class Desulfovibrionia; order Desulfovibrionales; family Desulfonatronovibrionaceae; genus CAYNNQ01. The sequence goes on along the minus strand of CAYNNQ010000010.1, from coordinate 17,862 downwards.
TTACCGAATTAAAAACGTAATATTTCTAAACCCGGAAATTTTTGAATTTCCGGATAAGAACTAGCTTAGGTCTTTGTCCTTCGTAGGGCAAAAAGGGCAATAGGTGCGGAAAGGGGAAGGCAGACAGGCTTGGAATCCAACGCGGTCTCATTGACTGCAAAACCCGGTTTTAAAACCGGGCCTTACTTTAATTACCATCCGCAGGACCCGATTCTCTGGTCTTAGAATGGCCGGATATATGTTTCCCCGGGCCGATCTCAAATATCCCCGGCGGGGGTGTTTATAAATTCCTCTGCGCGGGGGTAACCCCCTAATTCAGGATATACCTGTCGGGGTTAACGGGTACTCCGTTGTTGCGTACTTCATAGTGCAGATGAGGTCCGGTGCTGCGTCCTGTATTGCCAACGTAACCTATCAGTTGGCCTCTTTCCACCTCTTGTCCCGGGTCCACGCTGTAGCGTTTCAAATGGCCGTAGCGGGTCTTAAGGCCATGGCCGTGGTTGAGGACCACGCAAATACCGTACCCGCCGTCCTTGCCGCAGAAAACAACTTGTGCATCAGCGGGAGCATAAATCGGGGTGCCGACAGCACCGCTTATATCCAGGCCCTTATGGAATTCCCGGCGTCCGGTGAAAGGTGATGTCCGGTAGCCGAAATCCGAGGAGACCCATCCCTTGGTTGGCCAGATGGAAGGGGTTGAAGCCAAGACTTGTTTTTTGTCCTTGAAATGTTGCAGCAGTTCCTGCTGGCGCATCTCTTCCAGCTTGGCGTCAGTACTCAACTCATCCAGAAAATTGTGCATCTTTCGCGCTACAAGCTCCTGACGGTGCTTGGAAAGAAAGGCGGCGGACATCTTGTCTATCTCCGGTCCTCCGAGAGAGGAAAACTCAAAGTTTTGTCCCGAATCCAAGTTGGCCATAACCCTTAGCTTGGAGTCCAGTTTTTTTACTTTGTTCAGGTCTTCTCCCAAGGTGTTTATTTTTTTGGATAAGGAGATCAGCTGGACTTTTTGCTTTTTTACCGTCTTTTGTGCGGTTTGTAATTGCTTGGCCACATGTTTGTAGTGCTTGTAATAGCTCCCAAAATAAATACTGGTACCCAATAGACCAATTATCAGCAAAACAGTCAGAACAGGTGTCCAGCTGCGAATATAAAATTTGCGGCAGCACCCCTGCTTCTCCCTGAACACGAGTACTTGATACTTTTTACCGATCATAGTTACCTTTTTTCTCGAATTTATAGGTAGTTTCCATCCGGAAATGGCCCCGTTCCATTTTAACGGCGTCAATTTTCGTAATTATTCGCTCACGTACTGAGATACGCTCGCTCCTAATTACTTAATTTCCTTGTTAAACAGGAAAAAATCTCCTTTCCGAATTGGAAACGTGATATTCCTAAACCCGGAAATTTTTAAATTTCCGGATAAGAACTAGGTGGTTATCTTCAATTACCCCTTAAATTTAAGGCCCGGGCTGATAGCCATATTATTGATCAGATGATCTAGAAAACCAGCGGCCAAAAGATCCTGAACAATTTTGCTTTTTTGCAGAATCCAGCTTTTTCCATTAAATTAACTATGAATCCAAGTCAAGCTGCCACCTCATAATTGCATTGAAAATGTTTTTCTTTATCATTTTATCTCCATCGGCAAGTTCGTCCAGTTTATTTAGCATCTTTTTCCTTTTGCTTTTTTCCGCTGAAGGACAGGGATTGTTCCAGGTGGGGAGTCCCCATTTCTTGGCTGCGCTGGTAATCTTTTCTTTTTCCACAAAGAGCATGGGGCGTATGAGTTGCAATTTACCGGAAAAAAAAGATTCATTGGCCTTTAACCCCTGGATTTTTCCTGTTTGTAGCATGTTCAGGAAAAAGGTTTCCACTAGATCCTCCTTGTTGTGTCCAAGTGCTAGGTGAGTGAGGTTATAACGTCCACATAACTCAAATAACCGCTTCCTTCTGTTCCAGGAACACAGGAAACACGGAGACTTCTTCTGGTTGGCTGAAGAGTGGGCCGAGAGGCCTATAGTCGTGTTTTCGATATGGGCCGGGACTGGGGTGTTTTTGAGCCAGTGTACAAGAGGGAGATGGTTTTGGGGTGCGAAACCGGGATTTATATGCAAGATCATGACTTCAAAGAAAAAAGGCAATGTCTTTCTCCTTTCCAGGAGAACCTTGAGCATGGTCCAGCTGTCTACTCCGCCGGAGACTGCAATGCCTACCCGGGCTCCAGGCCAAAGCATATTTGTTTTTTGGATAAATTTTCCGGCCGCGGAGATGCAATTTTTCTGGGCGTAGGAGAGTTTTTTCTTTCCCATGTATTTACTCTTTGTTTTTCTTCGGCGATTTGTTAAATTTTAAATACGGGAGGGCGGGGATTTGATGTACGAGGTTGTTTATGATCTGCGCCCTAGGAGAATCCCGAATAATAGGGGTTTTCTTTGCGGTCAAATGGGAAATGGAGTAGGATATGTTTGTCATAAATGATGATGAGTTCCCCAATGTAGAGCATTTGGTGGCCCATGTGGACCGAACCAAGTGTGACGGGTGCGCTTTGTGTGTAGATATCTGCCCCACAGAGGCCCTTGAAATCAGGGAGAACAAGAATCGCCTCGGCCACAGGGCCGTTTTCGTTTATCCCAAGCTATGCAAGGGCTGTGGTGTTTGCCAGGGGACTTGCCCCAAAGAGGCCATATATATACCGGGCCTTAGTCTGATGGATCTGCGGCGGATGATCACTCAAGCTATTGACTACAAGGAACAACCGAACTGATTCCGGACATTGCAGCCTCCCTGCGGAAAAAGTTGTTTTGTCCGCAGTGGAGGATTGCTTGTCTGTACTTTTTGCTTCCCTCCCTTGACAATCGTTTTTTCGATTTTAAAATTATCTGCTGTTGTCCGGCATTCCATTTAACTCTGACTCTTGAGTCTTTTCTTCGGCAACAAAGTTGAAATCCAGGCCTTTTTGCTTGGCTATGGTTTTTTGCATTTTTCAAGCCAGTAGAGTTGTTTTTTTAGTTTGTGCGGTTGGTGATTTTTTGCCTTCAGTGTGAAAATTTTGAGGAGCTGAGTATGCTGGAAGTAAAAGGGGTGAATTTGTATTATGGTCGAACTCAGGTCCTGAGTGACGTAGGATTTAATTTGAACAAAGGTGAGGTGCTGGGATTCCTGGGCCCAAACGGCGCGGGGAAGACCAGTGCTATTCGCATAATGACCGGTTTTACTGTACCTTCTTCCGGGCAGGTCCTCTTTCAGGGAGAGGATGTTCGGCAAAATCCCATGTATGTTCGAAGTAACTTGGGGTATCTTCCAGAAAATGCTCCGGTGTACCCAGAATTAAAGGTGCGGGAATATCTTGAATGGGCGTCTCGGGTGAAAAGGATCGGCTCCGTAGTCTCGGAAGCTGACAGGGTTTGCCGGGAGTGCGGTTTGGAAGAAGTACAGGGCAAGACAATAGGCAAGCTATCCAAGGGGTATAGGCAACGGGTAGGTCTCGCCCAGGCCATGTTAGGGGATCCGGACCTGCTTATACTGGATGAGCCGACTATAGGTCTGGACCCGGGGCAAATCAGGGAAATTCGGGAAGTTATCCGCAGGCTGGGAGAGAGAAAGACCGTCTTGCTCAGTACCCACATTCTTCCGGAAGTGGAGTTGATATGCGATCGGGTGATAATAATTGATCAGGGGAGGATCCTTGCAAACGATAGTCTAGAAGACCTGGTGGGAAGCGCCGGAGAAGGCAAGTACAGCATGGAGGCTTCTTTCCCGGGTAAAACCGAGGAGGAGATCTATACGATATTCGATTCTATCCCTGAAATAAACTCGCTCAGGGTGGAAGAGGATCCTCAGGAGCAAAACATGGACATTTATTGTCAGGCCCGAGAGGATATTCGTTCCAAATTGACCGCAACCGTTTTTGAAAGTGGCGGTCACCTGTTTAAGTTCGTGCCGGAGAATCCCACTTTGGAAACTGCATTCATAAACCTGGTTTATAAGGAGGAAGAGTAGTGCAGACGTGGACTGTTGCCCAAAAGGACAGGATGATTTTTTTTCGTTCCCCTTTAGCCTATATAATCCTGGCTGTTTTTTTATTTATCTGTGCCTATTTCTTTGTATATATGGTGGAGAATTTCCAGATGATAAGTGTCCAGGCCATGCGCAGCAAGGGAGCGAATGGTCTTAACGTACAGGAATGGGTGATCAAACCTTATCTGCAAAACGCCGGAGTAGTTCTACTCTTTTTTATACCTTTGATTACCATGCGTACATTTAGCGAGGAAAAACGCATGGGCAGTTTTGAATTGATTTTGAGTTATCCCCTACGGGAGTACCAATTGGCTTGCGGCAAGTTTTTGTTCGTAGCTGAATTTTTGCTTACCGCGCTTTTGTTGAGCGCGATTGGCCCCATCCTCTTGTTTGTGTTCGCCGACCCTGAGTTTTGGCCCACTGTAGTGGGGTATGCCGGGCTGATATTTATGGCTTTGAGCTTCGCTAGTATGGGGATATTTTTTTCCTCTGTTACCCAAAATCAGATTGTTTCCGCTTCACTCACTTTTTTTGCTTTGCTTGTTTTGTGGCTGCTTTCCTGGGTCCGGGATTTGGTCCCGGATTCCTGGTCCTTCCTGGTGGATTCCGTGGCAATCCTGGATCATTTTGATTCCTTCACTAAAGGGGTACTTTCGGTTCCAGACATCACCTATTATCTTTCTTTTATATTAGCTTTTTTGGGGCTAACAGTCTTGAGCATGGAAAATCAGAGGTGGAGAACTTAAATGTGGGGACAAAAAAAGAAATATATACAGCTCGCATTGTGTGTTATCGTAGGTCTAGCTGTACTGGTGGTGCTGAATGTGTTGGTCCAAAAAGGCGGCTGGAGGCTGGATACCACGAAAACCGGGCGGCATTCTCTTTCCGGACAGACTCAGAAAGTGCTGGGGCAATTGGATCAGGAAGTCAAGGCCCTTTGTTTTTATCTCCCCCGGCAGAAAGGGCGGAAAGAAGCCAAATCGTTACTCGAGTTGTTTTCCCGGCAATCGACTAATTTTGATTATGAATTCATCGATCCGGACCGGCGCAACCTTTTGGCTGAGGAGTACAAAGTGCGTCAATCCGGGGAGGTTGTGCTGACCACCGCTGGCAATAGGCAGGAAAAGATTAACCTCCCAGACGAGCAGAAGCTTACCAATGCCATTATCCGTTTGACGCGGGAGAGTTCAGGCAAATTTTATTTTTTGCAGGGGCACGGGGAACTTTCCTATAAGCCGAATAATGATCGGAGCTCAAGCGATGTAAAAAGGATACTTGCCAAACAGGGCATTAAGAGTGCGCCTCTGGTCCTGGCCCAAAAGAAAAAGATCCCCAAGGACGCAACCGGCGTGGTCATAGCCGGTCCTACAACAGATCTTCTGGATTTTGAACTGGATATACTGGGTCGATACGTGGAAAGTGGGGGGCGGTTATTCCTGGCTCTGCACGCGGAAGCCCCTTCCAATCTGTCCGGCTGGCTGGAGAAGCATTTTGCCGTGGATGTGCAAAAAGGTCTTATCGTGGACCCCATGAGCCGTATGCTGGGAGTGGGGGATGAACTGACACCAGTGTGCCAGGACTATCCTTTTTCTGCTTGGGGAAAAGGTTTTTCCCTGATGACTGTTTACCCCACGAGTTGCGCCTTATCCAGCGTGGAAAACGGGCAGAAAAAGACCCAGCCGGTAGTGCGCACAACCAAGGGAGCTTGGCTGGAGACAGATATTCAGGCATTGCAGCAAGGAAAAGCCCAATTCGACAGGGAAGTTGATGTCCCGGGACCGCTATGGATCGGAGCAGCCCTGGAAACAAGCGGGAAGAAAAATGACGGAAATGGAACCAGAGTCCTCGCGTTTGCCGATGAAAACTTCTTGAGCAATCAGTTTGTCAATTACGCAGGCAACAGGGATTTCTTGACAAATTGCTTCAACTGGCTGAATTCTCGTGAGGATTTGGTTTCCATTTCCAAGAAGAAAGACGGAAATTCGCTTTTGTTTCTCTCCTGGTGGCAGCAAAAGGTGATAACATGGGTGCCTATAGCCCTTATCCCCGGGCTCTGTCTGGCAGTGGCTTTGTTTGTGGGCTGGAGACGTAAAAGAGAAAAATAGGGTGCTGAGTGTTTATGAAAAGGCTGGTTGCGCTCACAATCATTCTGGGTGTACTTGTGACAACCCTGATATGGTTCCCAGGCGAGGATGAGAAAAAAGTAACCTATTGGCCGGATTTGTCCGTGGATATGGTCGATTCGGTTCATCTGCCCGGTTGTCGCGTATTCTTGGAGAATGGGGGGTGGAGGGTTGCCTCGGAGCAAAAAGGCGTGGCTCCTCCGGCTAAACGGGATAAGGTGGAAGGTCTAATCCGATTTGTAGACAGTAAGTCACCCCGTCGGGAACTGGGTAAGTTGAAGGAGAAAAAAAGAGCCAAATATGGCCTGGACCACCCCCAGTACATTAAGTTTCAGGGAAAGAAGGGGGTTGAACTGTTCCTGGGTAAAGAAAACCCGTCAGGCAACGGTGTGTATGCCTTTCTGGGCAAGAATCCGGAACGCCTCCTTTTACTGGATACAAATTATTTGAAACAAGCAAAGCATGGATTTGACTATTTTGCGGATTTGGCCATATATGATTTGAAACCTGAGGATATACAAAAGATTGCATTCAGTAAAAGAGGCAAACAAGTGTGGGAGGTATCCAGAAACGGCACCGGATTTGGGTTTAATAAACCGGATCGGGCCACTGGGTTTTCTGTATCCCGCAGAACCATGGACAATTTTTTGTATCAATTAACCCATTTGGAGGGAAAAAGTATTACAGGCAATTTGCCTCATTCCAATCTCTTTTTACAATTCCGAGTGCAGACCAAAAAGGGTAAGGGGAATTCAACTCTGAAGGTATATAGAACCCAACAGGGATTTTTTGCCCTTAAAAGCGATGGGGAAAGATGGTATTTTTCCCTTGACCAAGGTCAGGTAGAACAGCTAAATAAATCTGTTCTTTCGATACGGGACAGAAAGGTCTCCTCCTTTCCCGTGTCCACTGTTCAAGAGGTTGATATTTCCGGTAAATATGGAAATTTTACCTTTGTAAAAAAAGGGGATAAGTGGGAAGACAAAGACACTGCACGACCTTTCCCGGCTATACAGACATTTTTATGGCGGTTGGCAGACTTGCGCTTTAAAAAAGGGCCCGTAGAAGAAAATTTCTCCGGGGAAAAAGATTCAGAAATGGAAGTTGAACTTTTTGCCGGCTCCGGAGAAAAGCTTTTTAAGTTGGCTTTGTTTTCCGTTAAGCAGGACCAAAAGGATATTTTTCGGATCATTTCCTCGGATTTGGGGCGAAAGATGTATACATTAAAGGCCCAAAATGCCCGGCAGCTATTGGATAAATACTCAAATATGAGAAAGATGCTGCAACAAGTAGAGGAACCGGTAACCAAATAACTTTAGTAATTTTAGATCAATTTGGATACAAAAAAATATAAATCTATAAGAGGATCTCACGGAGAAAAATATGGCAAGAATTACAGTGGAAGACTGCTTGGAGCAGGTAGATAACAGATTTATGCTGGTCCAGATGGCTGTTAAAAGGATAAAACAATATAATGAAGGATATCCTTCTTTGGTGGAATGCAAGAATAAGAGAGTTGTAACCTCCCTACGGGAAATCGCGGCAGGAAAGATTTCACCGGCTGAACCTATTGAAAATGCAGGCTTGAAGTTAGATTAGTCATGGCAAATAAAGATTATTATGAGATATTGGGGGTCTCGAGAGGGGCCTCCGAGGAAGAAATAAAAAAGGCCTACCGCAAAATGGCCATGAAGTATCATCCGGATCGTAATCCTGATGATCCTGAGTCCGAGGCCAGATTCAAGGAAGCTGCCGAGGCCTATGAAGTCTTGGGCGACCCGGATAAAAGGGCCCGTTACGATCAGTTCGGCCATGAAGGTGTGAACACGAACGGTTTTCAGGATTTTAGCTCTGCAGAAGATATTTTTGGCGCTTTCAGCGATATTTTCGGTGACTTTTTTGGGTTTGGGGGATCCAGGCGCGGTGGTCCACGGGCGCGATCCGGTGTAGATCTCAGATACGATATGACGGTCTCTTTTCGGGAAGCCGCCAAGGGCACGGAAAAAGAGATACAGATCCCTAAGCAGGAGTCCTGTGATCGCTGTTCCGGGTCTGGGTCCGAACCCGGGCACAGTGCTGAAACTTGTGAACACTGCGGCGGTGCCGGGCAGGTGTACCGCTCCCAGGGTTTTTTCCGGGTTTCTATGCCCTGCCCCGTTTGCAAGGGACAGGGAACCATCATCAAACACCCGTGTTCCAAATGCAAGGGACGGGGAGCTGTAAATGTAAACAAGAATATCAATGTCCGTATTCCAGCAGGTGTAGACAGTGGAAACCGTCTGCGTGTTCGGGGCGAAGGAGAACCCGGAGAGCATGGCGGGCCCCCAGGTGATCTTTATGTAGTTATCTATGTGGAAGAGGACAGTCTTTTCAATAGACAAGGACAGGATCTTCTCACACAAGTGGAAATAAGTATGGCTCAAGCCATGCTGGGGGATAGGATCGAGGTCCCTACATTGGATGATCCGGTGAGCATGGAAATTCCCAAGGGAGTGCAGAGCGGAGAGTCTTTTCGTTTGAAAGGTCTTGGTCTTCCCCGCTTGGGCAGTACTAGTCGCGGTGACTTGCATGTCCTCGTTCAGGTCAAGACTCCGACTAAGCTTACCAAGAGACAGGAAGAGCTCATCCGTGAATTCGATAAACTGGAGAGCGAGAAATCCGGGCACAAGATGAAAAACTTTTTCCGCAAGGTTATGGGGGAGTAATCCCGGGAAAGAGGGGCAAGCATGTCCGAGGAAGAAAACCTTTTTTCGCATGTCGATGACCAGGGCAAGGCCCGGATGGTCGATGTGGGTCCCAAGGAAGAAACCGGGCGGAGAGCTGTTTTTGAAAGCTTTGTCCGGCTTAACCGGGATACATACAAGCTGGTACAAGAAAACCGCCTGAGCAAAGGTGATGTGCTTCCCACCGCGAGGATAGCCGGGATTATGGCGGCTAAGAGGACTGCGGAACTCATCCCCCTTTGCCACCCCCTTTTTGTCAGTTTCATTGATGTCGGTTTTGAAATGCGGGAAGGGGAGTCAAGCATACGGGTATGGGCGGAAGTCCGGACGGATTCACGGACGGGTGTGGAAATGGAGGCCTTGGTGGCTGTACAGACCGCGAGCATGACCATCTATGACATGTGCAAGGCGGTGCAACGGGATATCCGCATAGAGGCCTGCTCTTTGGTGCATAAAAGCGGAGGGCAAAGCGGGACATATGAGCGGGACGGGCTGTAGACCCTCACCGCGGGGTATTTCTTTCTGCTTCCTTTTTTTGCACTTCGCGGACAATTTCTTGAGCTGTGTTTTCCGTGTCCCAGCTCATCTCCAGGAATTCGGCTGTCCATTTACCCTGAATAGGGTTGAACCATGTTCCACCCATATATTTGTCTTTTTCCCAGATAACTGCCTGGAAATGATGCGAACGTAGTCCCTCCAAGAGCTTGGTTGCTTTGCTTAAGGCATCCTCCCCCTCCAGGACTTTGGTAAAAACTTCGGCCTCGCAATGGGTCATGGATTCTATTGTAAGTCTTGGCGCAGACATGACAATCTACCAGACCATGCGCATGGGAACGCCTTGGTCCTGCATTATTTTTTTTATTTCCGGCACGGTATACTCCCCGTAGTGGACAATTGAGGCTATCAGGGCCGCGGAAGCCTTGCCGCTGGTGACAGCATCCACCATGTGTTGCGGGCTGCCAGCCCCCCCGGAGGCTATTACCGGTATGCGCACACTTTCGCATATAATCCGGGTCAGGTTCAATTCATATCCTTCTTTTGTCCCGTCCGCGTCAATGGAGTTGAGACATATCTCGCCGGCCCCCAGCTTTTCCGCTTTTTTCGCCCATTCCACGGCATCCATACCCATCTTTTTCCGTCCTCCGTGGATGACTATTTCGTAACCGGAAGGAATCGTTTCGGAACTCTCGACCCGGAGTACATCCATTCCGACTACAATGCATTGGGACCCAAAAGCGCGTGCACCCTCGGAAATTATTTGCGGATCCTTCACTGCCGCAGAGTTTACTGAGATTTTTTCCGCTCCTGCCGAAAGGACGTCACGCATGTCCTGTACCGAAGATACTCCGCCCCCTACGGAGAAAGGGATGAATATCCGGGAAGCCACTTCTTCCACTACCTGGAGCATAATGCTTCGCCCTTCCGAAGAGGCGGTTATATCGTAGAAAACGATTTCATCCGCTCCATTCTCGTAGTACAGCCGGGCTGTTTGCACAGGGTCCCCAATGTCCACGTTGCCCTTGAACTTTATGCCCTTGGTCAGCTTGCCGTCCCGCACATCTAGGCACGGTATTATTCTCTTGCTAAGCATTTTTTTTACCCCGGCAGTAGGAATTAAAGTTTTCCAGAATACTCAGCCCTGGACGGCCGCTTTTTTCCGGATGAAACTGGAGTGCCCAGAGACCTTCCCGGCCCAGTACCGAACAAAATCGGGTGCCGTAAGAAGTTTCCCCTATCAGGTATTCTGGGGTCGGCTGTGGGTAGTAGGTGTGTACGAAATAGAATTGTGCACTGCGGTCTATATCCTTAAAAAGTAAACAGCTTTTTTGCAGATGTACACTATTCCAGCCCATATGCGGGATATTGATCGGTTCGCCTTGTTCGTCCCGGAGTTCGGGGGCGAAGGCGGTACAGTTTCCCGGCACAAGACCCAGAGTATCCGTATGGTTTTCCGGGCTACGCTCCATAACTATCTGCGAGCCAAGGCAAATGCCCAAAAGGGGTTTTTTTTGTAGGACACTTTCCTTCAGGGCAGAATCCAGTTCCCGGCTTTTTAAATAGTCCATGGCCGATCCGGCTGCGCCCACACCGGGAAATATAATCCCATCAGCCGAAAAAAGAGTTTCCTTGGATTCGGTTATTATACTGGAAATATTTAAATAATCCAAGGCTCGCTTGACGCTGGTCAAATTACCGGCATTGTAGTTGACAATAGCCAGCATGCCAATCTCCTTTTTTACATATGCGTTGTCCAAAAAGTGGCACCTAACAAAACCCTTCCTGTCTGAAAAGCTTTTTCTGCCCTTTCATACAGGACAGGTTGCCAAAGTGTACTTTTGCAGCGAGTTAAGTTATTTTCCACCCGCAACTGGCCTTTTCCAGGTTAACTGTTAAGGTTTTGGTGATTATTCGATCCTGTATTAAGATACGCTTGCCCATAATTACTTGATTTCCTTGTTAAACGGGAGAAAATCTCATTTTCGAACCTAATAAGAACTAAGTTCGTACTGGCTTTTCCATATAGAGGAGAAAGAGCAAAAAAGAAAGGGGCGGGGAAAGGATTGGCTAAAGATGGACAAATACCAGAAAGCACAAAAGATAATGCAATTACTGGAAAAACGCTATAATTCTCCACAATCGGCCCTGCACTGGAGCAACCCGTGGGAACTTTTGGTGGCTACAATACTTTCTGCGCAGTGTACAGACGAGAGGGTGAACCGAGTACTCCCGGTCTTCTTCCGGAAATGGCCCGGTCCGCATGCACTGGAAAAAGCCGGGGCGAAAGAGGTGGAGGAGGTGGTCTATTCCACTGGTTTTTACCGAAATAAGGCACGCAACCTACGAATGGCGGCGGAGAGGATAGTAAAGGAACACGGCGGCAACGTACCCAAAAGTATGCAAGAACTTTTGGCTCTTCCCGGTGTAGCCAGGAAGACAGCCAATATTGTTCTTTTCGGGGCTTGGGGCATAAATGAGGGGGTTGCCGTGGATACCCATGTACAGAGGATAACTTCCAGATTGGGACTTACGGATCGTCGGGATCCCAAGGGAGTGGAAAATGATTTGATGCGTTTGTTCCCTCAAAAAAAATGGGGGGAGCTGAATAACAGTTTGGTTTGGTTCGGCCGGGAAGTTTGTAATGCGAGAAATCCACGCTGCCGGGTTTGCGAGTTGCGGGGTATGTGTTTATGGGCGGCGGCGGAGACAAGGAAGAGTGGAAATTAAATGGGCATCGGAGATTTTAATTTACGGGCCGAGGAAGGAGAAGCGAGGTCTGCCACGCTGCAGACTGCACACGGTGAGTTGGAGACTCCGGTATTTATGCCGGTGGGTACGCGGGGAAGCGTGAAAAGTCTGGGGCCGGACGATTTGCAGGCAACCGGGGCCCAGATCATTTTGGGAAACACCTACCATCTCTATCTTCGGCCCGGGGATCAGATGTTGCGCCGCCTGGGTGGACTGCACGAATTCATGCACTGGGACGGTTCCTTACTTACTGATTCCGGAGGGTTCCAGATTTTTAGCCTTTCCGATCTACGTCAACTTACTGAGGAAGGGGTGGAGTTTGCCTCTCATATTGACGGATCCAGGCATTTCTTTTCCCCGGAGAAGGTGGTGCATATCCAGGAAAACATCGGGTCGGACATAATTATGGTTTTGGATGAGTGTGTTCCTTATGGGGCACCTTATGAATACACCAAGAAATCCATGGAGCTCACCACACGCTGGGCGCAGCGTTGCCGTTCAGCTTTGCCCGCCCGGAGTGGAGGCCGGATGATGTTCGGCATTGTGCAGGGAGGATTTTTTGAAGACTTGCGCCGTGAAAGCGCGAAGAGAATAACCGAAATCGATTTTGAAGGTTTCGCAATCGGCGGGCTTAGCGTGGGAGAACCCAAAGAGGAAATGCTTTCCCTGGTACGCAGTATTCCTCCTTTGTTGCCCAAACAAAAGCCTCGGTATTTGATGGGAGTTGGTAAACCCTTGGATATACTTGAAGCGATTGCCGCGGGTATAGATATGTTTGATTGCGTGCTCCCCACGCGCAATGCCCGTAATGGCACCCTGTATACTTCCCGGGGGCAGGTGAATATAAAAAGAGCAGAGTTCAGGGAAGACGAAGATCCCCTGGATCCGGAATGCGCGTGTTATACTTGTCGTAACTTTTCTAGGGCTTATTTGCGGCATTTGTATACTTGCCGGGAACTATTGGCCTATCGTCTGAATACCTTGCATAACGTGCATTTTTTCGTGAACTTGGCCCGCCAAGCCGGGAAGGCAATCCAGGAAAAAAGATTTACTTCCATGCTCTCCCATTACAGGGATATATACGAAGAATGAAGAGAGAACTATGCGGACAGTCTTCTCTGTGTCAAAAAGCGTTCCAGCTTCCCTACAGCCATGGAGCAGGAGAAGGTGAGCAGGAAATAGAGTGCGGTGACAGTGATCCATATTTCGAAAGTACGGTAAGTGGCGGCCATCAATTCCATACCCTGGAAGGTAAGCTCCTGGACAGAAATTACCGAGACTATGGCCGAATCCTTTATAGCAGAGATGAACTGCCCGGCCAAGGGTGGGAGGATTCTTTCGAAGGCCTGCGGCAGGACTACATAGCGCAATTGCTGCCATTTGGAGAGTCCTTGCGATGCCGCGGCCTCCCATTGCCCCGTTTCGATTGACTGGATGCCTCCTCGGACTATTTCCGCGATATACGCGCCTTCATACAGGGCGAGGGTAAGTATGGCGGAAACAAACGGAGAGAGTCTCCCCGGAGGGGCGAGCAGGAAGGAGATTGTCTTCTGGATTGCGCTTGGCTGACTGCGCAGGATTGGGTCTAGATGCAACAAGGGCATCAGTTGATCACTTATAAAGAAATAGAAGAGAAAGACCCATACAAGTGGAGGTATGTTCCGGACCAGTCCTACATAGAATCCGCCGGTTAGTCTTTTGAAAAGGCTTCCGGCCGTTCGGAACAGTCCGAAAAAGGTGCCCAAAAGCAGGGCTAGCAGAGTCGTCCAGAAGCTTAAACGGATGGTTGCGGCAAAACCCTGAAGTAGCAGATTGGGGACATATCCTGCTTTTGGGTCGTGCCGTATGAGGTACTGGGGTATAATGGACCAGTCCCATGTATAGTTCATTTCCAGGGTTACTCTATACAGGATATACGCTGCGGCTGATCCCAGGATGGGAATAAGCACGGCGTCCAGTATGGTAAATCTGAGCCGTTTGGTTTGCATCGCAATCTTTTTTAGCCGGTGTCAGGGAAAGTTGACCTTCCCCAGACACCTTATAATTTTTATCGGATTTGATCTTCCCATTTTTTTGTCCCGAACCAGTATTCTTTCCTTTCTTGCAACCAGCCTTCCGCCTTGCGCACTCTTATCCAGTTATTGAAATAGTTGAGGGTGTCCACGTCCCCTTTGCGTACAGCGAATCCAATAGGTTCTTTGGTGAATGTGTCTTCCAGAGGCACGAAAAGTCTATTCTGGTGCTGAATGGCCTGAAATGAGGGCATGGGAGCCGAAGCTACAACCGCGTGCACCCTTCCGTTCAAGAGCTCTTGTATGGCTTGGGCTTCCTCGTCAAAAAGTTTCAACTTGGCCCGGGGCATGTGTTTTTTGGCTGCATCCGCCGCCGTGGTCCCCAGCCGTGCGGCCAGGGTGACATTTTTTTTATTAAAGTCCTCCAAGGAGTCGAATCCCTTGGCTTTTTGCTTACTGGCCACCAAGGACATCCCGGAATGTTCATAAGGTATGGTGAAATTTACTTTGATATTCCTGTCCGGTCGGATGCCCATCCCTCCGATGATCACGTCGAATTTCCCTGTCAGAAGGGCAGGGATTATCCCCGACCATTTCGTGGGTACGAACTGGACTTCAACTCCCATGTCTTTAGCCAGTCTACGGGCTACATCAATCTCAAAGCCTATAAGTTCGCCTTCCTTATTTTTCATGGCCCAGGGAAGAAACGTGGACATTCCTACTTTGAGTACCCCTCGCTCCAAAACCTTTTCCAAGGTGCTTTCCTGGGTGAGATCTTGGCGGATATCCTTGGCTTGGGCTGTTGCGCAGAAAATAATTAACGCGAGTAAGGCAAGGCAGATTTTCCGGAAAAACATGACACTCCCTCCTGTTTATTTGATTTGTGAGTGGGTGTAGCTGGGACTGAAAAAATTTATTAACCCGGACAAGGCCAAGGAAAGGATTAAATATATCCCGGCCACGGTGAACCATACTTCGAAGGTCAAAAAGGTTTGGGAAATTATGGTTTGACCCTGCATCGTGAGATCATAAATGGCAATTGTGCTTACAAGTGCCGAATCTTTTAATAGTGAAACGCTTTGACTGGTTATCGGGGGAAGGATGAGTTTCAGGGCCTGGGGCAGGATGATATGTATGTATGTGTGTGAGCTTTTCAGGCCAGTGCTTCTACCGGCTTCCCATTGTCCTTGCTCTATGGAAATTATTCCCGCCCTTATAATTTCCGAGGCGTAAGACCCTTCGAACAGAGCCAGAGTTAACACTGCGGTCCAGAAAGGACTCAGTCCGAGTATGGGGGATAAAACAAAATAGTTGAAGAAAAGTTGGATCAGTAAAGGGGTGTTCCTTGCCGATTCCAAGTATAACCGGGCCAGGATATTGGCGGTGAGTGATCCACTGAGGCGGAAAAGGGCGGTCGTAGTCCCGAAGACGAGGGTGAATAAAAGACTGGAAGCTGTGATTTTTACGGTTACCCACAACCCCTGTAGCAGTGGGCCGGCGCTTAAAGTCTGTCCGGAACCAAAGATATAGCGCGGAATACGATACCACTGCCAGTTGTACCCGAGCGTCTCGGTGCCACTGTACATTACCCAGCCCAAAATTACCAGCAAGAGTACAAATTCGAATATCTGCAGTGATTCTTTAAATGAAATGCTCTTTGCGGAATCGGATTTGGACATTAATTATAAGAGCGGGCTGTATGTCTGTTTAATTTGCAGGTACTGATGCGCATACAAAAAATATGTCTTTGCAGGCAGTATTTAGTTTTAATTTGAAATTTTTAAATAAAATCATAGATTTGCAAAATTTAATCTGTGCATTTATCTCCAGCCATCGCCTTTTTGCAGTTGCGGCAGTACTGCTAGGGGACTCCGAAACAACGAAGTGGATCGGAAAATATACTCCAGATTCCTTCTCTGACTGTGAAGAGGGGCCGATGGATATTCTCGAATTGAGAGGAGATCCATATTTGACGATTCCCGAAAAACGATGAGCATGGCATGATTTTCGTTTTGAGAATATAAAGTTCCCTCTGTTTATGGCAAAATTTCTATGGACTAGAGGGTGTATAAGCACATAATTAGTCTAAGGCAATAGGACTTATCATTATTTACTTTTATACTGACATATCACTTTTTGTTCCGCAAGCCGCACTTGGAAGGGTCGGGGTCTCCTCTCTTAGTGGGTCTGTCTCGCCTTTCCTTGTTTCTTCTTTTTTTTAGACGGATGTCCAGCGTGGTTTTTTGGTTCGGGCGGGCCCGAAATTTATGGGCAGTGACCGTGGGTTCTCCATAGGTGTTGCGTTTTCCGGCAAAGAGCCAGTATTGTCCGGCAGGGAGGTAGATGCGGCACTTGGTGGAGTTCGAAGGGAAAGATCCCCGAATGGAGTGTTTTAGGACCCGATAATAGCCTTTTTTTGTATATTCGGCTATGCTGAAGTCCTTGAAATATTGGAGTCCTTTACCCGTGAGTTTGGTGCTGTTGAATACGAAATTGATATCTACTCGGGCCGAGGGTCCGAAGTAATTTTTGGATTCGGCGGTAGAGTTGGATCTACCTAGCTGTTGGGGATGGTCCGGGAAAAGGGGTTTCCAGGAGTCCTTCGAAAGGTATTCTACGAAGTTGTACTCCGGGTTGTACCGAGAAGGAATACCCGTTGATCTCAGTGCAGCGCAGGTAAATATTCTTTTGGCCTTGTCGGTCCCCCGTCCGGCACGCATAACTTGTTCCGGGGTCATCACCGGACCGAAAAAGCCTCTTTCCATCTCCGGTAGAGCAGCTACAAATCGGTTGATCTTGTGCAGGGTCTTTTCCCTGTTTCGGAGGTCCTGTTTTCCGAATTTTTTTTGGAGTAGTGGCCGCCAAAAAGACAGGGGTTCATATTCCACGCGGGGAGTTAGTACATAATTTTCATAGGTGGAATTGTCATAGTTGATACCTGCCTGCGCAGCTTGCCTGCGAGTCTGGGAGGCCAAGCTAGGGGCCCGGTAAGCCTGCCTATAGGAGATGGTTGCCAGATCTTTTGCTTGTAGTTGCTGGAGATAATTTATGGTTTTCCCGGTGTTTTCAGTGTTGTCTAGGACACGGGCCAATGTAAGGGCGTTGAATCCAGCCTTTTTCAGTGGAATGGAGAGGTCTTTGTACTGGGATGCTTGTAAGAATCTGCGAACATTTTTTTGAAGTCCTTGAAAACGGTTTTCCCGTTTTTTCCGGTCCTGTTCCCTTTTTTGAGGATTTTTCAGGGGAGGGAAAGGAGTGATTTTCTGTGCCTGGCTTTCTTCAATTCCCCGTATTGGACCGTGGTGAAAAGGTAGATATGCTTCCCTGGAGAATTTCCGGTCTCTGCGCAGGGTCAGATTGGCCTTTATCTCTTTTCGCTTGTCCGGGTGTATGTTTTTGACCAGGGAGTAATCGCAACGACCCTGGGCACGCACTGTCAAAAGAAAACTGCCCCGCCCCAGGGAGACAGAGGCATGTCCGTGTTTATCTGTTTTCAGCCTGGCCACCGGGCGAAAACAGGCATAGTTGAAGACAGAAATGAAGATGTTTGTATCGGCCATGGGCCTGCCTTCTTTGTCCGTCAGTTGTACGCTTAAGTCCCAGGTGGTTGCATAAGCTGGAGTCCGGTTGATTACGGTAGCCCCGAAGGTGCGGCTGATTATAGGTTCTTTTAAGGATCTCGCGTTGCCGTAGGCTATACTGCGCACTATGGGGGCCCTGAAGCGGTTATCGGTTAGT
>CAYNNQ010000009.1:30027-79180 GCA_964398785.1 uncultured Desulfovibrionales bacterium | reverse complement strand
AACGGAATCGCGTCTCTAAAACTATTTCCCCTCCATTGTCAATTGGGTTTGGGGGAAATATAAAAAATATGTCATAGTTCCCTGATATTCAATATTATTTTTTTAGTATAAAATGCGGATATAAAGCTAAGACCCCTTTGATCCACTAAAGCCGGTCCTTGTAAATTCAAGGTTCCGAAAACACATGTATAACTCCCACCTGGGTGGACGAACTTGTCATTTGCCCTAAACACATTTATGAACATGATTACTTCCTTAAATATCTCCCAAACGGAGGCTATATATGTATACCCGTCTCGATTGTCTGCCTTGCTTTCTGCGTCAGGCCCTGAACGGTGCCCGCCTCACAGCCCCCCAGAACCCGGAAAAGCAAAGACAAATTCTGGCCACGGTGTCCGAGGAAATATCGCGCATGGACACCAGACTCTCCCCGCCGCACTTGGCAGGGGGAATGTACTCCCGGATAACCGAGATATCCGGAACAAAGGACCCTTTTTCTGCGTACAAGGAAAAATCCAATGCCGCTGTTTTGGACCTCCTTCCCCAAGTGATCTCCCAACTGGAAAATGAAAAAGATCGTATATTCTTTGCCCTTAGATTATCCATAATCGGAAACTATATGGACGCAGGGGCGGGAAGGGAGTTCGACTGGCAGACCGCGCTATATGCGGAAAAGGACTCACGCTGGGCGGAGCTCCATTATCCACGGTTCCGGGATGAACTGAGCCGCCCCGGAAAGGTCTTAATCATAGGGGACAATGCCGGTGAAATAGCCCTGGACACCATCTTGGTGAAAGAATTGAATCGGCTCGGGCATCAAGTACATTATGCCGTGCGCGGGACTCCTATTCTGAATGACGCCACCATGGAGGATGCCCGCCAAGTGGGCCTAACGGAAATCTGCAATGTGTTTTCCAGCGGGTCGGATTGTCCCGGAGCGGTAACTTCCAGGTGCTCCAAGGACTTTTTACAGCGGATGGATGAGGCGGATGTGGTTATCAGCAAGGGACAAGGCAATTTTGAGGCCCTGAGCGAGGAAAAAAGCGGGATTTATTTTGCCTTCAAAGTCAAATGTGAAGTAGTGTCCAACATTGTGGACCTACCCATAGGCACCTCGGTCTTTCGACTTATATGATCCTGTATCCGGTTCTGGCGTTACCTATGGACTTCCCCGCCAAATCATTTTGGACGCTTTTAACCACAGGCCTAGAGCTCACAATATAATCTTAAGTGCTGGAAAGGACCACTCGAAGGAGACACAAAAATTCCACTCCCTCCATCGGAGCCATTGTATCCAAGACCTGCGTGCCCCGTACCAACTAGACTTCACCGGCCACATGGGACCACGACGCGGGGCTAAACCGCAGCATCCAAAAGCATATTATCCCGGTGCACCGCTTCCGTATACAGGGAGTCCCCAAGTATTTCCGGAGTTTCCTCGCTCTTATGTCCCTTGATCCGGGACAAATCTGCGGAATCATAGTTACTCAGCCCCACACCCAATTGGCGTTTATCCACATCCAAAAGACGGACCATGTCCCCCTTTCCGAACTCTCCGCCCACCTCCACTATGCCTGCGGGCAAGAGGCTCTTCCCCCTGTCGTGTATAGCTCGGGCCGCTCCGGAATCAATGATGATTTCCCCGGCTGGATCCAGATTGTAGGCCAGCCAGAACTTACGCCGGGTTATGCATCGAGAGCCGGCCAGGACTAACGTCCCCAACTCTTCTCCGGCAAAAGCCTTTTCCAGGGTGAAACGCTGTTGCCCGGAAAGAATAAGGGTGGGGACCCCGATCTGAGCCGCCCGGCGCGCAGAAACCAGTTTGCTGTACATCCCTCCCGCGCCCTGAACGGTCCTGCCCGAACACATTTCTTCTACGGGCTGGGCAAATATGTCCTCTATTACGGGGATTAGACAGGCATCAGTACTTTCCTCGGGATTTTTATCAAACACCCCCTCCGCTGAAGTCAGATTGACAAACAGATCCGCCTCCACCAGGTTCAACACCAGACTGGCCAGGGCATCGTTGTCCCCGAATTTGAGCTCCTGCACGGCCACTGTATCATTTTCGTTGACCACGGGAATAATATGCCACTGCAATAGCTGAAGCATGGTGTTTCTGGCATTCAAGAATCTTTCCCTGCTTTTCAAATCTTCACGAGTAAGCAGTACCTGGGCGGTTGTTTTTCCATAGCGGGCAAAGGCCTCGTCGTATGCATGCATCAAACGACTCTGCCCTACTGCGGAAACAGCCTGCTTGTAGCGTAGGCTCTCCGCCAGAGGATGAGCGCGCATTTCCCCGCGTCCCGCAGCCACAGCCCCGGAGGAAACCAAAACAACTTCCCGCCCCTGGTCCTGGAGCAAAGCTATCTGATCCGCCAGCCGATTGACTACACGCAAATCCAGGCCTTCACGGTCTGTCAGTACCGCACTGCCCACTTTAAGGACAATCCTTTTGGCCTCCTTTAAAATCCCTTCCCGCACACCGGGATCTGCCTTTTTTTTATCTTCCATACCTTAACCAGCCCCAAATGCAATTGTTCACCGCTTTCTCCAAGCCTTCTTGAACATTCCCCACCTCTGCGGTAATCAAAAAATTCCCAGACACGTCCACATCCTTTCAAGCAACTCATCCACCCCCGCACCATTCAAGGCGGATATAAAATACAACCTGACCCCCTGCTCTTCTGCATTTGCGACCAGTGTTTGCCGTTGTTTTTCAGTCAAGGTATCGATCTTGTTCAGGACCAGAATCTGCTCCTTTTCCCTCAACGAAGGATCAAAACCGGCCAACTCCTCGTTTATCAAAGCGAATCCCGCTTTAATATCCTCGGTTACCACATCTTCCGCACTGAGCACATGCACCAGGGCCTTAGCCCTCTCCACATGCCTGAGAAACCTATCTCCCAACCCCTCCCCCTGATGAGCACCTTCTATAAGGCCGGGGATATCGGCTACAGTCATCTTATGCCCCACGTCATCAAATACCACTCCCAAAGCAGGGGTCACTGTAGTGAAGGGATAGGGGGCAATTTTGGGCCTGGCGGCGGAAATCCGGGAAATCAGAGTGGACTTGCCCGCATTGGGTAAACCTATCAGACCTATGTCGGCAATGATTTTCAAGACCAGCTTAACACTTTTCTCCGCCCCATCTTCTCCGGACTGGGCAAACCGCGGAGTGCGCATTGTGGAGGATTTAAAATGCTCATTGCCTTTCCCTCCCCGTCCTCCGCTAAGCACTTTATACATTTGCCCATCTGTGGACAAGTCGGCCAGAAGAACATCTTCATCTCCTCCGCCTTGCTCGAAGACCTGAGTGCCCATGGGAACAGGTATATACAGATCATTGCCCCCCGGCCCGAATTTCTGGCTTCCCATACCCGGCTGACCCTTCTCGGCCGCATACAAGCGCTTGTAAGTAAGATCATACAGAGTATGCTTCCCGGAATCGGCTACAAAAAAAACATCCCCTCCCTTTCCGCCGTCTCCGCCGTCAGGCCCTCCCTTGGGCACGAACCTCTCCCGACGAAAGGAAACGCAACCATTCCCTCCCTGTCCAGAACGGACCACTATATTTGCTTCATCTATAAAACGCATCTAACAACCTTGTCTAACTGAGTGCTCTGGTAAACAACCAGCCCTGTTTGTGCTTGCATTCCAATTTAATCCATCCGGGACATTAAAACGGGAAAGCCCCACAAAAAAACTTTGCCCACAAAAAACTGTTCATTTTTGGATATCACCGTTGAAGAATAAGCTCAAGGAAACGAAAAAAGACCGCCTGAATCGGAATCCAAGCGGCCATGAAAACATTGCTCTGGCAAATTGAACTCAAGTGGCTTCGACTACACTCACCCGTGTCTTAACCCTTTTATTTCGAAAATATTTTTCGTACTTCACCTGACCGTCAGTCTTGGCAAAAAGGGTATAGTCCTTGCCCATGCCTACATTCTGGCCCGGATGGACCCTGGTTCCCAGTTGCCGGACAATAATGTTGCCGGACGTTACCTGCTGGCCGCCGAACTTTTTCACTCCTCTTCGTTGCCCTCGACTGTCACGACCGTTCTTGGAGCTTCCGCCCGCTTTCTTGTGTGCCATTGGGGACCTCCTCTAATTTTAAGCCTGAATGGCTCTTACCTTCAATCTAGTAAAATGTTGCCGATGTCCGTGTTTCCTATGGTAATCCTTGCGGCGCTTGTGCTTAAATATAACCACCTTTCTGGCTCGCCCATGCTCCACAACGTCGCATTCCACTTTAGCGTTTTCCAGATAAGGATAACCTACCTGGACGTCTTCGCCTTCCCCCAGACAAAGGACATTGCTTAGACAAACACTGCCACCGGATTCACACTCAAGCTTTTCCACCTTGAGCTGATCGCCTTCGCGAACTTTATACTGTTTTCCGCCTGTTTCTACTATAGCAAACATATTTTACCTCCCAAAAAGTAGGAGTGGCTATGTAAACCACACCTGTACTGAAGTCAAGCCCTAATTCGCTGTATCCGGAGGAATCAAAAAACACCCCCGGTTACGCCCTGGCCAGACATATTACATCCACGGACTGAGCCTTGCTTTTTAAAAGGGCGCGGGTGCATGCCGAAAACGTGGCCCCTGTGGTGCAGACATCATCTACTAAAAGGACTTTTTTCCCCTGTACCCTTCCAGCCGAAGAAGCAAAAGCCCCTTTTAGACTCTCCATTCTTTCCCGGCGGGGGAGTTTGCTTTGTTCCGCGGTTGGGGTCAGTTTTTCTAGGGCCCGGGGCTCCAGGCAAACCTTGCTCCGGGAGGCCATAGTTCGAGCCAGCTCCAGGCTTTGGTTGAAACCACGGCTTTTTAGGCGGTCCGCTTGCAAGGGCACTGGCACGATAATATCAGGGGAAACCAGTGAACGGGCGTGGAATGTTCTGTACAACAGAGCGCCCAGTGCGGCCGCCAAGCCTATATCCGGCTCGAACTTAAACCTCAGGACGAGTTCCTTGAGCAGTCCCGTATAACCCGCAAAAAAACCGTTAAAAGACCAAGGCGGGGGCTTTTTCCTACATTCTCCACACAAGTAGGCCGATTCCCCCTCCAATACATATAGCTTCCCGCAAAGAGGGCAAAATCCGCCTCTACGCAGGCGGAGCCTTTCTTCACAAGCCGGACAAAAAAAGCGTCCCCCGCCTCGGAGCTCTCCGCAAGAATCACATCTTCCCTGAAACACGGGGCCCGCAAGCGGCCTGACTCTTTGCAAAAAGGAAGAGCTATGACCCCTTGCCCAGGACAAATTCTTCGATCCCGGAAACAATTTTTCCTCCAGCTTCTCCCAGATCCCCTGGCTTTTCTATTCCGCGCAACCCCATTATGTCTCCCTTACGGCCAAATGAACGTAAAAAATATTCCAGGGTCAGCTCGCTACCCACAAACAGTTTTTCTCCCTGGCTCCTGCCGGCCAAAAGCACTGTCCTGGTCCGGGGTTTTCC
The DNA here is from genome assembly GCA_964398785.1 of uncultured Desulfovibrionales bacterium. Classification (GTDB taxonomy): domain Bacteria; phylum Desulfobacterota; class Desulfovibrionia; order Desulfovibrionales; family Desulfonatronovibrionaceae; genus CAYNNQ01. The sequence continues at coordinate 73,718 of CAYNNQ010000009.1, read as the reverse complement.
CTCTCCCGCCCCGCTCCAGTATCCAGAAGCATCCATATAGACACTCTGGGACCTGTCAATGAAAGCTTTGAACTGGGCAGGAAGATGGTAGAAATATATGGGGGCTAAAAAACAGAGGTGTCTGGAAATGCGCAGGGCTTCAAAAAGGCTCACGCATTCGTCTTGGCCTTGAAGAACGCAACCCTCGCCGGAAGAGCAGTGTCCACAACCCTGGCATCCGCATATATGGTACTCCCTCAAATAGAACATCCGTGGGGAGTACCCCGCCCGGGACCAGGCCGAAAAAACCACCTCGGCCGCTCTGTCCGTGGAACCTCCCTTATGCGGACTGCAGGCAAAAACTGCATCAATCTCTCTTCCTTTTCCGGGTGAAAAACGCCCGGATATATCCATTATCATTTTCTCTCACATCCAGTTCCCACTGCGGTTCAATAGACAACACGTTTTTCAGCTGAGTCTCCGCGCTTTTCCGGGCCAGCACTTCCAGTCTACTGCCGCGGGAAAAACGGAGGTACCAACTTACCTCCTGCCCCACACCTCAGCACCGTTCCCGAAAATCAAGCTGGATATCCTGATCAAGCATAGGTCAAATCCCCCTCCGGATTTGATATGGCTCTTCCGCCCAGGGCTTCGGTGTACACTCGGGAATAATCCGTGAACATCCTCTCGGAACAAAACTTAGATCGACCCTCTCTCCAGGCGTTATGGGCGATCATTCTAAGCTGACGCCTCTGCTTGAGGCAAACGGATACCACTTCGGCCAGTTCCCGCGGATTCCGGGCCAACAAACCCGTTTCCTTGTTTTTGATCTGTTCCGGGACCCCCCCCACCCCGGTCGCCGCTACAGGTAACCCGGAACTCATTGCCTCCAAAATCACCAGCGGATGGTTGTCTGCCAAACTGGGATATACCAGCAAAAGACAACGTTGCATAAGCTTGCGCAGTTCCGCATTGGGGAGAAGAGGGAGACACTGCACTCCCTTTTTGTATTCATGTTTTTTCCCTCCCACGAAATACGCGCGGATATCCGGAAATTCCTTTCTAATCCGGAGATATATATCCCTCCATTTGTGCCCTCCCTTAAAGACTGCCGATTCCCCGGAATGGGCGACAAACAAAAGCACCGGGATCCGGGAACCCAGCTTTGGCTCCACCGAAGTCCATTGCACTCCGTTGGGGATTATGCGCACCCTCAAAAAGGGATATACTTCTTTGAGCATGGCAGCCATCCAGCCCGAAGGTGCTGCGAGCAAAGGGCGCAGGGAAAACAACAATTCTTTCTTTTTTCGCGCACTCTCTGCGGCACCTTCAAACCCGCGGGGACAATCAGGGCATCCCTTTTTCCAGCCGATACAATCCAGGGGATAGACACATCCTCCGGTAAACAGGGAACAGTCATGGACAGTTATCACCAAGGGCGCTTTCCTTTTATAGCCCCCCAATAAATCCAACCAATCCCTGCAGGAATGTATATGTACAATGTCTTCCTCCTCCACGGAGAAAAGGGCGTCGGTTCCCTCTCCGCCTACCTCCCATATCTGGCTGGCTGGCAGCCCAAAATCCGCGGATTGACCCAAAAGATTCCGCGCAGTTTCGGCAGCTCCGCCACCCTCTTGGACGTATGTATAATGCCAGATATGCATTCCTGCTCCATTAAGGATGCCGAGCCCGGGTAAAAAAAGGATTATGCAGTTCTTCTTCTCGCACCTGAGTTTCCGGTCCGTGCCCCGGATAAATAACGGTATCCCAGGGGAGGGTGAAGATACTCTCCTTTGCAGAATTTATCAGTTGCTCCTGATCACCCCCGGGAAAATCGGTACGCCCCACGGAACGATAAAAAACCAGATCCCCGGAAAAAACCGCGCCTCCATCTGGAAAATAAAAGGATAAACTGCCCGGGGAATGGCCCGGGGTTTCCAAGACCACGCATTTATTCCCGGCAAAATTGTATTCACCGGCCTGAAGATCCTGGTAGGCAAATTGCGGGGTTTCGGGCAACCCCATAAAACCTCCCCCTCCGACTTCCGTCTGCATGAGGAAGTCATCACGAGCGCTAGCCAGTATAGGCACGGAAAATGCTTCATTCAGGGCGGCATTCCCTTGTATATGGTCAAAATGCAGGTGGGTGTTCAAAATATTTGTCAATTGGATCCCGTTTCTGCGCAAATAATCCACTACCTCCTTGGGATCTCCCCCGGGATCTATCACTACCGCCTCCGATCCATTGGAAACCAAAAAACAGTTTGTTTCCAACGGACCTAGGGAAAAAACATCCACTTTTACCATGGGCATTCCTCCAGCAAAAACTCCTCCAGGTCTTTCCTCGTGGAGGAGCCTTTCTCCGCGGGGTATCCGAGCGCTATAACCGCCATAAGTGCCATCTCCTGCGGGTCGGTCCCCAATACATTATGTACCTTTTCCTCCTGATTGAGTATTTCCCCCAGCCATACAGCACCCAGTCCCAGCCCGTGGGCCGCCAAAAGCATATTCTGTATGCACGCCCCGGCCCCCTGGTGATCCTTGACTGGACTATACATGTCCTCCCGGGAGACAAAGACTGCGATCAGCTTGTCCGCGCCGGCAATAACATGGCCATATTTGGTGCATTCTTCCAAACCTTTTTTGCGGGAATCGTCTCTGGATAAAGCCAAAAAACGCCACGGCTGATTATTCAAGCCGCTCGGGGCCCATCTTCCGCAATCCAGGATCTTGCGCACATCCTCTCCAGACACCCATTCCCGGGTAAACTTGCGAATACTTCTGCGATTATAAAGTGCATCTAATAGGTCCAATATTCCTCCTTATTCCTGTTTATGCTGGACAAAGACCTCTTTTTTAGGGCAAAAAGCCGGAAACACGAAATGATCCGGCTGCCCATTTGCTTAGGTTCAAATAGCCGAAGGAAAAAAGCTGTGACGTTACCTGTGGATTTCCATTGCCTGGTCCTTTTGGATACTTGCATCGACTGGCCCAGCACTCAAAATCATATTTTTGAATAGCTGGACAGAACGTTCGGCATCAAACAGCATCAGCAATGGGACACAAAAAATCCACTCGTTTCGCCGCAATTATTCCATAAAAGAGTCCCGAGAACAACTCAAGAAACAAAGTAACAGGCAATACATGTTTTATATATCCGAACAACCGGCAAACCTCAAGCGTGAAGACCTCATCGCCATGGAAGGTCTAATCTATCAATTCCTGGAATCCTTTCTGCCCGGGATGGACTTTAGCCTTTTTTTCCCCCGCACTACCCCGGAAAACATGCGCCAAGGGGACATATACATCCCCTTGGTGGAAAAAGACCGTGCCCTTCTCCCTTTGGTCCAGAACAAACACCTTTTGGGTATCGTTGTGGCCAAGAAAAAAACAGATGGTGATGCGATTCCGGAGGAGACCGTACTCGCTTCGGCACTGCATCTGTGTGTGGAGAATATAGGACTGCGCAAAGCAGGCGAGACCGATCATCTGACCGGACTTAAAAACAGCCAGACTTTTTTGAGTACCATTGCCAGGGAGGTGGAACAGATCAGTGCCGGACTGGAATCCGGGCCCAATCCATGGCCGGAGAACGGATCCAAGGCCTCCTTCACTGTTCTGGTCGCCGATCTGGACAACCTGCAATCCATAAATAACCGATACAGCTTCTCCCTGGGAGACGAAGCCCTTGTCCAGGCGGCAGAATGCATACGATCCTTGGTGCCGCAACATGCGGTCACCGCCCGTCTGGACGGGGACGATGCCATGGCTATCCTTTTACCCAACACCAGGTCCCGGGACTGCAGGGAGCTTGCCCAATCCATCATTTCCGGGATCCAGGATATCCAATTGCGTACCCCTTTAACACAGGAAAGGCTTCGTTTGTCCGGCAGCATAGGCATAGCTTCGTTTCCTCAGGATATAAGGGGAAGCAGAGCCGGAAAGGGAACGATGGAAATCCCCAGACAGATACTGGAAAAGGCCAAAACCACTCTGGAATATGCCCGGAAACAGGGCAAAAACTACTGCACCTTTTCCCAGATACTCAAAAACGGGGCGCAAATTGCTGAATCCCTCTCCCTGGGTCGGGCCCTCATAAATATCGGCCATTTGACGGGTGCCCGGGAAGGGCAGCGTTTTCAGGTCCACCCCTCCTTTTACAACAACCACCGGGAAAACGGCGCGCAAACAAAAAGTAAGGCCCAGACCTTCTCCCCGCCCAAGGCGGAAATAATGCTGGTCGATGTCCAGGAAAAGGAGTCCCTGGCGGAGATCCTACAGTTAAACGATCCAGCCTGGCCGGTCCTCCAGGGAGACACCCTGACCCTCCTCCCTGAAGACCGGGAACTTTCCGTTCCAGAAAACGAAACAGATACTTCCGAACTCCCCCGGGATTCAACCACCGGACTGTATACCCTGCGGAGTTTTCTGCATTTATGGGAATCCCTGAAAAGCGAATATCCCACTTTCTCTTTAATCCTTATACGGATCGGGGATAATCTTCCACGAGCGGACTCCAAGGACATGGAAGACGAACAAATCCAATGTATAGCCGAGAAAATCCGAAAAGATTTCCCGGAGGAATCTGTTGGGGGTAGATACGGATCAAGTTCCCTTATATTTTTGGTCCCGAAATACATACCCCGGGGACTTATCCCTGCCTGCTCCGCTCTGGAAAAATTTTGTCGAAAAGACCTGAATGGCCAACTTGCTGCGGGTATAGCCACATATCCGTTTCTCGACTTCTCCCGCTCAGCAACCATGCACAATGTGCGCAAGGCATTGGAGCACTCGCTACTCCTTGACCCTCCGAGGGTGGCAGAGCTTAATGCCATTTCCTTCAACATCAGCGCGGACCGCTTATTCGCGGAAGGCGATCTCTTTTCGGCCATAGAAGAATACAAGACCTCTTTGACTCTGGATACGGAAAACCATCTGGCCCGCAATTCCCTGGGAATCTGCTATGCCAAACTGGGCATGCTCCAGGAAGCAACAACCTGCTTCCGCAAAGCGGTCCAGCGAGACTGCGGGGATGTAATGGCCTGGTACAATCTGGGATGCGCCTGCATGCGTCTCAATGAGGATTCGGAGGCCCAAGAGGCCTTTGAAAAGACACTGGCTCTGGACTCGGAACAGGTGTATTCCCTGTTTCGTTTGGGGCAACTGGCGGAAAAGCAAGGCCTTTTGGATAAGGCGGCCGATTATTACCGGCAGGCTGGTGAGAACCAGCGGGCAGGGGGTATTGCTCCCCGGCACCTGGCCCGCCTGGCCTTTAAAAACAACGACCTGGACACTGCTCGGGAACTTTTGCATCAAGCCTTGGTGAACTACCCACGTGATGCCCATTCCCTGCATCTTTTATCCCGGATTTATTTGGAATCCGGGGACGACCCGGAAATGGCCGAGATCCTGGCCCGGCAATGCTCCAGCCTCCAGCCGGAAAAAAAGGAATATCTGCGCACTCTAGCCCGTGCTTTGGAGTTGCAGGGGAAAAACGAGGAAAGCGGGCTTGCCCGTTCCGGGGCGGAAAAAAATTGACTCCAGCAACCAACCCGTTATTTGATATTCTCCCGGAGGGAAAAGAATAGGGTGGCCTGCCTGTTCTTAAATCTCGTTAGCCATGGGTGTAAATTTTTAGATAACAATATTTCATGTATTGAAAATTTTTTTGTAAGGGGCTATAGCAAAAAGAGTTAAACAGATTAGTTAAATTTATCAAACCTGGATGGAGGATTAAGCATGGCACGTACAATCACTATCGACGAGGAATGCTGTATGGGATGCGAAGCTTGTGTAGAGGTATGCCCCGAAGTCTTCGGATTTAACGAAGACGAGGAAAAGGCATACGTTATCGACCCCAACGCGGGTTCGGACGAGGACCTCAAGGAGGCTGTCGAAAGCTGCCCCGGAGAGTGCATCACTGTTGAATAGGGATGCTGTAGCAAATAAAAAGAGCCCGGGGTCAGCCCGGGCTCTTTTTATTATAAAACCAATCAGGCGGAGGCTATCCCTGCTTGTGTGCCACCCTTCTCACCTCCTGCATCACTATATTTAAATCAAGACCATACTTTTCAGTCATCCCCCGCAAGGAATCAAATAGGGAATTACATAAGATGCACTCTCCGGCCTGAGCATCAAAAGCACGGATAACCTCCTGGGTCTCTTTGAAGGTTGATATGAGATCCAGCACGGTCATTTCCGCGGAAACATCCGTATCCATTATCCTCTCCCCTGAACGACTATCCACCCTTTATCTCTTCCACGGACCACTTTTGGGGATCCTCGATTCTATCCGCTTTCGATCCCAGATCATGACTCTGTTTTTCCAAAAGGATCTCCTTGGCAATATCCGCAGTATCCGCAGCGTTGAACACTTCTTTCAGCAGATAATAAGTAAAATCCTCTACAGCATCAACCATACGCTCCCGTACTTGGCGCGGTTGACTTTGGAACATGTTCTCAAAAGGCAGATTCAATTTTTTATAGTTGTTTTTCTGCCATCCCTGGGCTTCGGCATATTCCACCATCCGTGACCACAATTCGTCGGTAACGCCCTTGCCCGACTCCTTGACGAAATTGCCCTGCTCGTCCAGCTCGGCATTACCATACTCGTTGACACGCACCCCCCAGGAAAGCATCTGCAGCGCTGTCGCTACATTGGCTTTGGTGGTGTGCGTTTTCTCGGCTATCAGGCGCAGATGATCATAGTTGTTACCCGAAGTCCCGTGCTGGGCCCCGGAAATCTTGTATGGGGAGAGGGCTTCGTGGATCTCTATTGTTCGATCCACTTGGATATCTCCTCCACTGCTTTCCAGACCGTGCGTGGAACCGTTATTCAAAGCGATCCAGTCTGGAAATATACTATTGGCGTTTAATCCCTGAATCAGAAATAGGGCCTCCTCGGGCGTGGACATTCCGGATTTCCCTTTTATTTCCCCCACCTCTGTCTCATATCCGGCCCAATCAGGGACATATTCAGCCAGTTCCATGTTGGCCAAAAGATTGTCTCTATCCGGGAGATGGGAGGCATCCACCGCAATTGAGGTCATACCAGCATCAAAAATAGAAGGGATCTGGTCCTTGGCCAGGCTAATATCTTCCTCGCCCTTGATAGCGAAATGATCGGCATGCACTGCCACGGGCACCGTGACTCCCAACTCGTTGCAGAAGGCATCCACCATCCGGGCCAGATTCCACATATTGGTCGGGCAATAGGGCTTTGGCCCTCCCTCGGATTTGGCGATCTCTAATATAACCGCTGCATTGGCTCTTTGGGCCGCTTTTAGAGCGCCCCGAATCACAAAGGAATTGCGCCCGTTCGCGGCAATGGTCATTGCCCCGGATTTTTCCCTATAGGCTCGATCCACAACTTTTCCGCTGACCAAAAGGGCCCTGGAGTTGGGAAAAAGACGGGTCACGTTCGGCGGTCTACCTACCTGCAAAAGTTCATCATACCTATTGTCAAACTTACCCATGGAAATGACCTCCTTTTCCTTTGTTCCGCCTAAAGCGTTCTAGAACGATCCAGGCAAACACCTTTTTATCTATGTATTATTCTTACATCTCATTTAAACCAACTCTAGCCTAAAGATACGCTTTTTGTCCATGCACTATTCAATCCGAAATCATACAATTTTTGGGTCTTTAACGTTTGGTGTTGATTCTCTCCTCCTGATCTTTATGGATGCTTTTAACGAGAGGCCAGCGCGTTTTCTTGCCCCCCTCCTTTGGCGGGGCTTAGAAAACACCGGGGCGGCAGGTAGACAGACCTCCCCGGGTAATGCGCCTCCACCTTCCCGCTTATACCCGCCGCATATACGATCATGCCTTCCGTACAAGTATCGGGCTTTGAAGATAATGGCCTCCTCACCCGGCATGGCCGCCTTGTATGCGATTTCTGTTCGTCGGGTCAGCGTTTTGCCTGCGGCTTCCTTCAGATTCCACCTCGCGATGGACACCCTTGCCGTCCGGCTATCAGTTCCCCTTGTCGGGCCTGGAGAGGACTTTCACCTCCAAGTGGATGCGCCCTGCCGGGCGCAGCACAAAAAAAAGCCCTCAATAAATTGAGGGCTTTTAATTCTTTTTCTGGCTCCCCGGGACGGACTTGAACCGCCAACCTAGTGGTTAACAGCCACTCGCTCTGCCGATTGAGCTACCGGGGATCATCGCGCCTCGGCGCGAATTTGGTTATTTAGAGAAGAATCAGGTCAATGTCAAGGATTTTTATTTCCCCAACCATTTATTTACCAGATCAGGATTTTCCTGGATAAACAGCTTGGCGTTTTCATACGGATCCGCACCTTCTTTCTGATTTTTGGCCATTAGTTTCTGCATGGTGGAAAGATCCCAATGCATACGCTTAAAAAAACCATACACCTTGGGCATATCCTTTTCCAATCCCTGGCGAACGATTTTGTCTATGTTTTCCGCACCGCCGTAGACATCTTGGGGATCTTTGAGGAACTTTAAATCCCAGCGACCAAATTTCCAGTGCGGGGCCCAGCCGGTAACCGCTACCCATTCGTCCCGACGAATGGAATCACTCAGGGCAGCGGCCATTGTTGCCGAACTGCCTTCCACCAACGAAAAGTCTTCAAGACCGTATTCTTTAATGGCCTTTTCCGTAAGCATCATAACCCCGGCTCCAGGATCTATGCCCACAATCCGATTATTGAATTTATCCGCGTGTTTTTCCATTTCTCCAATGGAATCAATGGGAACATAATCCGGGACAACCAAACCAATTTTGGCCCCGGTGGCCAAATGACCCACGTTGACCACTTCATCCTTCAGTTTATCGTAATAAGTCTTGTGGGTAACCGGCAACCAGGCAGTAACCATGGCGTCCACATCCCCGCTGGCCACGGCCTGCCACATTGCGGCGGCACTAACCGGCAAAATTTCCACATTATAGCCCATCTTTTCCTGAAGCACCGCAGCTGCCACATTTGTACTGGCAGTTGCGCAATCCCATTCCACATAGGCCAGTTTGACCTTTTCCTTACCGGCCTGGGAATTTGCGGGCAGAAAAGCCAGGCACAAAGCCAAAAAGGCAATCAGAAACAAACCCTTGCGAAACATTGAACCCCCCTAGATTAACAGTTAATTTTTTCCGCGTGCACCAACTTTTTGCAGAACGCGGTCCAGCACAATAGCCACGATGACAATCCCTATGCCGGCCTCAAAGCCATTACCCGGCTGCAAGCGCTGAATAGCCTTCCATACTTCGCCGCCAAGCCCCTTAGCACCAATCATCGCGGCTATAACGACCATGGAAAGCGCCAGCATAACTGTCTGGTTCACCCCGGCCATAATGGTCGTGGTGGCCAATGGGAGCTGAAGCTTGAAAAGCTTCTGCCACTTGCTGGCTCCGAATGCATCCGCGCACTCGACCAAATCGGAGGGTACCTGCTTGATTCCCAAACAGGTCAACCTGATGGCCGGAGGCATGGAAAAGATCACCGTGGAAAATATCGCTGCCACCTTGCCCAGTCCGAAAAAAGGAATAGCAGGAATGAGGTAGACAAAGGCGGGCATGGTCTGCATGAAATCCAGAACAGGCATCACTATCCTGTACATTATGTTGTTCATCGCAGCCAATATTCCTATAGGCAGCCCCAAAATTATTGCAATAAGCGTGGAGACCAGCACCAGGGCAATCGTGCTCAAGGTGGGAGCCCAGAGACCCATATTCCAGATCAAAGCCAGACCGACAACACTGAATATGGTAATCCCCCTGTTCCTGGACAGGAGCCACACCACCCCAGCAAAGAGGATGATGAATAACCAGGGCGGCAAATACATCATTCCGGTTTCCAGAAACTGTATCCCGGCCTCGGAGACCCTGGAAAAAGCCTTGGTGATAAAAGAAAAGTGATGCACCAGGAAATCAATCGTCGCCTCTATAGCATCCCCAATAGGTATTCTGGGGATAATGGGCATTGTATTGGCCATATTATTCGTTACCTCCCCTTTCGGCTACGGCCGCTATAAGCTGACCGCGCACAATTACACCTTGCAGCTTGTTGTCCTGGTCCACTACTGCCAAAGGATAAGGAATACTCTGCAGCATAGGGAAAAGTTCAGTGGCCGGAGTATCCGGGGAAACGCTACGGAAATCAGCCTTCGCAATCTGACGCAGATCCCGGCTCCCACTTTCGGCCAGTTTCGCTGCCTCATCCGCAGTAGCCACCCCGACAACCTTATGCTCCTCATCGACCACAAAAAGAGAAGAAATCGCGTTTTTACGCATCTTGCGCAAAGCGGCGCGGGGCCCGTCCGTCTTCAAGTGGGCTATCGCCTCTGATTTCTTCATCACGGACTCCGCAGTAAGTACCTTGGTAATATCCACTTCCTCCACAAACTTGGCTACGTATTCTGTGGCCGGAGAGGTAAGGATCTCTTCGGCTGTGCCTATCTGGACCACGGCGCCATCCTTCATCAAGACGATCTTGTCTCCTATCTTTAGGGCTTCGTCCAAGTCGTGGCTGATAAAGACGATTGTTTTGTGCATCTTTTCCTGCAATTTAAGCAACTCGTCCTGCATATCGCGACGAATCAGGGGGTCCAGTGCGCTGAAGGCCTCATCCATTAACAAAATGGCCGGATCCAGAGCTATCGCCCGGGCCAGACCCACCCTCTGCTGCATTCCACCGGAAAGTTCCGAGGGGTAACTCTCTTCCCATCCCTTGAGGCCGACCATTTCCAGAGCCTCCATGGCCTTTTTGCGCATCTCCTGCGGTTCCTCGCGCTGCACTTCCAGTCCGAACTCCACATTCTGCACCACTCTGCGGTGAGGAAAAAGTGCAAAATTCTGAAAGACCATGCCAAATTTGGAACGTCTAAACTCCATCAAATCATCCGGACTCAATCCGATAACATCGGTGCCGTCCACGATTATTTGCCCTTCGGTAGGCTCGAAAAGCCTGTTAATACAACGTACCAAAGTAGACTTTCCGCTACCGGAAAGCCCCATGATCACCACGATCTCTCCCTGTTTCACATCAAAGGATACATCGGCAACACCCACCGGGTTGCCCAATTTTTCCATCACTTCATCCTTTGTGCCTCCCTGCTTAAGCATCGTCAGGGCCCGCTCCGGATGATCCCCAAAGACTTTAAACAGATTTTTCACTTCAATTCTTTCCATAAATTACCTGCACATGCTTAAAATTTATATTATACCCAAATGGAAAATAAAACATAGACCGAGGGAACTTAACTCTTTTCTTGTTCAAGTCAAGTTTTTTTCCGGACAATGTAAAGCTCCGGGAACAAACTACAACTTGCATTGTTACCCCCAAAGAATACGGGATAAACTCACAAAATTGCCCCAAATAAAATTGTTTGAACCACTTTGATGGAGCACTCACCATTCAGTTTGATTTGATTTGCATTTAGCTCTTTACCCCCTCAGGAGCGGATATAAACTGCCCATTCTTGACTAGGCCAACTCTTTCCAATAGATTGCTTTTTTTGCGTAAAAGAGCCAATTTCGCGGGCAAACAGACCACCAGCAATTATCACCAAGCCGGAAATATGTCCCAGATTTAGCCGATAACAAGTATGGGGGAGTCTAAAATACTACCTACCCTAGGACCCGAAAGAAGTCTATCATTTTGTCAAGGAGCATGAATTGGGCAAGAAACAAAACAAACAGGACAACTTGAGCCAAGTCTACCAGCATCGGCTGGAAAAGGCAGAAACGCTGCAACAAGCGGGTATGCGCTTGTACCCCAACAGCTTCCAAAAGGATACGGAGATCTCGGATTTACTCTTTTATTTTCAAGACTACTCCCATGAAGACTTAGAGGAAAAAAGCGGGACATACTCAATAGCCGGCCGGATCATCGCCCTGCGTTCCTTTGGCAAGGTCACATTCATCCAAGTGCAGGACCATGGCGGACGAATACAGGTCTTTGTCCAACGGGACACACTAGGCACCGAAAACTACAAGTTATTCAAGAAATTTGACATCGGTGATTTTGTAGGAGTGCGGGGGGGGCTGTTCCGGACCAAGACAGACGAACTTACTCTCAAAGCGGAAGAAATAACCCTGCTGTCCAAGTCCATGCGTCCTTTACCGGAAAAATATCACGGCCTGAAAGACATAGAAACCAGATACAGGCAGCGCTATCTAGATTTGGCCATTAATGCCGGCTCCAGGCAGATATTCGTTATCCGGAGCAAAATAATCCGTTTAATACGAGATTTTCTGGACGCCAAGAACTTCCTTGAGGTCGAGACCCCCATGATGCAGCCCATCCCGGGCGGAGCCACGGCAAAGCCGTTTGAGACCCATCACAATGCCCTGGATATGCATCTTTATTTGCGGGTAGCCCCGGAGCTGTATTTGAAAAGGCTCCTGGTCGGGGGATTTGAAAGAGTATACGAAATAAACCGCAACTTCCGCAACGAGGGCATATCCACCCAGCATAACCCGGAATTCACAATGTTGGAATTCTACATGGCCTATGCGGACTTTTCCCAGCTGATGGATATCACCGAAGAGATGTTCTCCCACATTTCGCAAAGCCTTTGGGATACCACCCGCATCTCCTATCAGGGAGAAGAAATCGATTTGGCTCCTCCGTGGCCCAGGATCACATTCTTCCAGGCCCTGGAGGATTTCGGAGGTCTATCCCCCGAACAATACCGGGACTATGACAAGGCCAAGGATCTGGTGCAAAAGCTTGGAGAGAACGCACAGGTAGGAGAAAAACTGGGGAAACTACAGGCCAAGCTCTTTGATATCCTGGTGGAGCCCAAACTGATACAGCCCCATTTCATATACCACTATCCCACGGATATTTCCCCTTTATCCCGCAGGAATGAAGACGACCCGGAAGTCACCGACCGCTTTGAATTGTTTGTCTACGGACGGGAGATGGCCAATGCCTTTTCCGAACTAAACGACCCCTTTGATCAACAAAAACGCCTGGAACAGCAACTCCAGGAAAAGGAATCCGGGGATGAGGAAGCCCACTGCATGGACCATGATTACATACGGGCCATGGAACACGGCATGCCTCCGGCCGGAGGAGAGGGGATAGGGATAGACAGGTTGGTCATGCTCTTTACCGACTGCTCCTCCATCCGAGAAGTAATACTCTTCCCACTGCTGCGAAGCGAGGGGTCAACTAACTGATGCGTTTCGAGCTATTTACTGCCTGGCGTTACCTGCTGAGCCGCAGGAAACAATCATTTATATCTATTATTTCCATTATTTCCCTGGCCGGTGTTGCCCTGGGAGTAGCTTCCCTTATAGTCGTGTTGGGAGTAATGAACGGATTCAGCACAAATTTGCGGAATAAGATACTGGGGGTTAACGCCCACGTAATAGTGGGCAGCCACCAACAGACCTTTTCGGACTACGAAAACATCTATTCCCGAATAGTATCCCGTACCGGAGTCCAGGCGGCAACCCCCTTTGTCTATTCGGAGGTAATGCTGAGCGCCCCCGGAGGAGTTAAGGGAATAGTTCTGCGGGGAGTTGATCCCTCTCGTGCGGACAATGTCCTCAGCATAAGCCAACAGATGACTGCAGGCAAATTCGGGGACCTGAAACAAGAAGGACAGTTCCCGGGGATAATCGTGGGCCAGGAACTAGCTACGCGCTTGGGGCTGGCTCCGGGAAGCAAGGTGAACATACTTTCCCCCAGCGGCAAAAAGTCCGCCGTCGGATTTTCCCCGGAGATAACAAAATTCCGGGTGAAAGGCATATTCGACACCGGGATGTACGAATACGACTCCTCGCTGGCATACTGCAATATAAATTCCGGACAGGATATCCTCGGCCTGGAAAAAGACATGGTTACCGGGGTGGAGGTTAAGGTTAAAGACGTGTACAAGGCCCGGGATATCGCCCAGGATATTGAAAAGATGCTCGGTGGATACCCTTTCTATGTCCGGGACTGGATGGAAATGAACGAAAACCTCTTTTCCGCTCTAAAGCTGGAAAAAACCGCCATGGCGGTAATCCTCGTGTTGATCGTTCTGGTGGGTTCTTTTAGTATAATAACTACGCTTATCATGCTAGTCATGGAAAAGACCCGGGATATCGCCATACTCATGTCCATGGGGGCAACACGGCGGATGATCCGCAGGATATTTGTCCTTTTGGGTCTTATAATAGGCACTGTGGGTACGGGCATTGGGTTTGGCTTGGGCCTGGGAACCTGCTTTATCCTAGAAAAATTCCAGTTCATAAAGCTGCCCCAAGACATTTACTACCTGGACCATCTCCCGGTTCTGCTTCAAACCGAAGACCTTTTGCTCATAGCCGCCACAGCAATACTTTTATGCTTTTTGGCAACGATTTATCCCTCCAGGCAAGCGGCCAAATTGAACCCTTCCGAGGCCTTGCGTTATGAATAACCCAGTCTATAATCTGCGCGGAATCGGCCGTAAATTTGTCACGGCAAACCAGGAACTGACAATTTTGCACAAAATTGATATGCACATTCGCTCTGGGGAAACAATCGCCATTCACGGGGCTTCCGGCTCTGGGAAAAGTACCCTTTTACATATAATGGGCGGTTTGGACAAACCTTCCTGGGGAGAAGCGAATTTTTCCGGTAAGGAACTTTCCGCGCTCAACCCGGATCAACTGGCTTCCATAAGAGAAAAAGAAATCGGATTTGTTTTCCAGTTCCATCACCTTTTGCCCGAATTCAACGCCTTGGAAAATGCCGGTATGCCGGCGATAATTTCCGGACTTTCTCCTAGAAAGGCCCAGGACAAAGCCTACCGGGCCCTGGAGAAAGTGGGCCTGAAAGAACGCTCCGATCATGCAGTAACCACCCTATCCGGAGGCGAAAGGCAACGGGTGGCCATCGCCAGGGCCATCCTAATGGAGCCCCGGGTGATTTTGGCGGATGAGCCCACGGGCAATCTGGATGAAAAGACCGGGAAGGGAATTGCCGATTTATTACTGGAACTGAACGAGACGCTTAAGACAACCCTCGTCCTGGTAACGCACAACCACGAACTGGCTGCTTCCATGCAGTCTAGATACGAAATCCATCTTGGAGAACTACATGCGCTCGATTAATCACTTGATCAAAATTTTGTGCATTTTCTTTCTTTTCTCGGCGTTGGCCCTTCCCCAAAATACAGCTCAGGCAGCTGAAAATACGAAGCAACCCAAGTTAATTGTTCTACCTTTCGAGGTAAATGCTGGCCAGGACTTGCAATATTTGAACAAGTCCCTGCCCAATCTTTTGCGCGAACAGCTGCGGGAATCCGGTTTCCAAGTCATTTCCCAAGAGAAAACAAATAAGGAGATCAAGGATCAGGACATTAAGACCCTGGAACTGTCCTCGGTCAAGGATCTCTCCCTGCTCGCCGGGGCACAGTATGCCGTATACGGTAGTCTGAGCAAAGTGGGCAAAACCATAAGCATAGATGCCCGCCTAGTGGAAGCCTTTGGCCTGAAACCTCCTAAAGCTTTGTTTGTGGTCAAGGAAGGGACCATAAATATCCTACCCGCGGTAAAGGAACTGACCCAGAAAATAAACAACGAATTAATGCAAAAGGAGCGCATAGCAGAAATCGAGGTGACCGGGAACGAAATCCTGGACAAGGATGTTGTGCTCATGCGCCTCAAAATCCGCAAAGGGGACATGTACAATCCCCAAAAAATAAACGAGGAACTCAAAAGACTCTATAAACTGGGCTATTTCAAGGATATCGAGTTCCGGGTACAAGACACCCCGGAAGGAAAAAAAATAACTATTGAAGTCCAGGAAAAGCCGATCATAGAAGCCATCAGCATTAACGGAGCGGAAGAACTGGATAAAGATGATATCCTGGAAGCGATGAGCACCGACTCCGGCTCAGTACTCAATCAGAAAATAATCTCCGAGGATCTAAAAAAGATCCGGGAATTGTATCACAAGGAAGGATATTACAACGTCCAGGTAGACTATAAGGTGGAAAAAAACGATGTCGGCCAGGCCCGCCTGAACATAAACATAAAGGAAGGGGACAAGCTGTACATCGAGGGAATCAAATTAAAAGGAGCCAAAAAACTAGACCCAGAGGATATAAAGGATGAACTGGCCCTTTCCGAAAGGGGGTTATTTTCCTGGATAACCGGCAGCGGGGTACTCAAGCAGGACCATTTGGAAAGGGACGCGGCCTTTATCGAGGCCTATTACGCCAACCGCGGGTTCGTGGATGCCCGTGTGGGAAAGCCGGAAGTCAAATACAAAAAGGACGGGATATATATAACTTTCAATATCGAGGAAGGGAAGAGGTATAAGATAGGCAAGGTAAGCTTTGCCGGTGACGTGATCTTCTCCCGGAAGAAACTCTTGAAAAAGACCAAGCTGGACAATATGGCCGAGGAAGGGGACTACTTCGATCAATCGGTCATGCGTAACGATCTTCAGACACTAAGCGATTACTACAGCGACTTTGGCTATGCCTATGCAGAAGCGGACTCGGAAACTGACAAAAACAAAAAAGAGAAAAAATTAGACGTCACCTATCGCTTGTCCAAAGGGGCGCGGGTGTACATACGCAGAGTAATTGTGACCGGGAACACCAAGACAAGGGACAACGTCATCCTGCGCGAAATGCGTCTAACCGACGGACAGCTCTACAGCGGGAAAAAGATGCAAAGGTCCAAGGAAAGGCTTACCAAGCTGGATTACTTTGAATCAGTGGATATCAAAACTGTACGCACCAACCGCAAGAATGAAATGGACCTCAAGGTCGAGCTCAAGGAGAAATCCACCGGCATGCTTTCGGCTGGAGTTGGATACTCCTCTCTGGATAAGATGTTTTTCACCGCTCAGGTCAAGGAACGCAACCTTTTCGGCAAGTCCTATAATATAGGCTTAAAGGGTACATTCAGCAGCAGGAGCACCAATTACGACCTTTATTTCTGGAATCCGCACGTGTACAATACCAAGCTTGGGGCGGGGGGCAGCCTCTACTGGAAAACCCGAGAACATTTCGAATACGATAAGGAATCCATAGGGGGCAAAGCGAACTTTGCCTACCCCTTGGGCGAATACACCAAGCTGCGCTGGAACTATAAGCTGGAACAATATACCATCTCCAACATCGACGATGGTGCGGATGAAGAGATCAAGGACATGGAAGGAGAGAACTGGGCTAGTGCGGCCTACACCTCTATTTCCCGGGACACCACGAACAAGCGGATCAATCCCACCAAGGGCAGCGAAAACACTTTGTCCGTGGAGTACTCCGGCGGACTTCTCGGAGGTGACGACAACTTCATAAAAACCCTGTACGACACCAGCTACTACCACCCCCTCTTCTGGGATACTGTATTCCACTGGCACGCCAAGGCTGGATATCTAGCCAAGAACACGGACGAAAACATCCCAACCTTCGAGCGTTTCCATTTAGGCGGTATGAACAGCGTGCGAGGGTATCCCGGGAATGAAATCGCGCCCAAGTATGATAACGGTGACTACAAGGGAGGGAACAAAGAGTTCTTCACCAACTTCGAATACCTTTTCCCCCTGCAAAAAAACATGGGCATTCTCGGTGTCCTGTTTTTCGACGCCGGGGACGCCTGGGATGACGATGAGACCCCGAGTCTTGATCTGTACAAAAGCGTAGGTGCTGGTATTCGCTGGTATTCGCCGCTGGGGCCGCTGCGCATGGAATACGGTTTTGCCCTTGATGAACTGGATGGGGAAAAACCCCGCAAGTTCGAATTCAGTGTAGGACAATTCTACTAAAACCGAATAAAAAAGGAGCATTTATGAAAAAAATAGCCTTTGCCGTTTTAATGTTGGTATTGTTAGCCTCCCCAGCCTTGGCCGGGGAAAAAATCGGGGTGATCAACCTAGAAAAGATAATGACTTCCTCGGAACCGGCCCAGCAGGCCATGAGCGAATTGCAGAATCAGTTCAAATCCGTAAAGGAAAAACTGACAAAAAGGAAAAAAGAGATCCAAAAACTGCGCGAAGACATGCAAAAACAGAAAATGGTCCTGAGCCAGGAGGCCAAAAAGGACAAGGAGATTGAGCTTAAACGCAAAATCCGGGATTTGCGGGATGAAGCCCGTAATTACCAGCGCAGGATAAAAAAGGAAGAAAAGAACCTAAGCAAACCTATACTGGAAATGCTACAAAAAATAGTTGAGAAATACGGTAAAAAACACGATTACTCCGTAATTTTGGACTCCCAGAAAAGCGGATTGCTGTATTCCAAGGATGCCCTGGATATCACGGACAAAATCATGGTTAAGCTGAACAAGGCGTGGCGCTCCAAAAAACAAGGCCAGGACTGATGCTCCTCTCGGAAATTGCATCACAATTGGGCCTGGAAATGCGGGGCGGGGATACGGAAATATCCGGCGTGGCCACTTTAGAGGATGCCGGCCCCGCTGATCTGTCCTTTTTGGCCAATCCCAAATACACGGAACAATTGGCCAACACCAAGGCCGGCGCGGTGATCACCTTCCCGGAAAACGCCAGGGGAGAACAAAGCTTTGTCTTAAGCCCAACCCCTTACCTGGACTTTGCCCGGGCTGTCCAGCTGTTCGACTCGCCCCAGGGCTTTCATTCCGGGAAAAGCGAAGAGGCCTTCATCCACCCCGAAGCCGAGGTGGATGCCCAGGCTGTTGTTTACCCCCAGGCGTGTATAGGCCCCGGATCAAGCATAGGTACTCACTCCGCTGTTTTCCCCTCGGTATACATAGGGGAGAACTGCCGGATTGGCCGCAATTGTACCCTCTACCCCGGGGTAAGTATAATGGCCAATTCGGTACTCGGGGACAATGTTACCATACACGCCGGGACGGTAATAGGCAGCGACGGATTCGGATTCGCCCAGAACGAGGCCGGGATGGAAAAATTCCCCCAAGTCGGAGGTGTACGCATAGAAGACGGGGTGGAAATAGGAGCCAACTGCACGGTTGACCGGGCGGCCCTTGGGGAAACCGTGATCGGCCGGGGTACCAAAATAGACAACTTGGTACAGATTGGACACAATGTGCGTATTGGGGAAAACTGTATACTGGTTGCCCAGGTGGGCATTGCCGGCAGCACTCGGATCGGAAACCAAGTAATTTTGGCCGGCCAGGTGGGAATAGCCGGACACTTGAGCATTGGCGACGGGTGCCGGGTTGCGGCCAAGTCCGGCATCAACAAGTCTCTCGCACCGGGTACTGACGTGGGAGGCATCCCAGCTGTGGATCATTCTCAGTTTTTGAGAAACTCAGTAGCCTTAAGCAAATTACCAGACATGCTCAAGGACATGAAGAGAATGGACAAGGAAATAAAAGACTTGCAAAATAAATTGAATGCCGGAGATAAATAAAATGGACAAACCCGAACAAGGCGAGATGGTCAGCCGAGACATCTTGGATCTGTTGCCACACAGGTATCCTTTCCTGCTGGTGGACCGGGTCCTGGAATTCCAGCCTTTCGAATACATCAAGGCAATAAAAGGGGTGACTATAAATGAGCCTCATTTTCAGGGACATTTCCCTGCCTATCCGGTAATGCCCGGTGTGCTCATCCTGGAATCCCTGGCTCAGGCCGGAGGACTGCTCGTTGGCAAGAGCATCCCGGAAAAGATGGATAACAAGATATTCCTGTTCACCGGCCTGGAAAAAGTCCGTTTCCGGCACTCAGTTTTCCCGGGGGATCAAATGAATCTGTTTGTGGCCTACGAGAGGCACAAGCTGGATTTGTGGAAAATGCGCTCCGAGGCTAGGGTGGACGGAAAAGTAGTAGCCCAGGGCATTTTGAGCGCCGCCATTGTGGACCGTGAGGACTAGCCATGGGAACCGATATCCATCCAAGCGCAATAGTCGATCCTTCGGCCCGGTTGGGCGAAGACGTAGTTATCGGCCCATATGCCATAATCCACGAAGACACCAGTATCGGGGACAACTCCCGGATAGACGCCTTTGCCCAGGTAAAGCCCTATACAGTATTGGGAGCCGAGAACCATGTCTTCTCCTATGCCTGTATAGGGGAAATCCCCCAGGACCTCAAGTTCCAGGGGGAGAAAAGCTCTCTTCTTATCGGGACGGGAAACTGCATACGCGAGTACTGCACCATCAACAGAGGTACGGAGGAAGGCGGCGGGAGGACCTGTATAGGGGACAACTGCCTTTTAATGGCCTATTCCCATGTAGCCCACGACTGTCGGCTGCAAGACCATGTAATCATGGCCAATTGCTCTACACTGGCCGGACATGTCCAAATTGGCGACCATGCCATGGTGGGCGGTCTTTCCGCAGTTCACCAGTTCGTAAACATAGGTGAGATGGCTTTCGTCGGGGGCATGAGCGGCGTAGCCCAGGACGTACCGCCGTTTATGCTTGTGGCCGGTGAGCGGGCCAAGCTGGAGGGCTTGAATCTGGTCGGCCTCAGACGGCATAAATTTTCCAAAGCGGATATCTCCGCTTTAAAAAAAAGCTTACGCCTTATCTGGTACTCCGGAAAGACAAGAGATGAAGCCTTCGCGGAAATTGAGGAAAATGATATAGGGCAAAATCCGCATGTAAACCGTCTCTTGGATTTTTTGCGAAACAGCAGTGCCCGCGGGACAGTCTCTCCAACCACCGGCAAAAATGAATGAGACCAGGATTGGCCTAGTGGCCGGGGGAGGACGACTCCCTCTCCTTATTGCCGAAAGTGCAGCCAAAGCGGATACAGAGATCATCGGGACAGGTTTCCCCTCGGACACAGACCCCGCCTTGGAAAAAAAATGTAGTGTTTTCAAATGGCTCAAGCTGGGGCAGCTGTCCAAGCTTATAAACTTTTTTCACAAGCACGGAGCGGAAAAAATAATATTCGCCGGAACAATAAATAAGCCCCGGGCCCTCGATTTACGCCCTGATGTCCGTGCGGCCAAGCTTATTTTCAGCCTCGGGAGAAGAGGAGACGATGCCCTGTTGCGTGCTGTTGGCGGGGAACTGGAAGAAGAGGGTTTTCTCGTGGATTCCTGTCTCAATCTACTCCCCGGTCTAAAGGCACCTCAAGGTACCCTGACCTCGCGCAGTCCAAACAAACTGGAAAAGAAAGATATGGATTACGGCAGGGACATCCTACGCTCCACAGGAAAATTGGATATTGGGCAATGCGTTGCGGTGCACGAACAAATGACCGTGGCCGTAGAGGCCATGGAAGGGACAAACTCTACCATTGCCCGCGCCGGAGAACTCACCCGGGGCAGGGGAGGGACAATAATAAAAGGAGCCAAGCCCGGACAGGACCTGCGTTTCGATCAGCCCGCACTCGGGGAGGAAACCATCCGCACCATGGCCCGGGCAAAGGCAACCTGCCTGGCCTTTTGCTCGAAAACTTGCATCTTCTTTGAATTGGAAAAGAGTATCAGCTTCGCTGAAGACCACGGCATATGCCTTGTGGGACTGCCGGGGCTATGAAGCTGGCATTCGCAAGCCGCTAAAACCAGCAGCAATCGGTTGCCTGACGTTACGTTAGCAGTGGACGCCCCTAGCCTGATTTTTTTGCATGCTTTTAACGAAAGGCCCGCGAGTTTTCTTGGTCTTTAATATTAAGTCCCAACCCAGCTTACAAATAGGAATTTGGGTGCCAAAGGGGGAAACTTCCCCCATTGGCGGGGCCTAGAAAAAACCGCGCCGGTAGTTTGGCATCAAAAAGGATACGGCTAAGGAAACATAAAAATCCACACCCTTCATTGGTATTCAATGCTCAGCGGGAGTCCAGACCAAGCATTCGCACCACCCGATTCCCAGCTTTTCGGGAATAATCACTGTCGCTCAGCCCCTTGCGCTCGGATTCCTCTATCAGCGTCCGGGGTAGATTTATATTTTCTCCGCGGGGAACAATGTCATAATCCGCCGGAAAACTATCCTGGAAATACATTTCCTGGAAACCAATAAACTTTAGCATATGCGCGGTGGAATCCAGGACTGCCTTTTCACCGGCATTCAGTACACCCGAGCCATGGGCTTTTTTCAGGCCGGCCAAGCATTCCCCTCCCTGGGTACAGGCAATATGGCCGTGCCTATTGGCCTGGAGCATACTCTCGATAATCTCCTGTTCCGTAACCTGCACCACACGAAAAGCCCCTTCACCGGCAATATTTTCGTAGTCTTCTGCCAGCGCCCGTACCCGGGGAAAAGAAACCGGATTACCTATCATGGCCGCCTGGGCTACGCTGGGTTCCACTTTAACCGGAGAATATTCCCGCTTTTCCTTTGCCTTTTCATAATATCTGTACACCGGATCGGCGTGGGCAGTCTGCACCCCGACAATACGCGGGAGAGTATCGATTATATTCAGCTCATACATCTTCAAAAAGCCCCGCATAACAGCCGTGATATTCCCGGCGTTGCCAATGGGAACGAATACGGCCTTACCCGAAACATCC
This sequence comes from uncultured Desulfovibrionales bacterium, assembly GCA_964398785.1. GTDB lineage: Bacteria > Desulfobacterota > Desulfovibrionia > Desulfovibrionales > Desulfonatronovibrionaceae > CAYNNQ01. The sequence goes on along the minus strand of CAYNNQ010000009.1, from coordinate 51,383 downwards.
CAGTCATACCACTGGGCTATTTCATACGCATAGCTCTCCTGCCCCAGAATCCTCCAGGCATTCTTGGAATTAAGCAAAGCAACGCGGTAATTGTCCGCCAGGTACTCGACCACTTTCATGCAATCATCAAACACCCCGCCCACTTCCAAGACCAAAGCCCCGCTGCCCAAAGGTTGGGCCATTTGCTGCGGAGTAACCTTACCCTGCGGGAGTAAAACCACCGTTTTTATAGCATCGCCGGAATAAGCGCCATACAATGCCGCCGAAGCAGAAGTGTCCCCGGTAGAAGCGCAGACAGTCAGCACCTGCTCCCAACCGTTTTCCCGAACCAATTTATGCAAATAGCTGAATGCGCAGGCCATTCCCCGATCCTTAAAGGAAGCGCTCGGGTTCTGGCCATCATTCTTAAAGGCGAGATCTCTCCCTATTTCCTCGCTCAAGGAATCCGAGGCGGGAATTATAGGGGTATCCGCTTCCCCCAAATAGATCATGTCTTCTTTTTCCAGCATCGGCGCAATCAGCTCGTAAAAGCGAAATATCCCTCTTGTTTTGGGGTCTTTGCTGCACATACGGGCATCAAATAGTGCCCTCCATTCATCTCCGGCAGTTGCCTTCAACTCGGAAAAATTCTTATCCCGCAACAAGAAGACATTGCTACACTCCGGACAGGTGTAATGGAGTTCATGCACCGGAAACACGCTGCCGCATCCCAGGCAGAAATATTCCAAATCCCCGCGGTATTCTGAAAAATTTGACATTCCCACCTCCTTAAATAAAGACATCCACTGCCACGCCCGCGAGTAGGGCCAAGGACACCAAACCGTTAAGAGTAAAAAAGGCGGTGTTTATCCGCGAAAGGTCCTCGGCTGATATCAATGCATGTTCCCCCGCAAGGAGGATGGTAATCACTCCCCAAGCCAGGAAGTACCATATTCCTCCTCCGGCCAAAAGACCGGCCAGACCCAGAAACAAGGCGGAGTTCACATGGCTGAAGGCGGAAAGGGCAAACGCGCGGGGCACTCCGAAATCCGCTGGCAGGGAGTGAAGGCCCTGCTCTTGGTCAAAGGTACAATCCTGGGCCGAATAAAGAATATCGAAACCGGCAACCCAGAATAGTACGCCCAGAAAAAGACATAAATATGCGGGATCCCAGACCGGGTCATAGGCAATCCACCCCGCAATCGGGGCCAATCCCAGCACCGAGCCCAGGAAAAAATGGCAGAGCCAGGTGATCCTCTTGCTCAGACTGTAGACCGAGGCCCAAACAAGGGCTGGAATGGATAGGAGCAGGCAGGTCATATTCAAAAAAGCGCAGGCCAGGACAAAAAGGACCGCGCAAAGCCCTATAAAAATCCAGGCAGCTCTTAGGGGGATTTCTCCGGTTACCAAAGGACGACCTTGAGTCCGGGGGTTGGAGCGGTCAAATTTCAGATCTGCCACCCTGTTTACAGTCATGGCCAAGGATCTAACCGCTACCATGGCCACGGTCAAAGCTATGAATACTCTGCTGCCGGGCCAGCCCTTAGCCGCCCAGAAGCATCCCATATATGCAAACGGGAGGGCGAATACGGAGTGCTCTATTTTGATCATGCGGCAGACAAATAAAAGATTGCGCATGTTTACCGGAATCTGCACTTATTTTTACCTCCCCATCTTGTCCTATTGCGCTGGGCTTTTTTGCCGCCTAGTCCACAACTACCCGCAAAAACCTTTTTTTTCCTATTTTGAGCACATGCTCCCCGGTCTCTAGAGGGACATAAGGATCGGTGATCTTTTCCCCCTGAAAGATACTCACGGCATTTTGCTTGCATAGCCTCTTTATCTCACTGTTGGAACTGCAAATCCCGCTTTTATGCAAAACATCCAGCACACGATTCTCCCCGCTTTGCAGGCTGACGCGGCATCCGGGCATTTCCTCCGGAGCCTTCTGGTTGGAGAACACGGAGCGGAAGGACTCCATTTCCTTGTCGGCTTCCCCGGGAGAATGGAAACGCGAGGTCAATTCCCAGGCCAACTTCTCCTTGCACTCTTTGGGATGGAGGTCGCCGGATTCCACCCTTTGCTGCATATTTTCAATGTCCGAGAGCGAACGGTCCGATAAAAGCTCGAAGTATCTCCACATAAGCTCATCGGATATGGACATGAGTTTTCCGAATATATCCCGGGGACTGTCCTGGATTCCTACGTAGTTACCCAAAGACTTACTCATTTTCTGCACCCCGTCCAGACCTTCCAGGATGGGCATGGTCAGAGCGACCTGGGGCTCCTGTCCATATTCGCGTTGCAAATTGCGCCCCATAAGCAGATTGAACTTCTGGTCCGTCCCTCCCAGCTCCACATCAGCCTCCAGAGCCACGGAATCATACCCCTGTACAAGGGGATAAATAAATTCATGCACCGCTATAGGCCGATTCTCGTGCATGCGTTTTTCAAAATCGTCCCTTTCCAGCATCCTGGCCACTGTATATCTGGAACAAAGCTGTATAAAACCGGCGGCATCAAACTCATCCATCCACCGGGAATTGAAAGTTATCTCTGTAAGAGCGGGGTCAAGAATCTGAAATATTTGGCGCTTATAGGTCTCAGCATTAATTGCCACCTCCTCTCGGGTCAATTTCTTTCTGGTTTCTGACTTGCCGGAAGGATCCCCGATCATTCCGGTGAAATCACCTATCAGAAATACGACCTTATGCCCCAACTCCTGAAAATGCTTCAACTTCTGGACAAGTACAGTGTGTCCCAAATGTAGGTCGGGGGCAGTGGGATCAAACCCGGCTTTTATACGCAGCCGCCCCTTTGTCTCGATTTTCTCCCGCAGTTCATCCTCTTCGATTATCTCCACGCACCCCCGGCGTATAAGCCCCATTTGTTCATCTACGCTTTTCATTGCTCTTCTCCCGGCCCGTTTTCCTTCCAGACAAATATATCCGTGCACGCTCCACAGTACGGATCAAAATCCACAACCACGCCACAAAGCTCTACCGGCCCGTCAGCCAGCTTGAATCTTACCGGTCTAGAGGTGATAAATTTATGCAACACAGTCCGCGGGTCCATCCCCAGAACGGAATTGAAGGGTCCGCACATACCCGCGTCTGTTACGTATCCGGTGTTTCCCACAACCTGCGCATCATTGGTCTGTACATGTGTATGCGTACCAATTACCGCTGTTACCCGACCACTCAAGTAATAGGCCATGGCTTTTTTCTCCGAAGTTGCCTCGGCATGAAAATCCACAATTACCGGAGAGTTCAAGGGCAAATTGCTCAGGAATCGATCCGCTGCTTGAAAGGGACAGTCCACAGGTTCCATGTATGTCCGCCCCAAAAGATTCAATACATACAATTCCCTGTTTTGGGTTAAACCCAACTGCGCCACACCCCTTCCGGGTGGATCCAGGGGATAATTTGCCGGACGAATGCACCTTTTATTCTCCTCCAAAAATGGCCCGATATCGTTGTACTTCCAAATGTGATTCCCGGAAGTAAGCAAATCCACTCCGCTGTCCAACAGATCTTGGGCATTTTTGGCCGTCAGTCCCAGTCCACCGGATGCGTTCTCCGCGTTAGCCACCACCACATCGGCCCCGAAACGCGCGCAGAGATCGCGTACCCTTTTGAATACCCTTTTTCTACCGGACTTGCCTACAATATCACCCAAAAAGAGTAACCGCGTGTTCATATGGATCTTCCAGAAAAAGGCAGGCTCACGGCCTGCCTTTTTTTATTCCCTCTCTACCCTGATTTTAAAAGAACCAATAAGGGCCTGTAGACATGTTTTGGCGCTCTTCAATTTGGGGACTATTTGGCGTATTCTACCGAGCGCTTTTCCCGTATCAATGTTACCTTTATCTGCCCGGGATAAGTCAAATTCTCTTCAATATTCCTGGATATATCCTTGCAAAGCAGATAGGAATTGTCGTCGTTCACCTTCTCGCTGTCCACCATAATTCTCAATTCACGTCCGGCCTGAATGGCAAAAGCCCTTTTCACCCCTTCGAACTGTTTGGCAATATTCTCCAAATCCTCAAGGCGCTTTACGTAATTCTCCAAAAGCTCTTTCCGGGCGCCGGGTCGCGCACCGGAAAGACTGTCCGCGGCCTGAACCAGAACCGCAAGCACGGAGTTGGGCTGCACATCCTCGTGGTGTGCGGCGATGGCATGGACAATATCCTTAGACTCCCCGTGTTTCTTGGCTAAATCTGCTCCAATCGAGGCATGCGGCCCCTCAATCTCGTGATCCACAGCCTTGCCTATATCGTGAAGCAATCCAGCCCTTTTGGCTTTTTTGGCATCCATCCCCAATTCCGAAGCCATTACTCCGCATAGAAAAGCCACTTCCAGGGAATGCTGCAAAACATTCTGCGAAAAGCTGGTCCGGTAATGCAATTGCCCCAAAAGTTTTACCAGTTCAGCGTGAATCCCGTGCACGCCCACGTCAAAAGTCGCCTGTTCACCGGCTTCGCGGATTTTGACTTCCATCTCCTTTTCCACTTTGTTCACAATATCCTCGATTCGGGCCGGATGGATGCGCCCATCGCTTATGAGCCTCTCCAAGGACAGCTTGGCTATCTGTCTGCGCAGGGGACTGTAGGCGGAAAGGACCACGGTTTCCGGTGTATCGTCGATAATCAGATCCACGCCGGTGGACGCTTCCAGGGTCCGGATATTCCGCCCCTCGCGACCGATTATGCGACCTTTCATCTCTTCACTGGGCAGTTCCACAGCGGATACCGTATTTTCCCCTACATAATCACCAGCATAGCGCTGTACAGCTGTCGCCAGGATCTCCTTTGCCTTTTTGGCGGCCTTTTCCTGGGCTTCCATCTCGATTACCCGCACCCTTTTTGCTGCTTCATGCTTGGCTTCCGTTTCCATATCCGAAATCAAACGCCTCTTGGCCTCTTCAGCCGTAAGCCCGGAAATTTCCTCCAATCTTTTGGACTGCTGGGCAATCTTCTCCTCCAACTCGTTTTCCTTTTCCTCCAACTGCCTTTCCTGCTTGACCAGTCTATTTTCCCATGACGAGACCTCGCTCTCCTTTTGCGTGGTCTTCTCCATCTTCTTTTCCAGTCGTTCTTCTTTCTCCTGAAGCCTCTGCTCGGATTTTTTTATCTCTTTTTCTCGTTCCCTGCATTCGGATTCATTTTCTTTTTTCAGCTTATAAATCTCGTCCTTGGCCTGAAGGAGCATGTCTTTTTTTGTTGTCTCCGCCTCTCGTCGGGCTTCCTCCAGGATCTTGTCCGCAAGTTCTTTGTTTTCCTCGTACTCCTTGCTCAAAAAGTACCTCTGCCCGAAAAAACCTGCGGCTCCTCCGGCCCCTAAACAGACCAGCGCGGTTATAATTACCGTCTCCAGCATGAAATTCTCCTTATCTATGTTTAACCTTTGCTCCGGGACAAAGGACTTGTATGTGGGCTGGACATGGGAAAAGTATAAGACAGCAGGATTATTGGTAGACTGACAGCGAATTCGATAGGTTCAAACGATAGGCTAAGGGGAACGAAGGGGCTTGCTGGATGCAATATTCCCCGGAGAGCCGTGTTGCGGTTTAATTGAACCCGGTTTACCAGGTGGGTGCCACAGCAATACCATTAGGCTTCCTCTCCCGAAGGAGGCATGCACACAGGCATTGCATTAGGCTCCCGTTAATTAAGTGTTGGCTCAATTTAAATCCTGGCAATCACCAACTCTCCAGGTCATTATAAGCAAAATTCAGGAAACAAAATATGTTACTCTCCCTTCTTTTCCAAACGCTGCACAAGGGAGTCCAACTTCTTTTCAATTTCCTCAAGACTTTCTTTGGTTTGCAAGTAGTCGTCTGCAAGTCCCAAAGCCAGGAAGACGAGCAATTTCTCCTTGCTCAGATTCCTCCCCCTTTGGTCCAAATGTTTGAAACGTTCTTCGAGCAGTCCGCAGGCCTTGTCTACCCTTTCCGGCCCGGCGTTGGTCCGGAAATAGACGTCCCAACCCAAAACGTTTATATTATAACTGGACATTAATCAGTCAATATTAACATCTTCCATCTTTTGCAAGAGTTCATCGACCTTGCCCAGAACCGCCTCGTTTTTCTGCTGCTCTTCTTCCAGGGCCTTACGCAAATCGCGATTCTCTTCCTCCAACTTGGATACCCGGGAGAGCAAACCGTCTATTTTTTGTGATAACTTCGTCAACGCTTCCATTATATATAAGATTACCTGTTTTTAAAATTAAGTGCAAGCTACTTTTTCCGTGCCATGTTCCTTTGCTTTTCCCGTGCCACTGCCAAAGAATCCTCCGGAACGTCCTTGGTTATGGTCGAGCCCGCCCCAACCAGAGCCCGATCTCCCACACTAACCGGGGCAACAAGGGCTGTATTGCTGCCGATAAAAGCTTCTTTCCCGATTCTCGTTCTGTGTTTGGACTTGCCGTCGTAGTTACAGGTAATCGTCCCCGCTCCTATATTGGACTTCTCTCCCACATCGGTGTCTCCAATATAGCTCAGATGGTTCGCTTTGCTTCCGGGGTTCAAGGTGGACTTTTTGATTTCCACGAAATTGCCCACTCGTGAACCTTCTCCTACATCGGTGTCCGGTCGCAGTCGGGCAAACGGACCGATTCTGGCCCCCTCTTGCAATGTCGCTTTTTCCAGATGGGAAAATGGCTCTATTTGTGCTCCCTGGACTTCACAGTCTTTTAAGAAAGTATTGCCGGCCACCCGGGAAGAAGCGGAAACAAAGCTACGGCCCAGTATTTCGCAAGGGCCGGTAATCTGTGCCCCGGCCTCAATTTTTACCTCAGGCCCGATACGCACGGAGTGTGGAGTGCGGATAATCACTCCCTCCTCAATCCAATCCCGGACAATGGACTGGCGTAGATGTTCTTCCTGCTGCACCAGCTCGGATACCGTGTTGATCCCCAAAAGAGCTGGTTGATTGCCGCAATTAAAGGCACCAATACTAATTCCCTGCTCTCGGCCAATTTCCACCGCCTGGGTCAGATACAGTTCATTTTGCTGGTTGGAGGTGTCCAGGCATGTCAATAATTTATGGGCTACAGAGGATTGGATTAGATATATCCCGGCGTTTACCTCCTTTAGTTCACTCACTTCCGCACTTTCTATATCCTTGGCTTCCACGATTCTGTCCACTGTCCCCGAATGGTCACGGACTATCCGGCCATAATTGCCGGGATCCTCCGGTTCCATGCTTAATATGCCGAGCTCCAATCGATTTTCTCGGGAATCGCGTACAAAATCCTGCAAGACATGCACAGGTACAAGTGGGGCGTCTCCGTTCAGTACCAAGAGATATCCGGATTCATTCACTTCGGGATGTTTCATGGCCTGAACAAGGGCATGTCCGGTCCCTTTTTGTTCATGCTGGACAACAAATGCCTCTGTCCACTCAGGAAAAGTTTGGCTCAGTTCCTCGCGCTTGTATCCCACTACCGGAAACACACTTGTGCACACCCTTTGCGCGACCTGCAGTACATACCACAGCATGGGCTTGCCCAGAATTTCCTGCATCACTTTGGGGCCAGTACTGTGCATCCTCGTGCCCTTGCCAGCCGCCAGAATCACTCCTGTCACATCGGGATATGCAAACTCCGTATTCATCTTCTGACTCCCAAAATCACCTAGGGTCTTTAACCTTTTTAAACAACATATCACTAAAAAAGCCCCACTAGACTAAGCGGGGCTTCTTTTATAAGTTCAAGCAGCCGGCGAGCTATCTGGAACAGGTCCCTTCCTGTACAGCATTCTCACGGCATTTGATCCTGTGCATGGAATGAGCAATAGCGGCCTGAGCCCGGGCATAAGCCTCTTTATCCTGCTGCTCGGCCAATCTCTTTTCCGCTTTCTCCCGGGCATTCCTAGCCTTTTCCAGATCAATTTCCTCGGCTTTTTCCGCAATCTCCGCCAAAACAGATACCTTGTCCGGATTCACCTCGGCAAAACCGCCGGAGATAAACACATAGTATCTTTTCCCGTTCTGTTTGAAATAAAGACTGCCAATTCCCAACGCGGAAAGGAAGGGGATATGATTGGGAAGTACTCCGAACTCCCCACTGACCCCGGGAGCGGCCACATATTCCACATCCTCGGACAACAATTTCCTGTCCGGTGTGACTATTTCTAAATTGACTGTGCTGGCCATGATACCACCTTAATTACATGTTTTTGGCGTTCTCCAGAGCTTCATCAATGGTTCCCACCATGTAAAAAGCACCTTCAGGGATATCGTCGTGCTTCCCGTCGATTATTTCCCGAAATCCGCGGACAGTCTCCTCGACTTGCACATAACGGCCTTCCTTGCCCGTAAACTGAGCAGCAACAAAAAAGGGCTGGGAAAGGAAACGCTGCATCTTGCGGGCTCTACTGACAGTCAACTTGTCCTCGTCAGAGAGTTCCTCCATGCCCAGAATGGCAATAATATCCTGAAGATCCTTGTATTTCTGCAGGATCTGCTGTACCTCCCGGGCCACGGTATAGTGCTCATTGCCCAGAATGCTGGGATCCAGAATACGTGACGTGGAGTCCAGAGGATCCACGGCAGGATAAATACCCAGTTCGACAATTTGCCGGGACAAAACAATAGTCCCATCCAAATGGGCAAAGGTTGTCGCCGGGGCGGGGTCAGTCAAGTCGTCCGCAGGGACGTAAACCGCCTGTACTGAAGTAATGGAACCTTTATCAGTGGAGGTAATCCTTTCCTGCAATTCACCCAGATCCGTACCCAGCGTGGGCTGATATCCCACAGCCGAAGGCATGCGGCCCAAGAGCGCGGAAACCTCCATTCCCGCCTGGGTAAAACGGAAAATATTATCGATAAACAGAAGCACGTCCTGATTCTCCTCGTCCCGGAAATACTCGGCACAGGTAAGAGCTGTCAGGGCGACTCGGGAACGGGCTCCCGGAGGTTCATTCATCTGACCGTAAATCAAGGCGGCGTTGTCCAGGACCCCGGCCTCAATCATCTCGTGATATAAGTCATTTCCTTCGCGGGTACGCTCTCCAACACCGGCGAAAACGGAAATACCACCGTGTTGCTTGGCGATATTGTTAATCATCTCCATAAGGACAACAGTCTTGCCCACACCGGCACCGCCAAACATGCCCATTTTACCCCCCTTGGGGAATGGCACCAGGAGATCAATAACCTTGACGCCGGTCTCCAGGAGCTCAATCTCCGTGCTCTGTTCCACAAAGGAAGGAGATTCCCTGTGAATGGGTCTGGTCTTGGACTCATCAACGGGGCCCTGTTCGTCCACGGGGCGGCCGACAACATTGAGGATCCTTCCCAAGGAAGCCTTGCCAACGGGCGTGGCTATGGGTTTCCCCGCATCCTTGACATCCATTCCCCGCACCAACCCATCGGTTCCATCCATGGCGATGCAGCGGACAACGTTGTTCCCCAGCTGCTGAGCAACCTCGACAACAAGATTGTCCTCCTCCTCGCCAAGAGCCGGATTAGTTATGTACAACGCATTCATTAGATTGGGAAGCTGTCCTTCCGGAAACTCTGCGTCTACAACCGGCCCAATAACCTGTACTATTTTTCCCACATTTTGTTCACTCATTTATCAAAGCCCCCTCTTATCCTTGTTTGAGTGCTTCAGCACCGCCAACTATATCCATCAGCTCCGTGGTGATGCTTGCTTGTCTGGCTTTATTGTATGCATGGGTCAAATTATCCACCATTTCGTCACAGTTTTTGGTGGCATTATCCATTGCATTCATTCTGGCCGCGTGCTCGCTGGCAGATGTATCCAAAAGGCCTCTGTATATCTGGACTTTTACATACTTGGGTAAAAGTTCGGCCAAAAGCCCTTCTACTGAGGGCTCAAAAATATATTCACTGCTGCCGGAGCCCTCTTCATCCTCTCCTTCTTCCGGGACAACCGGCAGGATCTGCGCGGACACGGAAAGTTGTTTGACCACGTTCACGAACTTTCCGTAGACTATGTGGACTTCGTCCAATTCAGCAGCAAGATATTTTTCTATTACCGTTTCCCCGATATCCAACGCCAGCTGGAAATCAAAGCTGTTCATTACATCGGCTTTCCTGTCCATGATTTCATAGTTGCGCTTGCGCATGAAATCACAGCCCTTTTTCCCTACGCAGAATGTATAGGCATTTTTCCCCTCGGAAGCACACTTATCGGCCAGCTCTTTGGCTTTTTTGCTGATATTCGCATTAAAGCTGCCGCAAAGTCCTTTTTCCGAGGTAACCATGATAATACCCACATTGTGGATCTCTTCACGTTTCTCCAAAAGAGGATGTGCATTGCTGTCCGCACGTGAGGAGAGTTCGCCTATCGTCTCCTTGTATTTATCTGCATAGGGACGAAAACGCTCAATCCTGTCCTGAGCTTTGCGCAATTTAGCCGAAGCAACCATGTTCATGGCCCTTGTGATCTGCTTCGTCTTTTTAACTGCGCTTATCTGTTGTTTTATGTCCCTAAGTGAGGCCATCTATTCTCTCCTTCACTTTTAGGCCTTAAAGCCCTTCTTGAACTCGTCGACAGCAGCCCCAACCTTCTTCTCCAAATCTTCATCCATTGTCTGCTTCTCTCTGATCTCGGACAAAACATCTGCTTTCTGATTGCGCATGAACTCAAGCAGTTCCCGCTCGAACTTGCTCACCTGTTCCGTTTCAAGATCGTCCATGTACCCCTTGGTTCCGGAAAATAGGGAAACCACCTGCTCTTCAACCGGCATGGGCTGATACTGCGGTTGTTTCAGCAGCTCCACCATCCGTTCGCCGCGCGTAAGTTTTTCCTGAGTAGCTTTGTCCAGATCAGAGCCGAATTGGGCAAAGGCTGCCAATTCACGGTACTGCGCAAGGTCCAGGCGCAAGGTACCGGCCACTTTTTTCATCGCCTTGACCTGGGCCGATCCACCGACACGGGACACGGAAAGACCGACATTAATAGCCGGGCGCACACCAGCATAGAATAAATCTGGTTCCAAATACACCTGGCCGTCGGTAATGGAAATAACGTTGGTCGGGATATATGCAGAAACGTCGCCCGCCTGGGTCTCGATCAAAGGCAATGCGGTAAGCGAGCCAGCGCCTTTGTCGTCGCTCATTTTGGCCGCACGTTCCAAGAGGCGGGAATGCAGATAGAATACGTCCCCAGGAAAGGCCTCGCGGCCGGGAGGACGGCGCAATAGCAAGGACATCTGCCTGTAGGCCACCGCCTGTTTGGAAAGATCATCGTAAATAATCAGGGCATGTCTTCCGTTGTCCCGGTGATGTTCACCCATGGCACAGCCGGCGTAGGGCGCGATAAACTGCAGGGAGGCCGGGTCATCGGCTGTAGCGGAAATTACGGTAGTGAACTCCATGGCCCCGTGCTTGCGCAACACGTCCACCACTTGAGCTACAGCTGCCTTTTTCTGGCCAATGGCCACATAAAAACAGTGCACATCGCTTTCTTTCTGAGCAAGAATGGAATCTACGCCGATTGCGGTCTTTCCCACCTGGCGGTCACCAATGATAAGCTCACGCTGTCCCCGGCCAATGGGAGTCATGGCGTCAATGGCCTTTAGACCGGTATACATGGGCTCGTGAACCGATTTTCGAGGGACGATACCCGGGGCTTTGGTCTCCAATTTTCCGTATTCACTGGCCTGAATCGGGCCCTGGCCGTCCAAGGGATTGCCCAAGGGATCAATAACCCTGCCCTTTACAGCCTCTCCCACGGGAACCTGAACAATTTTGCCGGTCCTTTTGACCAGATCGCCTTCCTTGATTTCTGTGTCCTCGCCCAGAAGGACAACACCTACACTGTCTTCCTCCAGATTCAAAACCATCCCCTGGACTCCGCCCGGGAATTCCAAAAGCTCCATGGCCATGGCATTATCCACACCATAGACCCGAGCGATTCCATCCCCTACAGAGAGAACAACGCCTGTCTCACTCATCTCCACGCGCTGTTCATAGTTTTTAATCTGATCCTCAATAATCTGGCTGATTTCTTCTGCTTTGATTTGCATAGCCACTACTCACCCCTCTTGATATTTTCTTTCAGAATTTCCAGTTGTGCCTTTAAGCTGGCATCCAGGACTTTATCCCCCACCTTGAGTCTAAGACCACCCAGGATCTGCTGATCAACCTGATAATCCAGATAGACCGTATTCCCGGACTGCTGCTCAAGCTTGCTTTTAACTGTAGTCTTCATTTCCTCATCCAGGTCCACGGCAGTTACCAATTCGCCCCGGAGAACCCCTTGAGCTTCATCCAGAAGTCCATTGAAATAATCCACGATTTGCGGCAAAAAGCCCAATCTATCCTTGTCTCCGAGAAAAAGGCAAAAATTAACGACTGTCTTGGACAAGTCCAGCTTGTCTAAGATCTTTTGCATGACCGCCTTTTTTTCCTCGATGGTAAAAATGGGATTTTGGAAGACGCGCAGCATCTCCGGAGCTTGATCCACGACTTCCATGACTTTACCCAAATCCTTGCCAAAGGCGGCGAGCTGATCTTCACCCTGCTCCTGCCCGATAGCATATAGGGCACGTGAATACCTTCTTGCTATGATATCGCTACTCAATTTAGCACCACCTTTTCCAGATAATCATTGATCAATCTCTTGTGCTGCTCTTCAGTCAGCTGTTCCCGCACCAACTTTTCCGCGGCTTCGGCGACCATCTCCGCCATTTCAGCCCTGAGCGCGGCCACAGTCTGATTGGCCTCCTGCTCAGCACCGGCCCGGGCCTGCTCCCGAATTTGCTCCGCCGTCTTTTCCGCTTTCTCAATAATATTTTGTTTAATGGCCTCGCCCTGCTCCCTGGCGGAGTTCAAAATCTCCTCTCGCTCCTGATCGATATTGGCGATCCTGCTTTCCACATCTTTGAGCTTGGCCTCGGCCTCATTGCGGCGCCGTTCCAAGTCATTCAGTTCATTTTCTATCCGGTAGCTCCTCCCGGAAAAGAAATCTTTCATCCTTTTTCCGGCCAGCTTATAAATTATCCAGATAAAAATTACAAAATTTATCGCCCGCCACAGGAGATCCCACCATTTGGAGGCGTCAGTACCACCTCCATGCTCGGCCGCAACAGCCGCTCCGGCTGATAAAACGACTACGGCCAGAGCCATGAACACCCTCTTGTAGTTTATCAATGCTCGCCCCTCCTTGTTTGGAAATAATTAGGCCTGGCCCAGCACTTTTTCAGTTGCCTTTTTAGCAAAATCGTCCACCTTGCCCTTGAGCGAAGACAGTGCGGACTCCTTTTCCTTGGCGATTTTTTCCCGTGCATCCTGGATGATCTTCGCCGCCTCCGAACTGGCGGCATCCAGTTTGGCCTTCTCCTCTTCTTGACCTTCCTGTTTCTTGGCCGCGCGGATTTCATTGGCCTCCTCGCGTGCCTCCTGCAATTTGGCCTCGTAGGAATTCAACTTTTCATCCGCCTCAGAGGAAAACTTTTCCGCTTCCTCCAGACCTTGGGCCATAACATCAGCCCTCTTTTTGATTATACCCCGAATCGGCCGAAAAAGGATAAGATTCAGCACCAAGAGGAGAATCAAGAAATTGACCAGCTGAATAAAGAAAGTAACATTGAGTTCTATCATACTGCCCCCTCAGACTATGTGAAATTTAGTTCAAAGTCAGTTGGCCTTTAGCCAATTTAAAAAATTGTGTCAAAGTATTTTTGATTCCCCTTAAAGAACACAACTTGCAAATACTCCCGCATAATCAATATTGTGCGGGTTTTCACGAATTTTTCCCTACTGTTCCTCTTCTTGAACGTCTCTATCACCGGGAGTGGGGGAGTCATTTCCCTCCATATTTATCTGCCCCTTCACCTTTGCTCCTTCCTCGACAACCATAATCGGGGCCTGAAGAGTCCCGTAGAAATCAGCATCCTTGTATAAAACCGCCTTTTCCTTGGCTTGGACATCCCCTTCGATACAGCCACTTTGCACCAGCTGTCCCACGGCTATAGTCCCTTTCACCTTGGCCTCCTTGCCCACGACCAAAGTCCCCTCGGATTGTATTTCCCCGTTGAACTCCCCGTCGATACGGACCGAACCCTGAAAAATGAGTTTTCCCTGATAAGAAGTCCCGGTGCCCAAAAAGGCGTTTATTTCTTCCTTGGCCATTTGTACTCCCGCATTCTAATTTGCATCATGTCCGTTTGAACATAAACCGGCGCATGGAGACGTTTAACACCAACCCCACAAGACAAAAATTAACTACCGAGGCACTTCCTCCGTAGCTTACAAACGGCAGGGGCATGCCCACTACCGGCATCAGCCCCAAGACCATCCCCATGTTCACCAGAATTTGCCAAAAGAAATAAAAGAACACCCCTATGCACAAATAGCGCCCGAAGTCGTCCTTGGCTTCCAGGGATGTCCGGAACACCTGATACAAAAGGGCACAAAACAAAAAAAGGAGCGTTATGGCTCCGATAAAGCCCCACTCTTCGGCAAAGACGGCGAATGCAAAATCTGTATGCTTTTCCGGCAAAAAACGCAACTGGCTCTGGGTTCCTTCCAAAAACCCCTTGCCCCAGAAGCCTCCGGATCCGGTAGCTATTTTGGATTGAATGATATGGTATCCTCCTCCCAGGGGGTCGCTCCCCGGGTTTAGGAAAGTCAATATACGCTCTTTTTGATAATCGTGCAGGAAAAACCAGCCAAAAGGCAGAACTAAAGGGAAAACAACCAATATGGACTTGAGCACGGAAGGGCGCAGTCCAGCAAAAATAACCATCCCCCCGACAAGCAGGACAAGAATAAGCGCGGTCCCCAAATCCGGCTGGTTTATAATCAAAAAACCGGCTACAGCTACCATCAGGCCAATTCTGAACAAGTCCAACCAACCGGCCAAACCTTCAACTTTGGAGAGCATCCTCGCCCCCAAAAGCAAAACACTGACTTTGGCTATTTCGCTGGGTTGAAGCTTGAAAAGCCCCATGTCCAGCCAACGCTGGGACCCACCTATGGTCTCTCCGGCAACAAGCACCCATACAAGCAAAATCAAAGTCACAATGTACAAATACCAGGACAAGATAAACAGATGCCGATAATCCAGAAGCATGCACAAAAGCATGCCCCCCAAAGAAATGCCCCCCCAAAGGAGCTGTTTTTTATAAAAGGGGGTGAGAGCCACACCACCCTCCACCCGCATGGCGCTGGCTGAATACAGGTTAAGGACACCAGCGACGAAGATAATCAAAGCCAGTCCCAGGACTGGCCAATTCAAATGAGATAACAGTCTGCGATCAAACATCGTCTGTAGAAAACAAAAAGTCGTAGATTTTGTCCACAATAGGCCCGGCAGCGGAACCGCCGTGTCCTCCGTGCTCCAGAAGGGCCACAACTACATAACGCTCGTCCCCTTTCCTCCCAAAACTGGCCATCCAGGCGTGGTCTCGGAAACGATAAGGGACCTCCTCAACATCCTTGTCCTCGTGTTTTTCCATGAGCTTAACCACTTGAGCGGTTCCGGTCTTTCCCCCAATAGTGGCTTTATCGTTGCGCAGACGCCAGGCAGTGCCGTGCGGCTCCTCCACAGTCTTGATCATGGTCCGGGTAATCAACCTGCGCACCCGGGCATCCACCGGGATCTTTTCCGGGTCCTGCTTTGCCCGGGATAAAAGAAGAGAGGGGCGATAAAGACGTCCCCCGTTGAGCAGAGCACTGACATATCTAGCCACCTGCAGGGGAGTGGCCAGAACGTACCCCTGGCCTATGGACATGTTCAATGTCTCTCCTCCTTGCCATTTTTGGCCATACTTCTTTTTTTTCCATTGCCGGTCCGGTATGAGCCCAGCGTTTTCATGCAAAAGGGAAATCCCTGTTTCTCTGCCCCACCCGCATTTGCGCGCGAATTCAGCCAAGGGATGCACCCCAATCTTTTCTCCCAGCTTGTAATAATACACATCGCAGGACTCTATCAGGGAACGTTCAAAATCAACCTGTCCGTGTCCCCTTTCTTTCCAGCAATGAAAGACCCTGCGTCCCAATTTGTACTCCCCGGGGCAATAAACTTCCTTTTGCGGGTCAATCGTATCCCGCATAAGCCCGCATGCGGAGACCAACAGCTTGAACACGGATCCAGGCGGATAAGCGCTTTGTATACATCTATTCTGCAAGGGATGTCTGGAATCCTCGCTCATTTTCTTCCATTGCTTCTCGCTCAGCCCCTGGACAAAATCGTTACTGTTGTATCCGGGTACGCTTACAAGGGCTAGTAGCTGGCCCTTGTCCGGGTCCATAACCACCACCCCCCCGGTCTTGTCCTGCATAAGTTCATATACCTTGGCCTGCAAGGAAAGATCCAGACTCAAGCGGATATCTTCACCAGGACGGGGATGGGAAAGAACCTTCTCCCGGATTATCCGCCCCATTGCATCGACTTCAAGCTGCTTAAGCCCCTTTTCGCCGCGCAACCGCTCTTCCAGAACCGCTTCCAGCCCCTGCTTGCCCACATTATCCCCCAAGCTCAAATTGTCGTTCGCGGCCAGTTCTTCCTCGTCCGCCTGGGCCACATAGCCGAGCACATGGGATAGGGCAAAGGGCTTAACATAATGACGTCGGGGACGCACAACAATATGCACGCCAGGCAGATGCTGGGCATGTCCTTGGACATGCGCCAACTGGGTAAAAGTCAGATTAGGAATGAGTACTTGGTTATTGAACGGTTTTATCTTTTTCGTGCCCTCCCTGTAGCTCATTTTGATCTCCGGCAGAGGGACTCCGGTGCGCCTGCTTATATCTTCCAGGGTCTTTTGAATGTCTTTACAGTCCTCTCGGACTATGGCCAGACTATAGGAAGGTTCATTGATGGCGAGAAGGCGGCCGTCACGGTCCAGGAGACGGCCCCGGGGGGCATACAGTGAAAGCCTTCTTTGCTTGTTGTCCTCGGATTTACGCGCGAAATACTCCCCCTTGTATATCTGCAGATACCACAGTCTAAGGGCATACACCGCAAAAAGAGCCAGTATCAAAAAGAGGATAAACCGGGGGCCGCACTTTTGCCGCCAAAAAAAATCTCTGCTTGAATCACTTTCCCAGGACAAAGCGACTGAACCCCGCAGAATAAAGGATATACAAAAAGAAATAAACTGCCATCTGTTGCAGCAAGTTCAAAGAAGAAAAAAGGCCGCAAGACAAGGAGATGTCCTGCAGGCCTGTCATGATCCACAAAACCACCTCCTTCCACAAAACGGCAAAAAAAAGCACCCCTCCGACAAAGAAAATATTGTCCTTTTCGAAAAGGTTATTTCCTGCAAGAAAAACTGCCCAGATCCCGGCACAGACAAGGAACATTCCACCGAAGGCAAGCGACCCCGCCCCTTCCTGTAAAAGGGTCCAGGCCAGTACTGTCCATATT
Organism: uncultured Desulfovibrionales bacterium; assembly: GCA_964398785.1. Lineage (GTDB taxonomy): Bacteria > Desulfobacterota > Desulfovibrionia > Desulfovibrionales > Desulfonatronovibrionaceae > CAYNNQ01. The sequence continues at coordinate 34,056 of CAYNNQ010000009.1, read as the reverse complement.
AGGGGATGAAAACGACTGTACTGCAACAAAAGGACAAAACCGGGGACCAGGGCCCCCATACCTGGGAGCAGGGCTTGTACCCAGACGGCCACCAAGGTAATTGCCAGTATGAAAAAAAACATCCGCATGATCTAGCGTCCGGAGGTGGATATTTCCCGGTTCTCCCCACTGTTGCCCCCACTCAGGATGAAGACTTCCTCCAGTCCGGAAACATCCACAACCGGTTTACATTGGACCACCTGAAACAGGGAAACTTCGGATATGCGAATATCTGTCACCCGTCCCACGGGAAAGCCTTTGGGAAAGACTCCGGCCAGTCCGGAGGTAAGCAGGGTCTTTCCTTTTTTTAAGGGTGCAGTCCGGGAAACGTAATCCACACTAAGTGCCTTGCCCGGCCCACGACCTCCGGCTATGGCCTGTATGCGCTTATCCTTGCTTATGACCGGAAGTCGACTGTTGGGGTCAGTTAACAAAAGGACCTGGGAAAAATGCGGGGCGACCTTGTAGACCCTGCCGACCACCCCGGCCGGGCATACAACGGGCTGATCGCGGTGCACCCCGTGTTTTTCACCCTTATCCACTATTATGGTCTGCAACGCCCCGGTAGACCCCAGTCTCTGCCCCACGATCCTGGCCCCCTGCATTTCCCACGCCGGGGGCGGGCGGAAATCCATAAGTCTTTGCAGCCTTTTTGCCTCCCGGGCCCGGGCACGCAAAGTATGCAACTCGTTTCTTGCTTTATCCAGTCGGGAACGCAAGCGTTCATTCTCCTTGCGCACCCCCACCAGATACATATACCTGTTCCACAGTTGGGTGCCCTTGTCCCTCAAAAGATCACCCGGGAGAAGAACCCACCCCACTGCTTCCAGGCCGGTATCCGTGGCCAGTCTATCCAGGTAATGCGTTTTCCAATTCCAGGTATAGAGGCTCAGGTAAGCAACCAGAAAAACAACCACTATCCAAAGACATTTTTTCAACATACGGTCCGCGGTTTAATCGACCGTGACTTCCTTGAGTACTTCCAGGCTGTCCAGGACCTTCCCCGATCCCAGAGCCACAGTTGACAGGGGGTCATCAACAACAGTGATGGGGAGGGAGGTTTCCTCGCGCAACAGTTGATCCAAGCCCTTGAGTAACGCCCCTCCGCCGGTAATAACAATCCCCCGGTCCACAATGTCCGCGGCCAGTTCCGGAGGAGTCTGTTCCAAGGCTATACGTACCCCTTGGACAATACTGTCCACCTGTTCGGAAATCGCCTTACGCACCTCCGAAGAGGTTATCTTTATATGCTGCGGTATCCCGGAAACCAGATCACGGCCTTTTACCTCCATTTCCAATTCCTCGTCCGAATCATAGGCTGTACCGATCTCTGTTTTGATCTGTTCCGCCGACCCCTCCCCGATAAGCATATTGTATTTTCTTTTAACATGGTGGCGGATGGCGTCATCCATCTTGTCTCCGCCCATTCGCACCGAACGGCTGTACACCACCCCGGAAAGGGAAATCACCGCAACTTCCGTGGTCCCCCCACCTATATCCACTACCATGTTCGATGTTGGTTCGGTAATGGGCAGATTGGCTCCGATCGCTGCAGCCATGGGCTCTTCAATCAAATACACCTCTCTGGCCCCGGCGCTCTCAGCCGATTCCTTGACCGCACGCTTTTCAACTTGGGTGATGCCGGTAGGGACACAGATAATTATCCTAGGCCTGACCAAGCGCCGGCTGTTATGCGCTTTGGTTATGAAATGCCGTAGCATGGCCTCGGTAACTTCAAAATCAGCAATCACACCGTCCTTCATCGGCCTTATTGCCGTAATATTCCCTGGGGTCCTGCCCAGCATCTTTTTTGCATCCAATCCCACGGCCAGTACTTTATTCACTCCTTTGCTGTCCCGTTTAACTGCTACCACCGAAGGTTCGCTCAAGATTATCCCCTGCCCCTTCACACACACACAAGTATTCGCAGTACCCAGATCCAAGGCCAAGTCGCTGGAAAACATTCCAAAAATCCGGTTAAAAATCTTTGCCATCTATGCACCCGTCCTCTCAAATGGTTATTGGTAGTTGTAGCAGATTTCTCCGCACACTATTCCTTGAGTATATACTTTTCTTGGGCTATATTCAAGTATTCTTATTGAGCTAAACGATATTTATGTCCAACCAATTTTATCCTTTTTCCGTCTATCTGCGGAACAAATTCGGGCAGAGAGTCCAAAAAGTCCCCTTGGACGGACTTAACTGCTGCCCCAACAGGGATGGGACTATATCCTCGCGGGGGTGCATCTTTTGCAACCCTCAAGGTTCCGGTACCGGCCTGGGAAATAAAGGAATGTCTTTAACAGAGCAGTACCTGCATTGGCAATCCAGGTTAAAGCGCAGATTCAAGGCCGAGCTGTTCTTGATCTATTTGCAATCCTTCACCAATACTCACGGCCCCCAATCCCGCCTGGAAAAAATCCTGAGGGAAATTTCTCGCCTGCCGCATTCCGTGGGGATGTGTATAGGGACCAGGCCGGATTGCTTGGATGAAGACAAATGCGCTCTTATTGCCCGACAGCCCTGGGAAGAAGTGTGGTTAGAGTTGGGTTTGCAGAGTTGCCATGACCGTACCTTAAAACTGATAAACCGGGGACACGATGCCGAGTGTTTCGCTTCGGCCTGTGAGATGGCGCATAGACACGGACTAAAGGTATGCGCCCATGTCATTGCCGGACTGCCCGGCGAAGAAAAAAGGGACTTTTTACAGACCGTGGCTTATCTGAATCGCTTCCCCCTGCAGGGAGTAAAGATCCATAATCTGTATATCTGCCAGGATACAGAGCTTAGCACCCTTTACAAGCAAGGCGCATATATCCCCCTGACCCAAAAGGAATATGTGGACTGGGTCACCTCCTCCCTGGTCCGGCTACATCCATGGACAGTAATTCACAGGCTTAACGGTGATCCCGCTCCCGGAGAACTCATTGCCCCGGCATGGGCGGAAAATAAACAAGATATCCTCCAAACGATCCATTCCGAACTGCAAAATAAAGGACTCTGGCAGGGACAAGCATGGCATGGACAGGGCATCCCGAAGTGGTTCACCAGCAAAGGTAAATGAACACATCCCGGAGGAGCATGATATGCCTTGCACGGAAATAATCTCCAACGACTACTTCGGGTTAAAACTCAAGTGGCGGGGATCCATGCTGGAAAAAACCGAAATACTCCCTGCGCAAGGACTGGCCTTCCAAGGCGAAACCTCGGTGCCCCGCCACCCGGGACTGGCCAGGGCGATAACCGAATACAGTGTGGAAAACTGGCCGGTCATAAGGGAGCTCCCCTTGCCCTTCCAGTGCATGTCCCCTTTTCAGGCCCGGGTACTAAGTATTCTTAAAAAACAAGTACCTTTCGGTTACACCATCACCTACAAAGGATTGGCCGAATTGAGCGGTTCTCCAGGAGCGGCCCGGGCAGTAGGACAAACCATGGCCCGCAATCTCTGGCCGGTGATCGTGCCCTGTCACCGGGTGGTAGGACAAAACTCACCGGGAGGGTTCAGTTCGGGACTAAAGATCAAGGAAAAACTCCTCCTGCTGGAAAAGGAACACAGCAAAGGCTGCGGTAAATTAAATACAAACACCCCCTCCCGCAAGAACATCGATCACTCCGGGAGAACATCCATGAAGTAGGACTTGTCCATGCGCAAATACTTTTGAGCTACCTCCCGCAGTTCCTCCGCATCCACTTCTTTAACTCTTTCAATCATCTTTTTCTTGAAATCGAGCCCCAACCCCATGGTTAGGAGAGAAGCGGCCTCGCTGCTGCGCGAATCCAATGTCTGGTGATTGCGGTAGTATCCGGCGGATATCATGTTTTCCGCCCGCTCTATTTTTTCCTCTCCCAGGGAATCTGTGCGCAAACGACGGATAATTCTTTTAAATCCCTCAACCGCCTGTTTTTCCTTTTCCGGATAAATGCCTATATAAAAGGCCAGAAAACCCTTTTTGGGGGTCTGCCACAAAAAAGAGGTCACGCTATACCCCA
>CAYNNQ010000009.1:0-29927 GCA_964398785.1 uncultured Desulfovibrionales bacterium | reverse complement strand
GCCAGAAAACCCTTTTTGGGGGTCTGCCACAAAAAAGAGGTCACGCTATACCCCAAACCTTTCTCGTCCCGCAGTTCGCGAAAAAGGATTCCACCCTGTCCAGCCAGTACTGTTTTCAGGACCTTAAGCGCCGGGGTGTCCTCGTTTTTGAGTCCGGGAACAGGAAAAACCAGCATGGCGTGGGCCTGATTCCTGTCATCCAGTTTATATGTCTGCTCCCGTTTTTCGCCCCAATGGCTTTCTTTCTCATTTGGAGAAACACGTACTTCTTTTTCCCGTATTTTCCGTACCAACTTGTCCAGAGGATCCCTCTCTATCTGGCCACAGACAGTAATCACACAAGGCCGGGAAAGTTGGTCTTGCCAAAAAGAGCGTACATCGGTCGCATCCATTTTCTTTAGCTCGGAGACCTGTCCCAGATGAAACATGTTCAGCGGGCCCTGCGAGAATAAAAAGGGGAAGAGACGACGGAACATAAAACCCTGGGGGCGATCATCCCGACTTTGTATCTCGGCTATCTGTTCCCGGATGGCCTTCTGGACTTCTTCCGGGGCGAATTGGGGATGGAAAAGAATTTCCCGGACCAATCCGTACATATCCTTGCTGTATCGAACCGGGAACTTGGCTTGCACGGAAAAGCTATCCCGGCTTGATCCGGCATCCAGATCCGCCGCGCGCTGGGATAGAAAATCCTGTATCTCGGTGGTTGTCTTATTGGAGGTTCCCCTTGTCAGACTTCCGGCAGTGAGTTCGGCCAATCCGGCCTCATTCTTGCCGAGCATCTTATCCCCCCCCGGCCAGGATATATTCAAAGCCGTGTAAGGGAGGCTGGAATCTTCAAGGATTACCAGCGTCTGATCTTGGCCCAAATCCAACACTTCCCGCTCCTTTTCCAACGATCTGCCCCGGGAAACAGTCTTGTTTGCTGTTTCCTTAGACGACCAATTATGCAAAAGGGTCTCCCGGAAAGTCCCCCGGTCCACTTGCACCGACTCCGGTAGCAGTACCGCTGCATTTAGATGCTGGGGCCCAAGGTAGCGGTCTATACTCGACTGCACCTTTTCCCTGTCCACGTGGCGCAGTTCATAGATATATTTGTCCTCGGCCCGCGTGGAGTGCTCAAAGAACTGAAAGTACCCCAACTTGGAAGCCAAGCCGCCCAGGGTCTCCTTGGAAGAAAACAGTTCGTCCTCTATATTGACTTTGGCCCGATCCAGCATTTCCTCACTGAAAGAATCAACTGTAAGAGAGGCCATGTCCGAGGCAAAACTCTTCCAGAAAGGATCTATGCTGTCCGGGGGAAGTACCACGCGTATATAGAGCATCCCCCCCCTCTCCAGCATCAATGCCGAACAGGAAATCTGATCTACCAACTGCTTGCGGTACTTGTATTTACGGTACAAATAAGAACTCTTATCCCCGCCCAGCATATGGGCCAGGACCTCCAAATCCGCGGACCGTGGAGAGCTCAGAGCCGGCAGTGGGAAGGAAATGCCCAGATAAGCCTTTTTCCAGGGCCCGGTGCGGATATCAATACGAGGGGCTTTCTGATCAATGGGATCCCCGGACCGAGGAGGGATAACCGTATGGTCATTTTGTAGCCCCCCAAAATACTGGCGCACTTTCCGGAGGACCTCCTCTTTCTGCACATCCCCGCAGACCACCAAGAGCATGGATTGCGGTTGATACAAACGATCAATATAATTCTTTAGGTCCTGGCTGCTCAATTCTTTTACAGTCTCCGGGTAACCGATAATCGGCCGAGCGTAGGGCAACTCCTTCCAAACATTCTTTTGTATTGACTTAAAGAGAAGCCGTCCCGGATTGTCTTCTCCCCTTTCCAGCTCGGACATCACCACGCTTTTTTCACTCTTGAGCTCACCGGCATCCAAGTTAGAGCCAAAAATCATATCCTTTAGGACATCAAACCCCAGCGACCAGTTCTTTGCCGGGAGGTCCACTTTATACATGGTATGGTCGAAGCTGGTAGCCGCGTTTATTTTTCCTCCGACTTTTTCCACATCTTCAGCAATTTCTCCGGCATCCCTTTTTTCCGTCCCCTTGAAAACCATATGCTCTAATAAATGGGAAATCCCGGCTTGACCGGGTTTTTCATAAGCCGAACCGGCATGCACATACAAGCGCATGGAGACCAAAGGAAAACGTTCATCCTCCTGAATAAGCACCTGCAACCCATTTTCCAGAACCACTAGTTCCTGGGCCCGGGCTTCAGGCACCCCTACCCCGTTGGACAACACAAACATACACAGTATCCCTGCCGTTATAAGGCAACGCGAAAACATCTATATCCTCCAGTCTCCTTGCAATCTACTTTGTAACCTCAAAGGCATGGGAGAAAATCTCCCGATCCACCTGATCCGCGTCAAGGGCATGAAAACGGATAAAATTACGCAAATGGCGAAAACTTTCTTCATCCATACTCTCAAACCTGAGTCCGAGCCCGTCTTCATCAGTACGCACCACCTGCACCGTAAAAGTCATTTCCAAACCGGAATCCAGGGCAACCTGCAGGGAACAGTGCTCCCCTGGCTCCGGGCCGGAAAGCGGGTTCAAAAGCACCCCGCGCAGACTTATATTCAAGGTACGGGTTGTGAATTTTCCCTGTGCACAGCGCAAGCAGGCAAACGCGTCAATCTCTACCCGCATCCTTTTTCTATGTTCCGGCATCTCCATCCCCTCTAAATTGTGTTTAACCTTTGCCTCAAAAATTCTCAACTCTTTTGCCCAGAAAAACACAGGAAAAAAGAAACGGCAACACTGAATATACTGAAGGGCACTGCCCAAAACAGCTTTTTTCTCCCCAAACCACGGGATTCATGCCAATATTTTGCAAAAACTTGATTGACGCTGGTTAATATTTTAGACAAAGTATGCATATAAATTAAAGAACGGCAAGCTTGGTAAAGGAGGACCCATGACTGCACACCAGCTAATCCCCGCAGCAGATGCACTCCCCGTGGCCTGGGGGTGGCTTTATTTCTTGCTCATCCTCACTTTTGTCCTCCATTTGCTTTTTATGAACGTTATGCTCGGCTCGGCCATCATGGCCCTTATCGGAGACATAAGAAACAAAGATCAGGATTCCAAAATAAGCAAAGATATCTCCACCAAACTACCCTATACCATCGCCTTTACCATTAATCTGGGAGTAGCCCCTTTCCTTTTCCTCCAAGTCCTCTACGGCCAGTTCATCTATGTGAGTTCGGTGCTTATGGCCGTTTATTGGCTGTCCCTTATAGGTATACTAATACTCCTCTATTACAGTGCTTACATCTACGACTTCCGCTTCGACAAAATGCCCGGAACAAGGACGGTTTTCATCGGCATAACTGTGGTCCTGGCTTTGATAGTGGCCTTTATGTTCACCAACAACATGACCCTTATGCTTGGCCCGGAGAAATGGAAAGGATATTTTGACAACCGTTCCGGAACGTTACTGAATTTGGGGGACCCCACTCTTTGGCCCCGCTATCTACACTTTGTAGTTGCCTCCGTGGCTGTTGGCGGGCTCTTTCAGGCCCTTCTGGGAAAATTGCGCAAGAACATCCCGGACCGGGAAAACAGAATTAACCAAGGCATGCGTTGGTTCACATACGCCACCGTGCTCCAAGTACTTATCGGCTTCTGGTTTCTGATTAGTCTCCCCCAGGAAATCATGCTTTCCTTCATGGGAGGTTCCGGGCTGAATACAGCGATTTTACTTATTGGTCTACTCGCTGCCGTTCTCACCTTGGCCTTCGGGTTCACCCGACGAGTATGGCCCGCGACTGCGAGCACAGTGCTCACTATCGCATTCATGGCCCTTATGCGCGATTTTGTCCGCATTGAATACCTGCAGCCATACTTCCACCCGTCTGATTTGAAGGTAAATCCTCAATATTCCCCGATGATAGTCTTTTTCCTTGCACTGGTCATCGGTCTGGGCCTGGTTGCCTACATGCTCAATCTGGCCGCCAAAAGCAGTAAGGAGGGCTAAATGAATTATCCGGTATGGGAACTGACAACTCTGGGCGGGGGATTCTGGATAGCTCTTGTGGCAGTTGTTCACGTTTACGTTGCCCATTTCGCGGTGGGAGGCGGTCTTTTTCTTATCCTGTGCGAGAAGAAAGGCTACCGAGAAAACTCCCCTGCGATCCTGGATTATACACACAAGCACTCCAAGTTTTTCCTGCTTTTGACCATGGTTTTCGGCGGACTTACCGGAGTGGGTATCTGGTTCACCATTGCCCTTCTCTCTCCGGGGGCCACCTCGGTTTTAATCCACAATTTTGTTTTTGCCTGGGCCACGGAATGGGTCTTTTTCGTGGGGGAAATAGTCGCCCTTTTCGTCTATTTCTATACCTTCGGGAAAATGCAAAGGCAGCAACACCTTAAAGTGGGATGGATATATTTCATCTGTGCCTGGATGTCCCTTTTTATCATTACCGGTATAATCGATTTCATGCTCACCCCGGGTGGATGGCTGGGAAACGGCAACTTTTGGAGCGGTTTTTTTAACCCCACCTTCTGGCCCTCTATATTTTTCCGGACATTCATCTCCCTGGTGTTCGCCTCCATATTTGCCCTGGTCACCGCCTCATTCCTCAAAGAGGACAAGACAAGACAGAACATGGTTCGCTATGCAGTAAAATGGATGCCGATCCCTTTCATCCTCATGCTTGTTTCCGGTTATTGGTACCTGCAGGCCGTACCTCCGGCAACCCGGGAAGTCATCCTCCAGGTTTCCCCGGAAATGGACACATACATCAATTGGTTTCTGTATCTTTCCCCAATACTGTTTTTGGCCGTGCTATTTATGACCATACGCCTTCCACGGGGGATGCAGCGCACGGCTACCATACTCATCCTGATTTTGGGTCTTTTGTACATGGGTTCCTTCGAATTCATGCGTGAAGGTGGACGCAGGCCATATCTGATTTACGACTACATGTATTCCAACTCCATACCAGTAGCCAAAGCAAAAGAAATAAATAACAATGGGATACTCAAATGCGCCAAGTGGACCGAGCACAACAAAATAACGGATAAAAACCGCCTGGCCGCGGGCCAGGAGATATTCCAGGTGGAATGCTCCAGTTGCCATTCCGTAGGGGGCCCGATGAACGACATCCTTCCTCTTACGGCCAAATTCGAATCGGTTTTTGGCATGGATTCCATGTTAAACGGGATGGGCAAAATGAACAATTACATGCCGCCCTTCCTGGGGACCCGGCAGGAAAGAAAAGCTTTGGCCGCGTATATTGTAAAAGATTTACAAGGTTACGAAGCAAAGCAAACAAAACAAGTAGGAAGAAAGGATTTGCCCTTTAAAATACCTGAATATAAAAAAGGGGACCAATATGTCCTTCTGGCCTGGAACAACTTGGGCATGCATTGTATCTCGGACAGCGATCCATACTGGATACTCCTGCCCCCGGCTAATGACCTCTATGCCCAACTGATTCGCAAGGGGGAACTGCCGGAAATAGTCACGGAAGGAGTAGAACTGAAATACAAGGTACAGTCGGGATTTGAGAATCCGGCACAAGAGGTCCGGTTCTGGGAATTCTCCAAGCCCCTTTTAGGCGAAAAGTTGCCCAAAAACGTTGGTGTTTCCGGGAATCCGGTAACCAACGGTGAAATGGAGATGGACAAAGAACTGGGCGCCTTTGAGGCTACGCTGGTCCCTGTAACCCCTTACCCGGAAGACGGCTCTTTCAACCCTTATCCATTGTACACGGTAACCGCTGTAGACGAAAAGACAGGCGAAGTACTGGCCCAAACCCGTTTTGTGGCCCCCACTTCAACGGAAATGGGGTGCAAGAACTGCCACGGTGGGGACTGGCGGGTAAATGGAGTGGCGGGTTTCTCCGAGAAAACATCCACGGACATACTCAAAGTGCATGACCGCATCAACCAAACCAACCTGCTGGAAAAAGCCAAAGCGGGCAATCCCCAACTCTGCCAGAGTTGCCACTCAGACCCGGTCCTTGGAACCGAGGGGAAATCGGGAATACCCAACTTTCCCGCCGCAATACACGGATGGCATGCCAATTATCTCACGGACAGGGGGGCTGAGGCCTGCTTCAAATGCCATCCGGCCTCAGCCGCGGGGCCGACCGGATGCCTGCGGGGAGTACACGCCGGAGTGGGGTTGGATTGCACCTCGTGTCACGGGACGCTGGAGGACCACGCCCTTAGCCTGCTCAAGCACGAAAAAGGAAAAGGAAAGCAGGTGGACAAACTAATGCGCCATCTCGGACCCCGGACAATGGGGTCCAAGGCGAAGATCAACCCCAGGCTGCCCTGGGTAAATGAGCCGGACTGCTTGAACTGCCACAAGGATTTTCGCAAACCGGTCTCGAAAGATGTCAACGCATTTAACCAGTGGACAGAGAACGCTAAAGGCCTCTTCCGCATGCGCACTGGATACATGGGAGTGATGTGCGAAGCTTGCCACGGTTCCACCCACGCCAATTACCCGGCCACAAATATCTACGGAAAGGACAGAGACAATATTCCTCCCATGCAATATCAGGGGAACAACCTGCCAATTGGGGCGGACAAGAACTGCCAGCTCTGCCATACGGTGGATATGCAATACAATGCGCATCACCCGAATATGCTGCATAAATTCCGCAACCGGCAGCTAATGCGCACCAGATAAGAATTGCCCCGGCGGGAGCCCATGCTCCCGCCGGGGCAAAACCAAAAATCTTGACAATAAGAATAGGTCAAACAATAAAAGGTCCACTCCCATTTCTTCAGACATGAAAACATGGCTGCACTTCATTCCAGAGATCTTCAAAACGGCTTCGGTATTGTTTATTTGAGTCCAAATTTTGGGAAAAGTGGTGCCGGATATATAAAAGCATGGTGTAACACCGACAATGATTGCCCATCTGGAACTGCAAATCCGCGTATTCCATACACAAACCAGGATCGACCCCTCGGGAAAAAGAATCTATTAAAACTTCGATGGCCTCATAGAACCTTCCTTCCTGCTTATATATTTTGAATAAGACAAAATTCACAGTATCCCTATTTGCCAAACAGACCTTTAACCTCTTAATCAGTATCTTTGCCCTACTAGTCCTGCCTTGGGAAATATAACCAAGTGCCTTATCCGCATAATTTTCCAGGTTGTTTCTTTCATTTTTTTGATTGCATATCCTTTCCATAAACAACTCAGGGGCTTCGAAGGCCATAGAAACCTTTCGGGCAAACTTCAGGGCACTGTCATCATATATGGTCGCCTGTTGCAGTTGCCTATAGAAGGCACCGTGTTTTCTCTTTCCTCTATCATCCTCCCTGCTTACCCGTCCCCGCTCAACTTTAAGACAGTAGTCCTCCTGGGATCTGTAGTAATAGTGGTTCAACTGGATCACATCCGCGGTAAATGGGGACTGCGTGCCGGAAACAGGTAAAAAATTCTCGTCCACACAGTACCAGGGGCGATAATATTTAAAACTATGTCCAGTGTAGGTATACTCCACTCTCTCGGGTTGAACAATGGATTTGATGTGCATGTTTTTGGGATAGTGCCGCGGGAAACGGTGGACATAATTCTTTATCTGGGATTTGCCCGGTCTTTTGAGATGGCCGGAAGAACCAAACTCCACCCAGTGCACTCCCAAAGCACCGTAATCTTCATAATCAGTTAAAATGAAGCGGACATCGCTGTATTTCTTGGGGATAAGGAACTCGTCCACATCAATAAAAGCCATCCATTTGGACAAGGGGCCGTAACGCTTTAATCCTTGGTAATATGCCGACATCTGTTGCCCTTTACCCTGGACAGGGTGAACAGCAACCAGTCCTTTTTGAATATAGTCCTCAAGCATCTGATACAAAGGAGGATCACTCTCATTATCAAAGATGACAATCTTCTCCGCACCTATCACAAGATGGTGAGCGACCCATTCCTCTACATATGGATGTTCATTTTTGGCAATACAACAAATAGTAAGATAATTCAGATTCATGGACCTAGCACCTGCGACATTTAATCAAACTGGCCCTTCCACACACAGAAATAGCGCCCCCCCATTGTTTCAAGAGGCATCTGCAAAAAGTCGAATACTGGAGTTAAACGCACAGATTAAACTTTATAACTTTTTGATTTTACTTAAAACTTTCAACTTAAAACTTAACACTGCCTGCAAAAATATATTTTTTTGCAGGCGCCTCTGTTTCAAGGCTCGAGATCAGGCTGAACCTTGCTCCAAAGATCTTCAAACCGGTTGCGGTATTGATTGTTTGCATCCAAATCCTGGGAAAAGTGGTGCCGGATATATAGGAGCATGTTGTAACACGGGCAATGATTATCCATCTGGAGATGCAATTCCGCGTATTCCATACACAAACCAGGGTCCATTTTCTGGGAAAAGGATTCGGATAGAATCTCTAGAGCTTTATAGTATTCCCCCTCCTGCTTATAAAGTTCAAACCAAACGTAATTTACAGTATCTCTATCCGCAAGATAGACCATAAGCCTTTTGAGCAGATTTCTTGCCTTTTTGGTCATATCCATAGAGATATAGGCCAAAGCCTTATCTGTATAATGGTCCAAATTTTCTTTTTCCCTATGGCGAGCACATATCCTTTGTATAAAAGAGTCGGTATCATCAAATGCCGCAGCAATTTTCCGAGAAAACTTCAACGCACTGTCATCATAAATGGTCGCTCTCTGCAACTGTGTATAAAAAGGAGCATAATTCCTACTGTTATTACTATCGCTTATGTCGCTGCGTCCTCGCTCAACTTTATAGCAATAATCCTCCTGCGACCTGTAAAAATAATGATTTAACTGAATTGTCTCCGCAGTAAATGGAGCAACATCCCCGACAACAGGAAAAAAATTTTCATCTACGCAGTTCCAGGGGGGATAATATATAAAACTGTGAGGGCTACAACTATATTTTACCCTTTCTGGCTGGACAATAGATTTGATATGCATATTTTTGGGGTAATGAAGTGGAAAACGGTGGACAAAATTTTTTATCTGGGAGTTACAAGGTCTTTTGAGATGTCCGGAAGAGCCGAATTCCACCCAGTGAATTCCCAAAGCGCCGTAATCTTCATAATCCGTTAGGATGAAACGTACATCGCTATGCGTCTTGGGGATAAGGAATTCATCCACATCAATGAAAGCGATCCATCTGGAAGAGGGCCCGTAAAATTCCAGAGCCCGGTCATAAGCCGACAATTGCTGTCCAACTCCGAAAATATCGTGGACAACAACCAGTCCGTGATCAATATACTTTCTCAATACTCTTTGAAGTGATGGTTCACTTTCATTGTCAAAAACGACGATCCTTTCCGCACCTACCAACAAATGGTGAGCAACCCATTCCTCTATATATGGATGTTCATTTTTGGCTATACAGCAAACAGTTAAATACCTTGAATCCATAGACTCAACATTGGTTTGCATTTCCCTTAACCGGTTTTTGCCTGGCAATTTAAAATTGGGGGACCGATTATTCCTCTGGAGGATGGATCTTCAGATCTTGCAGTTCACACTCTTCACACTTTGTCTTCTCGTTGTTCGGAACCAGCTCGACAACCTCTTCCCTCTCCCTGTTCTCCACACTAATCGTGCTCCTCCCAGTATTAAAACCGTGCACATATTCCTTGGCTAATTCTGGGTTCACGAAAAGAGCAATCTTCTCATATCTGTCCCTGCCCTTGTCATAATAAGCAACTGCATGCAGGCCGATTTTTTTTTGAATTTCCTCGTCCAAGAAACGTTCTTCCCCCAAATAATACAATTGCGTACAAATGCGCTTTTTTTTCTGAGCTTCCACTCCATTTCTCTCCTTACTAAGGCACTACCCTGTTATCATTACCCGTAAAATTTTAATATAAACCCTGCGGCTCAAAAACTCAATGCCCCATAAAAAAATGGAGGCCAAGCCGAACCTAGCCTCCTGAAATTCGTGGTGCCCGGGGCCGGACTTGAACCGGCACGAAGCATAGCTTCAAGGGATTTTAAGTCCCTGGCGTCTACCACGTTCCGCCACCCGGGCAATTGAATAAAAAAAACACGCTACCAGAGATCAATTCAACTACCGCGCACCTTCTCTTTAGTCAACAGCTCTGTTGCTCTGGCCTTCGCTCGCCTCTCCTGTTAGAATATATTTTATGCACATTACGGAAAGAAACAGACAGAGAACGGTAGTCATCGGCTTAGACGGACTGCCTTTCAGCCTGGCCCAGAAACTGGGCAATGAGGGTATTTGCCCCCATATCCACTCCCTTGTTCAATCCGGGAATGCCCATCCCATGCAGGCCGAGCTCCCGGAACTCTCCCCAGTAAACTGGACCTCGTTCTACACGGCCTCCGGACCGGAGGAGCACGGAATCTTCGGATTCACTAAATTAAATCCGGCTACATACCAGATAGAGATTGCCGATTCCAGTCATGTACGCACTTCCACAATTTTCGATGTACTGGGACAAAAGAACTTATACAGCAAGGTTATAAACCTCCCGAACACTTATCCGGCCAGTCCGATACATGGTGTCCTTATCTCCGGATTCGTGGCAACGGACTTAAGGAAAGCCGTGCACCCTCCTCCATTAGCCAACATGCTGCTTCAGGAGGGATACCGCTTGGAAGCGGACACCATATCCGGCAGCAAAGACTTCGAATTCCTTATAAGGGAACTAGCCAGCACCCTGGATGGTCGCCTTCGGGCTCTAGACCTTCTCTGGCCGGACCTTTCCTGGGACCTGTTTGTCCTGGTGTTCACGGAGACGGACCGCATGTTCCACTTTTTATACCCGGCCCTGATAGAGAAATCCCACCCTTTTCACGGCCCCTGCCTGGAGTTCATGAAAAAATGGGACAGGGCCATAGGGGATATCCTCGAGCGTTTTCAGGCCCTGCCGGGACCCAAACGCCTTATTGCCCTCGCGGACCATGGATTTACCGCGCTCAAGAGGGAAGTGGACCTGAACGCTTGGCTGAAAATGGAAGGCTTTTTCCATCCGGGCCGCGCAGCCGCAAACGAACTGGATGCTGGATGTATATCCTCCGGGAGCCGTGCCTTTTGCCTCGATCCCGGCCGTATATACATCCACGACAAAAAACGTTTTTCCCACGGCCTCGTTCCCGAATCTGGAAAGAAGGAACTGGCAGAGGACATAAAAGGGCGTTTAGCAGATCTCTCCTTCTGTGGGGAAAAAGTAATAGCTGAAATATATTCGGGAGAATACCTCTATCCCTCCTGCGAAGGCCCCGAGGTTCCGGATCTGGTTTGTGTGCCGCAAAAAGGCTTCGATCTGAAAGGCAAATTCAACCGCTACGAGACATTTGGACTGTTTGAACGCCACGGTTGCCATACCGCGGATGACGCTTTTTTCTATGATTCACACGGCACCCAGGCCAAGCGCACCAGGGAAGCAGGCCAAGCCGTGCTTGACTATTTTTCGTCTCCGGGCATCATTGTCTGAGCGGTGCATAAAGACAGAACAGAAAAAACCACTGATCAACAACTCCAACCAAAACAGCGAATAAAAATGCAACTTAATTATCACGACCTTTTAAACCCCTCCCAGTATAAAGCGGTAACCACCGAGGACGGTCCACTTCTTGTCATCGCCGGCGCCGGCAGCGGAAAAACCAGAACGGTGGTTTTTCGCATGGCCTATCTGGTGGAGCGCGGCGTAAATCCCGGGAACATCCTCCTTTTGACCTTTACCCGTAAGGCGGCCCAGGAAATGAAGGAACGGGCCGAGGAATTGCTGCAGCAAAGACTAAACGCGCTGAGCGGGGGGACTTTCCACAGTTTCGCCTATTCGGTACTTCGCAAATATGCTCCAGTATTGGGATACCCCCAAGGGATCACTATAATGGACAGCGGGGATTCCGAAGACGCTGTCCAGACTGTAAAAAGCGAACTGGATATAGGCAAAAAGGACCGTTCTTTTCCCAAGAAAAAGACGGTTCTGGGATTTATCAGCAAATCCAGGAACAAGGAACTTGAGATGCGCCAAGTACTGGAGCAGGACGCCTTCCACTTGCGCAATTACGCTGAGGATATACAGAAAATTTCTGAGGCGTATGCCGCGTTTAAAAAAGATCACGGCATGCTGGACTACGATGATCTCCTTTTCGAGCTGGAAAGATTACTGCGGGAAAACGAGGATATACTGGACTTTCTTCGGACCACCCACAAATACATCCTGGTCGATGAATATCAGGATACCAACCAGGTGCAGGCCCGCCTGGTAAAGCTTTTATCCGGTAGCCACGGGAACGTAATGGCCGTAGGGGATGATGCCCAGTCCATTTATGGTTTCCGCGGAGCAAATGTTCGCAACATACTGGATTTTCAAGAACATTTTCCCGGGACGCGGGTAATCAAGCTGGAACAGAATTACCGCTCCATACAGCCCATACTTACTTTGACCAACAAAATCTTGGAAAATGCAGCGGAAAAGTACTCCAAAAACCTTTTTTCCCAGCGAAAAGAAGGCCCCGCTCCAGATTTGATCCGCCCTTTAAACGACGTGACCCAGGCCAAGGTGGTTCTGCACAAGGTGGGGGAATTGACCTCAAACTATCCCCTGGAGGAAATCGCGGTCCTCTTTCGAGCCGGCTACCAGTCCTATGCCCTGGAGATGGAGCTACAGAAGGCCGGGATTGCCTTTCAAAAATTCGGAGGGATGAAATTTTCCGAGGCCGCGCATATCAAGGACGTTTTGGCTTTTCTCCGGGTCATAGCCAATCCCACGGATCTTTTGGCCTGGACCCGGGCCTTGTCCAATATCCAAGGTATCGGTCCCAAGAGCTGCAAGAAGATCTACACCTGCTTCATGCGCGGAGAACTGGAACCCATAAATAAAATGTGCTCCAAAAACAACGAACTGGACAAGGTAATAAAAAACCTGGATGAAATGCGCTCCAAGCAGGACCGCCCCGTGGAGATCCTGCAGGGGATCGTGGAAATGTATCAGCCTATGCTGGAAGAAAAATTCCCCGAGGATTATCCCAAAAGGCAACCAGGTCTTCAGGAACTGGAGCAGATACTCTCTTCCTACGATAATCTGGATCTCTTTTTGGCGGATATGTCCTTGGACGCCCCACCAATCAGTACTCAGAACCCGGGAGGAAAGGACCTCGTACTGTCCACTATACATTCGGCCAAGGGACTGGAATGGTCTGCTGTGCTTCTGATCGATCTGGTGGAGGAAAGATTCCCTTCTCGGCACGCCCTGACCAAACCCGCGGCCATGGAGGAAGAAAGACGGCTCATGTACGTAGCCTGCACTCGAGCCAGGGACTATTTGGGCCTCTATGTGCCGGAGAGCATATACAATCGCTATCAGGGCACCTCCATTCCCACCCTGCCCAGCCCCTTTATTCAGGAGCTGCCCAAATCCACCTATAAGGAATGGCAGGAGACCTACTCCGGGGGAATAACACCCTTGCAGGAATCCGGTCCATCCCCGGAAAAAAAGAACAAGGACGAGAAGAACAAGACCGGGACCTACTGTAACCATCAGATATTCGGCCGGGGCCAGGTAATTGCCCATGTCCCTCCGAACAAATACAAGGTGAACTTCCCCGCCTGCGGCCTTAAACTGGTGATCGCCGATTACCTGGAGATGGAAGATTGAGGGATACAATGATCAAACGTCCCCGACAAACTCTTTTACCCCCCCATGTCCTTAGCTGAAAAAGACTTTTTAGGGCTTATCGACAGGCATTTTCCCCGCCGAGGACCGGGGACTGTTCTGGAAAGAGGGGACGACTGCGCAGTATACTCCCCGGCGGGAGAATTGTGCCTGACCACGGACATTTTGCAGGAAAACATACACTTCCGCACATCCTACTATCCGCCCCAGGCCATCGGGCACAAAGCTTTGGCAGTGAACATAAGTGACCTGGCCGGTATGGGCTGTTCTCCGAGAGCCTTTCTCCTCTCTCTGGTCCTCCCGGACAGGGAACTAAAATGGGAATTTTATTCCCGCATGCTTGAAGGCATGGCCGAATTGGCCCAAAATCAGGCCATGACTTTGCTCGGAGGGAATATCAGCCGGGGGAGGGATTTGAGCCTGGGCATAACCGCCTGGGGCGAAGCCGGTAGGCGCGTCCTTACCCGTCGAGCCCTTCCCGGGGATTACATATTTTTACTCGGAGATGTGGGAACGGCCCGGACTGGACTGCATGTCCTGGAATACTTCCCGGAACAACAAACGCAATACCCCCGCTCCGTGCACAGTCTACTGTATCCCTCCCCTTTGGTGGAGGAAGCCCGTGCACTGCCAACCATGCCGTATATCCGGGGTTTAATGGATATATCCGACGGCCTTCTACTTGACCTCAGCCGTTTACTGGGCCCAAATCATGGAGCAGACTTGGACAAGGATCTCCATCTCGACCCGGAGATATACACCTATGCCCGCAATACCGGCCAAGACCCCTTGCGCTTCGCTTTGGTGGGAGGGGAAGACTACGCCCTTCTGGGAACGGTTGCCGCGCAAGGGATAGATAGCCTAAAGGCAAGTCTGCCCCGCACGACCTTTATGGGTAGAGTCAGCCGGAAATCTGGGATCCGCATAAACGGGGAACCGGTTCATCCGGAAGGTTTTGATCACATGCGAAAAATTAGGGGCACATCAAGATGAATAAAGCAAGCCTCAGATACATCGGTTTCGCTCGAACCAAGTATAAGACACTGGAAGACTGTCCTCGGCAGGGAGGAGAAGATTGTCCCCCGGCGGAAATAGAAATTGAGCCCGCATTTAAGGAAGGCATGCACCGCATGTACCTAGGTCAGAATATAACAGTCCTTACCTGGTTGTACCAGGCCAACCGCCGGGTACTGCAATGCAAACCGCGCGGGGATGAAACCCTGCCCCTGCACGGCATATTCTGCACCCGTTCTCCCCACCGCCCCAACCCGCTGGGGTTACATCCGGTCCAGATCACCGATATCCGGGAAAACAAGATAACGGTCCAACAACTGGAAGTTTTGGACGGCACGCCAATTATAGATATAAAGCCGGATGTACTACCCTATACGCGCAGTGCAGATCCGGGCTCCTATTTCCCTTCACAGGATATCGAGGACCTAATGCAGGCGGGGAAACAACTTTGGCAACGCGGGCTCCTCAGCGGGGCAAACGGGAACTTGAGCCTCCGTCGGGGGGCAAATATGCTCATCACCCGCTCCGGGGCTGCAAAGGGCAAAATGTCCTCTGCAGACCTGACTGTCGTGGACATGATCAAGGGAGACATCATTAGCGGGGAGGCGCCTTCATCCGAATACGGCATGCATCTAGCCATCTACCGCAACCGCCCTGGTGCCAAGGCGATTGTGCACACCCATCCTCCCCAGATACTCGCCCTTCAACTCCAGGGCAAAGAAGGGGAACTCTTTTCCCTCCCTCTTTACGAAGCAGGGCTCTTTTCCCGGCAACTAGACACCGTGCCTTCCATCCCGCCGGGGAGTGAAGAGCTGGCCCGGGAAGCGGGCAAAAAAAGCAAAAAAGGCAAATATCTCATCTTGAAAGGGCACGGTTTGATAACTTGCGGTGCAAATATCAGCGAGGCGGCCAGTGCCAGCGAAGAATTAGAGACACTGGCCGGTATTGCCCTTATGCACCAAAATTAGCACCCCCGCCGAAAACAGCACTCAAGCGCCCAAATTGGCTTTTTCGTACTCGTAAATAAAAGAAGCGTATCCCTCATAGTCGGAAAATTCCACCTTCTGCTCCCCGAAATCGCCGGTAAGCACTACACTATAGACTTTTCCCGCCCCCCCATCCCGGATTTTTTCGGATTTTCCCTTTACTTCGGCCAAGGGTATTTTTTTGCTGAAAAACAAAAAATAGGGCACGCGGATGCATTTGGATGCCGGATCGAAAGTAGCCTGAGCCATAAATTTCTCCTTTTCTTATTCATTTTTCCCCAGTCAAGGGGATTTTTAGGCCTTATATAAACCGCGCTACTGGTTGTTTTTCAGCTCCGGGACTATCTCCTTTCAAATTTAATCAAGGCTCTTATAGCATAAAAAACCTTCTCCGGGCAACCCCCGCGAACAAAAGTAATTATCCAGATAAAATCAGATCTTGCACGCCGTCCGCAGATCCTCCACCGCGTCCGTTTTTTCCCAGGTGAATTCCACATCCTCCCGGCCAAAATGGCCATAACAGGAGGTCTTTTTGTATATGGGGCGCAAGAGATCCAGTCTCTTTTGTATATAAAAAGGCCTTAAATCAAAGATTTCCCGAACGGCTGCGGTAAGCGCCTGATCGGAGACTTCCCCCGTGCCTCCGGTTGTCACCAGCACGGAAACCGGATCAGCCACGCCTATGGCATAAGCAATCTGCACCTCACAGCGTTCTGCCAATTCCGCGGCAACCACGTTTTTGGCTATATATCTGGCCATGTACGCCCCGGAACGGTCCACCTTGGAAGGATCCTTGCCGGAAAAGGCCCCTCCGCCGTGATTCCCCATCCCTCCATAGGTGTCCTGAATGATCTTCCTCCCGGTCAGTCCACAGTCTGCCAGGGGGCCGCCGGTTACAAATTTTCCTGTGGTGTTGATATAAATACGGGTGTCTTTATCCACCATCTCCGGTGGCAGGACCTTGAAGACAACCTCCCCTTTCACTGCATCACAGAGATCCACGTAGCTTATGGTATCGCTGTGCTGGCAGGCAACCACAACATTATCCACTCTTTCCGGCTTTCCGTTGACATATTCGATGGAAACTTCCGTCTTCCCGTCGGGGCGAAGGAATTCCAGCAGGCCGCTTTTGCGCACATATGCCAATTGCCGGGACAGTTTATGCGAAAAATAAATCGGAGCGGGCATGAGAGTCTTGGTTTCCCGTACCGCAAAACCGAACATCATCCCCTGGTCTCCGGCTCCCTGTTCCTCCGGAGACTTCCGGTCCACCCCCATGGATATATCCGGGGATTGTTTATCTATGGAGGAAACCACCGAGCAGGTTTCCCAGTCAAATCCCATATCGGAGTTTATGTACCCAATATCCCGTACCGTATCTCGGACTATTTGCGGGAAATCGGCATAAGCGCTAGTGGTAATCTCCCCGGCAATAAAGGCCATGCCGGTAGTCACCAGGGTCTCGCAGGCCACCCGCCCTTCGGTGTCCTCTTCCAAAATGGCGTCCAGGACCGCATCGGAAATCTGATCCGCTACTTTGTCCGGATGGCCCTCGGTTACGGATTCGGACGTAAAATAATAGCTGTTGTTAGTGGCTATCATCGTGTATCCCTCCCTGTTTGTTCTCCGGATTTATTATCCCTCCGGAGATCAGCAGTTTAAATGAATCCTCCACGCTCATCTCCAGCGGGACCACTTCCTCCTCCGGCACTATTAAATAATACCCCGAAGTGGGATTCGGAGTAGTGGGTACATACAGATTGAGCATGCGCCTCTTTGTTTTGCGCTGGACCTCGCCGCTGGAAATCCCGGTCACATAAGCCACGGAATAAACCCCCGCGCGGGGAAACTCCACAAGAACGACACGCTGGAATTCCTTGCCAGTGCCGTGCATCACGGTCTCTATCAGCTGTTTAATGGAAGTATAGAACTTGTTAACTATGGGGATACGGATTATAATCATGTCCCACAAGCCGACCAATTTGCGCCCCAGATAATTGCGCACCACTACTCCGGTAATAAACAAAATGAGCACAAGCACAATCACCCCCATTCCGGGCACCGGGAAAGGCAAGTAACTTTCCGGACGATAAGCATCAGGGATGACCACTAGTATGCGATCCAGCCACTGGATGGAGAATTTTAGGAAATAAAAAGTTGCGGCCACCGGGGTAAGAAAAAGTATCCCGGCAATCAGATTGGATTTAAGGCTATCTTTTACCCGGGCTAAAAGCCGTTTACCCCAGTCAGCCACGGGGAGTGCTCACCAGAAGGTTATTATCATCCACAAAGACCAACTTAGGGCTGTGCACAGGGATCTCCGCCTCTTCCATACAGGTGTAGGCGGCGATAATCACCTTCTGCCCCGCTTTTCCCTTGTGCGCCGCAGCACCATTAAGACATATTTCCCCCTTTTCTCCGGAGATCACATATGTGGTCAAACGCTCACCATTGTCCAGATTGTATACATCCACCTGTTCATAAGAAAACAAACCAGCGGCCTCTATCAAAGAGGGACAAATGGCCACGCTCCCCTCATATTCCAAATTCGCTCCGGTTATAGTTGCCCTATGGATTTTACTGTACAAAAGATACCTATACATCGTCTTCCTTTTCTCCCAATAAAATATTGTCAATAAGCCTGGCTCCGCCCAAATACACTGCTGCCGCGGCCAGTCCTTCACCATCCACTCTGTCCAGATCGACCAAGTCCTCCGGGTCCACGATCTGGATATAGTCTATCTCCCCGTGCGGAATATTTTCCCGGAAATGGCTACGAAAAAACTCCAAGAGCTCCGCAGCATCCTTTTCCCCATTTGCGTGCATCCCCCGCATTTTTTTCAGTCCCGCATAAATCTGCGCGGCCTCCCGCCTGTGCTCCGTGTCCAGGTATGTGTTGCGCGAACTTAAAGCCAGACCGTCCTTTTCCCGGACAATGGGTCGGCCTACAATGCGCACCTGCATATCCAGATCCCGGACCATCCTTTTGATTATGGCCAACTGCTGCCAGTCCTTACGCCCGAAAACCGCCAAGTCAGGCATGAATATATGCAAGAGCTTGCAGACCACTGTGGCCACTCCGGGGAAATGCTGCGGTCTGCTCCGCCCGCAGAGATTGGCACTAAGGGCGGACAGGGAAATACGAGTATCAAACCCCGGAGGATACATGTCCTCATTTTCAGGGACAAAAAGGATATCCACCCCTATTTCCTCAGCCAGTGAGATGTCCCTTTCCAGGGTGCGCGGATAGCTGTCCAGATCCTCGCCGGGCGCGAATTGGGCCGGGTTCACGAAAAGAGATGCCCCCAGAAAATCGCTGTTCTCTGCAGCCCAGCGCATAAGGCTTAAATGGCCTTCGTGGAAACAGCCCATAGTGGGTACCAAGGCAATCCTCTCCCCGGCACATTTTTTGCGCAAACAAAGCTCCTGGACTTCGACCGGTTTATTCAATATATTCAAAAAAACCTCCGCGTCTCATCGCGATTCATAATGATTAAATATACGCCAAAGCAAAATGGTTGTCCATAAACTGATTACACGTCTACCCTATGGTTAGAGTTGTTCTCCCGGATCTGTTGCACCTCCAAAAAGATCAGGAGGAGAAAATCCATATCAAACGTCGAGGAACCGATTTTTTGCAGTTGCCTCGTCCATGTGTCGAGGGCACCAATATACTATGTCCATTAACATTTGTCCGGAAAAACAATGCATCCTCTGCGGACGCTGCCTGGAAGTCTGTCCCCTTTTCAAAACGGGGAATCGGGAAGAATTGAGCCCTAGATCCAAAGGACTTTTTCTGCAGGAACTGCAAAACACGAAAAAAACACCCCGCAAAGCAAAGAGACTCGCGGGAATGTGCTTATCATGCGGGCGCTGCAAAGGCGTTTGTCCCCAAGGACTGGACATCCCGGATATGGTTTCCGCAATAAAGGAATCCACTCCTACTTGGCAAAAAACGATATGGAAAGAGATAAACCGGGGGTTCCCCCTTTTCCTGCCCTTTATGGCCCGGGCAAATGCCCCCTCCCGCTTTCCCGAACAAGTCCGTCCCTATATCCGGGCCCTTAAGCGCTCCCGGCCGGAACCATTGTTTTCCACCTGCCCGGACAACGCTCTCCAGGATGAGACATTGGTCCTCTTCCCCGGTTGTCTGACTAAAAACGCCTGGCCCTGGCTTGCCTCCATCGCCAAAGAACTCCTTGAAAACCGCGGGGCTCGAGTTCTTGCCGATCCAGGATGGTCTTGCTGCGGTTATTCCCTGTATAGCGCTGGCCTGCGCCGGAAACAAAAAAACTACTTGGGGGAAAATACCCGAATATGGGAAAAATTGGGGCGGCACCGCATAGTCACCTTCTGTGCTACTTGTTATGAAGGGCTGAAACAGGAATTTGGCCAGCACCTAGTCCATTTACCCCAGCTTTTGGACGGCCTTAAAACCCGCTCGGAAAAAGCCCAACTACCCCCAGCGGCCTGGCACGTACCCTGCCATGCACCACACCCGCAACCATATGTTTTAAATGCCCTGGGGGACAAAAAAACGGACTGGAGCGAAATCACAGACTCCTGCTGCGGGCTGGGCGGTTCCATGCTCCTGGAGGATCAGGACACAAGCCACAAAGTAGCCGCAATGCTCTGGGACAAACCGCAAATAAAAAAACGTGAGGTCCTGGTCACCGGATGCAGTGGATGCGTATTGCAACTGGAGGCGACCAAGCCGGCTGGGAAAAAGATATACCACTGGCTGGAGCTATTTTCCGGATAAACTTTTGCATCCCTAATCCCACTGTATCCATTCCCCACAAAAGCCAAGGCTACTGTTTGTCTCCGGACCCTTGAGTACTATACTCGGGGGTCCAGTATATCCCGCAGGCTTTCCCCGAGGAGATTATATCCCAAAACAGTAACCAAGATACTCAATCCGGGAAAAACAGAGAGCCAGGGAGCGATTTCCAGGACATTTTTGCCTTCCATAAGCATATTGCCCCAACTGGGAGTGGGCGGCTGCACACCCAGTCCCAGAAAACTCAAGGCAGACTCCGTAAGGATGGCCGCAGCCACCCCCAGGGTGGCCGAGACCAAAACAGGTGGCAAGGCATTGGGCAGGATGTGTACCACAAGAATACGCCAGAGTCCGGCATCGCAGAGCCTGGCTGCCTGAATGAACTCCCTCTCCCGGAGAGAGAGCGTCTCCGCCCGGACCAGTCTCGCCACCCCCATCCAGGAAGTAAGACCAATAACAATCATTATATTGTTCAAGCTCGGTTCCAAAAAGGCTATCACGGCCAGGATGAGAAAAAAGGAGGGGAAACAGAGCATGATATCCACGAAACGCATAATAATCTCGTCGATCACGCCCCCGAAATAGCCGGCCAGGAGACCCAATAAGATCCCCACGGCCGAGGAAATACCCACCGCAATAAACCCCACCCAAAGAGAAACCCGCGCTCCGTAAAGCATGCGGGAAAGCACATCACGCCCCAATGCGTCAGTTCCCAGGGGATGGGCCCAACTAGGACCCTGCAACAAAGCGGAAACGTTTATGGCGTTAGGATTGTAGGGGGTGATCAGGGGCGCGAGTACCGCGGCCGTACTCATCCCCAGAACAATAAAAAGGCCGGCAGCCAGCAGCCAATATTTACCCCGGGCCATATCAGAGACTCCCTCTCCTCCGGATGCGCGGATCAGCCAGGGAATAAGCGAAATCAGCCAATAGGTTCCCTCCCAGAGTCAAAATGGCCCCCAAGACCAGATTGCCCATTACCAGGGGATAATCCCGGGCCATAACCGCTTTGTAGAAAAGCTGTCCCAAGCCGGGCAGGGCGAACACGGACTCAATGATCACACTCCCCCCGATAAGGGTGGGTATGGACAGGCCAAGGATGGTAATGACCGGCAGCAGGGCATTTTTCAATGCGTGCTTGAATACCACCACGCGCATGGGCAGCCCCTTGGCCCGAGCGGTGAGGATATAGTCCTGGCGCAATACCTCGAGCATAGAAGTACGCATATAACGGGACATCCCCGCCAAGCCGGTTATGGTAAAAACAAAAACTGGCAAGGCCAGGTGCCGGGCCAGATCCCAGCATTTCCCCCAAAAATCCATTTGTTCGAATCCCAGAGAAGTAAGCCCGGAAATGGGGAAAACAGGCAGATAAATACCCAGCCAAAGCATGAGTAGCAAGGCCAGCCAGAATCCGGGGACGGCAAAACCGATAAAAACCAGGACGGTCATGGTTCGATCGAACCAAGAATCTTGATACAGAGCGGAATACACGCCTATGGGTATGCTAAGACCCAAAATGAGGAAAAGGGAAATCAGGTTGATGGACAAAGTAAGCGGCAGACGTTCCTTGATCTTGTCCCACACCGGACGGTGATCCCCGCTCAGGGAACGACCGAAATCAAGGCGGACTATCCTATTGAGCCAATTCCAGTATTGCACGTGGACAGGCTTATCCAGGCCATATATTTTTTCCAATCTGGCCCGCGCGGCTGCTCCGGCCATGGGGTTCATGGTTGTCTGCATATCAGTGGGAGATCCAGGGGCCAAATGAATAACCCAAAAACTTAGCACGGTTATCCCCAAAAACACGGCCGCCAGCCAGACAAACTTGAGGAGGATACGTCTTAAAAGAAGCATCAAGAAAGCCCAGATACCCGAGCTACTCACATTTCAGACTGCGGGTCATAAGCTCCTGTACCGCTTTTTTCGGGGACTTGTCCCGGAAGAGCACTTCATAGACCTGGCTGGCTATGGGTAAATCCACTCCCTTGTCCTGGCCGAGGGCACATACAGCTTCCGTGGTCTTCACTCCCTCTGCGACCATGTTCATCTCCTCTAAAATCTCCCCGAGCTTCATGCCCCTGCCGATTTTAAGCCCCACTTGGCGATTGCGGCTCAGATCTCCGGTGCAGGTCAAGACCAGATCGCCCATCCCGGCCAACCCCATATAAGTCATTGGTTGAGCTCCCAGGGCGGTACCCAGCCTGCTCATTTCCGCCAGTCCTCGGGTAATCAGCGCGGCCCGGGCATCAAGTCCAAACTCCAGGCCATCGGATATCCCTGCGGCAATAGCCATGACGTTTTTCAGAGCTCCACCCAGCTCCACCCCGGTGGGATCCTCGTTTACGTAGACACGGAAATAGTCCGTGGACAGCCGCTTTTGCAGTTCTGTACCCAATGCCCGGTCCCTGCAGCCCAAAGAGACCGCTGTGGGCAGTCCGCGGATCACCTCCGCGGCAAAAGAAGGCCCGGAAAGAATGGCGTACTGAGGATGCTTCTCTCCAAGTGTATCATCAACAACCTGGGACATAGGGCTCATGCTCGATTGCTCGATCCCCTTGCTCGCGCAGACTACAACCGGATTCGCAGGGAAGTCTCCCTGAACACTTTCCAGTACGCTTCGCATAAACTGACAGGGCACCACCAGAAGGAACACATCCGCTCCCTGCATTACTTCCGGCAGCTGAGCACTGACCTGCAAAGAGGGATTTAGCTCCACACCGGGGAGGAAGGTCTTGTTTTCCCTGTGCAAAAGCATATGCTCCGCCAGTTCAATCTCCCGGACCCAGAGATGGACATTTTCCCCTTTCTCCGCGAGCATATTGGCCAAAGTAGTGCCCCAGCTTCCGCCACCGAAGACCGCGATCTTGTTCATCATACCTCCATGATTAACAAAAAACACAAATTATTGGGCTCTCTGTCAAAACTGTGGATTTTGAAATCCGAGTTGGATAACAAAAATCCGTTTTTACCGTCTTTCCTCCCGGATTATGCAAAATAAACACACCGAGGTAAAGGAAGAAGTGCTGGAGGATCTCAGTCCATGCCGCTGAAAAGGGAATCAAATGCTTGCGGTTGAACGTCTGTCGGGTTAAAGGATCTTTTATGCAATATACAAAAGACAATTATCCGGATTTTGATCCAGAGGAAAAAATCATCCTGAACATTGTCCAGGGAAGTTTGCCCGACTCTCCCACTCCCTATTCGGAGATAGCCGGGCAAAGCGGGACCACGGAAGCAAAAGTCCTGGAACTTTTAAACACCCTCAAAGAAAAAGGCTATATTCGCCGTTTCGGGGCCACCCTTCGCCACCAGCAGGCCGGATACGGCCATAATGCCATGGTTGCCTGGTTCGTGGAAGAGGATCAAGACATCGAAGAAATAGGCCTCACTATGGCCACCCGCCCAGAAGTCACCCACTGCTACCAACGCCGCAATTGCCTGGACTGGCCGTATAATCTGTATACAATGATCCACGGCCAGGACAGCGAGGATTGTCTCCAGGTGGTGCGGGAACTGCAGGAAAAGACCGGAGTTGTCCAGTACGAAATCCTCACCAGCATCCGGGAACTGAAAAAGACCTCCATGACCTACTTTTAAAGGCTTTAATATTACTCGTGGACCATGTTTATGACTAATCCACAGGCAGATACCTAATAAACCGCCACGGATCCTTGGTCAAAACAAATAAATTTTCTATTTTTGCGCCTGATCCTTTGGAATGATTTCAACGAAAGGTGGGCGCGTTTTCTAATCCCCGCCAAAAGGGTCCGGTCCAGCTTGCAGAACTACCGCAATATTTTGCTGATAACCTCAAAAAATCATGCTCAAACTACTTGTCCTCCTGTGCAAAAAGCGATAAGCTAGAAACAAAATAAAATCTCCAAAGGAGGACACCATCATGCGCCCCACCACCCCCAGAGCACTTTTACTTTTCTTGCTCCTTCTGGTTTTCTGTATGACCGGAATTGCCCAGGCGAAGGAACAAGTTACTGTAGTAGGCACCGCCCCCTTGGGTACCAACCAGGCCAGGGCCAGGGAAGAAGCAATGCAGCAAGCCTTGCGCGCCGCTGTGGAACAAGGCGTGGGCACCCTCTTGGATTCCAAGACAAAAGTTCAAAACGCCCGGCTGATATCGGACAAGATCTATTCCCAAGCCTCCGGTTACGTAGAGAATTACGAGATACTTGCCGAAGGCCCCTCCTCATCCGGGGACATGTTCACTATGACCATTCAGGCTGTGGTATCCACGGCAAATATCAAGAATGACCTCCGCGCCTTGGGTATTTTACGGCAACAGATCGGTAATCCCCGTTTCATGGCTGTGTATATCCCCCAAACCTCCTCCAGTTCACACCGCCGTTCCCGGTCTGTCCGCTCCGCACAACAGGCCATTAACGGGGTGTTCGCCCGCAAGGGATTTGTCGTTTTAGACAAAATGTTCATAAACAACGTGTATAGTGAAATTGAGCAAGCCGGACGCATTGATGTAGACATGGATGATCTCTCCGCTCTGGCGCTTAAATACCGGGCGGACCTCCTTTTGGTCTACGACGTGCATGTCGGAGCCAAACGGGGCGGGAGCAGCCAGTATTTCGGCGGCCTCACGGTGGAGGTCGACCTGAGGGCCGTGGCCCCGTCCACAGCTGATCTTATTGCCCAGAAGCACGGCGATATCTATGTGCGGACCAAAAAAATCCAGGGGGATTATTACGAAAACATGATGGCCGCCAAAGCCGCGGACAAGGTAGGCAAAAAAGTGGCCGAAGCCCTGCTCGGGGATACGGTGGCCTATTTTGAGCGCCAGATACACGGCGGGTCCCGTTTCGATATCTGGTTCCGCAACTTTTCCCAATCCGAGATATATTCCATTTACAGCGTCCTGGAAAACATCAACGGGGTAAAAGACCTCAATGTACGCCAACAGTCTCCAGGCAATTTCCAGCTGGACGTCAACTACCAGGGCAAGAAGTTCAATCTCCAGCGCAGTCTGCACCAAAAGCTGCAAAGCCAAAATATCCCCTTCCAGACCCAGCAGGCCAAGGGGAACCGATTTTTGTTCTTCAAAAAGGGCACGGAGAATCCCTTTAACGAAGACGCGATAAATATCCAATAGGAGATGGACATGCGCAAAGAATCCAACTGGCTTACACCATGGCCGATATTGCTTTCTTCCCTTTTACTTGCAACCCTGTTTTCCGGATGCGCTCCCAAAACCAAAATCCAGGCAGTGAAACCGGCTGAGGTGAACATGCCCGGAGTACGCACACTGGCCGTACTCCCTTTCAAAGGGCAGTACGGCCACATAGTCCGGGAAGATTTTTACCACAAACTAAACGAGGTAAGGCACTTCACCCTTTTGGATCTAAGCCAGAATCAGGCCCTGGACCGGATACAATGGGAACAAATAGATGACCCGCGCAACGTCCCGGAATTTAAGCAGATTCAGGCCGATGCAGCGGTCACAGCCTTTGTAAGCACGGACCTCAAGGATGTGCAAGGCAAGGACAAAGTGCAAATGAAGGAAGGCACCGGACGTTACCGCAAGGTAAAAAAACAAAACATCTTCACCGGGGAGGAATATACCGCTGAAGAAGAAATCATGCGCACCGTACTCAAACCGGTACCCTATGTGGTACGCACTGCCTCGCTGTCCGCATCCATGAAAGCCATTGACCTGCACACGCGCAAGATCCTGGCCACAAAGAAAGTAAGCCGCACGTTCAAGGACAAATACGGAGGGAAAGAGGCATATGGGGCATATGCCTCTTTCTCCGGGGCCAAGGATATCAAGGACCTGCCCACCAAGGAGGCCACCTTGAACAACCTGGCCCGCAAGGTAGCCACCAATCTGGTATCCAAAATTGCCCCCACCCGATACACCATGGAAGTGGAACTGGCCAAGGGCGGAAGCACTAATTTCGGTGGGGGAGGTCTTGTGGACAAGGGAGTGGAGCATGCCGAGAAAGGCGACTGGGCAGGCGCTATCGAATACTGGGAAACAGGGGTTCAGCAGGCCCCCCATCTTGCACCAGCCCTGTATAACCTTGGAGTAGCCTATGAGGCCAAAGGGACTCTTGAGGACTACCTCCGGGCCAAGGACTACTACCTGAAGGCCTGCCGTTTCGGGGACAAGGAGATTTATCTGGAGGGAAAGGTGCGCATAAGTTCCAAGATCAAGGATGCCCGGAAACTGCAGTCACAAAGGGACCAACTGGAAAAGAGCCCGGAGAGGAAACCGCAGGGAGGGGAAGTGCAGGTTTACTAGCTAGTTTCCATCCGGAAATTCAAAAAATTTCGGGTTTAGAAATATCCCCTTTCCAACTCGGAAATGAGGTTTTTCCTGTTTAACGACGAGATGCACCGGTCAGGTGCATCTCGTCGTTCCAATCAGAATTCTTTCTCTCGCCACGGCGCAAAGACCGCCAAGGAAAGTCTATTTCGGTTCTCTTCCTCTACGTTCTCCGCGCCTTTGCAAGAGTCACTTTGTCTTCGAACAAGGAAATTAAATAATTATGAATAGGCGTATTTCAATACATAATTACACCATTACCAAACACTTGCAGTTAAACTGGAAAAGGGCCATTTCCGGATGGAAACCAAATAGCTCCAGCTATTTGTTCATCCCTTCGATGATCTTTTTCAGTTGCGAGGCCAAGTCGGCCAAGCTGTCTACCGCTTCTCTGCTTTGAGACATGGAGTCGGCTATTTCCGAGGAAATACGGTTTATTTCGTCCGTGGACTTGTTTATCTGCTCCGAGGCGGAAGATTGTTCCTCGGAAGCGGTAGCTATATTGCGAACCTGATCCGAGGTTTTTTCCACCTGCTTGACGATTTCGTTGAACACCTCACCGGAAGCATTGCTCTTTTCCGTACCCTGACTAATTATCTGTACCGTCTTCTCCGTATTGCCCATGTTCTTTTGCGCACTTTCCTGGATGCTGCCCACGTAATTGGCCACTTCCTTGGTTGCGCCCATTGTTTTCTCCGCCAGCTTGCGCACCTCATCCGCAACCACGGCAAACCCCCGTCCGGCTTCCCCGGCCCGGGCAGCCTCAATGGCCGCGTTCAGGGCCAATAGATTGGTCTGGTCCGCAATATCCTCGATCGTATTGATTATATTCCCGATACCCTCGGCCTGGTTCTCCAATTCCTTCATGTTTTCGGCCAATTCATTTGCCTGACCGGAAACCTGATTTATCAAAGTCACGGCCTCCTGCACCACCTGGACACCCTCTTCGGCTTTCTCTTTGGTGCCCTCGGCCATTTCCGCGGATTCCGAAGCGTTTTTGGCCACTTCCAGTACAGTGGCGTTCATCTGTTCCATTGCCGTGGCTGTCTCTCCGGTCTTGGTCCGCTGGTTCTCAGTTCCCTTGGAGGCCTCTTCAATCTGGGAGGACAGCTCTTCAGCGGCCGAGGCCACTTTGACCGAGACCTCATCTGCCTCCTGGGCCGCCTGGGCGATTATCTTGTTCTTTTCCTCAATCTCGTGCTGTTGTTTCCTAATCTCCGTCAAATCGGTAACCACCACAAACACACCAAGCATCTCCCCGTCCAGATCGCGCAAAGGAGCCAATTCGGATTGGACTATTCTCTCCTCTCCGCTGCGCACTTTCAGGGTTTTCTCCTTTCCGTGCTTGGCTTCTCCACTCCCTATAACCTCCCGGGCATATGTCTGGATATCGGTTTGGTTCAGCAATAATTCACTGACTTTCCATCCTTTATATTGTTGGGCATCTCCTTCCAGACCGAGCATATCCAACAGGGTACGATTAGTAGATGTAACCTTCTCCTCCTTGTCGCATACGAAGTAAGCCAGAGGCATGCCGCTCAAGATCCCCTTGGAAAAACCAAGCTCCTTCTTTAGCTGGGAGACCATGGTTTCCAGATTGGAAGACAGCTTGCCCAGTTCATCATTCTTTCTCACCTCGAAATCAGCGTCCAAATTACCGCTGGCCACCTCGTCGCTGGCTTCGGAAAGTTTGGTAATAGGGCCGATAATCCCTTTACGGAAAAAGAGATTCAGGGCGACCACCAAGAGGACCAAAGCGGCAACGCACAAACCGCCTATTGTATAGATCTGGGCGTGCATCTTGCTTACGCTGCTGCTCACATCCTGGACAACCACCAGGTCACCAAGGATATCCTGGGCCTCGCCATGGCAATGATGGCAAGAGGGCTCATTGGGTATGGACATGGTCCGGACAAAGACTTCTTTCCCGTCAAGGCTGGTTTGCACACTTTCCTGGACATCCTCTTCCAGGGAACGATTATACAGTTTTTGCAGTTTTTGTTTATCGTGGATCTCGGTCAGATCCTTGCGTAAAGTATTCTTATTCGTACTGTAGGTTATATTCCCTTTATAGTCGGTCATAAATATGGAAATATGAGGGAATCTTTTGCCCAACCTGCGAAATTCATTCCGGGTGCCCTCGTCATCGCCCACGATCATGGGCTTTTCTATGGATATGCGCAGGGTTTCGGACAAGCGCGTCATATCACTTTCCAACTGTTCATTCATTATGTCCTTTTGCAAATAGGCCATCACCGCAATTATGGCCGCAAATACAATCACACTGACCACACTGACCAAAAAAGCTGTCTTGTAGCTAAGTTTGCGAGTGAAAAATCCTAACATGACCCCTCCCTAATGGACTCCGCCGTATATTAAGGGCTTGAAATTGAAATCCTCTACTCTCTCCGAATTGTGACATCTCTTGCAGTCCTTCTGAGTAATGTCACTCTTGATCAAAGAGGGATCCCCCCCGCTTCGCACGTGCTCCCCTCCCGGTCCATGGCAGGTTTCGCAACCTACATTGGCCAACTCCGGGGTCTTTTCGTAGGAAACGAATCCGCCCCGGCCATGTCCGGTAGTATGGCAATCAAAGCATCTCTGGAACTCCTGCTTGGTAAGCTTCGGTTCCATTTTCTGGATGTGCTCCCAGGAATGTGGCTTTTTGGAATATTCGGTAAAATTTTCGTACTCGTGTTGGTGACAACCGGCACAGTTCTTACTGCCCACGTATTTATCCTGAGCCTGAGCCACGGGCTGAGACACCCCCAGTGCCAAAACCATTACGGTCAGAAACAATGTCCGCTTGATGTGCATACCTTCACCTCGCCCGCAATTTAATCAATTATCTCCAAGAAAAATCTCCATAAAGGGACTCCGAAAAATCCATTCCCATACTTACCAAACAATTTCAACAAATTTTTGAAATTAATTAGCCGCCCTGATTTACTTTCCCGGAAACACGCTAGTTAGTTCTTATCCGGAAATTAAAAAATTTCCGGGTTTAGAAATATCACGTTTCCAATTCGGAAATAAGATTTTTTCCTGTTTAACAAGGAAACTAAGTAATTATGAGCGAGCGTATCCTAATACGTGATCGAATAATTACGAAAATTGACGCCGTTAAACTGGGAAATGGCTATTTCCGGATCCTGAATCCGTGACTATTCCTTAAACGAAGTATTTATATGCACATTTCAGCCGT
>CAYNNQ010000008.1:0-86977 GCA_964398785.1 uncultured Desulfovibrionales bacterium | reverse complement strand
GTCTTCCACCTTAACTTAGTCCAAATTTTGTCTAGACAACGGGGGAAAGTTTAGCGATTTTTCCCTTGATCCTTTTATATACTTTAATGACAAGCTCATATGTTTTCTTGTCCTGTTGGCGGAGCCCGAAAAACACCTGGCCGGTAGTTTGGCATCAAAAAAGATCAGGCGGAAGATAACATATCAACAGTACACGACCATGTACAGGAAAAAAAAACATGTATGAGGTGTGGGCATTATAGTATGCCGGAAATTTTTAACAAATACTAAAAAACAAGTCTTGTAAATGTGTTGGAAACACCTTTTCTGGTTTGCTATCATCACTTCAAGAAATAGCAAATTTCTTTCCCGCAGGGCAAAATAATCACGGCGGGATTTTTCCATCCGCCACCGACATACGTTATTTTTAATTCCTAACACCCTAACTTTTTTCATTAATATTCTCACCCTCCCACTTCCACCCTTCTGTTTTTTTTTACCCTTGATAACAAGGACTTCAGGATATATAGCCACCTCATCATGAGCAAAGAACTGATTATAGTCGAATCCCCGGCCAAAGTCCGGACAATAAGCAAATTTTTGGGCCAGGACTATATGGTCGAAGCTTCGGTGGGGCATATCCGGGACCTTCCGGTCAAAAATCTAGGGGTGGACGAGGATAATGACTTCCTCCCCGAATACGAGACCATCAAAGGCAAGCAAAAGATAGTCTCCCAGCTAAAGAGCTCCGCGGCCCAAGCGGACACTGTATATCTGGCCCCGGATCCGGATCGGGAAGGCGAGGCCATTGCCTGGCACATCGCCGAAACCATCAAGGGAAAAAATTCCAATTTTAAACGTATCCAATTCAACGAAATCACCGGCCGCGCAGTCCGCGAAGCCCTTGATTCTCCGCGCGAACTGGACAAAAACCTGTTTAATTCCCAGCAGGCCCGGCGAATACTGGACCGTCTGGTGGGCTACAAAATATCCCCATTGCTCTGGAAGAAGGTAAAAAGGGGGCTTTCCGCGGGACGTGTGCAATCCGTTGCCCTGCGCCTCATTGTGGACAGGGAAAGGGAACGCTATGCCTTCACTCCCCAGGAATACTGGGTTTTCAATTCCGTGCTAAAAGGGGAAAACGGGCAATTTGAAACTGAACTGTGGAAGGTGGACGGGAAAAAACCGGCCATCGGTTCCCGGGAAGAGGCTGACCAGCTCCACTCCAGCCTGGAAGACATTCAGTTCCAAATAAGTGAAATACAGGAAAAGGAAAGAAAAAGACAGCCCAAGCCGCCTTTTATCACTTCCACCCTGCAGCAGGAAGCCAGCAGCAAGCTCCGCTTCTCGGCCAAAAGGACAATGACCACCGCCCAGCGTCTGTACGAAGGAGTTGATCTAGGGAAAAGAGGCACCACTGCTTTAATCACCTATATGCGCACCGATTCCGTGCGCGTGGCCCGTGAAGCCCAGGAAACCGCCAGGGAATGGATCACCCAGAATATGGGCAGCGACTACTGCCCTTCCAAAATCCGCAACTTTCGGGGGAAAAAGTCCGCTCAGGACGCACATGAAGCCATTCGCCCCGTGGATCCCACGATTACCCCGGAAAACATCCGTTCCTATCTCCCAGCTGATCAATACAAGTTGTATTCCCTTATATGGGCCAGATTCATAGCTTCCCAGATGGCCGCGGCCGTGTTTTGGGATACCGTGGCCATTGTCCAGGCCGGGAATACACTCTGGCGGGCCAAGGGGGAAAGAGTTACCTTCCCCGGCTTCTTGAGCATTTATCAGAGCAAGGATGCGGAGAACGCGGTAGAACTCCCCGCGTTAAAAGAAGATGAACTCCTGGATCTAATTGAGCTGAAAAAAGAACAAAAATTCACCCAGCCC
Source organism: uncultured Desulfovibrionales bacterium (assembly GCA_964398785.1). Classification (GTDB taxonomy): domain Bacteria; phylum Desulfobacterota; class Desulfovibrionia; order Desulfovibrionales; family Desulfonatronovibrionaceae; genus CAYNNQ01. Next base: position 85,102 of record CAYNNQ010000008.1, on the reverse strand, counting down.
CCCAACCGCTTCTCCGAGGCCTCACTAGTGCGCAAGCTGGAAGAACTGGGCATTGGCCGTCCATCGACCTATGCCTCCATAATTTCCACTATAGCCGAACGGAATTACGTGGTTCTGGAACAGCGTCAGTTCCAACCAACTGAATTGGGATGCGCGGTAAACGACCTTTTGGTCGAACACTTCCCCCATCTTATGGATGTGGAGTTCACTGCAAAGCTGGAAAACGATCTGGATACTGTAGCTTACGGGAAAAAGGACTGGGTAGAGCTGCTGAACGAATTTGCAAACTACCTGTACCCGGCGATAAATAAGGCTACTGAGGAAATGGCCGAGATCAAGGCCGGGATAGAAACGGACATAAAGTGCAGCCAATGCGGACTGCCCATGCTCATCCGTTTCGGGAAAAACGGGGCTTTTCTGGCCTGTTCCGGATACCCGGACTGCCGGAACACTTCGGATTTCACCCGGGACGAGGAAGGCCGCATCCAGTTTGTCCAGCGCGAAGAACAAAATGCCCCCAAAGTGGGGGAATGTCCCCAATGCGGCAACGACCTGGTGATAAAAAAATCGCGCACCGGAAGCAGGTTCATTGCCTGCACCGGTTATCCGGACTGCAAATACACGCAGTCCTACTCCACGGGTGTAAAATGTCCCCAGGAAGAGTGCTCCGGGGAGCTGGTGGAAAGGAGCTCCAAGCGGGGGAAGATATTTTACGGCTGTAGCCGATTTCCGGACTGCACTTACGCAGTATGGGATTATCCGGTAACAAAGGAGTGCCCACAATGCGGCTCTCCCATTTTGGTGCACAAGAACACCAAGGCCCGCGGGGAGCACCTGGCCTGTCCTCAAAAAGGGTGCAACTACCGGGAGGAAAGCGAAGACTAGACTAGACTAGTTCTTATCCGGAAATTCAAAAATTCCCGGATAGAAGCTAGACTAAAAGCGCACTTCGTATTTACGGGAAAATTCCTGGGGCAGATAGGAAGACTTGGCCTTGCGCAAGCCTGGGTCCCCAAGATCCTGCTCCCGATTAACCCATTCATACATATACGCCGTATTGCGGACAAAAAGCTGGTTCATGGCCTGATAGACGCCCTTGTATTGCGGGCACCCCTTTTCAAAATGGACCACCACAGTGTCCGGACTCAGCCTTTCAGCCACCGTATAGGCGATCATATGCCCCTCTATGAGCAATCCGGCTCCAAACAGGCCCCGGATGTATTCCCAATCGTGAAAAACACGGACTATAACCCCGTTTTCGGCCTCCAGGGACTCGGAATCCTCGCACTCCTTCCATAAACACCATTCGGACTGCAAAGTCAGGGCATCCTCGATGAGTCCCGGGGTAAGATCCACGTATTGAAAATCATTGTTGCGCAAGAACTGATTGAGCAGATTCTTTTTCTTGTGCAGCTTATTCCCTTTGAGTTCTATAAGCTGCTGGACCGGATAGATATAATCCCAATGCTCCCGGGCCTCTTCTATTTCCGCTCCCTCTAGCTGTTTCTCCCATATTGTGGCCAGTTGGTCTGGAACCCGGGTAAAACGCGTACCAGGACCAAAGTAAGTACACAGATCCGTCCAGTCCTGTTCCCACCTACCTATCGGTGCCCAGTATACCTGCCAGGGTTTGGTCTGTTGCAGCCAAACCAATTCCCTGTCCGGGTCAAAAGCCCACATCAGACCATACTCTTCTGCCCACCCCCACAGATTGGCGAAACTGTAATCCGATGCATTGGTCCCGGAGATCCTAAGAAGAGATAGATATTCATCCTGTCTTTCCAGGGCAATAGGCTCAAAATCCATAATATCCTCCTCATCCTGCACTGCGGCCCTTGTAAAACAAAACAGCGTCAGGAATGATACGCTTGCAAAAAATAAATTTTTGCAGGCAGTGTTAAGTTTTAAGTTGAAAGTTTTTAGAAAAATTAAAGACTTACAGAGCTTAAGCTGTGCGTCTAACTCCTTCATTCGACTTTTTGCAGATGCCTCAGGAGTGTAAGCTTTTTTCTCATGCAAAAGGGCTGCTTTCCTCAAGCCCGGGCAACCTTTAATAATAAACACTCCCTACAGGGTTGTCGAGAAAATGTCTCCCTCAAAATTCCCCCCGAAAAAATGTAACATGTGGATTTTTTATATTTTCTCCCCTGATCTTTTTGGATGCTTTTAACGAAGGGCCTGCGAGTTTTCTTGGTCCCGCCAAAAAAAAGGGGATCCACAGCAAACCGAGGACCCAAAATCCGTTTTGGATTGCGGCCAAAAACCAATTTCCTTATCTGTTGACGCCCGCGGTATATATGGAATAGGCATTCCTAATGCCAAGACAGCTTCCGCCCATATTCCTGCTTACCGATTTCGGGCTTGCGGACGTCTATGCTGGTCAGTTGAAAGCCGCCGTATTGAAACATTTTCTCCAGGCCCAGGTTGTGGATCTGACCCATTGCATAGAGCCATTCAACATTCGCCAAGCCGGCTTTTTCCTGGATACAAGCCTTCCGTGCGTGCCGCGGGGAAGCGTCTTCGTCTGTGTAGTGGATCCGGGCGTAGGCACTCCCAGGGATATAATCCTTGTCCGGATCCAAAACCGCTGGGTTTTGGCCCCGGACAATGGCCTGATCTCCCTGGCCCTTTGTCACCACCCCGCGGAAGAATGCTTTGCCCTACCGGTAGAAGAAGGCAGCAGCCGCACATTCCATGGCCGGGACGTATTTGCTCCTGTTGCCGCCGCCTTGGCAGGCGGGGAAGACCCTTTATCGCTGGGCAGCCCCAAAAGTACGGAAGAGATAGAAACCGATCCCCGTATTTCGCCCAGAACTCTGGAGGGGTATCTGGAGTGTCTGATCCTCCATGTAGACCGCTTCGGGAACATAATCCTCAATCTGGAAGTTTCCGGACCGGAAAAAGACATGCTGGACCACTGCCAAGGTTACCTAGCCGGGCACCCCTTGCGTCCCGTTTATGCATACGCAGGGCTTTATCCTGGAGAACTGGGCATTTTGACCGGAAGTCAGGGGTACCTGGAACTGGCCATGGACAGGGCAAGCGCTGCCAGCAAACTACAGGTAGGCCCCGGAGAGGAAATAAAAATCAAACTGGGGGAAAATAACGCTTCCTCGACATTGCATGGAGATGCATGAGTTTGCCACCCCCCAAAAAATCCTGGCTCTCCCACACAGCGTGTGGATTTTTTATTTTTTCTCCTCCTGATCTTTTTGGATGCTTTTAATGGGAGCCCCGCGCGATTTCTTGGTCCGGCACCCAAATTTCAATTTGGGTGCCGGGAGGGGGCAAGCATCCTCCTTTGGCGGGGCCTGGAAAACACCGCGCCGGTAGTTTGGCATCCAAAAAGGTCAGGCAGAGAAAATCCACATCAAACGTCAAGGACCCTAAATACATTTGGTATGTCTTGGAACAAAATGAATAAGCATCTCCGCAGCTTTCATCTCTGTTTATCCTTTCTGAGCCGGATCGCACCCGCTCCGGTGCGGGAAGACACCGAACTCTCCGCCATCCTCCCCTGGTTCCTTCCCTGCGGACTTGTCCTGGGCACTGTTCTCAGTCTTCCGGTATGGATATTCCCTGCGGATACACCGGCAACTGTACTGGGCTGGATCGTGGTCATGCTGGAGATATATATCACTCGGGGGCTGCACTGGGACGGGTGGGCGGATTTATGGGACGGCTGGGGGAGTAACGCCCGGGGAGAAAATTTCTGGCAGGTGCTCAAAGACAGCCGCACAGGCGTATTCGGAGTATTGGCCATTGTCCTGGGCATCAGCGGGGAAATACTCCTCTTATCCGCAATAGGCCCCACGGCAGCGGCGGTTATCTGGGCCATGCTCCTGGGGCGACTGGCTCCGGTCATCCAAGCTTATGCGGGGAGAAAGCTAAAACGCCCTGGCCTGGGACAATCCTTTCTAGCCGGAGCAGATCGCAAGACACTCCTTCTCTCGCTGGCCGCCGCCCTGGTGGGCGGAATAGTCCTTGTCCATCCCAGGGCCGTTTTCTTGAGTGCAGTAATCCTTGCCCCTTTTTTGTATAAGCTGCACCGTGAGGCCCGTATTCAAAATGGTCTGAACGGGGATTTTCTGGGCGCGGGAATTATCGCCGGACAACTGAGTGCGCTTTTAGGTACTGTTCTCTAACCCTCTCCCCGCGGTACGGCAAGAATCCGGAGACTCCCCCCAAAATCCCCCTATCCTTCCAGCCCCTGGCCGGGACGCATTTCCAGGCCGGTCAGCCCGGTTTCGTATCCACCGAGCCCTTCTATCATTCTTTTTGTACGTTCTTGCTGGAGCATTTCCAGTACATTTTGCACCTTGGGATCCTCCATCTCTTGTTCGGGAATAAGCAGATCATACCTCTCGCGGGCCAGGGGGACAAAATCGAGATCCAGGGCCTTGGCCGCCGCATAGATGCCCAGCCCGGAGTCGGCAATTCCGCTCAGCACGTTCACGGCAACTGCCATATGTGTATATTCCTCGTTCTTGTACCCCTTCACTTGGTGCGCAGAAATATTGTTCTTCTGCAAGTGATAATCCAGAAGGATACGCGTGCCCGCCCCCCGCTGCCGATTCACAAAAGACACATCCTCTCGGGTAAGATCGGAAACTGCGGTTATTTCCTTGGGATTCCCCCGAAGGACCATAAGCCCCTGGTGCCGGATAGCCAAATTGAACAGACGGACTCTGGCATCTGGGAGATAGCGCTCCAAAAAGGGAAAATTGAAATCCTCGGTCAGGGAATCAAAAAGATGGGTCCCAGCCATGTGGGCATTTCCCTCCTTTACGGCCATAAGCCCACCCAGGCTGCCCACGTGAGTAGAGGAAACACGGATGGGCATCTCTCCTTCCATGAGCTCATTAGCCAGCATGTCCAGGGTATTGTCGTGACTGCCCACAACAACCAGAGTCCTGTCGACATCCTGTTCCGGGACTACTAATTCCGCATTCACTTTTTCCTTCTCTTCCAGCCCTTCCGAATCCGAAGACAAACGGACTATCCCCTGGGCTTTGGTCATGGAAGTTATCATACCCGCTCCCCGCGGCAGGGGGGTGGCCACATACCGATTCCCCACTCTTCCCAAGGATACCCGGAGGTACTCTTCCATACCGGGACGTGAGGCCATCCTGCGAGTCAATACTGCCTCCACCCGGCGGGAATCCGGCATAATCCGGCGCTGCAGCCAATATACCAAAGGACGCAGAACCCGCTCAAAGGAAACAACCGAACTGACCGGATATCCCGGTGCTCCGAAAAGGACCCTTTCCCCGCACAATCCCACTATTGTCGGCTTGCCCGGCATGGCCTTTATTCCGTGCACCAGCACGCGGCCTTTTTCCTGGAAGACTTCCCGGGTATAATCACGGCTCCCGGCGGAAGATCCCGCACCCAAAACAACGATATGCGCTCCTGTGTCCAGGGCCCGATCCACGGCCTGGCTCAGACTGTCCCGATCATCCCCGACCGGAGGAAAGCGCTCGAAATCACACCCCCAATTCCGTGCCAAGGTAGCCAAGATCTGGGAGTTGCTCTCCACAACCTGACCGGCCTGTGGGACTTTCTGATCCTGAAAATCCAGGACCTCATCCCCGGTAGGGATAAAAACAATACGCACTTTCTGCCATACCGACAGTTTCCACACCCCGCCTGTAAGAAGCGCTCCGACATCATAAGCGGAAATCTCATGATTCTGGGGAAGCAGGAGTTCCGAAGCCACGATATCCTCCCCGATACGTCGGACATGCTGCCAGGGGAAAGCCGGTTTCTCCAGGGCGATGTTTCCGTTTGGGAGTCTTTGGACATGCTCCACCATTACCACAGCATCCATCCCTTCGGGCATGGGGTTGCCTGTGTTTATCCACTCAAAATCCCTGTCCGGGACCAGTTCTACAGGCGCCCCTTCTCTGGCTTCAAATGTGGACTGGGCGCGGAGTGCCACACCGTCCATTGCAGCACTGTGGAAGGTTGGAGAGGAAAATTCAGCCCAGACGGGTTCGGCAGTTACCCGCCCGGCGGCTTCCTGGGCCGGGACATCTTCCCCTTGTACAAGCCCCTGCCGGGAGATCCCTTCGAATACACGGGTCAAGGCCTCTTCAATGGACATTATCTGCAAATAAACATTCCTATTGGCGGACATATTATCTCCTTTTTGCTTATCTTAAACAGATGCCGGCTTGCAGGCAATTCAAATTTTCGGCCAATATGTGCTCGAATAATTACGAAAGCCCTCGCAGTTACTCTGGAAAAAGACATTTCCGGATGGAAACGAGTCAAAAAACACCGCGCCGGAAACTTGTAATCACAAGGATCAGGCGGAGGAAATCCCCACCCAACATCGAGGCCCCCAAACATCCATCCTTTTTGGCAAAGTATCACTTCTTGAACATGCAGCAAAGTGGATGTATGCACCCTGCTGGCATATATCTTGTATATATGGTATACTAACAGGGCAATATACGGACAATCAAAATAAATCCAGCAACTTGCCGAGTCAAAAAATTGTCCCGATATAATGAAGTACAATAAATTCCTGTCAACTGAAAGGCAATAACAAATGCCCCAATTCACCTTTTCCCTGCAAAGGATACTGGAACTTCGCCAGCAGAAGGAAGAGCAGGCCCAGATGGCCCTGGCCGCTTTACAACGGCGGTTCCAAGAGGCAGAGCTCCACCTGGAAAGTCTAAAAAAGGAAGTGCATGAACTTGAAAACAATTACCGGGACAAAAAAACAATCTCCCAAGGAGATCTATGGCTGTGGCGTCAATATCGTTTTCGGCTGGATGCAGACATCCGGGAAAGCACGCAGCAGGTAGAGCGCCTGAGAGCCGAGGTGGAAAACCAGCGCCAGGAACTTGTTGACCGGAGCAAAGACAGGGAGTTAATGGAGAGATTCAAGGATAACAGGAAAAAGGCCTTTGATTATGAGCAGCAAAAAGAAGAACAAAAAGAATTCGACGAAACCGCCACTGCCCGCTTTCAAAACAAAACCCTGTAGGGTCTTGCTTGTCTTTCTCTGCCTGGGGCTGATAAAATTGTCCTTGCTTGGAGCATTGAGTCTACAACCGCCGTCCGCAACCAAAAACAGAGCGGACTTTTCCCCGCTGCATCTGCCCACTGTGCGCAAGGCCGTGGCTGCTGCGGAAAAAAACGCTACTAAAGGCGAAAGTAAAAACCAAAAGAAGGACACCTCGATTTCCGAGGAGATGGCCCGCCTCCAGGCCAAGCGGCAAGAGCTGAAAAAAAAGCAGGAAAACCTCCAGGACCTGGAAAAAAAAGTGGACAAGAAAATAGAAAAACTCAAAAAAATGCAGGCCAATATCCAAAAAATGCTGGACGAGGCCAAAACAGTGAAGAACGAAAAAATAAAGCATTTAGTCGATGTCTATTCCAACATGCAACCCAAAAGAGCGGCCCAGGCACTGGAGACTCTAAATCAGGACATAGCAGTCAAGATTTTGGCCGGAATGCGCGGACGTACGGCCGGGGAGATACTCTCCTTTGTAAAATCGGACAGAGCCGCCAAATTGTCTGAAGAGCTTACCGAATTACAAATACCCTTCGAGAACTGACAAGAATCAACCCGCGTACCTTGCCGGGGAATCACAAGTGACAATCGGGCATCAAGGTACGCGGGCTTTACCTTTTCTCCTTTCTCTTGCGTACACCTCCCGGTAATCTAAACATGTACTTCTTCTTGGGCGTCTGCCTCCCGTCTTGTGGCTTCAGCTTCCTCTCTCTTCTTTTGGGTGTGCTGTTCCACTATCTTCCGGGTTTCGGCCCTCTTTTCCCCTATAACCGTCTTTTCCTCCAGTACATTTTGGCGCCGGGCATCGTTTAAGATCTGCAATCCCAGCGGAGTTCGGGCTATAACCAGAGTCCACCCATCCGGAGCACCTACACCTCCAAAAGAGATATCCGCTGTCTCGGCGGAATAGTCTCCGCAATAGAAACAAGCTTGCCTCTTGGCGAATTTCATCTTTTCCAAAGGAATATAGCGCTTCTCCCCGTTCTCAAGGTGGATTATAAAATCATCCTTAAGGTTGATTTTTTTGACCTCATCCCATTTGAAATCACCGATACGTTCCATTTCCTCCCGGCGCACCTCGTCAAATATGAAATTTCCGCCGCAAAAAAGACCCAAGGTACAATAAACGGAATCCGAGGGAACGACACCTAGGGTCTCCATCTTGCGCACGCTGTGGACCTGACAGGGAGTCCCCACCAGAGCCACATTTTCCAGGCCTTTTTGGACCACCGGCTTTAAGGCGTGCATTGAAGGAGAATAGGTGGATTCCGGCTCTTCATATAAGGTCATCACCCCGGAATGGGAACGATCAAAATGGGAACCAGCAGATTCCAGTATTTCCTCTCGGGAAGTAGCCAGGCTGGGGCTGCGATGGAAGGGAGAAGTCTGCTTGGTAACCACTCCCCCGTCTATCGTCCCCTGCTCAAACAAATGCATAAGAATGGCGGTAAGCGCCCCTCCGTCAGTCCCCCTGGAAAGAATATCCTTGTCCGCGGCCCGGGCCATGGTAATCTCGGCTACCGGTCCGATTGGTTCTTCCCATCCCACTTTCCTTTTGACGTCTTCTTCGAGCAGACCAATAGCGGGACAGATCATGTAACAAATCCCGCATTCTATACATTTATCCCGATCCTTAAATCTGGGGAAACAATCTTCCCCCAGCTCCAGGGCACCGTAATTCATGGACGTACAGAATCCGACGCATCCGCCGCACTGGTAACATTTGCCGGGATTCTGCACTTCGTCTATCAAATGCTGGAAATTCTTTATCTCTACCGATTGACGCTGCTTGCTCACCCGATCACTGAACTCCTTGACCCTTTGTTCAAGGTAGCGGACATGCTCGTCTATCTGTTCCGGGGACAAGCGGGGGATCCCCTGAGCAAGCCACTCTATCAGCTTGAGATCCATCCCGGTGACCATTTCCACCATTTCCACGTCCACATCCCCTTCTTCGGACAATAGCCCGCAACCTCCAACTATCCCCACAAACTCACTGTGCACAAAAACAGGGACGCAGATTTTGAGTAATCCGGCTTCACACTCGTCCACCACGGATTCCTTCTTTTTTTTGGCCATTGCGGACATGTGCTGGTGGGATAGACCGCAGATATTGGAGGCGTTGGTCGGATTACCCTTGATCACCGGACACAGCTGGTTGGCCCATTTCTTGTGCCCGGCTATGCGGTCCCCTACCATGTCGAAAGCATAAGCATTCATCCCGGATCGCTCAAAGAAATCCATATCAAATTGCAACCATTCAGCCGGTGAAAGCAAATCAGTAAGATTCATACCCTCCTCCTTCGCGCGCACCCTGGCCTCAGACAGGGGATAGGGCCACGGTCAGCAAAACAAGTACATTTTCTTGGTGCTGCCCACGACGGTGTTTGTTACATTTTTATTCAACTATTAAGAGAAAAGACTCACCCCTTCCCGCTTCTTCCTTATATGGAAATAAAGCAATAATCGCGGTACAAGGAATACCTTTAGGCATCTTTCGCTGCCTTACGGTCAACAAATTCCCATCCGGTATTTTCACCTACCGGATGGGAATAGGATCGCTTTCACGCACCAAGCAATTCCTTGCGATTTGCCTCGGCTTTCTCCGACTTTTTCCGGGATGCCTCCTCTACTTCATTCATAGCCCCGGATACAGAAGTCTTTAGCCCCGTCCCGTCGGAGATAGTCTCAATGGTCTTTCCCCGGGCATCTGCAACCACCGCCCTGCCTTTGGGCGAGCGCGTGATAACTGTGGTCCAGCCTTCGTTCGCGCCCAGTCCCCCAAAAGATACATCCGCGTATTCCGCCGAATAATCCAAGCAAAAACGACAAGCATATCGCCTCAGAAAGTTGATGTCCTCCAGGGGAATGGAAATAACACTCTGATCCTTCAATTGGACAAGCATAACTTCTTTTACATTTACCTTGGACACATCCTCCCATTTGAAACCGCCTATTTTTTCCAGTTCCTTTCTTTCCTTTTCATCAAAAAGGAAATTGCCTGAACAAAACAGGCCGAAACAATACTCGATCACATCCGAAGGGATAATACCCAAGGCCTGCATCTTGCGCACAGTCTTTATCTGGCAGGGCGTCCCCACCAAAGCGATTCGATCCAGCCTTTTCTCAAACACTGAACGGAATTCCTGAACCGAGGGAGAGAAAGTGGAATAAGCGTGGCTAAAATTCTTCATTCCCTGCGAAGTGTCAAAGTAGAAGCCAGCAGAAGTAATGATGTCCTCCCGCGTAGTTGCCAAATGCGGCTCCCTGTTGAAGGGTCCGGTGTACCGGGTAACAATAGCTCCGTCTATACGGCTGGTATCAAACAGATGAAGAAGAAGCGCGGTTACAGCCCCTCCATCTGTTCCTTTTTCCCGTATATTCGGAGCAATGGCCCGGGCCGCGGAAAGCTGGATCACCTTGCCCATAGGGGGCTCCCAAGCAGCAATGTCTTTGGTCTCCTTGTCGAATTCATCAATTTCCGGACAGATTGAATAACAAAGACCGCACTCGATACACTTATCCCTGTCCGCAAAACGAGGGGCCCCATTTTCATCAAGTTCCAACGCCCCGTAATTAATAGCCGTACAAAAAGTTACACACCCTCCGCACCGATGACACAACCCCGGTTCTTGGACTTCTTTTATCAAGTCCTCAAACGTTTTCATAATTCCTCCTTGTTTTATAGCTGTTACAAACAAACATATCGGGCTTTCCTGTCCGAAAATTGGCAGGAAACTTAACGTCCCGGGATTCCGCCCAACACAAAGCCAGAGACATAGAACCTCCTAAAACGGGTATGGCAATCAACGGTATAGAGCCTTTCCTGAAGCGCCTGCAAAAAATATATTTTTGCAGGCAGTGTTAAGTTTTAAGTTGAAAGTTTTAAGTGAAATCATATAGTTGCAATGTTTTATCTGTGCGGTTGACTCCAGCATTCGACTTTTTGCGGTTGTCTCTTTTCTGTTCCCTTCCAGTCCTTCTTGGACTGCAACCTGCACTAGTCCACACAAAATTTCCTCTAGTACTGCAAAAGATTAGTACTTACCATATTAAATACAAATAAAGATAAACAAAAATGATTTTATATTCCGTACCTTGCGAATTTGTCTCTCATGAACCACTCCTTTTTTGGAAGTAGTCATTCAATATCTAAATAAACAAAATTTTTTTATTTTAATTATGTCTTCTCTACTCCATAATATTAAACCATATTTATTTTCCACTCAATAATCATACCAAAAATCATGTTATAAGAATATATAAAGTATCATCCTAAACTTACTTACCAATCCTCAAGCAAAGTAATCTAAATAGCTTTTTGGCTAAAAATTGCAGAGTATATTGTTGCATTGTTGCAACAAAATGTTTTGCAACAATTTTGCAACAAAGTGTCCTTGTATGGGGCCTGGATAAATTTAAGGGATATGTCCGAATCACTTATCCGGATATTTTGTAAGGCATTAGCAACGAACCTCCCGGCAAATCTGGGAATTTTTCCAGAGCCGGCAATAAAAGTTGACTTTGACCCAATAAATGGGGCAAATACACTTGGGGCGAGATAAAAGGCGGATTCTCTTAAATCCTTCGGGGATTCTGGGGCAGGGCCAATCACCCGTGGATAAGGCGAAGGAAATATTAAAAATCCGTTCTCTGGGTCACACCCCCTTGGAGAGACACAGCAATATTTTGGTTGGGGACAAAGCATTTGTGGCGGGCAGAGGCTAATACCCACAAAGTAGACAGCTGCACTTAGTGGGGATAAAGTTGTTAGTATCTCCAAAAACCACGTTTCGCCCAGTGAAAGGAGGCATCTGCAAAAAAGCGAATGAAGGAATTAGACGCACAGCTTAAATTTTGCAACTGTTTGATTTTACTTAAAACTTTCAACTTAACACTGCCTGCAAAACATATTTTTTGCAGGCGCATCTGAAAGGGAAATCTAAAAAAATGGAGGATTATGCCCCGCTTTGTTTTCCATGTGGCCTACACCGGCACCCGCTTCCACGGGTGGCAGAGGCAAAAACAGGAGCCCACGGTACAAGGAGCAATAGAAAAGGCCCTGTCCACCGTGTGCAACAAAGACATTGCGGTACACGCCGCCGGGCGCACGGATGCCGGTGTCCACGCCCTGGACCAGGTCATCCACTGCGATCTGCCTGAAAACAAAAAAGATATGGATTGGACCAGGGCCCTTAATTCACTTTTGCCCGGAGAGGTGTGCATAACCTCCTTTCAAGTTGTTTCTCCGGAATTTCATGCCAGGAAGAACGCTGTTTACAAGCAATACTCCTACACTTTCTGGACCGAGCCCAAATTTGTCCTTCCCCAGCGCAGACCATTTGTCTGGCCGGCTGGAAATCTGGATGTTTCAGATATGAGACGGGCATGCCAAGAGCTGCAAGGGAAACACGATTTTGTTTCCCTGATGAACGTAGGTACCCAGGTTAGAACTACCGTGAGAAACATGTACAAGCTGGAAATCCGGAGTATTTCCGGTAACGAACTGGAGCTCACCGCCAGGGCAGACGGTTTCTTGAAACAAATGGTCCGCAATGTAGCCGGCCTCTTGTATGCGGTTGGCAAACACAAACTGGGACCTTCCGACATCCCGCGAATAATCGCCGAAAAAAACCGCAGCGTCGCTCCGGCCACTGCTCCGGCAAAAGGCCTCTGCCTGGAACGCGTGTTCTATTCGTCCCAAATCTAAAAAGCCCCTGAATACACAAGGGGATTTAAGGCGGACAAATTCAGGCAAAATTAGCGCTTTATTTCCCTCAAAAGGGGGATAAGTCCTGATTTCGGGTCGGGGACTTGGTACATAGAACACCCGGCACACCGACTCGGAAAGAATTTATTTAATGTGTCGAGGGCCACAACTTTTACCCCATAGGTATATTTTTTGCTCGGACTTCAATAAATCGATCAGCTCTTTCTCATCTTTTATTAAAGACAAAAAACACCTAAGTCCCTGTTGACCAATGCAGAAATATAAATAATTTTACTTACAGGTATTTAAATCAGCCGGTTTTCCACTGGCAACATTTCGCAAAGCGGAAAGTTCCGTAAAGGAAAAAGGGATACACGATGGTTTTTTCCTGGACTCACCTGGCCATAATCGTTTTCTTTATAAGCGGCATCCTTTTTGCGGTTGTCCCCCTTATTGTTGCCCGGCTCATCACCCACCGATCCAAAGCCGAAAACCTTTTCCAGCCTTATGAATGCGGCATCCCCACCTACGGGTCAGCGTGGATCCGTTTCGGCATGAACTACTACTTTTACGCCCTTCTATTTATAGCCTTTGACGTGGATGTATTATTCCTTTTCCCAGTAGTTTTATTCTACAAAAACACTCAGGGTTTCATCCCTTTTCTGAAAATGCTGATTTTTATCATGGTCCTTTTCGGACCCATATTCTATTTTGAACGTAAAGGGGTTTTTACCTGGCCTAGAAGGATAAAGACATGAACGGCAGATTACCCGAACTGGAACAACCTCCAATCCATCTGGAACTGGCGGATAAATTCCTGAATATTTGCAGATCAATGTCCCTTTGGCCCATGACCTTTGGAATAGCCTGTTGCGCTATTGAGATGATGGCTACGGGGATGGCCCGCTTTGATCTGGCCCGTTTCGGAGCGGAGGTTTTTCGTCCCTCCCCCCGCCAAGCGGATATAATGATTGTCGCCGGGACCGTGACCAAAAAGATGTCTCCGGTAATAGAGCGTCTATACGAGCAGATGCCCGCTCCCAGATGGGTTATAGCCATGGGCAACTGCGCCATATCCGGTGGACCTTTTGCGGTAGAGGGACAATACAATATCGTGGAAGGGGTGGATCGGTTATTTCCCGTAGATGTATATGTACCCGGTTGTCCTCCCCGCCCGGAAGGCCTGATGGAAGGACTCTTCAAGGTACAGGAAAAAGCCACGGGCAAACGGTGGTGGCCTGAACCAGGAACAGGAGAGGAAAAATGAGCACGGACCTTTTGGAAAGACTGCAGAGATACGGCATCATCTCTTGCGAGGCGGAGCCAAAAGGATCGGGATGCCAGAGCTTTCTCTTTATCCGCCCCCACTATTTGCGAAAGGTGGTCCGGACCCTAGACGAAGAGTCCTTTTTTCTAGAGGCCATAAATGGCTTGCATGTAAGCGAAGGAATAGAGGTCATATACCATTTTGATCACTACCAGCATCGGCCGGGGCGCATATCTGTACGGGCGGTCCTTCCCCAGGAGGACCCCACCATGGACTCCATCGCGGACATATACCCCGGAGCAGAATGGCATGAACGTGAAAACACCGATCTTTTCGGAGTAACATTCAAGGGGAATCCCAACCCGGCTCCCCTTCTATTGTCCCCGGAAGATCCCGGCCCGGTGCTGCTTAAAGAAGAAGGTAAACAAAAAGACCTGCAATCCCTTCTTCCGGAAGACTTGAAACTGGAAATCTTGGATGAAAACAGCAGTTCGGATGTAAACCTCAAGCTGTGGACCGCTACAATCCAGAACCAGGGTTCGTCCAAATGAAAATACTCCAAAACGATATAGTAAGTGGCTGCGGAGATTTCTATACCTACCATTTTCAACCCACTCCGCGGGATGACACTCTTATTTTGAACATGGGCCCGCAGCACCCTTCAACTCACGGGGTACTCCGGGTTATGCTGGAAATCGACGGGGAGTATATACTCCGGGCCGATCCGGTTATCGGATATATCCATCGTGCGCATGAAAAAATAGGGGAAAACTGTACCTATACCCAGTTCATCCCCAACATGGGCCGGATTGACTATCTCCATCCCCTGGCCTGGAACTGGGCCTACACCGGTGCGGTGGAACGGATGCTGGGCTTGGAGGTGCCGGACAGAGCGGAATACATCCGGGTTATTACCTGCGAACTGAACAGGATAAGCTCGCATCTTTTGTGGTGGGGCACTTTCCTTCTGGATCTAGGGGCGTTCACCCCTATTATGTATGCCTTTGCCGACCGGGAAAGGATCTCTGATATCCTGCAAAGAATAAGCGGATCCAGGCTGACCTACAGTAATTTTCGTTTCGGGGGTGTAAGCACGGACATTGACAACCGCTTCATCCAGGAGACAAAAGATTTTGTTGCCTACCTGCGCCCCCGTTTCCCCATGTACAGGGATCTGGTTACAGACAACTTCATCCTGCGCAAAAGACTGGAAGACATCGGGAAGACCACATCCGAGGAATGCCGCAAATACGGTGTAACCGGCCCCATACTCCGGGGGACAGGCACCAACTACGACATACGCAGAGCTGAGCCATATTCCATATATGAGCGTTTTGACTTTGATATTCCGGTGTATGAACAGGGGGACATCTTTTCCAGATACATGGTCCGCATGCAGGAGATGGAGCAAAGCCTTCGCATTATTGAGCAGGCCTTGGAGCAGATCCCCGAGGGCCCCATCCTGCCCTCCAAAGTCCCCAAAAAACCCAAACCTCCGGCGGGAGATACGTATTTCTCCGTGGAAGGGGCCCGGGGCAAAGTCGGAGTATATGTAGTCAGTGACGGCACTCCCAAGCCATACCGGATAAAGCTCCGTTCACCCAGCTTTTCCAATCTAAGCATGTTCTCGAGTCTTGCCGAGGGTACCCTTCTGGCCGATGGGCTGGCCATACTGGGGAGCCTGGACCTGGTCATCCCGGAGGTGGACAGATGAATGAAATGATATTGCATTTTATCCGAATCTGGGCCGGACTGTTTATTATCTTTTCCTTTATCGGCATTAACTCCATTGTCCTCATATACTTGGAAAGGAAAATCTCCGGGCACATACAAAGACGTCCAGGCCCCTTTGAAGTCGGCCCCCACGGGGTCCTGCAGCCTTTTGCCGACGCCATTAAGCTCGTAGGCAAGCAATTGATCACTCCGTGTTGCTCGGATATGATCTTGTACTGGGCGGCCCCGATAATCTCTTTCGCGCCTGTGGCTGTATGCTTCCTGCCCATCCCACTCACCCCCAGTCTCCGGGTTTCGGACATAAACGTAGCGGTATTGCTCATACTGGTTTTCAGCAGCTTGAATGTCCTTGCCCTCTGCCTGGCCGGATGGAGTTCCCAAAACAAATGGTCCCTTTTGGGTGCGGCCCGGAACATATCCCAATCCGTGGCCTATGAAATCCCTTTATTGATCTCGGTAATGCCCATCTTGCTTTTATCCGGCAGCCTCGACCTAAACAGCATCGCCGCCAGCCAGGGGGCGTGGCCGTGGGAATGGTATGTGCTCAAGCAACCATTGGCCTTTGTCATATTTTTTATCTGTTCCCTGGCCGAAACCAACAGGGCACCGTTTGATCTCCCGGAAGCGGAAAGCGAACTCACTGCCGGATTCCATACAGAATATTCTGGCATGGGCTTTGGCCTCTTCTTCTTGGGAGAATACACCTACATGGTTGTGGCCTGCTCCTTGAACGTATTCTTGTTTTTGGGAGGATGGCAGGGTCCAATCGCACCCGGATGGTGGTGGTTCCTGCCCAAGGTATATCTCCTTATATTGATCATGATGTGGATCCGGTGGACATACCCCCGGGTACGCTTCGATCAATTGCTCAATATATGCTGGAGATGGCTGATTCCCCTGACTTTATTAAACCTTTTGGTAACCGCGGCGGTTGTTAGCTTATGCTGAGATCCATACGCAACACCCTGGCCGGATTGTGGACACTGATTGTGGGCCTCAGGGTTACTCACCAAAATTTCTGGCTCCCCCGGATTACCGTGCACTACCCTCGGGAAGAAGCAGGGAAGCTTGAAGGTTTCCGGGGACATATAGAACTCATATCCAGTGAAGAAGATCCCATCGTTCCCAAATGCATAGTCTGCGGGAACTGCTCCCAAATATGTCCCTCCGGATGCATAAAAATAACTTCAAAAAAGGTCCCTGTTGAACCGGAAAAAAAGGAAGGGGAAGACAGCGAAGGTGAGGAAAAGCCCAAAAAGAAAAAGACCAAAAAACAGCTTACACAATTCAACCTGGATTTTAATTACTGTTGCCTCTGCGGGTTGTGTGTACAGAACTGTCCGGCCAATTCCCTGCGTTTTTCCAACGAAATTTATTTGGCCGGAGAAAGCCGGGAAGAATTCGAATTCGATCTCTTGCAACGGCTGCAGACACAAGCGCATACGCAAAAGGAGAAAGACTGAATGCTGGCTTTAACTGTAGGCATACTTACCCTCCACATCCTTCTGATACTTTTGGGTGCGTTTATAACGGTCTTAGCCAAGAGCCTTGTCCGGGCACTTCTGGGATTAATAATGACCCTTTTTGGGGTAGCTGGCCTGTATTTCCTGATGGCAGCACCATTTATAAGCATGATGCAGCTCCTCATATATGTGGGGGCGGTCAGCGTACTCATTTTCTTTTCCATTATGCTCACCCAGGCCTCGGGCTCTGGGGAAGAAAGCCAAAGAAGGCGGGGAATAAAGGTCTTATACGCCTTTATATCCGCCCTGGCCCCGGCAATTTTTCTGGGATCTGCAGTTATACAAACTTCGCCCTCGGCTGTTCAGGGGCCGCAGGAAATTGAAGCTGCAAAACTGGGCCAGTTCTTCCTTGGGCCTTACATTCTCCCTTTTGAGCTGATTTCCCTTGTCCTACTGGTGGCCATGGCCGGAGCGGTTTTACTCGGATTTGAAAAGAAGGAGAAAAGATGAATTTTCTGAGCTTTTATCATCTGGTGGCTGTATTCCTTCTCTGCATGGGTCTGTTCGGGCTTTACTGGCGCAGGACAATAATCGGCATGCTTTTAAGCGTGGAACTTATGCTCAACGGAGCGGGACTTAGCATAATGGCCTCAACTCAACTGACCGAGACCGCCAATGCCTTGGGACAGGTAGGGACCCTCTTGGTAATGGGGCTGGCTGCAGCCGAAGCCACCTTGATTTTGGGTATCATTATCGCGCTGTCCAAGCGCTTTAACACAGTGGAACTGCGCAACATATCGAGTCTGCGAGGATAACCATGGAACAAAACGGACTGATTCTCATCCCCCTGGGGATAACATTCCTTGCCCCGTTTGTTCTCTGGGTGCTCCACAAAAATATAAACATCCGGGAAGGTATTTCCCTGGGTGCCGCTGTAGCTGCTTTCTTAAGTATATTAGCCTTGGTTCCAGGCGTCTTAAGCGGGACCGTGTACATCTATCCCCTGTTCCATCTGTTCCCCGGCGTAAGCGTGAAATTCTGCGTAGACGGGCTGGCGCTTATCTTCGGGCTGGTATCCACTTTTCTCTGGATCCTGGCCAGCAGTTATAACATCGGCTATATGCGCAGCCTGGAGGAGCATGCCCAGACGAGATACTATTTCTGCTTTGCCGTGGCCATATTTGGTGCCGTGGGGGTGGCTTTCAGCGCCAATATTTTCACCCTGTATTTGTTCTATGAAATAATCACCATATTTACCTATCCATTGGTTGCCCATCACCAGGACCGGGAAGGGTATTTCAGCGGACGCAAATATATAGTCTACCTCATGGGAACCTCCAAACTGTTTTTTCTTCCGGCCATGCTTATTACTTATGTCCTGGCCGGGACCCTGGATTTCAACCTGGCGAACATGGTCAACGGAATATTTCCGGAAACGGCCAATCCGTTCTGGGTAAGCACAGCCTATTTCCTGTTTTTGGCCGGCCTGGCCAAGGCGGCCATAATCCCTCTGCACAATTGGCTGCCCTCGGCAATGGTCGCTCCCACACCAGTTAGTGCCCTTTTGCATGCTGTCGCCGTAGTCAAGGCCGGCGTCTTTTCCGTAAGCCGTGTAATCCTTTCCGGATTTGGGGTGGAAACCATGCAGGCCCTGAACCTGGGACCGATCACCGCGTATATCGCCGCTTTCACCATAGTGGTTGCCTCACTTATCGCCCTGACCAAGGATGATTTGAAGGCTCGGCTGGCCTACTCCACGGTCAGCCAACTCTCGTACATAGTAATAGGTGTGGCCATGCTCACGCCCGTGGCGGTCACCGGCGGACTTATACACATCGCGCATCACGCGTTTAGTAAAATTACACTGTTTTTTGCCGCCGGAGCGATATTTGTTGCGGCCGGGCAGAAAAAAATAAGCCTCATGTCCGGACTGGGAAGGAAAATGCCCTGGACTTTCGGGGCCTTTGCACTGGCAACACTGAGCATGATCGGAGTCCCCCCGGTTTGCGGTTTCGTGAGCAAATGGTTCTTGGCCAACGGGGCCGTTAGTATAAACAGCATGGTCCTGCTGGCTGCCTTGCTGGCCAGCACACTCCTGAATGCCGCCTATTTCGGACCGGTGGTTTACAAGGCTTTTTTTGAAGGACCCGCGGAAAAGGTCGAGGCGGAAAAGGTTACGGAGGCCCCCATGTGCATGGTGGTACCCTTGGTTTTGACCGCAGTCATATCCGTGGTGCTGGGCCTGTATCCGGATCCCTTTCTCAGTCTGATCCGTGTCTTTGGAGGCTTTTAGCATGGCAGGCAACATATTTTCCCGGCAAAGAGACAAACTCTTTTTCTGGAAAAAAATATTCTACGCGGTCCTGATTCTTCTTTTGCTGCTGAACATTGTAATTCGTGTCCATCACCCCCATTTCGGGCTGGAAAAGATCCCCGGATTCTGGGCGGTGTTTGGACTTGCCGGGGCCCTGGTCCTGGGCAAACTCAGCAAGGCGGCCGCACATACCATATTAGGGCGAAACGAGGATTTCTATGATCGGCACTGATTTCCTACACCCGGCGATTTATTTCCTGCTCTTGGCTGCGATCCTGGCCATATACCGTGGCCCGTACTGGAAATACCTGCTTCCGTTGCCGGGTATCGCGGCCATGTGCTCCATTTTTCTCATGCAGTCCGGGCAATACATGCAGATGGACTATCTGGGGGTGCACCTGGTCATGGGGCGGGTGGACAAGCTTTCCATAGTATTCGCCCACGTCTTTGCCCTGCAGGCAATTATCGGCTTCATCTATGCCTGGCACGTCCGGGACCGCGGGCAGCATATTGCTGCGGCCCTGTATATAGCCGGAGCATTCGGTTCCACATTTGCCGGGGATTACCTGACCCTGTTCATTTTCTGGGAAATCATGGCTGTTTCCTCCACTTTCCTTATCTGGCTAAACCGGGTCCAGAAATCCGTGGATGCCGGCTTCAGATATTTCCTGTTCCATACCTTCGGCGGGCTGTTTCTTTTGGCCGGGTTGCTTATAAAGTACAAAATAACCGGCAGCTTCGCTTTTGAACCAGTAGATCCGAGCGGAGCCGGATGGGCTGACTATCTGGTGCTCACAGGCTTCGCCATAAACGCGGCTGTTATTCCTTTGCATGCCTGGCTCCCCGACGCCTATCCGGAAGCGACCATCACCGGGGCCGTATTCTTGAGCGCTTTTACCACCAAGACCGCTGTGTATGTACTGGCCCGCGGCTTTTCCGGTTTTCCGGTACTGGCGGTGGCAGGTACTGTGATGGCCGTATACGGGGTCTTTTATGCTACCATTGAAAACGATGCCCGGCGCATCCTTGCCTACCATATTGTCTCCCAGGTGGGCTACATGGTAGCCGGTGTGGGTATAGGTACAGCCATGTCTGTTAACGGGGCGTGTGCCCACGCCTACGCCCATATACTGTACAAGGGCCTTCTGTTCATGGGCGCGGGTTGTTTGCTTTACGCCGCCGGGACCTCCAAGCTGACCGAAATGGGCGGATTGATCTCCAAATTGCCCCTGGTGTTTATCGGGTATATGGTGGGAGCCGTATCAATCTCCGGATTTCCGCTGTTTTCCGGTTTCGTGAGTAAGACAATGGTTATAGCCGGAACTGCGGAAGCGCACCATAACTGGCTGGCCACGGGACTGGAGCTCGCCTCCGTAGGCACTTTCCTTTCAGTGGGGATAAAACTCCCCTATTTCGCTTTTTACGGCCCTCAAAAATCCACGAGGAAACTCTCTCCGCTACCCAAAAACATGTATGTGGCCATGTTCCTGGCCAGCTTCCTCTGTATGTTGATAGGTGTATACCCGCAATTCTTGTATCGCCTGCTGCCCTTTCCGGTCCATTATCAGCCATATACCCCGTGGCATCTGGTCCAATCCTTTCAGATACTGGCCTTCACGGGTCTGGGTTTTTACCTGCTGCGTCGCAAGCTGAGACCGGAAAACAAAATCAATCTGGACTTTGATTATATATATCGCGTGCTAGGTTGGATATCCCTGCGTCTCTGCCGCCGTCCGGTGGCAGCCCTGGATAATATATGGTCTGAAGTCTATAATCGGCTGGGAATCCGTGGACTATTCGGGATTGCCGACGGATCAGCCGAATTCGACCGGGAGGAAATAGACAGGGTCGTGGACGGTTCCGCCTACACATGTCTACGTTTGGGTAAACGGCTGAATCTTTTGCAGACGGGGAACCTCCAGGATTACCTGGCCATGGCCGCGGTTATCGCCCTGGCGGTATTCGCCCTGGCCTTTTTCTGGTGATAACCAACAAAATTAAGGAAAAAGAAAGATGGCCATTTTTTCCCAGAACAACCGGACAAACGGGCAAAACACCGAAAATCTGCGTATTGGGAGTGCTTTATAATGTCCCATGACTGGCCCATTCTGAGCATACTGATCTTCCTTCCTTTGCTTGCCTGCTTTTTAATGGCTGTATGCAGGACTGCGGGACAAGTGCGCGTATTTTCCCTGATTACCGGGATAGTGGAGTTCATATGCGCTCTCCCTCTTCTGTTCACCTTCAATCCTGCAAACAAGAATTTCCAATTCCAGGAACTGCATCCGTGGATAACCAAATGGGACATAAACTACCACCTAGGAGTGGACGGGCTGAGTATCATACTTATCCTGCTTACCGTCTTTTTACTGCCCATGTGCATCTTGTGCTCCTGGACATACATAAAAAAACGGGTAACTGAGTTCCATATTTGTCTCATGCTTATGATCTCCGCCTGCGTTGGGGTGTTCGCCTCCCTGGATTTCGTCCTGTTCTATATATTCTGGGAGGCCATGCTCATCCCCATGTTTCTGCTCATTGCCGTGTGGGGAGGGCCACAACGCAAATACGCAGCCATAAAGTTTTTCCTCTACACCCTGGCCGGCAGCACTTTGCTTTTAATTGCCTTGATCGCCTTCTATAATGCCTCAGGGACCTTTTCCATAGTAGAGCTGCTTAACAGTGAACAATCCTTTTCCTTCCAGTGCTGGGCCTTTTTGGGCATGGCTCTGGCCTTTGCCATCAAGGTCCCCATGTTCCCCTTCCATACTTGGCTGCCTGCGGCACACGTCCAGGCCCCTGCCGCCGGCTCCGTCCTTCTGGCTTCGGTCCTTTTGAAGATGGGTACATACGGGTTCATCCGCTTCTGTCTGGGGCTTACACCCGAAGCAAGCATATATTTCGCTCCGCTCATGATTGCCTTTTCCATTGCCTCCATAATATACGGGGGGCTGGTCGCTCTGGGCCAAAAAGATATCAAAAAGCTGATCGCTTATTCTTCTGTGGCCCACATGGGCTTTGTAACCCTGGGCATTTTTGTCTTCACCCGGCACGGGCTGCAAGGGGCAATAATGCAAATGCTCAATCACGGTATAACCACCGGGGCCCTCTTTATGTTAGTGGGGGCGATATACGAACGGAGCCACAGCCGTCTCATCCAGGATAATCTGGGGCTGGGTAAATATCTTCCTGCTTACGTCTTCTTTCTGGGACTATTCTCCTTATCCTCCTTGGCATTCCCGGGGACGAACAGCTTTGTGGGCGAGGCCCTGGTCCTGATCGGAACTCTGGAAAAAAACATGTGGATCGGCCTTCTGGCTGTTCCCGGGGCCCTGCTTGCAGCTGCATATATGCTCCGGCTCTTACAGAAGATGGCTTGGGGAGAGCCGAGTTACGGTGCCAATTGGCCGGATTTGAACCTCCGGGAGTGGGTATATCTAGTCCCTTCGGCCGCTTTAGTCTTCTACCTGGGCCTTTGTCCGGGTGGTGCGCTTAAGACCATGAATAGCTCCGTAACCGGAATAATCAGCCATATTGCCAGCGTGGACAAACAAAAGACTGCAGGCAACACACTGCACATATCCCCCGGGAAAAAATCAGGAGGTTCTATTGTGATAGTGGATGAAGAAAAATCCACACCGACTGTAAAGACCTTTGAGGATCGTCCATAAAAGATTTAGGAAAAATATAATAGGGCTTTTGTTCCGGAAAGGACTCCGGAAAATTAAAGATAAAAATATAAGCAACCGGAAAACATAAAGACTCAAGGGACAGCGGATAAGATATGACCGCCAATTTTTCCATCCAATACTTCCTCCCGGAGATGTACATGCTGGCGATGGTTATCTGCCTTTTTCTGCAAAGCATCTCTCAAAAACAAAGGGACAATGTGAATTGGGTTCCTTACGCCTCCTTTCTGGGCGTATTCTTGTGTCTTTTCACCTTCGGGCAGCAGGGGCACTTCCTGTATAGCACCTTTCAGGTGGACAGACTGTCCCAGTTCTTTAAATTCACCATCTTTTTGGGGCTGGCCATCTGCAGCGCCAACGCGTTGCGCAACCGTACCCTAGAGGAAAAGGTACACCGGGCGGACTATTTCATGTTCATGACCCTGTCCTGTTTCGGACTCGTTTTGCTTTCCAGTACGGTAGAGCTGTTTACTATCTTTATCGCCCTGGAACTGGCATCCTACAGCCTGTACGTGCTTGTCCCCCTGCGCCGGAAAGAACCGCGCGCCGCAGAAGCGGGCATAAAATATATCCTTTTCGGGGCTGCGGCCACCGCCTTGGGATTATACGGCATTTCCTATATTTTGGCCGTGCAACATACTACTTTCCTGCAAACACTCCGCCACATGTCCTGGACCTTTTCGGGCGAGCCATTGGCCATCATCGGATTCAGTCTCTTTCTCATTTCCTTTTTGTATAAACTCGCCCTTTTCCCTTTCCATTTCTGGTGCCCGGATGTGTACCAAGGAGCAAGCAATGAGACAGCCGCTTTCGTGGCCACCGTGCCCAAACTGGGGGCCGTGGTCATCCTCATAAGGCTTATGGCCTTCATGCCGGCAACACAACTAAAGATCCTCCTGGCTGTCCTGGCTGTACTGTCCATGACCATAGCCAATCTGGCCGCTCTAAACCAAAAGGACGTCAAAAGGCTTTTGGGGTATTCCAGTGTTTCCCACGCCGGATACATCATGCTCGGGCTGATTGCCGCAGACTCGCACGGACTTTCCGCAGCCGCCTTTTATTCCCTGGTATACATGCTCATGAACCTGGCAGTATTCTGGGTCATTACCCGTCTTTCCGAAAAGGGGCAAAACATCTACCTGGATGATTTGAACGGCCTGCACCGTCGTGCCCCATTGCTGGCCCTGGTATTGGCCGTGGCCGCTTTTGCCCTTGTGGGCCTGCCTCCCACCGGGGGATTCACAGGCAAACTGTTCCTAATGACCTCCGCCTGGAATACGGGACATCATTGGATAGTAATTATTGGAGCCCTGAATACAGCGATCGCCATTTATTATTACCTGAATCTGGTCCGCCACGCATATACGGTGCAGGAAAAGAGCAGATCCCCATTTCATCCCTCCGTGTCCGGAACATGTATCGGGATCCTTTTGGCCGCCGGGATACTCTACATGGGCCTTATGCCCCAGAACATGCTTGACTGGCTTCTTGTAGCCAGCCAGGGGATCATCCCCTAAGGCTCCTCTATACATCAGTACACGGCAAGACATGGTAAGTCACAACCCACTACCCCGCCGGACCAGGAAAATGAACTTGTCCAGGGAATGCAGACGTTTGCGTAGGACGTTTTGCTCTTCCTTGTCCAACTTGTACGGATTCAAACCCACCTTGATCCGGGAAGGATCCTTCAGATTGGCTCGAATCCGCCTTTCCTGCACCCATTTCCATAATTCAGACAAGTCCCTGCTCATCTTGGCGGGGATGTGTCTGTTTTCTCCCAGAAGGTGGATTCGTCTCCGGGTGTGTACCTCCTCAATATCGTGCTTCAGGCACAGCAACCTGGCCGCATTGGTCATATGGGCCAGAATGGAATGCTTGACATCCAAAAGCCCCTTAAGCTCCCCCTCTTTTTCCAGGACGAATCCTCCCCAGAAAGTCACCGGGGCCTTGAATTCGGATATCTCTAACCCCAAATTTTTGAGTATAACCGGCTGATCCCGGATCAGCCGTCTCAATTCCGATCTCAGGGCTTCGGCTTCCGAAATCAGTGGCCCGCTGACCGGGGCAAAATCCACAATAGTCCCCAGCTGCCATTCTCCTTCCTCCTTGGGAGTGGACAGCCACTTGGTCAACCGCTTTCTCCATTTGTGAAAATCCCCCCGCCACTTCTCGTTATTTACCATAACCCCTCCTGAACAGAGCCTTATACCGCAACTGTCCAGAGTAAGGACAATTCTCTGGGTAACCTCCTCTAGCTCGTATTCCTCCGGTGGGTCTTGCCAAAAAAAACCATTGTCCTGATCCGAAGTAAGAATCTGCTCCTCCCGGGCCCCGGAACCAAATTCCAGAAAAGTGCATTTTTCCAGCCATGGATACTCCTGCTGGAAAAAATCCAGAACAGCATTTTCCGTATTCCTGTTAAAAAAGGAAATAGCCCGGACTACATCTTCAACATCCTTTTTCCGGTCCATCATATCCTGGACCATTTCTTGCCGGAACCTCCGGACTGACTCCGTGTTTCCCCCGGCAATCAAAGAATATATCTTCTCCGCATCTATAGAGGACATTTTCCCACTCCACAAAAACTGTGCAAATATCACGATAAAAGGCAACATGAATGGTTAAGCGGGGACAACCAATATTTTCCCGCCGTTCACCAAAAAATACTGGCCAACTCTGTTTTCCCTGCTAGTATTTCTAATCATGGCACGAGGTCCCGATTATTTCAATACACAACTCAAGGGGGATTTAAAATGACGGTAGAGGAACTGCGAAAAAAACAATTCAGATTCGCCCTGGCCTTTGGCATCCCTTATTTTGCTTTTGTTCTGGCCTTGTACATCCTTACTTACCTGGCCAAGGACTGGGTGGTGGGGAAAGAGATCGGGGGGATGCCGCTGCATTACTTCCTGGTGGCCGTACTTGTGTATCCGATCACCTGGGCGGTATTCATCATCTACGTCCGCTTGGCCAACCGCATGGAAGACAAATTAAAATCAGAAGAAAAAACGGAGTAAGCCATGGAAGCCGGATATCAAGTACCCTTTACCGCCCTGCTTTTAATAGGGATAATGCTCGCTTTTACCGTGGTCACTACCTGGATGTACCGCATCCAGAAGACTTCGGCCGATTACTATCTGGCCGGACGCAAAATCAACAGTTTTATTAATGCCTCGGCAATTTCCAGCGACTATTTAAGCGCTGCTTCTTTTCTCGGTGTGGCCGGTGTAGCTTTCCTGCAGGGATTCGACGGAATCATCTACGCTTTCGGTTTTTTTGTCGGATACGTAGCCCTGCTCCTTTTTCTGGCCTCCCCCCTGCGCAAATTCGGTAAATACACTGTACCCGATTTTGTCTCGGACCGCTTCCATTCCAAATGGGCCAGGATCCTGGGGGTTGTAGGCGTTCTTTTTATTTCCTTTTTCTATATGGCCCCGCAGCTTTTGGGAGCGGGCAAGGTCATGGGCCTTTTGCTGAACATGCAATACGAAACCGCCATCGTGGTCATAGCCATAATCATCACCGTGTATGTGGCTATAGGCGGTATGAAGGGAACAACCATAAACCAGCTGGCCCAGTTTTGGGTAATGTTTGGCGCCATGTTCCTGTTGGCCTTTATTCCGTATATGATAAAGGGATACACCTATACGGATATAATCAACTTCCTGCAGACCTTTCAGGGAAGCGAACCAAACAGCAACGAAATGTTCGCCGGAGCGGCCTTTGTCCAACCCGGATACTGGTTGACCAACTTCAAGGACACCCTGTCCCTTCTGCTGGCCCTTATGTTCGGAACAGCCGGTTTGCCCCATATACTGGTCCGCTTTTACACCACCCCGGACGGCAAGTCGGCCAGACGCACCGTTATCATTGTCCTTCTGCTCATTGGCCTCTTTTACATCATGTCTCCCTACGTGGGGCATGTGGTTCGCTATATTTATCTCCAGGCGGATAGTCTGGGAGTAACTCCACATCTGACCGAATGGCTGGCCCGGAATGGGAAAAACCTGGCCGTCCCCGTGGGGGGGTCGCATTTCGGCGGGCAAATCTTGCTGGGAATTGTTGTCGCCGGAGCGTTTGCCGCGGTCCTGTCCACTGTGGCCGGGCTTATAATCGCCTGCGCCGGAGCTATTGGCCACGATCTGGTGGTTAATGTATTCAACCCGGAAATGCCGGAAATGAACCGTGTTCGGATTGCGCGCATATCCTCCATTGTCATCGGACTGATAGGCATACCTCTGGGATTTGTGGTGGAGGACATGCAGATAGCCGTTTTGGTCGGATTGGCCTTTGCCATTGCCGCCTCCACCTTCTTCCCGGTACTGGCCATGGGGATCTGGTGGCCCAAAATGACCCGCAACGGTGCACTTGCCGGCCTTCTAACCGGTATCATAGGTTCTTTTGTCATGATTCTGGGAAAGGCCTATCTGCCGGCGGCCCTCACATACAAAAACCCGGGCGGATTTGTAATGATCCTCTCCTTCGCGGCAATTTACATCTTCTCCAAACTGGAATACGCCAAGAAGCAAGAAAAGGCCATTCCCAACGATATAAACGAAATAATGGCCACTTTGCACGGACCCGAATAATGGACCACAAAGACCCCGCTAAAAGCGGGGTCTTTGCTTATCTCCGTACAATAATCCGGAAGTCCTGGGTCCTCGACGTTTGATGTGGATTTTCTCCGCCTGATCTTTTTTGATGCCAAACTACCGGCCCAATGTTTTCCAGGCCCCGCCAAAGTGGGATACTTGCCCCCTTCCAGCACCCAAAAAACGAATGGGCCTCTCGTTAAAAGCATCCCCAAATATCAGGTGGAGAAAATATAAAAATCCACACGCTGTATCGGAGGCATCTGCAAAAAGTCGAATACTGGAGTTAAACGCACAGATTAAAATTTATAACTTTTTGATTTTACTTAAAACTTTCAACTTAAAACTTAACACTGCCTGCAAAAATATATTTTTTGCAGGCTTCTCTGTATCGGAGAACCAAAGTCCTTCTCTATTGCCTTGTTCGCCGATTATGTTTATTCTACGAACATTGACATACTGGGTTGCCGTAACTCTTCGGAATATAACTGTAATTTCTTTATATTTAGAGCAAGTCATCCCCCCCCTCAATTTACCTGCAAGGAGGACCAGATGCTTTTAAGGAAATGGATGACAAGTGATGTGATCACGGTTAACCAGGATACTTCTATGATGAAAGCGTCCAAGATGCTTAAAGACACCGCGATCCATCGCCTTCCTGTAGTGGACGAAAAAGGCAAACTTTGCGGTATAGTTTCCGACCGGGATATAAAGGATGCCTCTCCTTCCAAGGCTACCACTTTGGACGTGCATGAATTGTACTACCTCCTTTCGGAAATCAAGATCAAGGACATAATGACCCGCAATCCGCACACTATTTCCGTCCATGCCACCGTGGAAAAAGCGGCCGTGGAAATGCTGGAAAAAAAGATTGCGGGGATGCCGGTGGTCAATGAAGAGCAAGAAGTCGTGGGTATTGTCACGGACACGGATATTTTCAAAGTGCTTATAAAGATCTCTGGGATATATCTCGGTGGGGTCCAGATGGGATTTCATCTTCCCGATCAGCCCGGGAGTCTGAAACAGATCCTGGAAGAGCTGCGCGATTTTAAGGCACGTATTATAAGTATCCAATCCGCATATGACGATCCCAGTCCCGGCTATCGCCAGGTATTTATCCGCATCCACGATATGGATAGAGCGGAAGAAGACAAACTTCGAAAACACTTAAACGAAAAATACGAAATGCTCTATTGGGTCCGGGATAATCTCCAGGACAACAGCGGTTAAAGAGGTATATATTCCCTATGCCTAGTCGCCCCTACTTCCTTCTTTCTTCAGGATCCCTTTTCACCTCGGGCCTGGAATTCTGCGCAAGGGCCGCCCAAAAAAGCGGTTTCGATGGATTGGAACTTATACTGAGTGACCCGCAGCTTCTGGATACTGCTTTTTTAGATAAACAGTGCGGGGAAACCAAGATATACAGTTTGCACGCCCCGTTCCGGTCTTGGGGCAAGTGGGGAGGACACCTGCGGGCCTGGCAGAAAACCGTGAATCTGGCTGCAAAACTAGGACATCCAGTTAATATCACCCTCCATCCGCCGGCCTTGAACATAAAACAGATCCCCCATTTCTGGTGGTTTACAAAAAGCAAAAACCTGCAAAATGACCTGGATTCCTCCATCCCCGTTTCCCTGGAAAATCTCCCTGTAGAGGAAAATTCCGCAGGAATGGGCCCCAATGCATGGGCTTTCCATTTGAACATGTGTACTAAAAGAAACACCTATCTGACCATGGATGTCTGCCATCTTGGAGTTAGCCGCATGGACCCAGTGCATTGCCTGCAACAGACTCCGGAGGACATGCTTATCAACATACATTTTTCCGATTCCCGCCGTCTTCAGGAACACCTGTGGCCGGGTTCCGGGGAATTGGACTTGGAAAATTTCCTCTTTTCCCTGAATAAACGAAAATATCGGGGACTAATAACATTGGAGGTAGGCCCGGAAGAACTACCCACGGAGGAATCCAGGGTTGTGGAACAGTTAAGTTCCTGCTTGGGCTGGATGCAGGACTTTTTTAAAGTATAATGCTTACACAAATCCACAGGAGAAACACAATGGAACAAAAACCCCGCCTTTATGCGCTTAGCACATGCATCCACTGCAAGAACACAAAAAAATTCCTGGAAAAGCACGCTATCGACTATGACTGCATCCACGTCGATCTTTTGCAGGGCGAGGACCGGGAGAAGGCAGTCGAGGATATCAAATTATACAACCCCAATCTTTCCTTTCCCACACTGGTTGTTGATGAGGACACTGTTGTCGTCGGATACAAGGAAGAGGAAATACTGGAGGCATGCGGGAAATGACACCTGAAGAACTTTTCGAGCAACTGAAAAATATCCAAGAGCCCCAGGGTTATTATTTCAACCGGAATATGGACATGACCATGCCTTTGTTGCAGAGCCTGCTGGAAAACAAACAACGTTACGGGTACATGGCCTGCCCCTGTAGACTCGCCTCTGGAATTTATGAACAAGACAAGGATATAATCTGTCCCTGCGTGTACAGGGAGCCGGATGTAAAGGAATACGGCAGCTGTTTCTGCGGGCTGTATGTCTCAAAGGACTGGAACGAGGACCGCGTGGGACATGTCTATGTCCCGGAAAGGAGACCTCCGGAGAAACTAATGACTGCTCTGGGGCTCAACGCACCCAGTTGACATCCCTCCCTCCGTCTACACAGAGCTTGCCCCCTGTCTGCACAGGGGCAAGTCCTGTGCAGACAGGGAAGCAGGGGACTTACGGAGGATATAAGAGCCTTAGAGACAGTTTTGACAAAATCTCTTCCCCGCCTTATATTTATTTATGGTTCGTCTCAAGAATCTGTGCAAAGCATTTTATATTTTTGCTGAATCAAGATACTGGATTACCCGGTCAAGCCGGGTAATGACGAATGGGGGATAGCCCGTATTTCTAGGTCTGAACCAAATTGTTCGGAACCTCCACCCTCGTCATACCTGACCCCGATCAGGTATCCAGGAAACGACAATAATTTGTCAACTCGAGGTATTTTATTAAAATCCTTTAAATTCAGTTGGTTCAGCATCTTTTGCGAGATTTTAAAAACAAAATTTTGCACAGATTTGTGTGAGGAGCCTTATTTATAGGCCATTAAAAAGCTTCCCTCCGGGGAATCGAATTAAACCAGGAGTTCAGCCATGCAGGAAAAAGTAAAAGAAGTGCTGGAAAAAATCCGTCCCTCATTGCAGGCGGACGGAGGAGATGTAGAGTTCGTGGAGTTAACTTCGGATAACGTGGTCAAGGTAAAGTTGCAGGGGGCCTGCCAAGGTTGCCCCATGTCCCAGATGACCCTCAAAAACGGGATTGAAAGGCTGATTCTCAAGGAGATTCCGGAAATAAAAGGGGTGGAATCCGCTTAAGCCGTTTTTGCTTTATAAAAAACTATCTTACCGGCGGGCCCAAGGCCCGCCTTTGTTTTCAGGGGAAAAAATGAGCAAGGTTGTCACCAGATTCCCGCCCAGTCCGACGGGAAATTTGCACATAGGCGGTGCAAGGACCGCCATCTACAACTGGCTGTGGGCCAGAAAAAACAACGGGACGTTTGTACTGCGCATCGAGGACACCGATCTGGAACGATCCACGCAAGAAACCACCCGTTCCATCCTAAAGGCCATGGAATGGCTGGGAATGGATTACGACCAGGGACCTTTCTATCAAAGCAAACGCTTCGATCTTTACCGGGAATATATCCAAAAACTGCTGGATTCCGGAGAGGCCTACTATTGCCGGTGTACTCCGGAAGAAGTGGAGAAAATGCGGGAGGAAGCCCGGGCCAAGGGACTAAAGCCCAAGTACAATGGCCGCTGCAGGGAACAGGGACTTGGTCCCGGACAAGATCGTGTTGTACGGCTCAAAATGCCCCTGAGCGGAGCGACCACATTCAAGGACCAAGTCAAGGGTCCGATATCCGTGGACAATTCGGAACTGGACGATCTTGTCTTGGAACGCGCGGACGGGACCCCCACCTACAATCTGGCAGTTGTTGTGGATGACATCACTATGGGCATGACCCACATCTTACGCGGAGACGACCACATAAACAATACCCCCAGACAAATAGCCATATACCGGGCACTGGGAGCAGAGCCCCCACTATTTGCCCATGTGCCCATGATACTCGGACCGGACAAGAAAAAGCTCTCGAAACGACACGGCGCCACTTCCGTAATGGATTTCAAAAAGCAGGGCTTTTTGCCCGAAGCCCTGCTCAACTACCTGGCCAAATTGGGTTGGGGATATGGGGACGAGGAGATAATCCCTCCGGAAGAGCTAATAGACAAATTCAATATGCAGGGTCTAAATTCTTCCGCATGTGTTTTTGATTTGGAAAAGCTGAAATGGCTGAACAGCAACTATATCAAGGAAGGAGACACCTCCCGTCTGTCTTCTATACTGGAAGAACACCTGGCAGAAATGGGGCACAAGGCTGATGTCTCCTATCTGGAAAAGATCGTTCCCCTGCTTCAGCCCCGGGCCAAAACCATGCAGGAAATGGCTGAAATGGCCGAATTCTTCCTGTTCAAGGATTCGGAGCTACCTTGCGATGCGCAGGCCGCAGAGAAATTCCTCACTCCGGAAAACAAAAAGCATCTGCGCTATTTACTCCATCGCCTACAAGGCCTCGAGGACTTCAGTCAGAAAAGTCAGGAGGAAGCTGTAGCCGCCTATCTGGAAGAAGCCGGTATAAAATTCAAGAAAATAGCCCAGCCCATAAGGGTAGCCATTACCGGCAAGACTTTCAGCCCTGGACTATTTGAAACTATGGAGGTCCTGGGAAAGGAAAGCACGATTGCCCGACTGCAACGTGCGGCGGGAACCGGGGAATGACCTGGGGAAGTACGGTGCTGCATTTCAAGGGAAAATTCAGCCCTGCTCCCTTTCGCCGTTTCCTCCGTTTTCTTTAAAAAAAGAATTGGCTTCCTCGTTCTCCGGGTCCAACTGCAGCACCTTCTTTGCCGCGGCAACAGCATGGTCCGTCTTGCCCCATTCCTTGTAAAGACGATGCAGATTGAGATAAATATTGGCATGCTCTCCGAACGCCTGCAAAGCGTTCTTATAGCATTTCTCGGCCTCTTCGTATTCTCCCCGGTAGCGGTGGACATTAACCATAATCTTATAAGCAGTCTGGTTCTTCTTATCCTTTAAAAGCGCCTTACGGGCAAATGACAGGGCTTGGTCTAGCTGCCCGGCCTGATACAGGTTTTCGGCAATCTCGTTGTAGATTTCCGGTCCATCTCCATAGGCGTCAACGAGGGCCTTCATATGCGAAGCGGCCTTGGCTTTGTCCTGGGACTGCAAAGCAGCCTGCATGTTCTCCAAAAGCCTACGCCGTCTCAATTCTTCCTCATCTCCGGCCCCACTATCGGTTTCCTGTTCTTGAAGACTCTTGGCCATTTCCTGGATAACTCCGACCAACTGCTGATAGATTTCCTTTTCCTTGCCTTTCTTGTATTCAAACCCGGAGGGAAGAAACTTTTTAACTTCCGGAAAGGTGGTAAACATCTGCACGATCTCCGCGAACATGTACTCAATTTCTATCTTCTGGGAACCATAGATGTTGGTGGTAAAATAGATCTTCATCCCTTCCAGGGCAGTTATAATACCCCTTAGGACCTCATGGCGATTAAAAAGCGACTTGGCCCGGCCTAGGTTCTCTTTGATCTCGCGTGCCTGTGTATTGGTGATCATCATATTGTAACTCCAAATTTATAGCCTTCTAACCAAAAAAATTTTTGTTTGTCTATAATAAATTGCCTCGTTTAAAATATAATTGCCCAAATTTCGCGGTTTCTCGATGTAACCTGCGGATTTTGATTCCTCGACGTTTGACATGGATTTTCTCCGCCAGATTTTTTTAGATGCCCAACAACCGGCCCGGTGTTTTCCAGGTCCCGGCAAAGGGGGATGCCCCCTCTGGACTCTAGTTTTGAAAGGGAGAAAAAGTTTGGCAGCATTCAAGTTGGTAATTTTGCCAGTCTGCATTAAGAGCCCGATTCTCGGTGCGGTTTCCCCCTTAAAAGCATCCAAAAAGAGCAGGCGGAAAAAATACAAAAAATCCACAGGCTGTGTCCAAGAGCCCGGATTTTTGAGTTTTCAAAAAAATTTATTTAATGTCTGGGAAAAAACGACTTTTCCCAGACTCCCTGGCATCGCAACCCAAGAGCAAAAAAGGCAGACACGAAAAAGGATTTGACAATCCTCGGTAAGCTTATGCTAAAGTGTTTATCTCATTTTGGTTTTAACAATTTTATAAAGGAGGAGCTAAATGCCCACAGGTTTAAAACGTACTGCTATGCTTGTATTTGCCCTTGTTTTCTGCTTGGGAGTGACCGGGACCTTGTTTGCCCAGCAAAAGGAGGGACAATCCCAGAAAAAAATTCCCGCGAAGTCCCAACAGTCTCAGGACATGAAGGCCAAAAAGGCTCAGCTGCAAAAAGACATGAAAAGGATGCAAGAGGTA
This sequence comes from uncultured Desulfovibrionales bacterium, assembly GCA_964398785.1. Lineage (GTDB taxonomy): Bacteria > Desulfobacterota > Desulfovibrionia > Desulfovibrionales > Desulfonatronovibrionaceae > CAYNNQ01. The sequence goes on along the minus strand of CAYNNQ010000008.1, from coordinate 50,818 downwards.
AGCAAACAACTGCGGGACCTCAGGCAAAAGGCAATCAAGTCCAATCCGGACCTGAAAAAGAGTCTGGACGACTATAAAAAGATGCAGGAGAAATTGCAGAAGAAGGGGAAGCAATTACAGAAGGACATCCGGAAGGCAATGATCCAGGAAGACTCCAAAGCCAAGGATTTGCTGGATGAATATTCCTCCCTGCAGAAAAAAATGAAACCTTTTATGGGCCGGGGCCGCTAATAAAAAAAACCCGCCGTTTCGGCGGGTTTTTTTTAACCTGCTTTCGGTTTCTGTACCGCCCCGGAACGCAGGCAACGGGTACAAACAGATACCTTCCTCACTTTCCCCCCATCCAGTTCGGCCCGGACACTATGCAAATTGGGCATGAAACGCCTCTTACTCTTTTTGTGGGCATGACTGACATTGTTGCCAACCCGCGGTTTTTTCCCGCAGAACGCACATTCCTTACTCATGGCGACCTCCTATGTAAATACTAATTTGAATTGATATTTCCCGTAGGACTTCCCCTTGCTTATCAAGCAAGGAACAAGGATGTATAAACTCCTCCTTGAAAAAAAGCAAGGGTAAAAAACTTGACAATCAAAACGGCTCGCATATACATGAAATAGCTCGAGGTGATCAAGTTGTATACATGGCTGGAACTGACCGATATCCCGGCTCAAGGCCGGGACTTTTCATTTGAAGAAAGCAGGGACTGGGATGAATTGCTGCATAAGCACAGCATGCAGGGCAGCCCGGAAAGTGATATACAGCTGGGCCTGCATGTACTCCCCCAATCCGAAGGCTTTTTACTTACCGGGTATCTGAAAGGGGTATTCAGCCTGCCCTGCGAGCGCTGTCTCAAATCAGCGAAAGTGGGGGTTGATCGGAAATTTCAAATATTTGAAGACTTTTCCGCCGCTTCGGATACACCTTTGGAGTCCCTGCTTCGAGAGATAAGCGGCCACTGGGAACTGAATATTGAACATTTGATGTGGGAACAGTTCAATCTGTCTCTGCCGGGCAAAATCCTGTGCTCCGAGGAATGCAAGGGACTCTGCCCTCATTGCGGGAAGGACCTGAATGAAGGTCCTTGTTCCTGCTCCACAGAAAAGACCGACCCACGGCTGGAAATATTCAAAAAAATAAAAATATCCAAATAACAAGGAGAGGTGCTTAGAAATGGCTCTTCCCAAGAAAAAGACATCCAAGTCCAGAAGGAATATGCGCCGGGCACACGATCATGTCCCCGTACCCAACGTAATCTACTGCGAATGTGGGGAAACCACCCTGCCACATCGCATCTGCCCCAAATGCGGCAAATACAAGAGGCGTCAGTACTAGATCATGCCCGGTCCCCCCAAGAAGCCTCGCCTGGCTATTGATGCCATGGGCGGCGACAAAGGACCGGAAGTGGTTATACCCGGTGCGCTGAAAGCCGCACGAAAAGACGATCTTTCTTTGCTGCTGGTTGGAGACGAAGAAAGGTTATCCAAGGAGTTATCCGCACATAATACCGACGGACTGGATGTAGAGATAGCTCATGCCCCGGAAACAGTGGGCATGTCTGAAAAGCCTTCCGAGGCACTGCGGAGATACAAGGACTCCTCCATCCAGGTGGCCTTTCGCAAGGTGCGCCAAAAAGAAGCGGACGGAGTGGTGAGTGCCGGGAATTCAGGAGCCACTCTGGGCAGTGGAGTATTCATCCTTGGCCGGATCGAAGGCATAGAGCGTCCAGCTCTGGCTTCCATCCTACCCACGGAAAAGGGACCGGCCATCCTTGTGGACGTGGGGGCCAACGTGGAATGCAAGCCACACCATTTGGTACAATTCGGGATAATGGCTGATGTCCTGGCCAAGGACGTCCTACACATGAAAACCCCCCGCACGGGGATTTTGACCATAGGTGAAGAGGCAGGAAAAGGTAACAACCTGGTGCGGGAAACAGCGCGTCTGCTTGGCATGTCCTCCCTAAACTTTATTGGCAATGTCGAGGGGCGGGACCTGTTCAAGGGAGATGTGGACATTTTTCTCTGCGACGGGTTTGTAGGCAATGTTTCCCTTAAGCTGATGGAAGGCCTGGCTTTGTCCCTGAGCAACATCCTCAAACTTGAAGTCAAAAAAAGCATTTTGGGGCGGGTAGGTTTTCTTTTGGGAATACGTGCACTTAAAAACTTCAACAGACGGATCGACTATGCCGAGTACGGAGGCGCCCCACTTCTAGGCCTTAAAGGGATCACCATCGTCTGCCACGGCTCCTCCAATCCCAAGGCGGTGTACAATGCCACACGCATGGCCGGCTCCTTTGTGGCCAACAAGGCCAATGAACATATGGCCCGGGGCATGGCCACCAATAAAGAATTGAATATCCTGGGCAAAAAGGTCCAGACCGGGGATGCACCAACAGCGGAAAGCTGAAAAAAACGAAATTTTTTTATAACTCTGTTGTCACTGTCGGAAGTCCCGTACATTTTCAAGAAGACTAACGTAAACAAAACCATCTCAAATCTAGGTTCACTCAAATGCCTACAAACGCAAAAATTTCCGGTCTGGGCTTTTACGTCCCCCCTACCAGGCTGACCAATTTCGATCTGGAAAAAATAGTGGACACCTCTGACGAGTGGATAACCACCCGGACGGGGATCAGGGAACGCCGAATGGCAGTGGAGGAATCATGCTCGGAACTGGGCCTGGAAGCGGCGCGCCGGGCCATGGAAGAATCTGGTCTCGAGGCGGGGCAAATCACTCATTTGGTGCTTCCTACCTTCACTCCGGACTACTATGTACCCAATGCCTCCTGCTGCCTTCAGGAGCGCATGGGCCTGGGGCACATCCCCTGTTTTGACGTCAACACCGCATGCACCGGATTTACTTATGGACTGGAAATGTGCCGCGGTTTGACCGCGGTGCACCCCGAGGCAAACATCCTTCTGGTGGCCTCGGAAATAGTGACTTCGCGTATAAATTTCCGGGACAGAGCCACGTGCGTCCTATTCGGGGACGGTGCCGGTGCCGCGGTGGTCAGTAACCAAAACAACGGAGCTACTGTCCGGGATGTCCTGCTCAAGGCAGACGGATCTCTCGGACATCTATTGACTGTTAAGGGCGGCGGATCCCGCGACCGGATAAAGCAGGGCGAGACCATAGAAGAAGAGTTCTTTGTCCAGATGGAGGGGCGTGAGGTGTTCAAAAACGCCGTGAACTCCATGCGGGATATCGCCGAAGAAATCCTGAAGCGCAACAACTTGCGCACAAAGGACATTGACCTTATTGTCCCCCATCAGGCCAATATCCGGATCATTGATGCCCTGGGTAAAAAGCTTGATGCCGCACCGGATCAGGTATACGTAAATGTGGAAAAATACGGGAACACATCCGCGGCCTCTGTGCCCATAGCCCTTGCCGAAGCCTGGGAGACGGGCCGGATACGCAAGGGGCACAGGGTATTGATAGTTGCTTTCGGAGGCGGTTTCACCTGGGGAGCCGCCCTTATAGATTTTTAAGGACTTTTTGAAATTAAAGATTGATTTCCGGAAGACAAGTTCAACAGCCAAAACTGAGGAGCTTACATGAGCGAAAAGGACAAGACCGCTCTGGTCACCGGCGGATCCCGGGGAATCGGACAGGAAATAGCTCGGCAACTGGCTGCAGACGGATACCTGGTCTACCTGACCTATGTAAGCAAACCGGAACTGGCCCGGGAAGTCTGCTCCCGTATCGAGGACGAAGGAGGACGGGCTCAATCCTTTCCTTTGGACATAGGGGATTCTTCCAGTATCCAGGAATTTTTCGCCCGGGAAATCAAGGACCAGGTCCGGCTGGAAGTTTTGGTGAACAATGCCGGGTTGACCCAGGACGGCCTTTTGGTCCGGCTGAAAGAAAAACAATGGGAAGATGTCCTACGGGTGAATCTTTCCGGGACCTTCTACTGCCTACAACAGGCAGCGAAAATCATGATGCGCCAAAAATACGGCAGGATCGTAAATATTAGTTCGGTTACAGCCCAGGCCGGAAATGCCGGACAGACCAATTACACTGCGGCCAAGGCGGGCATAATCGGTTTGACCAAAAGTGCCGCCCAGGAGTTGGCTCCCCGGAATATAACGGTCAATGCAGTTGCTCCGGGGTTTATTTCCACAGATATGACTTCCGCCCTCCCCGAGGATATGCGGGAACAATACCTGGACAAGATCCCCGGAAAAAAATTCGGGGAAGCGGAAGACGTGGCCCGGACCGTATCTTTTCTGGCCTCGCCTGGAGCCCAATACATCACCGGTCAAGTCTTGGGCGTCAACGGCGGAATGTATATGTAAACAACTGAGAGTAAAATTCAAATCGGGAGGTACAAGATGTCTGTGCAGGAAAAAATTCAGGAGATTATTGTCGACCAGCTGGGAGTGAATGCGGACCAAGTCAAGCCGGAGGCCAAATTCGTGGATGACCTTGGAGCCGATTCCCTAGATTTGACAGAGCTTATAATGGCCATGGAAGAGGAATTCGGGGTGGAGATCGACGACGAAAAAGCCCAAGAAATTTTGACAGTCCAGGACGCAGTCAAATATATTCAAGCCAATCAATAACCGAACGATCAGCTCCTGGGACTCTTGTCCTCCGGTTAGCTGGCGTATAAGAATATTTCCGGCTCTCTGACGCTATCTGTGGATTTTCGTCGCCTGATCCCTTTGCATACTTAACCGACAATTCCGGCATTCAAAATACGACTTTGAATGCCGGAAAGGATCAGGCCCAGGAAATACAAAAGATCCATGCCCTTCGCCAGAGTAGCATATTTTCTCACGCTTACAGGCAGCTACCGAGAAGCAGGCCTTTAAGTACAACAATTTCTTTCTTCCGCGGAATTAGGACTTATGGGGTGCAAAATACTTTGCCCCCCTTTAAAAATGCGCGTACCAGGAAATACCGGCTGTTATCCCGGAGCCAAAGCCGCATTGCACGGCTGAACCCGAGGGATACAAACCCTATAAAGACGGTGCTTATGACAAACAGAGTAGTTGTTACCGGTCTCTCCGGAGTTACTCCCATCGGCAATGATCTGGACACAAGCTGGAACAATCTCCTGGCCGGGAAGAACGGAGTAGACAAACTCACCAGGTTCGACTGTTCCCAGTACGCTACCCAAATTGCAGCCGAGGTCAAAGACCTGGATATCACCGAGCACATCCCCTACAAACAGACCAAGCGCATGGACCGCTTCTGTCACTTTGCGGTAGCCTCCGCCCGTATGCTGATGCAGAATACCGGACTGGAGGGACAATCCCTGGGTCCGGAATGCGGGATAATCATTGGATGCGGTTTGGGCGGGTTGGAAACAATCGAGAGCTTCCACTCCAAGCTGATGAAAAACGGACCCAAAAGGATATCACCCTTTTATATCCCCATGCTAATCTCCAATATGGCCAGCGGGCAAATCTCCATACTCACCGGAGCCAGGGGACCGAATCTGGCTACCACTTCCGCCTGCGCCTCCGGGCTGCATGCAGTGGGTTACGCCTTTTCGGAAATCAAACTGGGACGTGCGGATTTCATGATTACCGGCGGGGTGGAGTCCACTATCACTCCCATGGCCGTTTCCGGATTCAATGCCATGCGCGCCCTTTCCACGCGCAACCAGGAACCGGAAAAATCCAGTCGTCCTTTTGATCACGACCGGGATGGCTTCGTCATCGGAGAAGGCTGCGGGCTATTACTCCTGGAATCCCTGGAAAGCGCCCGGAAACGCGGAGCGGACATATATGCCGAAGTGGTGGGTTTCGGATCTTCCGCAGACGCCTTCCATATGACCGCCCCGGAAGAATCCGGGGAAGGGATGGCTCTTGCCATGAAAGGGGCCCTCCGGGAAGCGGATGCTGAACCGCAGGATATTGAGCACATAAACGCCCACGGCACATCCACCCAATTGAATGACCAGTGTGAAACCCGGGCTATAAAAAGCGTGTTCGGGAAACACAGTTATGATATAAGTCTAACCGCGAACAAATCCATGATCGGGCACACGCTCGGCGCGGCCGGAGGGATTGAAAGCGTATTCAGCGTAATGTCCATAAAAGAAGGGAAGGTCCCCGGGACAATCAACTTGGATAATCCAGATCCGGAATGCGATCTTGATTATACACCTGGCGGTTCGAAAAAGCAGGATATGAATTACGCACTCTGCAATTCCTTCGGGTTCGGCGGGACAAACGCCAGTATCCTGTTTAAACATTTCAAAACATAAGGAGAACCATGCAGGAATTAAAAGAGCAAGATCCACAAATCACCCAGGCTATTGAACTGGAAGAAGACCGGCAGTTGTCCAAACTGGAGCTTATAGCTTCGGAAAATTTTACTTCTCCGGCTGTTCGGCAGGCCATGGGGAGTGTTATGACCCATAAATATGCCGAAGGCTATCCGGGCAAGCGCTATTACGGAGGGTGCGAATTCGTGGACCAGGCCGAGGATCTTGCCCGGGACAGGGCCTGCGAACTATTTTCCAGCGACTATGCCAACGTCCAGCCCCATTCCGGATCACAAGCCAACATGGGGGTATACTTCTCTGTTTTGCAACCTGGGGATACAATCCTGGGTATGGACCTTTCCCACGGCGGGCACCTCACCCACGGAAGCCCGGTCAATTTTTCCGGAAAATTCTACAACGTGCAGTTTTACGGGGTAGACAAGGAAACAGGGACAATTGACTACAACCAAGTGCGGGACATGGCCCGGAAACACAAGCCCAAGCTGATCATCGCCGGCGCCAGCGCCTACCCCAGGAGCATTGATTTCGCCCGGTTCCGGGAAATCGCTGACGAAAACGGGGCGCATCTTGTTGTGGACATGGCCCATATCGCGGGCCTCATAGCCGCGGGTCTGCATCCGTCTCCGATCGGACATGCCCATTTCACCACAACCACTACGCACAAGACCCTGCGCGGCCCCCGGGGGGGGATGATCCTCTCCGAGGAAGAGTTCGGCAAAAAGCTGAATTCCCAAATATTCCCCGGCATTCAGGGTGGTCCGCTCATGCATGTCATCGCTTCCAAGGCAGTGGCCTTCGGGGAAGCCCTCAAACCGCAGTTCAAGCAATATCAAAAGCAGGTAATCCAAAACGCCCAGGCCATGGCCGACAGATTCCGTGAAAACGATTACGGAATGGTTTCCGGGGGCACGGACAACCACCTCATTCTCATAGATCTGACGAACAAGGAAATAACCGGCAAAGACGCGGAAATAGCTCTGGACAAGGCCGGAATAACCGTGAACAAAAACACCGTCCCCTTCGAGACCAGGTCCCCGTTTGTCACTTCCGGTATCCGGATAGGGACCCCGGCCGTGACCACGCGGGGCATGAAGGAAAACGAGATGCAGCGCATAGCGGATTGGATCGACCGTGTGTTGAGGAATATGGACAATGAGGACAATATAGAGAAAGTGCGCAGGGAAGTCGAAGATTTCTCCCGCAACTTTCCCTTGTTTGCCTGGTAGGCAATGATGTCGGAAAAGCGCATTTCCTGGCACGAATACTACATGCGCATTGCACAGCTGGTTTCGCAGCGGGCTACCTGCTTGCGCCGCCGTGTAGGGGCAGTAGCGGTCAAGGATAAACGTATTTTGGCTACCGGGTACAACGGGGCCCCCTCGGGGATGGCCCATTGCCTGGACATCGGATGTCTGCGCGAACAATTGGACATTCCATCCGGGCACCGTCACGAACTTTGCCGCGGTCTGCACGCGGAGCAAAATATCATTATCCAGGCAGCAGTGCACGGGGTAAGCATCAGCGGAGCAAGCATCTACTGTACCACGCAACCCTGTCTTATCTGCTCCAAAATGCTTATAAACTGCCAGATTCGGGAAATCTTTTTCGCAGAAGGGTACCCGGATGAATTGGCCCAGGAAATGCTTGAAGAGGCCGGGGTAAGATTCGAACTTACGCCCTTGGACTGAAAAAAATGTATAAATTCATGCGCGAGGCGGTGGATCTGGCCCTTTTGGGCAAGGGACGCACGGCTCCCAATCCCTGCGTGGGCGCCCTTGTTATTTACCAGGATCGCGTGGTGGGGCGGGGATGGCACGTCGCTCATGGACGGAACCATGCCGAGGTGGAGGCCATACGGGACGCCGGGGAAAGGGGGATAGATCTATCCCGGTGTACCCTTGTAGTCACACTGGAACCATGCAACCATCACGGAAAGACTCCGCCCTGCACTCAAGCCATACTCGATGCTGGAATCACCCGGGTCGTTGCAGGGGTAACGGACCCCCATCCGCAAGTGGCTGGAAACGGACTCGAATATTTGCGGGAAAAGGGTGTCCGGGTGGAGTTGTGTGATCCGGAGGGAATATGTTCGGATCTCATAGCGGATTTCCGTCACTGGACCCAAACAGACACCCCATACACCTATCTCAAGTTGGCCTGTACTCTGGATGGTAAGATCGCGACGCGTACCGGTGACTCCAGGTGGATAACAGGCGCACCGGCCCGGGAGGAGGTCCATGAGCTGCGCTCCAGAGTGGGGGCGGTGATCGTGGGCGGGAACACCTTCCGCTTTGACGATCCCGGGCTGGATTCTCGTAACCAGAGCGCTGACACCCCCCAACCCCTGGCCGTGGTGGTCACGTCGCATCTAGCGGCTAAAGACACGAATGCTCAACTCGTTAACCGGCGTGCCCGGCAAACCATTTTCTGGACCCACTCTGGACAATGCCAGTCCGCAGAAGCCGAGGACCTCAGCAAGCGGGGATGCCGAATTTGGGATCTCACCACTGAACGTAAAGGAATCGACCTCCAAAAAGGGCTGAAACGCTTGCGCTCAGAACTGGACATACACTATTGCTTGTGCGAAGGGGGCGGACGGCTGGCAAACAGCTTGGTCCAGGACAGCCTGGCCCAGGAAATCTGGTTGTTCCAGGCGACGCGGATTCTGGGCGACGAACAGGGCAAGACCAATTTCACCGGTAATAAACGCCCGGACATGGATTCCACGGATAATCTGCGCCTGGCTTCCTGTTCCCGCCTGGGCGACGACCTCCTCCTGCAACTTTTTCCGAGGGATTGACCATGTTTACCGGCCTGATTGCGGGAACTGCAAAAATAGTTCGTTTGGATCGCTTAAGCAAGGAGATGCGTCTTGCCCTGGTTCCGGATTTTCCTTTTCCCCATCCCAAAACCGGGGAGAGCATAGCTGTAAACGGGGCGTGCCTGTCTTTGGAAGACTCCGGCAAAGAGCTCTGCATGTACGCTTCCACGGAAACTCTTGCCCAGACCAATCTCGGGGAGCTCCGGAGCGGGTCCCGGGTGAATCTGGAACGGGCTGTGGCTATGGGGGAACGTCTGGGTGGGCACATCGTGTCCGGACATGTCGATTGCCTGGCCGTTGTTACCGATGTACGGCCATCTGGTCGCTCCCGGATATACAGGCTTGAGTTTCCCGAAGAATTTCAAGGGCAGATAGTTCGCAAAGGTTCCGTGAGCCTGGACGGCATCAGTCTCACAGTCAATGAATGCGGCCGCGATTTTTTAGAAGTAAACATTATTCCGGAAACCCAGAAAAACACCACCATAAATTCCTGGAAAAACGGAACGCGGGTAAATATGGAGACAGATCTTATCGGCAAATACGTGCAGCATCTCCTACAGCCCTGGACAGGGGAAAACGAGGGAAGCGGGAATGACAATCCCGGAATTTCCTTGAATTTCTTGCGCGAGCATGGTTTCTAGTGCCGGGAGATACATATACCGCCCGGAGAATCAAGACCTTTAAAAACAGGGACAATAAAATGCCAGTATGCAGTGTGGAAGAAGCGATTGAAGATATAAAAAAAGGACGTATGGTCATACTTGTCGACGATGAAGACCGGGAAAACGAAGGTGACCTGACCATCGCCGGCACCCACGTCACACCGGAGGCAGTCAATTTCATGGCCAAATACGGTCGGGGACTCATTTGTGTGGCCATGGCCCCGGAAATTGTTGACCGCTTGGAACTACCCATGATGACCCAGAGAAACACCTCTCGTTTCGGAACGGCATTCACCGTGTCCATAGAAGCAGCTGAAGGAGTTACCACGGGTATCTCCGCAGCGGACCGCTCCAAAACAATACAAACAGCCGTGGCTCCGGATTCCACCCCTGAGGACTTGGCCACTCCCGGCCATGTATTCCCTTTGCGTGCCCGTAACGGAGGATGTCTGGTCCGGGCGGGACAAACAGAGGGCAGTGTTGACTTGGCCCGTTTGGCCGGACTGACCCCAGCGGCGGTAATTTGCGAAGTCATGCGTGATGACGGAACAATGGCCCGCATGCCGGATCTAGAAGAATTTGCAGCCAAGCACGATCTGAAAATCTGTACCATAGAGAGCCTTATCCGCTACCGGTCCAAGTTCGATTCGCTGGTCTACGAAGTCGGCCGTGCCGATTTACCCACCAAGTTTGGCAATTTCCGTGCTGTGGCCTTCGAGAGCGAAATCGATGATTATACGCATCTGGCGCTTATAAAAGGTGATTGGGACCTGGATGAACCGGTAATGGTCCGAGTCCATTCCCAATGCCTCACGGGAGACATCTTCGGATCGCTTCGCTGCGATTGCGGGAACCAACTGCATTGTGCCATGCAGATGGTCGAGGAAGAAGGTAAAGGGGTGATTTTGTATATGCGCCAGGAAGGGCGGGGCATTGGGCTGGGGAATAAAATCCGCGCCTACGCCCTGCAGGACGAAGGCCGGGATACCGTGGAGGCTAACCTGGAACTGGGTTTCGAGCCGGATCTGCGGGAATACGGAATCGGGGCTCAGATACTGGTACATCTGGACATAGGGAAAATGCGCCTTATGACCAACAACCCCAAGAAGATAATCGGGCTGGAAGGCTACGGGCTGGAAGCCGCGGACCGCGTTCCTCTGGAATGCCCCAGTAGCAACGAAAATTTTTGCTACCTGCAAACCAAGCGGGACAAAATGGGACATTTACTGCACATGGAAAACAAGGAAGGGTGATGCATGCAGGACATAAAAACGATACAAGGACGGCTGGATGCCCAAGGTTTAAAATTCGCCCTGATAGCCGGAAGATTCAACGATTTTATAGTGGATAAGCTCGTCGGAGGCGCAGTGGACTATCTACAACGGCACGGTGCGGATCCTGAGAATCTGGTTGTGGTTAAAGTCCCCGGAGCCTTTGAAATCCCTCTCACAGCCAAAAAACTGGCCGGGCAAAACAAATACGACGGGATAATCTGTTTGGGAGCGGTGATTCGGGGGGCTACTCCGCATTTCGATTACGTAGCCAATGAAGCGACCAAAGGTATAGCCCAGGTTACCCTGGAGACCGAAGTCCCCATCGGGTTTGGGATCCTGACTACGGAGACTTTGGAACAAAGCATCGAAAGGGCCGGGAGCAAAGCGGGGAACAAAGGAGTGGAAGCAGCTTCCGCCGTTCTGGAAACCGCCCGTGTCCTGACCCAGATCTAGCCGGTCATGACGTATATGAGCCACCCACGCTCGGATAAAGGTCCCACTAAACCGGTAGGTAGGCGGGAGCAGAGGATCTTTGCCTTTCAGGTCCTGTATTGCCTGCCTTTCCAAGGCACTGCACAAGAACCCTCTTTGGTGCAAAAGACATTTGACAATTTTGCCCAAAGCAACGGCATATCTGTCGAGAAAGAAGACAACTTCGCCTGGAATCTAGTCCGGGGAGTTGTCGAGAACCTGGAAATACTGGACTCCACTGTCAATTCCTACTCCAGCAACTGGAAGCTGGGGCGGATAGCCAAAGTGGAATTGTCCATAATCAGACTGGCCATATTCGAGATCCTCTTTTTACAGGACATTCCGGCCAAAGTTACCATCAACGAGGCAGTGGAGATAGCCAAACGATTCGGGGACGAACACTCCAAGAATTTCATAAACGGCATACTGGATGCCGTAGCCAAGGACGCAGGAAATGGTAAACTTGGGCTTTGCCCGCAGGAGTGACCTTGATGAAATGGGCATCCCCAGGGTCTCCTTTGTCCGCGCCGACCAGGAAAAAGAGCCGGTGCTTCGTTCCTGGCCGCTCCGGGATATACAACTTTGGGAATTGCAGATGGCCCTAGCTCCGGAAAACAAATGGCCTGAAAAACTCGCCGACTGCCTGCAGAAACTGCACTGGCAAAACTGGGGCCTGGATGTACATTCAATCCTTACCGCCTACGGCAGCGGATCACAAGAGGAACTCCAAAAATGGGGGGATAAATTCTGGCCGGTTTATCGCAGCGATGCAGTAGTCTATCTACTGGGCAAGGGACAAGATCCCTTGTGTAGAAAGCTCGCCCTGGACTGGGACCATTCCAATACCCATGTCTGCATGCGCGAAAAATACGATCTGACTCGCAGGACTGAAGAAGAAGGCGCTGATCGGCCTGCTGCGGGCAAAATACGCGGCTTGAAACATAAATTTATGCGCAGATAAGGTGCATCGTTTGGACAATTTTTCCCGAAAATACCGCAATCAGGCACACTAAAAAGTCGGACATATTCAAAAAGCCCCCAAAACGGAGAAGGACATGCCGGAACAGGAATATAACCCGGAAAAGATCGAGACCAGATGGCAACGGGTATGGGAAGAAAGAAAGACTTTCCAGGTCGCTCAAGGCGGAGAAAAGCCCGAATATTACCTACTGGAAATGTTTCCCTACCCCTCCGGGCGTATACATATGGGCCACGTGCGCAATTACTCCATAGGAGACGTTGTAGCCAGGTATAAAAAAATGCGCGGCTTCAATGTCCTGCATCCCATGGGCTGGGACGCATTCGGCCTTCCGGCGGAAAACGCGGCAATCAAGAACAATTCCCACCCAGCAAAATGGACTTACAGCAATATCGAATGCATGCGCAACGAGCTCAAGAGGATGGGCTATTCCTATGACTGGTCCCGGGAACTGGCTACATGCCATCCGGGATACTACAAATGGGAACAGCTGTTTTTCCTGCGTATGTGGAGGAAGGGGTTGGTCTACCGTAAAAAGGCCCCTGTAAATTGGTGCCCCCAATGCAATACAGTGCTAGCCAACGAACAGGTGGAGGAGGGTCAATGCTGGCGCTGCGACTCCACCGTGGAACAGCGTGAACTTTCCCAGTGGTTTTTGCGCATAACCGCCTATTCGGAAGAATTGCTCGCGGGCCTGGAAGAAATAGCCGAAGGATGGCCGGAACGCGTTTTGGCCATGCAGGAAAACTGGATCGGCAAAAGCTACGGGATGGAGATTGACTTCTCCATTTCCGGAACGGACAGGATATTGACCGTATTCACCACCCGGCCGGACACCCTGTACGGAGCAACCTTCATGAGCCTGGCTCCGGAACATCCCCTATTGGAGCATCTTGTTGCCGGCACGGACAAGGAAGCAGAAATCCGGGAATTCGTTCGCAAAGTAACCTCCATGGACCATAGCGTAAGGACGGGCGATGAGCTGGAAAAAGAGGGTATGTTCACCGGGCGATACTGCTTGAACCCGATTACCGGGGAAAAAATGCCCATCTATGTGGCCAATTTCGTGTTGCTCGAATACGGAACAGGAGCGGTAATGGCCGTACCGGCCCACGATCAGCGCGATTTTGAGTTCGCCTGCAAATACGACTTGCCTATCCGGAATGTAATCTCCTCTCAACCGGATAATCCCCCGGATAAACTGGAGCAAGCCTATACAGGCCCGGGCAAAATGATCAACTCCGGGGAGTTCAGCGGCCTGGATAACGAACAGGGTAAAGCGGAGATTGCCGCCTACCTGGAAAAGCGGGCCCAGGGAAAAAGTACGGTGAACTATCGTCTCCGGGACTGGAATATTTCCCGGCAGCGTTTTTGGGGCGCACCCATTCCGGTTATTTACTGCGATCAATGCGGAACGGTTCCGGTCCCGGAAGATGAATTACCGGTTGTCCTCCCTCAAAATGCCCAGATGCGTTCGGACGGCCGCTCCCCGCTTCCGGAAATGCCGGAATTCTTACACACGCAGTGCCCTTCCTGTGGAAGAGATGCCCGGCGAGAGACGGATACAATGGACACTTTCGTGGAATCCTCATGGTATTACATACGCTACACCGATCCCCGCCGCGAGGATGCCCCCTTCGATCCGGACACAGTAAGTTACTGGATGCCGGTGGACCAATATATAGGCGGGATAGAGCACGCCATTTTGCATCTCCTCTATGCCCGCTTCTTCGTCAAGGTACTTCGGGACCTGGGATTCTTGCCGCGGGGAATGAACGAACCGTTTAAGAACCTTTTGACCCAGGGCATGGTCCTCAAGGACGGAGCCAAGATGTCCAAATCCAAGGGCAATGTAATCGATCCGGAGGCCATGATCACACATTACGGCGCGGATACAGTACGTCTATTCTGCCTGTTCGCCGCTCCTCCGGAAAGGGACCTGGACTGGAGTGAATCCGGGATAGAAGGGGCCAATCGATTCCTGCACCGTGTTTGGCGACTTGTTGTTGAGCTTGAAAAAGATTTGGCCCCCATCGGACCCTGTGCCCCAATAGAAGAAAATGTTCTGCAGGAAAAGGAAAAAGACCTGCGGCGCAAGGAACATTCCACTGTAGACAAGGTTACCCGGGACATTGAAAACCGTTTCCAGTTCAACACAGCTATTGCCGCAATAATGGAACTCACCAATGCGGTATACGGGGTAAAGGATGAACTACAGGCCTCCCGTAAGGGAAAAGAAGTGCTCTCCTCCGCTATAAGTACTATCCTGGCTGCTCTATCCCCAACTGCCCCTCATATATGCGAGGAACTATGGTCCAAAATCGGCTATGAAAACCTCTTGGCCGAAACCGAATGGCCTCAACCCGATCCCCGGGCCATGCACAAAGACGAGGTACTGGTGGTTTTGCAGGTAAACGGCAAGCTGCGCGGAAAACTTTCCGTTCCCCGGGACATTTCCCGCGAAGACCTGCAGAACGCCGCCTTGGAAGACGAAAACATCCTCAAGCATACCCAGGGCAAGAGCATCAAAAAAGTGATAGTTGTCCCCGGCAAACTGGTTAACGTGGTGGCCGCCTGATTATGGTTCGTGGCTATTTTTTTATTACTTTTCTCTTGGTTGTCTTCCTTTTATGCGGGTGCGGTTACCACTTTAGCGGGTCCAGTCCGATCACTCTGCCCCAAAATAAGACCAAACTGTATTTTGACCGCGTGGACAACCCAACCCAGGAACCCTGGCTTACTCCATATATGCGCAGCGAACTGCGTGAAGAATTTACCCGCCGCGGGCAGGTAAGCTGGACCGAAAAGAAAAAAGCCGAAACCATGGTTCGAGTAAATATCAAAGAGTTCACTGCCTCTGATTCCCTGAAGGGAGAAGACGATGTCTCGGTCAAGTACCAAGCCAGGATCACCTTGCGGATATTGATGTTAGACGCGGATAAGGGGAACCAACTCTGGGACTCCGGGTGGATATCCGGAAGCGAGTCATTTTACACGCAAGGAGGAAAGCAGGCAGCGTCGCGCCAAGCAGTGGACAATGCCCTGCAAAAGGCCGCGGACGAACTGGGAGAGGGTTTTTGATTCCCATAAGGATTTTGTATTCTTGGACTTGGAGGACCAAGATGGACCCAATCCGCCCTCTATCATTAATATTGCCTGGCACCGGCAACTCTGTTCAAATTATAGACCTTTAAACAAGGCTCTCGGGCACAAGTTATGGATTTTCTTTGCTTAATCCTTTCAAGTCGTCAGAGGACCTTAAATAACTCAGAAGAGAATACCAGGAGCATACATGGCTACACAGGATTTCGATCTCGTCGAGGAACAATATATCAAGGAAATTGATTCCCGGGCTCGGCTTTTGCAACACAAAAAAACCGGTGCCCGAGTTCTTTCCATCCTTAACGAGGATGAAAACAAGGTATTCGGAATCACTTTCCGCACGCCCCCCAGGGACAATACGGGTATAGCCCACATACTGGAACACTCCGTACTTTGCGGCTCCCGGAAATACCCAACCAAAGAGCCTTTTATCGAGCTCTTGAAGGGATCCCTGCAGACCTTTCTGAATGCCATGACCTTCCCGGACAAAACCTGTTATCCGGTAGCCAGTCAGAATATGCAGGATTTCTACAATCTTATGGACGTATACCTGGATGCGGCATTCTTCCCCCGTATCACCCCGGAAATATTCGCTCAGGAAGGATGGCATCTGGAACTGGAAAGCAAGGACTCCCCACTTACCTACAAAGGGGTAGTGTACAACGAAATGAAAGGAGCCTATTCCTCACCGGAAAGCCTTCTGGCCGAATATACCCAGCAATCCCTCTTTCCGGACAGCACCTACGGTCTGGATTCCGGAGGGGATCCCAGAAGCATTCCCCAGCTCACCTACCAGGATTTTGTGGATTTCCACCGCAAATTTTACCATCCCAGTAATTCATGGATTTTTTTCTACGGCAACGACCCGGAAGAAAAGCGCCTGGAAAAACTAGGCGAATATCTGAACCAATTTGATAAACTGGAGGTGGATTCGAAAGTAAAGACTCAACCGAGACAAAAACTCGTATCCCGGATAAAAAAATACTACAGCTCTAGTCCGGATCAGGCGGAAAAAGGGAACATGCTCACCGTAAACTGGCTGCTTCCGGATACCACGGATACTTTCACCAATATTTCCCTGCGCATACTTAATTATATTCTCATAGGCATGCCCGCCTCTCCCCTGCGTAAAAGGCTCATAGATTCCGGTCTGGGGGAAGATCTGGCCGGTTGTGGTTTGGAGACCGAACTCAGGCAGCAATTCTATTCCATCGGCCTAAAAGGGGTTACCCCGGAGGATACCCCAAAAGTGGAATCCCTCGTACTCTCCACCCTTGAAGAGCTGGCAAAATCGGGCCTGGACACCAATATCATCCAGGCCGCTTTAAACACAGTGGAATTTAACCTGCGGGAGAACAATACCGGCTCATTTCCCCGCGGTCTGGCGGTCATGCTGCGCAGCCTGAGCACATGGCTGCATGAGGACTCCCCTTTTGCCCTGCTCAACTTCACTGCACATATCGAAGAAATAAAAAAGCGTATCCAAAACAGGGAAAAGTTTTTCGAAAACCTCATACAAGAGCATTTCTTGAACAACGAACACCGGACGACTCTGGAATTGGAGCCGGATACCGGGCTGGAAGAAAGGATGCTGAAAGAGGAAGCCGCGGAACTTCAGGAAATAAAAGAAAACATGGACAATCAGCAGCTGGGCGAGGTCATGACCCGCACGCGCACCCTGCAGGAAATACAGGCTGCGCCGGATTCTCCCGAGGAGCTGGCCAAGATCCCCCGCTTAAACCGCGAAGATCTGGAAAAGGGTATAAAACACATCCCTTTCCAGGAACAAGAAGTGCAAGGAGTGACTGTCCTGGAACACGATCTCTCCACTTCAGGGATTGTCTATCTAGACTTGGGACTAAACACCCATCTCCTCCCCCAGAAATATATCTCTTTTATTCCCCTCTTCGGCCGGGCCCTCTTGGAAGCAGGTACGGAAAAGGAGGATTTTACTCAGCTCACTACGCGTATAAGACGCGAATGCGGTGGGATATCCCCTGTCCCCTTCGCCCACCAGATACAAGGGCAAAAAGACTGCTCCGCCTGGCTTTTCTTCCGGGGGAAGTCCCTGTCCGACCAAACTGACAACCTTTTAACCATCTTAAACGATATCCTGAACGCTACACGTTTGGACAACAAGGAACGCTTCCGCCAGATAGTTTTGGAGGAAAAGGCCGAAATGGAGGAGATGCTCATCCCCGCCGGACACCAGGTCGTGGGCATGCGACTGCGGGCCAGGTTTACCGAGGCCGGGTGGGTCCAGGAACACATGAACGGGATAAGCTACCTTATTTTCCTACGCCACCTTTTAACGCGTATAGATTCCGATTGGGAGGAAGTACTGCACTGCCTGCAAGACATTCACCATACCCTGGTGCACAAAAACAGCCTGCTCTTCAATGTAACTGCGGACCAAGAAGACCTGGACAAGACCAGGGATAAGTTGGACGCATTCATTTCCGGTATGCAGGAACGCGAAGTCACCCCAACCAAATGGGTCCCCCGCTGTCTTCCCGGACATGAAGGTATGACTCTTCCCTCTCAGGTAAATTACGTAGGCAAGGCGGTGGATCTGTACCAAGGCGGTTACCAGTTCCACGCGGCTTCCCTGGTGGCCTCCAAATATTTGCGCACCGGGCATTTATGGGAAAAGATCCGGGTAATGGGAGGTGCATACGGGGCATTCTGCAGTTTTGACCACCTTTCAGGAACCATGAGCTTTTTGTCCTATCGGGATCCGAACATTACCGAAACCCTTGCCGCTTTCGACTCCAGCGCGGAACACCTTATGCAGAGCACGCTCTCCGGAAATGAGCTGGAAAAGGCAATCATCGGGACCATTGGGGCCATGGACGCCTATCAGCTGCCCGATGCCAAGGGATTTACCAGTATGACCCGATATCTGGCCGGTATAAGTGATGAGGAAAGACAAAGAATCCGGGAAGAAATCCTGGGGTGTCGCGAAGCAAACATACAGGAGTTCGCTGCTGCTTTGGACAGGGTTATGGATCAGGAGATGATCTCAGTGCTGGGCTCGGAGGAAAAAATAAAGCAAGCCCGGGAGGATGGTGTGGATCTTGAAAATGTCTTCCCGGTCCTCTAAACCGGATCTAAATACTTACGGGGCGCGAAAGATTCCCGGATCTCACGCCCTTACCCTTGGACTTCGGCCCTCGGACAAAAACCGCGGAATCATTGCCTTTGATCCTTTTGGATGCATTGAGCGACAAGCCCGCACGTTTTCTTGACCTCTAATATTAAGCCGAAATCCCGCACCCAAATAGGGATTTGGGTGCGGGAGGGGGCAAGCATCCCCATTTGGCGGGGGCTAGAAAACACCGGGCCACTGGTTGGGCATCAAAAAAGATCAGGCGGAAGAAATCCACACCAAACGTCAAGGCCCCCTTCGTCACACCCGAAGATTCTCGCCTAGCCCCATACTGGGAGTACTCCAAGCCAGCTAACCAACAGTAGCCCACCCGCCCCGGCGACCATCCCCAAGAAAAGCAAATAGGCCCTACGTATTCTCAGGGCCATCATGCCTCCTATTCCGGCCAAAAGCCATGCTACAGGCCAGGAAAGAAAAGTGTTTTGGGGAATATGCGGAGAGAGCGTGTTCCAGAACAAATACAAAACATACAACCCTACCCCGCCGAAAGTTGTATTCAAAGCCAGTTGTTGCAAGAGGGAAATCCCTATCATTTTTTTGGGCCCGGCATGGGTCTGTTTTTTGGAGGCCCAGCGCAACAAAAGATTATAGTTCTTGTTCTGCCATTCCCTCTGCCGGTTTTCCAGCCACGCCCCCATAAAAGCGAAAGGGATAGTGGACATCATCACCAGAAATATCTCCGAAGGCGTGGAAAGCAAAAGTAAGTGGACCAAAAGGACACTGGAGAAAACAGAAAATATCGATTGCGGGGGAATAAATGTACCGGCCGGGAAGAGATCCAGCCACAAGAGTTCAAAAAAAAAGCCTATCTTCAGCCCCAACTCCGGTTGTCCGGTAATCGTCCCCCATATAGCCCCCTGGACAATAGGTCTTTCGATAAAGCCGACGTTAACAGCAAATCGAAACAGGGAAAAAAAAGCAAAGATAACACCCCCGCCCAAGAGGACCCAACCCAGTCCCCAAGTCCCTACTGCCATTTGCTGACCTGCACTGATTTATGGGGCACGCAGCGAAAATCAAGGGAAACCCCTTTGTGCACAAAAGAATTGAGACAAGTGACATCCTCGGCGCTCAAAGCTATATGTGCACAAATTTGCTTTTTGCCCGGGCCATAATGCAGATTCCCGATATTCAGGCTACTGAAGTGCATGCCGGCTTCATAGGCCGCTTTGGCCTCCGGGCAGGTGGCAAATAGTATGAAGGAACTCTGTCTGATTTCAGAGGACATGGAATGGACGACCTCTTTTATGCCCCGGAAATAGACCTTTATCCCCGAAGGGATGGCCAGGCCCATTATCTCCTGGCGCACCGGATCGGCGGCCAGTTCGTCATTGGCCACAAACAGATGTTCTGCCCGAGTATAAGGCAGCCAATTCTCAATTACCTGTCCGTGGACCAGACGGTTATCAACCCTGACCCACATCCTCGCCTCGTTCCTTGTCCCCGCCCTTTACCGGCCTGTTCAGGACCTCACCCGCAACCAGGATCCCTTGTTTCCCGGCCGATTTTACTTCCGAAGACAATTCCTCAAGAGGTTTATCCTCAATTTCTAGGGCCTTGATGAGCATGGGCAGATTCACCCCGGTAATCACTTCCAGCTTTTCGCTCCCTAGAAGGGAAAGACTTATATTTGTCGGAGTTCCCCCGAACATATCAGTCAAAACCAGAACGCCCTCGTCTGTATCTGTATTCCCCACAGCTTGCCGGAGTTCTTCCAGGATATCATCCATGGGGCGAGATACATCGACTCCGATAAACCGGGCACGAGTATCCTCCCCGACGATGCTCCGGGCCGCCTGGAGCAAATATTGTCCAAAATTCCCGTGAGTAACCAAAACGACTCCAGCCATTTCGCTTTCAACTCCTCTATATGGGCTAGCCCCACTGTATATGCCTGTGCTCCAGGGAAAGGGCATAACCCTGCGTGCGTAAAAATTCGGATAAGGCCAGGGCTACAGATACCGAACGATGCATCCCCCCTGTGCAGCCCAGCGCCAGTGTCAGACGATACCGACCCTCCTCTTGGTACAGTGGAAGCAAAAAATCCAAAAATTCCTTGAACCTGTGAATAAAATTCCGCCCCATGTCACCGCCTAGCACATAATTGTACACAGTTTTCTCTTCTCCGGTCAGAGGGCGTAAATCGGGCTCAAAATAGGGATTGGGCAAGAAGCGGAGGTCAATCAGCATGTCCGCTTCCAAGGGTACGCCGTACTTGAACCCAAAAGAAATAATATGCAGACGCATACCGGGTTCTCCGTGCAGGACGGCATCCCATTTGCGTTGTAGGTTCCTGCGCAGATCATGTATGGAAAAAGAGGAGGTATCCAGGACCAAATCCGCTTCCTCCCGGAAGCTGGAAAGGCCTTCCCTTTCGCGTATAAGGGCCTGTTCCAGACCTACTTCATCGGATTCCAAGGGGTGAGGGCGGCGGGTTTGGGCATAACGTTGGACAATTACCTGCGACGCGGCTTCGACAAAAACGCCACGCAACTCGATTCCCATATCTTCAAACTGTCTCTTTACCTCGCGCCAGGCCCGGAAAAAACCCTTCTGGCGTAAATCCAGCCCCACGGCCAGCCCGCGATAATTTCCGGATCCGGAATCCAGCAGTTGACGAGCAACATCAGGCAAAAAATTGAGTGGCAAGCCGTCCACACAGTAAAACCCCATATCCTCGAAAACATTTATAGCTGTACTCTTCCCCGCTCCGGAAAGCCCGGAAACGGCTACAACGGAAAAATTACTGGGGGAGGGGACATCTTGCATTCAGCACCTTACAAGGTTTTTAAATACTCCAGGATCTCTTTCTTATCCGAAGCTTGAAGGAATTCCCTTTTGACCTCGTCATCAAGGAGAGTCCTGGATATAAAAGCTAAAATTTTCAAATGCTTGCCTGCGCTTTTTTCCGGAGCCAATACCAAGAAAAAAATATGCACCGGTTTTTGGTCCAGCGCGGCAAAATCCACACCATCCTTGCTCCGCCCAACCACTACGTGCAGATCGTCCAGGAAATCGGCCTTGCCATGGGGAATGGCCACACTGTCACCAATGCCCGTAGTACCCAGTTTCTCCCGATTCATCAGGATATTTTGGATGCTCTCCACATCCACATCCAGTTTCCTTGCCAACGGCCGTACCAATTCAGCCAGGGCCTCTTCCTTGGTCCTGGCTGAAAGGTCCGACAAAACCAAATCTTCCTCTATGTAGGGTTCCAATTTCATTTTCTGTTAAATCCCCGGATCAATAAGACCGTAATCCCCATTTTTTCTCTTGTAGATCACGTTTACTCTTTCGTCTACCTCCGCATTCATAAACACCAGAAATTCAAAATTGCGGTTTTCCAGCTGCATGGCAGCCTCATCCACGGACATGGGCTTTGGTTCGTAGTGGTCGGTCTTTTCCACTACAGGTTCCCGATCTCCCTCCTCGGGTTCACTAAAGCTGATCACGTCCATGCGTACAGTCTTGTCCTTATCCTTTTTCCTCTTGTCCTTAATCTTATCCCGGATCTTGCGCAGCTGGGCCTCGAGTTTATCCCGGCTAAGATCCACAGAGGAATACATATCCTCGCTTTCCTCCTCTGCGGAGACGTGTGTATCCTTTCCGGTAAGGGTAACATCCACTATATGCCTGAACTTTTCCACCTCCATATTTATCTGCACCTCGGCGTTTTCGCTGTCCGGTACATACTTGGACAGTTTGGAAAAACGCTCGCGGGCATATTCCTTCAGGTGATTCGACGCTTCGAAATTCTTGAAATTGAATTTGATTTTCATCAATCCCCCTTGGTTTAAAGGATAATTATACACTTCCCCGCCATTAGCGGGGTTGAACCAATATCAAAAAAACTTTTTTCTTTTGGATGAAGAAGGTATATCCAGGGCCATGCGGTATTTGGCCACGGTCCGGCGGGCTATATTCACCCCCAGCGAACTATTCAGATTTTGGGCTATAGATTCATCACTCAGGGGTTTTTGGGCATTTTCGTTATCAATCATTTCCTTTATAGCCGCTTTAACGCTTTCCGATCCCACGTCCTCCCCCCCAGAGACATCCAATCCGCTGTTAAAGAAAAACTTGAGTTCAAATATGCCGTGCGGGGTGGATATGTATTTGTTGGTCGTAATTCGGCTCACGGTGGACTCATGCATCTCTATATCCTCGGCTACATCCTTGAGAATAAGAGGCTTGAGTTTGCTCACACCGTGCTCGAAGAACTCCCTCTGGAAGCGGACCAGGCTCTCCGCCACCTTGTACAGGGTACGTTGCCTCTGTTCCAGGCTCTTCATCAGCCACATGGCCGAACGCATCTTGTCCTGGAGGTATTCGTCCTCCTTGGACCCAGCCTTCTTGTTCCTGGCCGCGTTAAGTTCCTCCCCGTAGAAAGGACTTAGCTGCAATTGGGGCAGCCCCTCGTCATTAAGGACAATGACAAATTCATCCTCGTACTTGTAAACAAAGATATCCGGGCTGACATAGACCGGTTCTTCCGTGCCGAAGTCCGCGCCCGGGTAGGGATCCAGGCTCTGCAGGACGAGGAGGTATTCCCACATCTGTTCCTTGCTCAAATTGAATTTCTTGAGCAAGGGTTTGAACCTTTTCTTTTCAATGTCCTGCAGATGATCGTGGACTATTTTTTCCAGCACCTCATCATTGTGTTCCGAGGCCTCGAGCTGCAAGAGCAGACATTCCTGGAGATCGCGAGCACCCACTCCCACGGGATCGAAAAAATGGATCTTTTCCAGGACCCCCTTTACTTTTTCCTCCCCAGTTTCGGTGACCCCAGCAATTTCCGGGACACCCAAATCAAGATATCCCCGCCCATCTATGTGTCCGATAATCACCTCACCGATCCTTACTTCCTCCGGAGACAAATCGGAAAGGTGCAGTTGCCACAAAAGATGCCCCTCTAGAGAAGGCTTGCTGGAATGCCTGGCTTCAAAGCTCTGTATCTCTTCCGGGATCTCTGTTTCCCGTACTTGGCCTTGCTTGGCCGTGCTGGAGAATTCCCCCAGATAATTCTCCCAGTCCGCATTCTGCCTCAAGTCACTCTCATCAGCCAGGACCTCGGTGTACTGCTCTTCAGTAGTCTCCTCGGGCTCAACCTCCTGTTCCTCGACTGCCTCCTCCAAAAGGGGATTTTCCAGAAGTTCGGTCTGGACCGTTTGCATCAGCTCCAGTCGGGAAAGTTGCAGCAACTTTATGGCTTGCTGCAACTGGGGCGTCATTACCAGTTGTTGAGTCAGTTTGAGTTGTTGTCTTAGTTCTAATCCCATATATTGTATCTAGCCTTTCTCTGTTCAACTAGACTAGTTCTTATCCGGAAATGCAAAGATTTCCGGGTTTAGAAATATCGCGTTTCCAATTCGGAAATGAGATTCTTTCCTGTTTAACAAGGAAATTGAGTAATTATGAGCGAGCCTATCCTAATACGGGATCGAATAATTACGAAAATTGACACCGTTAAAATGGAAAAGGGCCATTTCCAGATGGAAACTAGACTAAACTCTACCTGAGAAACAAACGTCTGGCAATGAGGCAATACACGGATTTTTCCCCCGCATTCTTTCCCCGGCCAATATCCAACGATATAATCTTACTCCCAAAAACCAAAACTATAAACTAAACGAATCACCCAAATAAATCCGCCGCGCCTGCTCATTCTGGGTAATGGTCCGGGGGTCGCCGTCAAGGAAAATCTGGCCTTCGCTGACTAGATAGGCGCGGTCGCAAATACGCAATGTTTCCCGGACATTGTGATCCGAAATAAGTACTCCGATCCCCTGTTCCCGAAGCTCTCCGACAACCCTTTGGATATCATCCACAGCAATGGGATCGATGCCGGCAAAGGGCTCATCCAGAAGGATAAATTTGGGGTCCTTTATAAGCGCCCTGGCGATCTCCAGACGCCTCCGCTCCCCGCCGGAAAGAAAAGAGGCCTTTTGTTCGGCCAATTTTTCTATCCCCAGGGTCCGCATCAGCTCTTCGGCCTTGTTTTGCCGTGCAGTACTGGAGTTTTCCGTATATTCCAGGATTAAAAGCAGATTCTCCCGCACGGACAATTTTTTAAAAACGGAACTCTCCTGAGGGAGATAACTAAGCCCCAGTACAGATCTCTTGGGCAAGGAAAAAGAGGTTACTTCCTGTTTGTCCAGGCATACACTGCCCTCGGTTGGGGGGACTATTCCCACCAGCATGTAAAAGGTGGTGGTCTTACCCGCCCCGTTGGGGCCAAGCAAGCCCACGATTTCCCCCTGTCTTACTGCAAACGATATCCCCCGGACCACTTCCTTGGCCCCATAACGCTTACGCAGATCTTCAGCCTCTAATATACTCTGCATGGAAATCATTTCTCATTTGCGGGTTCGGAGTAAAAGACCGCTTCCACTCTTTCATTCTCCCCGCTGAAGACCTCCGAGGTGTTCTCCTGCACATCTATAACGATTTTTTTACCGGTTATTTTATTGTTCTTCTGGACCAGAGAAGGGTCTCCAGTCATGGTAATCAGTTTGGAATCTGCCTCATATACCAACTTTGAGCAGCGCCCCTTCCGTTTGCCGCTTTTGACCCGAACATTGCGCAGGGCGACAATCCGCTCCACCTTGGAGTCCTTCCCGGAAAACACAGCCGCCTCGTCCCGGGGACCTTTTTTCCTTCCGCGGTTTTTCAAATGCACGACCAGCTTTTCCGCCCACAATTCGAAGTCCGGACGTACTGCATGCACTTCGTGCTCAAAAACCACCTTTTGGGCTTTACCGGAATAACTCATATTCCGGGAGGTTATCCTGGTAGGGACCTTATCTTGGCTGGAATCGGCAGCAGATACGGATCCTGCCATAAACATCGCTCCGCAGACCAATCCCAATAGTAAATAAAAATACAATCTGTTCATTTCTAATCCCTGTAAAATAAGACTTGGTCCGGTTGGGGGCAAAAAATCTGTAACATAGGTCTTTTATCGCTCATGGATTACCGCGCTAACCCCGCCCTCGGCCCGGAGAAAATCCCTGTCCAGGTAATATTTCGCCCGGGAGGAATTAAAGCGCGAGTCCCCTCCCTTAAACCTGACATCTCCCCAAAGGACGACCTTACTCTCCCGGCCTATGTAAGTAGCGTTTTCTGCGGTTACAACCCCGTCTTCTGTTTCCACCCGCACCGAGGGAAAAATAAACGCCGTATCCTGTGCCTGCTTCACCCTGCCCCGAGGCCCGGAAATTTTAATCTTCTCCCTTTGGTCCTTGCCAAAATACGTCACTCGGGGTTCTTCCAGCTCAACCACCTGAGAGTCCTTTCCATACCTGCCTTCTTTGGCTTGCAGCCGCCATTCAACTTCCCCCTCCTTCCCCTGGGTCATCTCCACACCCTCCAAACTGAGATCGGCTTGTACCTCCCCCACAAGCTCCCGGTCCGCATGCGGGACCTGCTGTATAAGCCAGAGCTTATAAAGGGCGAAAATCACTAAAGCCATTCCCGCCAGCAATACAATTCGTCTAATCATCTCCGGCCCAGTTCTTCCAGATCCGGTGTAGCATCCCCCGGGAATCCAGGATGAATCTTATGGCCTCGCGCACAGCTCCGTCTCCCCCGACGCTTTTTGAGACCCACAAGGCCAGCTCTTTGATTTCCGGCTGGGCATTGGCCACGGCCATGGGCAATCCTACTTTGCGCATGGGAACGGCATCCACCCAATCATCACCCATGTAGGCCGTATTTTGTAGATCTATATCCAGTTTGGCGCATATTTTCTCCAAAAGCGGAATTTTCTCATTGTGCCCGGCATAGTACTCCTCAATCCCCAGTTCACGGATACGGCTCTCTACAGCCAGAGAATCCAGACCGCTTATTACCGCCACATCCAGGCCAGCCGCCTGCGCCAGCTTTATGCCCAGCCCGTCCTGGATGTTGAACCTTTTGGAGACCTCACCGCGTCCATCATAATACACTCCACCATCAGTAAGCACCCCGTCCACATCCAGAACTATCAACTCCACGCGGGGAGCAACTTCATTCGCTTTCACGGCAAGCCTTCCTTATCCGAATAAGGGACTGCATAATATGCAAAGTGTCCTGCAGCGGCCAGGAGTTGGGGCCGTCACACAGAGCCCGGTCCGGATCGGGATGTACTTCCATAAAGATTCCATTGCAGCCGGCAGCAGTGGCCGCCCGGGCAAGCAGGGGCACATACTCTCGATTACCACCGGAACATGCACCCTGGCCACCGGGCAACTGCACGGAATGCGTGGCATCAAAAACCACCGGACACCCCGTATCCCGCATAATCTGCAAAGAACGAAAATCCACGACGAGATTATTGTACCCGAAACTGCTCCCCCTTTCTGTCAACCAAACATGGGAATTCCCGGCTTGCTTTAGTTTCTGCACTACCTGCCGCATATCCCACGGTGCGATAAACTGCCCTTTTTTTACGTTTATCACCCTTGCGGTGCGAGCGGCCGCATGCAAAAGATCGGTCTGGCGACAGAGAAAGGCCGGAATCTGGAGCACATCGGCCACCTCCGCTACTTCTCCGGCCTGTTCCGGGTGATGAATATCGGTTATAACCGGCAGGGCGAATGTATCCCTTATCTCCTGCAGCCATTTGAGACCGGTCTGCTGTCCCGGGCCGCGAAAGCTGTCGCCGGAGGTCCTGTTGGCTTTGTCAAAGGAGCTCTTGAAAACCAAAAGCACGCCCAGTTTTTCTCTTATACGGGCCAGCTCCTCCCCGACACGCATAACCGAATCCCGGTCCTCCAGCACACAAGGACCGGCCAGGAAAAAAAGGCCTCTTTGGCTATTGGCAAAAATATGGTTCACTTGTTTCCTTCCTTGGACTTAATTGCCGCGTGCACGAACTCGGAAAATAGGGGGTGTGGGCTCATGGGCCGGGAACGGAATTCCGGGTGGAATTGGCACCCCACAAACCAGGGATGATCAGCCACCTCCACAATCTCTACCAGTGAACCGTCCGGGGACGTTCCGCTGAGGACCATACCCCCTTCTTCCATCTCGGACAGGAACCTGTTGTTGAATTCATACCTGTGTCGATGCCTCTCCATTATCTTTTCGCATTTAAACGCGGCATCGGAGCGGGTCTGGTCTTTTAAAACGCAGGGATATGCGCCCAGGCGCATAGTTCCGCCCTTTTCACTCTCCTTGCATCTTTTCTGCACCGTTTGAGTACGAAAATCAAACCATTCTTTCATCAGATAAATAACCGGATACTCGGTATTGGGGTCGAACTCCTCGGAATTGGCCCCATTTAGGTCCAAGACATTACGGGCGAATTCTATGACCGCGCACTGCATCCCCAAACAGATCCCCAGAAAAGGTATCCTGTTTTCCCGGGCGTATTTTATGGCCATTATCTTGCCCTCCACGCCGCGGGAACCAAATCCCCCTGGTACAAGGACTCCATCCACTTCGGACAGCATATCCGCAACATTTTCCGGTTCTATCTCTTCGGAGTTGACATATACGAAATCCACCCCCAGTTCATACTTCAGTCCCCCGTGCACAAGGGCCTCATGCAGACTCTTGTACGATTCCTGCAAATCCACATATTTACCCACAATGGCTATGCTCACCCGGGCCCTAGGGTTATACAGACGGTGTACCAACTCATGCCAGTCCTGTAGATACGGGTTCTTGGCCGGCAGCTTCAGCAAAATGGCCACCTTCTGGTCCAGGCCTTCCTCGTAAAAGGCCAGGGGCAATTCATAAATGTTGCTCACGTCCTTGGCGGTAAAAACAGCATCCTTGTCCACATTGCAGAACAGGGCGATCTTGCCCTTTATCTCCTCGCTTACGTCCACTTCGGAACGGCAGAGGATGATATCCGGCTGAATCCCAATGCTCCTGAGTTCCTTGACACTGTGCTGGGTGGGTTTGGTCTTCAGCTCTCCGGAGGTGCGCATGTAAGGGAGCAGAGTCAAATGGATATACAGGACGTTTTCCTTGCCCATGTCCGTACGCATCTGCCGGATAGCCTCCAGAAAAGGCTGGCCCTCTATATCCCCGACAGTGCCACCTATCTCGATAATGGCCACATCCTCGTCTTCCTGAACCACATTGCGCACGCAATTCTTGATCTCGTCGGTCACATGGGGAATTACTTGCACCGTACCCCCCAGATAGTCACCGCGACGCTCCTTGCTTATAACCGAGTCATACACACTCCCGGAGGTAAAATTATTGTTCTGGCTGAGCGACTGCCCCAAAAAGCGCTCATAATGTCCCAGATCCAGATCCGTCTCCGCCCCGTCGTCAGTCACATACACTTCCCCGTGCTGAAAGGGGTTCATAGTACCCGGATCCACATTGATGTACGGGTCCAGTTTCTGTATAGTCACCTTCAGTCCCCTGGCCTTGAGCAATGCGCCCAGAGAGGCTGAAGCCAAGCCTTTTCCCAGGGAGGAAAGTACCCCTCCAGTAACGAATATGAATTTTGTCTTCATCTGTTCTCTCATCTCCTTAGGATTTCCAAGATACCCTGACGCCCAGAGCAGCTACCGCGCAGCAAAAAGGCCATGAAGATCGTCTCCATGGCCTGGGAAGGACAACTTTACCCGGCTACCCCCTGCCGACATACTCTTTCGTCCGGGTGTCGATCTTTACCTTTTCCCCGGTTTCGATAAACAAGGGCACGTTCACTACCGCCCCGCTTTCCAGGGTGGCCGACTTGGTAGCCCCTGTGACCGTGTCTCCCTTAACCCCGGGATCGGTATCCTCCACTTCAAGAACAACTGTAGGAGGCACTTCCACATCAATCGGCTGCTCATTGTAGACCAGGACTTTGAGTTCC
Source organism: uncultured Desulfovibrionales bacterium (assembly GCA_964398785.1). GTDB lineage: Bacteria > Desulfobacterota > Desulfovibrionia > Desulfovibrionales > Desulfonatronovibrionaceae > CAYNNQ01. Next base: position 21,289 of record CAYNNQ010000008.1, on the reverse strand, counting down.
TGGCCTTCCCGTAAAAAACCGCTTTTCTCCCCCAAGGTCCCATCCGGGACCTCCAGCTGTTCATAGCTGGTCATGTCCATAAACACGTGTGCTTCACCGTCATGGTAAAGGTACTGCATGGTCCGGGTCTCCAGATCCGGCTTTTTGACCTTCTCCCCGGAACGAAAGTTGTAGTCCAGTACCGCGCCGGTGAGCATGTTTTTCAGCTTGGAGCGGACAAAGGCTCCGCCCTTTCCCGGTTTTACATGCAAAAAATCAACAATTTCATAAGGAGTCCCCTCCATCTCGATCTTGAGTCCTCGTCTGAAATCAGTGGTAGACAGCATTATTCCTCCATGGGTATTGATTCCAAGTGATTCAGCAGGGCCTGAAGGGCGAGGACATAACTCATAAGGCCAAAACCGGCAACAACACCCAAGGCGCTTCCCGCAATGAAACTTTCCCGGCGTATATCCCGCCTGGCGAATATATTGCTCAGATGTACTTCCACATAGGGGATCCCTATCCAAGTCAGGCAATCCGCCAATGCCAGACTGGTATGGGTGTACGCCCCGGCATTGAGGACAATGCCCTGGGTTCCCCCGCTGCGGGCCGACTCCAGCCTGTCAATCAGCTCCCCTTCCCCGTTGGACTGGAAAAAATGCAAATCAACCCGTTTTTCCCAATCAGGGATATGCCTCGCTGCCAAGGGGAGCATGTCCTCCATCCCCTGCCCTCCATAGATTTCAGGCTGCCTTTCCTTTAAATGGCCCAGATTGGGACCATTCATCACCAGTATATCCCACATAATGCACTTACCGCTTTGCGGGGCCGAATCGCCCCCAGTTCTTTATTTGCTCACTTCCGGGCCCTTCTGCGTATCCCGGAATTCCGGCTGGACCACCACTTCTTCCTCATCCCGCGTCTGAGTGGGCTCACTCGGAGCGACCTCGCGGGGCAGAGCGGACATCCGGGCCTGGAGCCAGACTATCACGTCTCCCTTCATGACTTCCTCGGAAGTTTCCAAAAGTTCAATTTGGACGATACTTCCTTTAAACTTTTTGTCCACCTGGACCTTGGTAGTATGCTTGAGCGATTGGGACAATTTTCCGGAACCAATCACTTCCAGCAGATTCTTGCCCATTTCCTGCTTAGGCTGGGCCACCAAAAAGTAGGCTGGAGGGCTGGAGGGACAATAATCAATGCTCACGGCCAAGCACCTGTCCTCTTGCCCGGCCACATAACGGTCCTTTTCCAGTTTAACGATTTTACCTATAAGCTTCCAATCCGGCACAAGACGTGCTTCAATCCTGAAATCCTGTATTAAATCACCGGTAACCGGGGCCTTTTCCGGGTCCAGACTTCCGGAACGACGCATAAAATGGATGTCGCTTGCCCGCATGGAATCATCCATACCCCCTTGGAATAGATATCTCTCCTGGACAAAAGACCTCAGAACCTTTTCCATGCCCTTGTCCCGAGCTTTTTTCCACATCCTTTCCTTGATCTCTCCATCCCCCTCTTTGGGATTAACAGTAATAGATATTTCCTCGCTCTTGGAGAATTCCCGGGCAGGTTCATCCTTCCCAAAATAATCAGGCTTGGGCTTATCCTGGACACAGGCGAACAACAACAAACAACTGCATAAAATAATGGACAATTTCCTGGTCATGACTTAACTCCGGGGTTGGACATTTTTTATCGGCCCCTGCCGACGAAAGTGGTCCCTTTATCCTCAAAAACCGACCCTGGCCTGCAAAGCCGCGGGCGGGATAACGCAAACGATCCTTGGCCGTTGGTTTTTGTTAACTGAAAAAAAACAATTTATCCACCATTTTTGTAATGCACAGCAGATTCACTTTAACCCATACTGCCTATTTGGCGGAACAGATTCCGAAAATTTCCAAGCCGCAGATCCTTTTAGCCGGCAGGTCCAATTCGGGAAAGTCTTCGCTTATCAATTCCCTGAGCGGTCACAAAAATCTGGCCCGGACCAGTTCCGCACCGGGCAAAACCAGAAGCATAAATTTCTTTCACGTGCACCCCGAAGACTTTTATCTGGTTGATCTACCGGGATACGGATACGCTAAATGCTCCAAGAAAGAACGCAACAAATGGCCCCATCTAATCGGGGAATATCTGCATCTGACCCGGGATATAAACGGAGTGGTCCTGATTTTGGACTCCCGCGTCCCGCCGCAAGCCCTGGACATGGATCTGGCCGAATTCGTCCAGGAAATGGGATTGAACCTGCTCTTGGTCCTGACTAAAACGGACAAATGCACCCAGAAACAACGGGACAAATCCCTCAAGAACTGGAGGCGAATCCTCCCCGAAGCCCCGGATCCGCTTGTTTTTTCCGCCCAAACGGGCCGCGGGCGGGAAAAGCTGTGGGAAGGCATCCTGCATCTCGCCGGGCAAAGCCCCCCGGAAAAAAACCTCTCCGGCACCTAAGGGCAGGATGGGAGCTCCCTCTTCCAGGTTCAATCAGTTTTGTAGACCAAGGTGGCCAGAGCGGCAAAACCCAAAAAAACATTCGGGGCCCACGCCCCTGCAATGGGGCTTACACTCCCGCCTTCCCCCATTCCCATTCCCGCCACATAACCCACATAGTAAACAAAGACCATAACCAAGCTCAAGAGGACCAAAAAATAGATATTGCCGGAAAGGGTGACCAGAGCAAGTCCGATAAGGGCCATGACCACGATGGAAGCCGCATAAGCAAACTTGCTGTGCCACACCGTACGCAGGCGTTCCACGTTTGAGCCCTTTTCCTTGAGCTTATGGATAAGGTCCCCCAGCTCAAAAAGGGACATGGACTGGGGGGATATCTCCGAATCCACGCGCAAAAAATTCTGGAGATCCGTATTCATTTCCAATTTCATCCTCTTTTGACTCGCGCGCTTATGGGTTTGCGGATAAATTTTTTCCACTTCTTTAAGTTCCCAACTGTTATCCTTGGCCACTAGTTCTTTCGCGCGCAGGATACTGGAAACCATTTCTCCCCCGGTGATTTTATATATCTGGACACCCCGACCCCGCCCTTTTCCCGGAGTAACCCGCTGCAAATGGACAAACAGATTGCCCTCCTTGAACCAAATATTCCGCAGGGACCTGTTACTAAGATTTTCCTTCTCCACTTTCTCTTCCCACATATACTCGGTCTTTTGCATCCCCTTGGTCCCCAGTACCTGGGAGAAAAGAAGCTGCGCACCACCCCAAAGCAGGGCATAAACAACAAAAAACCAGACAAGCGCCCAGATGCTAATGCTGTTTGAGCGCAGGGCCAAAAACTCCCGGTTTCGGATCATGATACCCAGCTGGAGAACAACTGAAAGGAGAAATACCGCGGGAAGGATCTGAGAGACAATCAGGGGGAGCTTATATATATAATATCTAAAAACCATCCCCGCCCCCAGGCCGGCGGAGATAAAATTGTCCACCCGGTCCAGGAAATCAATAAGCAGATAGACGGACACCCCCGAAGCCAGAATTATTCCCAGATAATACACATTCTGTTTTAAAAGATAACGGTAAAGGGTCTTAGGCATAGCTGCCTCTTGCTCCCGGCTGTGTACCTTTTCTCACCATTTAGTCCCTCCAGGTCCCTTTAACTCTTCCCCCGGGCTTGAAAAAGTACACAAGAGAACGCAATTGGTTGACAAAATTGACCTCCTGCCCCTTGGCGGAAAGATAGTAAGCCAAAACAGCCAAAAGGGCGAAAAAGATATCCGGGATCCATGGACACAAATGCGGGCTAAGGGCCCCTGTTTTCCCCATACTGTAGGAAACTGAAAAAAGGGAATAAAACATCAAAAAGCCCAATAAAGCGAGGAGCGCGCCGTATTGTCTGCCCATACCCTCCAGGGACATGGCCAGGGGCACGGCAAACATGCCCAGGACCAAACAGGCCAGGGGCAGAGCCACTTTCTTGTGCATCTCCAGTATAACCATACGCTGATCCATTCCCTGTACTTCCGGATCGCGCAACGAGGCCTCAAGCTCCTGCCAGGACATCTCTCTGGGCCTTTTTTCCTCCAAATCCGCGTCCCCGGCCATACTGGAGGGGTCAAGACGCAACCGGTAGCGCTCAAAACCAATTACCGAGGTCTCTTTTTTCCGGGCCCTGTATATCTGCCCATCCTGCAAAACAAAATAAATCTCCCCTTGTTTGCTCTCCGACTTGATCGCCCCCCGCGGGGCGACAATAACGGTATTCCCTCCCCCTCTTTTTTCGTCCCGGACAAATATCCCCTCAAGGTCTTGTGTTCTGGGCTCCACGTTACGGGCAAAAATGGTCAGGCCGGGAAACTGGGTATTGAACACGCCCGGCTGCAATACCACCCGGGCTTTGGTTTCCAAGATTTCCATGGTCGTCTGGCGGAAATTATTTGCTCCCCAGGGAATGCCTTTAAAACTGATCACAAAGGCAAGGCCGGTGCACAAAAGGGCAAAGATCAAAGGGGAGCAGACAAAATTTTTCATCCGCAACCCGGCGCTTTGCAGGGCGGTTAGTTCCCTGTCCGTGGCCATGCGCAAAAAGCATAGAAAGATACTCAGCATGCACCCGATGGGTATAAGCAGGATCAAAAAGGTGGGGCTTAAAAACAGAAATATCTTTACGATATTGAATATTCCCACATTTTGCCCTACAAGCAACCCCTTGAGCTGCAGGAGTTTTCCCACCACCACCAAGGTCAGGGCGGAAACCAGACAGAGGAGGAAAACCACCCCCATCTCCCGGAACATCCCTTTATGCAGTATAGTCATGAAGCGCTGTTATTTTTGTCGCTCTGGCCAGTAAAGAAATCCCGGACAAAGCCTTCCTCCTTGGGCCCCAAATTGAATCGCATGCCCACCTCGTTCAAAAGGGCGTCCAGATCTTTTCCCTCCTGCTTCTCGCTATCCACCCATTTTATCGCGTCCCGGACCTTTTTGGACTCCGGCATAATGGTACTCATTTTTCCTCCCCGGCATATGCACATTTTTGGATCGCGGAACTTTCTCCGCCCCGAAAGGCCTTCATACCAACTCGCAACTACACTATTCAATTCCTGCTTGCAACTTGAATTGCCTTGAGATACAGGAACGGAGTCGGTCATGGGCGGATTTTACGCCTTTTTGCGGGAACGCGAAACCGCATGGATGGATTCAACCCAAAGGAGGTCTTCGGTGAAAACGGCAATAAAACTATTGGCCCTGCTGCTGTGTCTGGGTCTGGCTACAACCGCCATGGCTCAGGATCAATCATGGAAAGAAGTACAAGAAAAAGGTGTCCTGGTTATCGGACTGGACGACGCCTTTCCCCCTATGGGCTTTCGGGATGATGAAGGCAACCTGGTCGGATTCGACATAGATGCGGCCGAGGAACTGGGGCGCAGATTGGGGATCGAAATCAAATGGCAGCCCACCGCCTGGGACGGTGTTATCCACTCCCTGAACGCGGACAAATTCGACTGCATCTGGAATGGGATGACTATTACCGAGGAAAGGGCGGAAAAGGTGGACTTCACCGATCCGTATATCATGGACGGGCAGATCGCTATTGTAAAAATAGACAACAATAACATCCGGGAATTTTCCGACTTGGGAGGCAAGATAGTTGGTGTACAGCAGGGTTCTTCAGCCCTGGAAGCGGTCGAGGAGCTCCCCGAGGAACCCAAGGAGGTAAAAGAATACGGTAACAACCCCAAGGCTTTGCTCGACCTGGAGGCCGGGCGTCTCGACGCCGTTGTAGTGGACAATGTGGCCGGGAGATACGCCGTTTCCACCCGCCCGGGTAAATTCCGCATCCTTCCCGGGTTCATTACCAAGGAACCATTCGGAGTGGCTTTTCGCCAGGGAGACAACGCCTTGCGCAAAGCCATTCAGAAGGAAATAAAGGAAATGGTCGCAGACGGGACCATGGGCAAAATTTCCAAGAAATGGTTCGGGGAAGATATAACAAATCCGAACAAATGGTAAGAGGGACCGGATCGATTTGGGCTTTTGCGGAATACTAAAGTACATAAAAAGCAGGGGACTGGTTCTTCCCCTGCTTTTAGTGTTTGTATTTCCTGCTTGGTCCGTCCAGGCCGAGTCCTCCCTGAACCTTTACCAGAAAGGCAAGGACGCCCTGGCCCTGGGCAACATCCAAAAGGCGGAAAAGCTCTTTCTGGAAATAAATCCCCCGAAAAAAGGGGAAAATGATGAGGGGGCGTTTGTAAAAAGCAGAATGACCTTGGCCAGGCTGTATTTCGGCAAAAAGGAATACAACAGGGCGGAAAAAATGTGCCAACAGGTCCTGCAGACATTCCCAAACAATAGCGAAGCCCGCAATTTCCTGGCCTCCATTCAGCGCAAAAGCCGCCCAAAGTATGAACAATTCTTTATAGATATAGCTCGTTTTCTTCCTTCCCTGGCCAAGGGAAGCATTATGACCCTCATTCTGGTCCTGTTCACCATGCTCGTTTCCCCTTTCGGAGGCCTTTTAATCGCCCTGGGGCGTATCAGCACGGTCAAGACCCTTTCGGTTCTGTGCTGGTTCTTCATCTGGATCTTTCGGGGCACACCACTGCTCCTACAGCTTTTTTTCATTTACTACGGGCTGCCCTCCGTGGGCATAACCCTGGATCCTCTCACTGCCGCCCTTACTGGGCTGGGCCTTAACTATTCTGCCTATTTGGCGGAAATCATCCGCGGGGGCATAGAAAGTATTGATTGCGGACAGATGGAGGCGGCCAAGGCCTTGGGCATGACCTACGGCCAGGCCATGCGTCGGGTAATCATCCCTCAGACATACAAACGCCTGATGCCGCCCATAGGCAATGAATTCATAGCCCTTATAAAAGATACCGCCCTGGTCTCCACTATAGCCATGGTGGAGTTGATGCGCGCAGCGGACCAGCTTTTCAACACCTACTTCAACATCACTGTTCTTATCCTGGCGGCCATGATTTACCTGGTCATGACCACTTTTTTTACCCTTGTCTTCGAGAAAATAGAAAAGAAAGTCGGCGCTTACGAGAACAAATAGATGCAGCCCCTGATTGAACTGAAACAGATACGCAAGAGCTACGGAGAGCTTACCGCGGTGGACAATGTGGACCTAACCATCCACGACCAGGAAAAAGTGGCCATTATCGGGCCCTCGGGTTCCGGAAAATCCACCCTGCTCCGGGCCATCAATTTTCTGGAGACCGTGGACAGCGGACAAATCTTCTTTCAAAACCAAGAGGTTGGTTACGTTTCCAAGCGCGGCACAAGGGTACTGGACAAACCGAAAAACATCTGTGCTCTGCGCTCGGAAATCGGCATGGTCTTTCAGCATTTCCACCTTTTCCCGCATATGACTGTTCTGGGTAACGTAATGGAAGGCCCCCTTACGGTACGCGGACAAAACAAAAAGGAATGCGAGGAAGTGGCCATGGATATGCTGGGCAAAGTGGGACTATTGGACAAAAAAGACATATACCCGGCCACCCTCTCGGGGGGACAGAAGCAAAGAGTGGCCATAGCCCGGGCATTGGCCATGAAGCCCCGGGTCATGCTTTTTGACGAACCCACATCAGCTCTGGACCCGGAGTTGGTGGGCGAAGTATTCGACGCTATCCGCACTCTGGCCCGGGAGGGCATGACCATGCTCATGGTCACCCATCAAATGAGCTTCGCCCGGGACATGGCGGACAAAATCATCTTCATGGAAAACGGCTCCTTCTTGGCCGAAGGCTCGCCCCGGGAATTCTTTTCCCATAAGCTGGAAAATCCACGTATAAAAAACTTTCTCAAGAAAATAATAGATTAACTGCGACCTTTACCCGGTTTTATTGCCTGACTCCGACTCATGAAGGCTCTTCGACACAGCGTGTGGATTTTTATATTTTCTCCGCCTGATCTTATTGGATGCTTTTAACGAGAGGCTCGCGGTTTTCTTGGTTTCGCCAAAAGGGGGAAACCGGACCGAGAAACAACTTTAAATGCAGACAGACAACAGTATCAACTTGAATGCAGCAAAACAATCTTTCCCTCCAAAAACAAGGAGGCATTTGCAATAAGTCGAGGTCTGGAGTTTAATGCCCGGTTAAATTATTTAACCATCTGATTTTAATTAAAACTTAACACTTAACAACTTAAAACGCCTACAAAAACATATTTTTTGCAGGCGAATCAACAAGAGTCCGGAGGGGGCAAGCATCCCCCTTTGGCGGGGCCTAGAAGACACCGGGCCGGTAGTTTGGCATCCCAAAATAGCAGGCGGAGAAAATCCATATCAAACATCGAGGCACCCTCATGAAAAAGCCCAGTTGAAAATCACCTCCAAGTTAACCCACCAAAAGGACATAACTTTTCATGCATGTATTTATAATTGCTGTCATAATGGGGATAATTGAGGGGTTGACCGAATTTCTCCCGGTCTCCTCTACCGGACATTTGATAATCGCCGGACACATAATGGGATTTACCGGCCCCCAGGCCGAGACCTTCGAAATCATTATTCAGCTGGGGGCGATTTTGGCGGTGGTGGTCATCTATTGGCCCACTTTCCTCGGCCTGATCCGGCCCCCGGAGAAAAAAAGGTTTTCCGGTATCTACGGCTTATGGCTCCTTTTCCTAACCAGCCTGCCCGCTTCCGTACTGGGTTTGCTTACCCATTCCCTTATCAAAAAACTGCTTTTCAACCCCGTAAGCGTTGCCTGGGCCCTGGGGATCGGGGCGTTGGCCATCCTGGCCGTGGAAAGCTGCGGTTTTAGAACCAGAATAGACACCCTGGAGGAGATGGACTCCAAGACAGCCCTGGGTATAGGCCTGTTCCAGTGTTTGGCTTTGTGGCCGGGTTTTTCCCGGTCCGCAGCCACGATCATGGGCGGAATGGTCCTGGGGGCCAGGCGGAAGCTGGCCGCGGAATACTCCTTTATCGCCGCGGTCCCCATAATGATCGCGGCCACCGGCTTTGACCTGGTTTCGAGCTGGGGGGGGATGGATATTTCGGATTTTTATACCCTGGCAATCGGATTCATTGTCTCATTTATTTCCGCCTGGATCGCGGTTAAAGGTTTTATAAGCCTTTTGGGAAGAATCACCCTGCGTCCCTTTGCCTGGTACAGACTGGCCATAGCTCCGGCAGTCTATATACTTTGGACAGTATAGGATAAAGAGATATGTCTTTATTCCTGCTTACCGTATTAAGCGTATACTTGGGTATGCATCTCTTTGCCTGGCTATGTCTTTACAGGCAGAGCAGATTTTCCCGTCACATATTGTGGACAGGAATCATTTTGTGTTTTCCTTTGTCCCTTTCCCTTGTCTTTACCCATCTTATTCCCCAAAGCTGGCCGCAATGGCTGATCCGCCTGCTCTGGGAAACCGCATATTTCTGGCTTGGATTTGTTTTGTACATGGTCGTGTTGCAAATCCCGGCCCAGCTTCTGGAAATAGGTACCCGTATATACTTCCCGAATAGCACAGCGCGAGTGCGCGAAGTATGCGCAATCTTCATAGTCCCTCTGGCTTTGGCCGTTCTTTCCCTTGGATACTATTCAGCCGCCCAGCCCCCGAAAATCGTGCGCTACAACATCTACACGGAAAAAAAATGTCCCGCGCTAAAAATCGCTTTTGTCGCGGATAACCACCTGGGAATACAGACCCCGTTTCGGCAAACGCAAAACCTTGTACACGTACTAAAAAAAGAAAACCCGGACTTGTGTATATTCGGCGGGGACCTTTCAAGCGATCATCCCAATCTCATTCAAAAGCACCTAAAGCTGATCCGCTCCGTGGATTTTCCGCAGGGTAAATTTGCAGTCCGCGGCAATCATGAGATATACATGGGAAAACAAAAGGCAGAAAAAAAAATTCATACTGCGGGAATAAACCTTTTGGAAAACTCGGTAGTCTCCCTTTGTGGCGGTTCCCTACAGCTCGCTGGACTCGAGGATCCGGCTCGCAACAAGGACGAAAGAGCAGTATTTCAAAGGGAGCTTAAAGGCCTCCTGCAAAAAACGGACAGAAACCAATTTACCATTGTGGTTACGCACCGTCCATTGGGTATGGATATTGCTTCCAAAGCCGGAGTGGATCTGCAGGTTAGCGGGCATACTCACAAGGGCCAGCTTTTCCCCTTCGGTTTTCTGGTCCGCCTCGTCTATCCGCATATACACGGAAAGTACTCCCAAAACGGGACAAAGCTTATTGTAACCAGCGGATACGGAACATGGGGGCCAAGCGCCCGGGTCTTTACCCGGCGGGAAATAAACATGATAGCCATCCGCCCCCAAAATCAAGGAGAGCAAAAATGACAGGAAAGGACAACGGGCAAAAAGACATCCCCGACCTGCGCAAAAAGGACAAGGACAAGAAGGAAAAAAGGGCTGTTTTGAGCCGGGAAATGGCAGACAGACTGGAAGAGGTCTTTGCCTCCGGTCCTTCTCCATTCTTGCCCCAAAGCGATCTCCAGCTCCTGAGCCGCCGACTGCTTCAGTGGGATGACCCGAAGCAAAGGACCGTGGTTATTACGCCGGAAGCCAAAAATCTCCTGTTTTCCGCTAAAGGAACAGTCAAAGAGGAATTTATAGCTTGAGAACTCGTCCCCTCATGTACACCCAGCTAGCCGACATATATAGGGATCTTTCGCTCGAAGTCTCCGGAATAGATTTTTCTCCCCCGGTTTTCCACGTCTATAATCCCCTGGACTACGCGTGGTCCGGATTTGAGAGGTACTTGCGCTACTGCGAACCTAACGTGGATTTTTTCCTTGTGGGGATGAATCCCGGTCCGTGGGGCATGGTCCAGACAGGGATTCCATTCGGGGACGCCCGGATGGTTTCCGAATGGCTGCGGATAGATGCCCACCCGGCAAAACCGGTAAATGAGCATCCCAAGCGCCCCATCCACGGAATGGACTGCCCTCGTGCGGAAATAAGCGGGCAGAGGCTTTGGGGATGGGCTGAAAAGGACTTCGGCACTCCGGAGGCCTTCTTCCGAAGCTTCTTTGTGGGCAATTACTGTCCGCTGGCTTTTCTGGAGGAAAACGGCAAAAACAGGACCCCGGACAAACTGAAAAAAGAAGAGAGAAAAAGGCTTTTCACCCTTTGCGACCGCGCCCTGGAAAAGGCCCTGGCGGTCATCCGGCCGCAAATGGCTCTGGGTATCGGGAAATTTGCAGAAAGCAGGCTCCGGGAAGTAGGTAAAAACACGGACACGCCGACCGGTGGACTGCCCCACCCCAGCCCGGCCAATCCGCGGGCCAACAAGGGATGGGCCGATCTTGCAAGGAAAGCCCTCCGGGAATACGCTTCAAGTCAAAAGATTAAAAGACTTAACCTTTAAGGGTCTCGACGTTTGATGTGGATTTTTTCCACCTGATTTTTTTGGATGCCAAACTAGAAAATTCAAAAATTTCCGGATGGAAACTAGTGGGTTCTATTTGCCTGAAAGCCTCATCTGTTGTCGAACTGGCAATAGTGCTTGACGTTCACCCCTTGGGTAATAAACACCGTATTTTCCGCAATATTTGTCGCCAGATCCCCGATTCTCTCCACCCGCCTGGTCACATTCAAGCAGCGTACCGAGCGCTCAATGGCAGGCGCGTTTTCGCTCATATATCCCACAATATGCTTGGTCACCCGGGCGTTTAAATCATCCACTGTCTCGTCCATTTTGCATACTTGGACCGCCTGCTCACTGTCCCCGTAGGAAAAGCACTGCCCGGCGAATTTGAGCATTTCCATAGCCTTAAAGCCCATGGTCGAGATGCGCTGATAAAAATCCAAAACCGGCTTTAGGCTTAAAAGGACTACATCTTGGGCAATATTGGCCGCTTCGTCGCCAATCCGCTCCAGATCCACGCTTATACGCATGCACCCCAATATATAGCGCAGATCCATGGCTACAGGGCCTTCCAGGGCCAAAAGCTTCAAGCATTTCTCATCCACCCGGACTTCCAGCTCATTTATCTCGTCGTCAGAGTCGATTACATCCTGGGCCAGGTCGGTATCCATTTCCGCAAATGCGTTTATTGATTTCTGGGCGGACTCGGTGGTCTTGGAAACCATCTCCAAAACCAGCATCTTCAAGTGATCCATTTCCTGGGACAAATGCGTCTGGGCCATTATATATCTCCTAGCTGAATTCTCTTTGCGAAAAAATCAGATTTTGCTTTTTTAAGGAACAAAAAACGCTGGAATCACCGAAAAATAGTTCTGCCAAGGGTAACCGCACATATCGGGGGACATCATCCAAATCTCCCGGTAATGTATTCCTCGGTCTGTTTTTCCTTGGGACGGGTAAAAATCTTGTCCGTGGAATCAATCTCCACTAGCCCCCCCATGTAGAAAAAGGCGGTTACATCCGAAACCCGGGCAGCCTGCTGCATATTATGTGTTACAATGACAATGGTAAATTTCTTTTTCAACTCGAAAATAAGTTCCTCGATCTTCTGCGTGGCCACCGGGTCCAGTGCCGAAGCCGGCTCGTCCATAAGCAAGACCTCCGGCTCCACAGCCAGAGCGCGGGCTATGCACAGCCTCTGCTGTTGTCCCCCGGAAAGGCCCAAGGCAGAATTATGCAATCTGTCTTCCACTTCATCCCAAAGGGCGGACATTTTAAGGCTCTCCTCCACCCGGCTGGTGACAAATTCCTTGTCTTTCAAGCCATTCACACGCAACCCGTAGGCCACATTTTCAAAAACGGTCTTGGGGAACGGATTCGGTTTCTGAAAAACCATGCCCACCCGGCGACGCAAGTCCACGACATCCAGTTTCGGGGAATAGACATCCTCATTATCCAGAAGCAGCTTTCCTTTGACCCGAGTGCCTGGGATCAAATCGTTCATCCGGTTTATACAACGCAGATATGTACTTTTACCGCACCCCGACGGTCCGATAAGGGCTGTTACATCTTTTTTATAGATATCCATGCTAATGCTGTGTAAGGCGTGGAAATTGGAATAGTAAAAATCCAATTTATCCGTTTGCAGCTTCAGTTCTTTATTCATAATGGATAATTACGCTCGTTTTTTACGGGTTGAATTTTTAATCCGAACTCTTGTCCCATATCGAGGAACCTAAAAGCCTTTATGGCTTGCATTGTTCTACGATTCCCGCGTCTGGTCCCCGGATTTTTTCAGGGCCATCCAGACAATTGTCCCGTAATCCTCACCGGGAAGCGGACTCTCCACCCATATCCTGCCGCTTATCTTGCGCAGGATATTTCGACAGATGGACAGCCCCAGTCCTGTGCCCTTGACCGCATTATTGCGGTGCTTTTCCACGCGGTAGAAACGCTCGAACACCCTTTCCAAGGCATTGGGGGGAATCCCCGGCCCGCTGTCCTCAATGCCTATCCATACTTCAGATCCCTTGTCCCGGCACAGGACTTGGATAAATCCGTTTTCCCCGGGCAGATATTTGAGGCAGTTCTCCAACAGGTTGCGCACAACCTGTATAAGTCCCTGGACATCGCCTTGAACCTCCCTGCAGGCTTCCTCCACCTCTCCCTCAAAACGAATATCTTTGCCTTCGGCCAGTGAGGAACATTCACTCCAAGCCTTGGAAATCACCTGCTGCATATCAACCGCTTCCATATTCACGATTTCCCGGTCCGATTCTATGCGCGAGAGCTGCAGGATATCATCCAGCAAGCGCATCATGGAATTGGCGTTCTTAAAGATTACCTCCAGCATCTCCTCGCCCTTTTCCGTGCGGACCTTCTCATTCCCCAGAAGGGTCTCGGTATAGCCCTTGATGGAGGTAAGCGGAGTGCGCAGTTCATGCGAGGCATTGGAGACAAAATCCTTGCGCATATTTTCCACCCGCTTCAAATCGGTGATATCGTGGAAGACTATAATGGCCCCCAGCTCTTTGGCCTCCGGCGTGGACACAATGTTTGCGTCGAAGTATTTGTCATCCATGCGGATCAAGAGTTCCGAAGTGCTCTTTTCCTCCAGACGCAAAGCCTCGTCGCAGGCGGACTGCAACTCGGAGTGCATGACGATCTCCAGCGGTTTTTTACCGGCACAGGGAATGGACAGGGAAAACATGTCGCAAAAGAAGCAGTTACAGTTCTGGATCCTGCCCTGTTTGTCCAGGGCCAGCACACCTTCCTTCATACCGTTTAAAATGGCCTCGTGCTCGATTTTTTGCTTGGATATCAACTCCAGATTCTGCTCTACATCTTCGGCCATACCGTTAATCGCGTCCGCCAATGGCTGGAATTCCGGGGAGGGGACTTCCCGCACGCGGCGGGAGAATTTCCCCTGCCCGATAGCCTGCGCTGCCGAGGACATCTCCTCCACCGCCCTGGTCATCTGACGGACAATCAAAAGGATGATCAAAGCGGACCCCACGAAGCATGCAACTACAATGGCCCAAATATCGCTGGCCATTCTGTCCAAAGCATTCTGGACCCGGGAATAGGGTAAGGAAATCCGCAAATATCCTTCCGGCAGAATACTGTTTTTCCCTACCCGCCGGGCAAAATACAAAAGATCATCCTGCATGGTTCGGCTATAGCGAATGCTGCTCCCTTTCCCCGTGCGCAACGCGGACTTTATCTCCGGGCGATTGATATGATTGTCCAATCCGTCCAGTTCAGAAGGCTTTACCCGGGAATCTGCCCGAACAACTCCGTTGGGCCCGACAAAAGTAACCCGCATATCCAATTTTTTGCCCGCTTGGGAGACAAATTCCTGAATATCCGCCTCAGGATTACCTTCCAACTTGGAACGGAGGGCGAATATTACCGCGGAGTTGGTATTCTTTGCCCTTTGCATAGCCTCGCTGCGGACTTCACCTTCCAGGGAAGAAAGGATAAAATACACCGGTAGGACAATAAGCAAAAGCATCACCCCCCACATGGACAGGGTGAGCTTGGCCCGCATGGTTAATCTTTTGGTACCGTGCATCACAAAACCTTAATCCGTTGGACTGAAGCGGTAGCCGATGCCCCGCACAGTGTGCACAAACTCCGCATATCCGCCCAATTTTATCCGTAGTCTGCGCACATGCGTATCCACAGTTCGGGCGTATCCCTCAAACTCATACCCCCAGACTTTATCCAAAAGATGCTCCCGGGAAAGCACTTTGCCCCGGTTGTGGATCAGATGGGCAAGCAATTTGAATTCCGTGGCCGTAAGCTTGATCTCTTCCCCATCCACGGCACAGAACATACTGTCCGTGTCCACCTTGAGTCCCTGGAAAACCCAGGAAGTGTCCGACGACTCTTCTGTCCGTCTCTTTAATATCGCCTTTATCCGGAGTATCACTTCCCGCACGCTGAAGGGCTTGACCACATAGTCGTCCGCTCCCAGTTCGAATCCTACCACGCGGTCCACTTCCTCTCCCCGGGCGGTAAGCATAAGAAGGGGGATATCCGCTGTTTTCTCATCACCCTTAAGCCGCTTGCACACCTTGAGCCCATCCACTCCCGGCAGCATGAGATCAAGTACAATAAGATCCGGCAACTCCTCAAAGGCCAAGCGCAATCCACTTTCCCCATCCAGGGCCTGAATCGCCTTGAACCCCTCGCTCTCCAGGTTAATATGCAACAGATTGCAGATATCCTGCTCGTCTTCAATCACCAGGATTTTGTTCATTTTTTCCCTATGTCCTCTTCTGAATGCGGGAACGGTACCAAATGGAAAACAGATTCATCCCAAATACGAGAGCCATGAGCACCAGGGCAGTGCCGTATTGCAGAGGCCGGGTCTGCTCTATATTGGTACCGGCCGTGGCCAGAACGTATATATGATAGGGCAGGGCCATGATGTCCGAAAAAATCGAATCCGGCATTTCCGGAGTATAAAATACGGCCGCGGTGAACATGATCGGGGCCGTCTCCCCGGCTACCCTGGAAAGTCCCAGTATCAGGCCGGTAAGCATCTTGGGAAAAGCCGCCGGCAGGACCACCCGGTAGATTGTCTGCCATTTCGTAGCCCCCAATCCCAGGGAAGCTTCCCGGTAAGTCTGCGGGACGGAGCGCAAGGCTTCCTCGGCCGTACCGATTATGAGGGGAAGAATAAATGAACCGAGCGTAAGCATCCCGGCCAGGAGACTAACCCCCATGCCCATGGCGGTTACAAAAAGGGCCAGTCCGAAAAGCCCATACACAACCGAGGGCACTCCGGCCAGGTTGTTAATGCCCAGGCGGATGAAACGGACCCACGGCCCGGGCTTGGCATACTCACTCAAATAGATGGCCGTGGCCACTCCCCAGGGAAAAGCCACCAAAAGCGAACCGAAGCTGAGCAGAAAAGTCCCCACGATGCTGGGAAGTATCCCTCCCTCGGTCATTGACTCGCGCGGCGGCTGGCTCAAAAACTCCCAATTGATCGCTGAGGCCCCGTTTATAACTATAAAAAAAAGTATAACGAACAGGGCTAGTCCGTTTACCATAGCCGCCCCACGGAGCATCCAAAAAACAGCTGTTTGTTTCCTTTTACGAGCTTTAATCAAAGTCGAGCATCCTTTGTCTTGCGAATACAGGGTCCGAAATCTTAGCTACAACGTAGACGCGCCCACCTGCTTATGCTTGTGTGCCAGATAATCGGCCAACATATTAAAAGCGAAAGTAAAGATAAAAAGGATAAGGCCGATGGCGAAAAGGGCGTAATAGTGCTCGCTTTGATACGGGGCTTCGGCCATTTCCGCGGCAATACTGGCCGGCATGGGCCGGACAGGATCAAAAATGGAACCGGGAATCATGGCCGCTCCACCGGCGGCCATCAAGACGACCATTGTTTCTCCCACAGCCCGGGAAATTCCCAGAATAACCGCAGTGGCCATCCCGGATAACGAAGCCGGCAGCACCACTCTTATTATGGTTTCCAATTGTGTGGCCCCCAGACTGAGAGAGGCCTCTTTCATCTCCTGGGGAACGGTATAAATGGCGTCTTCGGAAACACTGCAGATCGTGGGCACGGACATGAACGCGAGCATGATGGAAGCATTGAACAGATTAAGACCGGTGGCTAGCCCAAAGGTCTCCTGCAAAAAGGGAGCAACAACCACCATGCCGAAAAATCCGATAACAACCGTGGGTAGCCCCTCTATAAGCTCCACGATCGGTTTGACTATGCCCCGCATGCGGGGGGAGGCAATCTCCGCCAGATATACTGCGGTCATAATGCCCAAGGGGATGGCAATTATAGAGGAAATGGCGGTTACGCTTAACGTACCCAGTATAAGGGGCAATATGCCGAAATCCGGGGGTGAATAGGTCGGGTACCAGTACTTGCCGAATAAGAATTCCCACACGGATACTTCCTCGAAAATGGGCAGCCCCTCCGTGACCAAAAAAAGGAATATAAGGGTAAGGATTACTATCCCGCTGGCCCCGAGCAAAGTGAATAGCACGCGCATCAAGAATTCTTTTTTCTGCCTGCTTACAGCCATTATCCGCCCTCTCCCGATAAGATGCCGATTCTCAATTGATAAACAAGACTTCGGGGGCTCTCGCCCCCGAAGTCTTTATAAGCCCTGCACTCCAGATTATTCTAGAAAATGGGCACGTAGCCACTCTCGCCTACGTACTTCTGGCCCTTTTTCGGGTTCATCACATAATTGATGAACTTCTTGGTATCGCCCTTGGGCCAGCCGTCGGTAAACATAAAAAGGGTCCTGGAAATAGGGAACTCACCGCTAAGAGTAGTGGCCTTGGTACCTTCCACTCCGTTGACGGAAACATCCTTAAGATCGTCATTCAAATAGCCTATGCCCACATAGCCTATGGCGTTGGGGTTCTTGGACACGGCCTGGGCTACGGCCCCGTTAGAAGCCTGAAGCAAGGCACCGGGGTAAACCCTTTCTCCCTCCATAACCTTCTCTTCCCAGACTTCATAAGTGCCAGAGGAAGTGTCCCGGGAAATAACCGTAATCTGCTTATTCGGACCGCCGACTTCCGACCAGTTCTCGATCTCGCCCTTGTATATCTTTTTCATCTGATCCAAGGACAAATTGGACACCGAATTGCTGGGATGGACAACCGGGACGATGCTGTCATAAGCTACCCCGAAAGGTACCGGATAATGCCCGTTATTTATGGCCCGCTCTACCTCCGCCTGCTTGATAAAGCGGGAAGCATCGGCTACATCCGTGGTCCCGTCAATAAGGGCCTTGATGCCGTTGCCCGACCCACCACCGGATACGGAGACATTGATCCCGGTTTCCTGGCTAAAGGCCTCGGCGCATTTTTGGGCAATAGGCAAGACAGTTGTCGAGCCCTTGACCACCACTTTTCCCGCCCAGGCGGGAACACTGCAAAAAAGCCCCATTACCAGGGCAAAAATCAAAACATGTCTTTTCATCGTGACCTCCTCTTAAAAATTGACTCAT
Source organism: uncultured Desulfovibrionales bacterium (assembly GCA_964398785.1). Classification (GTDB taxonomy): domain Bacteria; phylum Desulfobacterota; class Desulfovibrionia; order Desulfovibrionales; family Desulfonatronovibrionaceae; genus CAYNNQ01. Next base: position 3,005 of record CAYNNQ010000008.1, on the reverse strand, counting down.
TTTATCTAGACATTGCCAACGTCGTTAAAGAGGAGGTCTATATATAAAATGTTACAATATTGTGACCCGTACAGGAAGTTTGTGTTACAATAACGATAAAAATAAATAACAACCCGGAATTACAAAAATTATTGGATAATATACGGACGTGATTTTACTCCCTGGCTATGGAATTACCTGTGGATTTTCTCCGCCAGAGCACCTCATTCTCCTGCGTCATCCTGCTCACCTTCAAACTTTTCTGCTTCTTCCGGGACAAACTGGAGCATGATTCTTTTAGTCCAGAATTGACACCTGTGCATGCATTCCTGAAGCCTGCCCATCTGCTGATCGAATTTGCTCCTAAGCTCTTCCTGCTGGCGGGCCAGGTCCTCCACCCTTTTTTCCAGAGCCTCCAAACGCCCTTGTTCCGCTTGGTCCTTTTCCGGGAGCATCCGGGTTTTTTTGTGGTCCTGCCACAAGAGGTACAAAGCCTTCTTCATCTTGGCGTTGTCCCTTTCCATCCGGCTCAGGCGCTTTTCTTCAAAACGACTCCCATTCACGGCTTCGGCCATCTGCTGCAAAGCCTGGCTCTGCATGGTAAGCGCCTGAATATGATCCATGCCTTCCGAATCCTGTGCAGCCGGTACTTCCCGGCTCTCGCCCGACTGGGGGGAAGAGTCGCTGGGGCGGGCATTTACCGCGAACCTGGAGCCAAGTTCTTTTTCCACTTCCACGCTGCTGCGGTTCTTGCTGAACTGCTCACCGATAAATGCAAATATCTCCAGGGCCTCTGGCCTATATCTGCGTTTTCGCCCTTCGCCCTCATAAGGCAAAAAGGATTCGAACTTGTCCCGGTAATAGCGTATGTTGCTCTCCGGCATGTCCAATTTCTGAGCAATCTCCTTGATAGTCAACAACCCGGACATATTGCCTCCGTTTAAGCTTCAGGCCTTTTTTGGCTATTGAGCCAATCTGCTAACAGTTTCCCGCCTCGACGTTTGATATGGAAAAGGGCCATTTCCGGATGGAAACTCGTTAAAAGCATCCAAAAAGATCAGGCGGAAAAAATATAAAAAATCCACACGCTGTGTCCAAAAGCCAGTTTTCCCCTCGGGGTAAGCTATTCCCACCGTTTTAACAGAAAGTTACCTCTAAAGAAGTTATACATGGGAAAGGACCAACGGGCAACTGGGAAAATCATCTATCCAGAGGCATCTGCAAAAAGTCGAATCCTGGAGTTAAACGCACAAATTAAAATTTATAACTTTGTGATTTTATTTAAAACTTTCAACCTAACACTGCCTGCAAAAATATATTTTTTTCAGGCGCCTCTATCCAGGCGATGGCAAGCGATACTTCACCAAAATATTGCCTCCCTGTAACCAAAAAGTCATGAAATTTCCACTGAAGGCATTTATGCAAACCCTTGCACAAAATCCCATTCCCAAACCATAAATGAGGAAAGCAAATGCCCAAAATGTCATTAAAAAAGGCTTTTTTATTTTTTACGCTCTTTTTTGGAGTCATCCCCCTGCTTATTCTTGGCTACTACTCCCAGGATGTCTCCAGAAAGACCCTCACCAGTGAAGCACTGGGGCAATTGGCAGCCATGCGGGACATACAAAAAAAGGCCGCTTCCAGACAATTCGAGGTATGGTCCAGTGAAGCAGCGGTAATCGCCGGCACCAAGGAAGTATACAATTCAATCATGCTCTTCCAGAACTACTTCATGAATCAGGATACTTCAAAAGGGGAAAGAGCCGACGTGGACACAGAGAAATACAATGAGACCCATGAATACGTGCTTCCCCAGATGAAGAAATATATACAAAAGATGGGCTACCTGGATATGATGATCGTGGATGACTACGGACGGGTCCTTTTCTCCGTAAAGAAAACCGAAGCCGCGGGTGAAGACCTCAAGAACGGAAAATTCAGCAAAAGGCCCTTGGGGAAAGTCTGGGCAAAAACCATGCAGGGCGAGAAGACATTCGGGGATTTTCGGACTTTTTCCCCCTTAAACGGCAAGCTTGTCGGCCTTGTCGGAGCCCCTATCTACGATCACAACTCCAAGGTGGCCGGAGCGCTGATTCTCGCCCTCCCGGCAAAATCCATAAACAATTTTTTGCACCTGGAAGGCAGCATCCAAAACAAGGGAAAAACATTCATAATAGGGCAGGATCTGAAACCGCGCAATACCAAAGAACTCAATGAAGACACTGGCTTTCTGGAAAACATTGCCTCCCGGGCCCGAAAAAAGGAAGAAGGGATCATCAAGCAAAACGAACACCTTGTGGCCTACTCGGAAATAAAGGCCAAGGGTCTGGATTGGATTCTGGTGGACAAATTCCAGAAATCATCAGTGCTTAGTCCGATAAAGGACATGCAAAAAAATGTCCTTATTTTCGGGGGCGTGGTTTTGGTGATTATCCTGTTGGGCTCGCAGATCTTTTGCCACAGACTGATCTTGCGTCCCTTTTCCGCGCTCCAGGACTTTGCAGACAAAGTAACCCAAGGTGATCTGGAGGCGGAAATAAACCAAACCTTTCTCCCGGAGCTGGATCAGTTGAAAAATTCCATGCGCATTATGGTGGGACGGATAAAGGAAAAAATAGACGAAAGCCAAGGCTATGCCCGGGAAGCAAGCCAAAACGCCCGTGAAGCTGAGCAATCCCTCGCGCGGAGCAAGCAACAGGAAAAAGAACTGCAAAAGATGCTTGCCGATTTCAAGGAAATAGCCGGGACAGCCAGCCGGTCCTCTTCGGAGGTAAAGGAGCAGACAGGCACCTTAAAAGAGCAATTGGAAAATATCGAAAAGCAATGCGGCAACCAGAGAAAAGCCACCCAGAACACGACACAGGCCATGGAGGAAATGAATTACACCGTCCTGGAAGTGGGCAGATGGACCGAGCAATTCGAAAAGGCCTACACCGAAATCAGGACCAAGGTAAAGGACGGAACGCAAAAAAGCAGGGAGACCGCCGAAATTGTGGACCTTGTGGACAAAATGATGCACAATTTGA
>CAYNNQ010000007.1:18272-88208 GCA_964398785.1 uncultured Desulfovibrionales bacterium | reverse complement strand
ATTCAACATAAATTCCCGGTTGTGGCAGCGATGGGTCAGGTGCCAAACATGACCGGGAATAAAGAAACGTATCGGTCTGGGCATTTTGTATCTGAATTTTACGCGCTAAAATTTGCCTCTCTTATATCAGACTGATTGGGTAGTCTGTTCCGGAGTCGAGACCTACATAACTCACTAAAATGTCGTTAATTATTCTCTATAAAAATCTGTTTTTTTGCGAAAACAGGTGGCTTTCATTCGTTCCGATCAAGAAAAAGATAAAGAGAAGACCTTGTAACAGACAATTGGCGTCGGACCTACGCAAGCCACTTAAATATCATTAAATATAATCCACAAAAACCTATTTTTTGCCCCCAGTGAAATCCGCCCAGTTAAATGAAAGACCCCAATGAAATAAAAAAAGATTTCATGGGGCAGGAATTAAACCGGGTAAACTTCGCTTGAACTCCTTCGGAGTTATTTCACAAGGCAGGCTTAGAGCCGCATTTTCACCCTCAAAATCAATCCACGCCGTGACGCGCCGGGCATCACTCCTCCCCCGCCTCCTGCTTCAAGCGCTCGATCTCTGCGACCAGCTCGTCGTATTCGTGGAGCTTGCGCTGCAAAAAACCGTAGGTCACCCGAGTTTTTTCCTCCAGGCCCTGGGGAGTGAGCTTGTACAGATAGCGGAGCTTGTTCGGGCTGGCCCGGAAATTCTCGGCCTTGACCAATCCCTTGTCCATGAGCGCCTTAAGGCAATAGTTGACCTTGCCCAGAGAAATCCCGGCAGTGCTGGCCAATTCCCGCTGCGTGATATTCGGATCATCTTGGATTTTCTTCAAAAGATAATAGCGGATATCTTCATTCATAAAATATACACTGGACGCACTTCGTCCCTTTCGGGGGCAAGCCCTTTCATTTCGTTCAAACTTGAACGAATTGCTTTCGTTATGTGGTAAAAACGGAGTTGTCAAGTCTTGCATTCCGCATTTTTAAATAAACTTATGAAGATATGCCCAGCGAAGGCCTTGCCTGATTGACGCATTCGCATAAACGCCAATGAGAAGCCGACAGGCTTCCAGTATCAAGAAAATTCTTTTGGTGCGGGTAGCTGCTAAGGCAGCACTCACCGGGCGGCCTGCGGCCGCTCGTGGCTAAGAAAAATATTTTCTAACCGCCCGTTCGCTGTGCTCACTCGACTAGCGGGACAAGTGCCCAGCGGACAGTTGCGGGGCAATGGTTCGTCCACTCGCCTTGCTCGTGTAGATACATTTAATACCGCATCAGGATCAGGCTGCGACCATATTCCGTACATGGGTCATTTCACGAGGTAGTATAGGACGAACCTTTTCAGCATCCAAAGTTTCAACCGACACTGTATTGCCATCAAATGCAATAAATCGTTTGGGAACGGGGCCTGACCCATTTTAGTGTCTGAAATAATTGTATGGAAGCGAATCATGTAGTCGGATCCGACCCACATAACTATCTAACAAAAATACACCATTCTAACGAATTCTTTGTCATCTATTGACATCCTCTTCCTCCCTGCCTGCCTGCGCAGGGACAGGTTTTAAGGAGAGGAGGATGTCAAGTAACCGGATAACCGGCGGGCTATTTCATTGTTCCGGGCATGGGAGCAGCCACCACCTCGCCCTTGACCTTTACTTCCTCTCCAACAAGGATTTTCACTTCAATAACCATCTTGTTTTTCCGCCTCTCCTTGAGCCTGCCCCTTAAAACAAGCTCAGGTCCAAGCGGAGTCGGGCGCAGGTAATACACGTGCAAAGAAGCGGTTACATATCTGGGGAGATCGGTTCCTCCCCCGCCCGTTTCGGCTTCATCCGCGGCTATTGCCGCGGCCGTGCCCACGCCGTGGCAGTCCACAAGGGAAGCAAGCAGTCCTCCGTAGACATAGCCGGGCAGGGCGATATGATAAGCTGCCGGAGTAAACCGGGCCATTGACTCCTGCCCGTCCCAATGGCTCTTGATCCCCAGGCCTTCATCATTGAGTTTGCCGCAGCCGTAGCAGTGACAAAAATCCTCGGGATACCGGTTCTGAATCGGTTCATCACTCATATATGGCTCCTTCATAAATCTAAGAAATCAAAAAACCCGCTTAAAAGCGGGTTTTTTAAGGAAAAACCAGGGCATTGAAGCCCTAAATCAGTCCGTGCTCGCGCAGCACTTTTTTCAGGGCCTCGGCGTTATCCCCGGCCAGTTCCACTAAAGGCAATCTGAACTCCAACGGGCATTTGCCCATGTAATAGGCTGCGGTCTTAACCGGAATAGGATTGGTCTCCAGGAACATGGCCCGGCAAAGGGGGGCCAAACTAAAATGCAAATCTTTTGCCCTTTCCTGGTCTCCATTGTGGAAGGCGGCGCACATCTGGCTCATCATATCCGGAACTATATTGGAAGTAACGGAAATAACTCCCTGGCCACCTACAGAAAGAAGCGGGAGAACAGTAAAATCATCTCCGGAAAGCACACAGAAATCCCTGCCTGCAAATTCGACCACTTCGGAAACCTGTTTGAGGTTCGCGGACGCCTCCTTGGTGCCGATCACCTCCGGGATCTCTTGAAATAACCTGGCCATCGTGGGAGGCAACACATTCAAGCCCGTCCTTCCCGGAACATTATATACAAACATGGGGATGGAAACTTCTTTGGCGATGGCTTTAAAATGAGCCAACACCCCAGCCGGTGTAGGTTTGTTATAATAGGGGGTTATCATCAGCGCGGCATCAGCTCCGGCTTCCTTGGCATGGCGGGCCAGATCCATCGCTTCCGCGGTGGCATTGGAGCCCGCCCCGGCCACAACAGGGACACGGCCTTTCGCCTGACCCACACAAATACTGATTGCCTGTTTGTGTTCCGCGTGATTCAAAGTGGCCGACTCCCCTGTAGTACCGCAAGGCACCAAGCCATCAATCCCCTGCTCTATCTGCCACTCAATAAAATCCCGATAAGTATCCTCGTCTATCTGCCCATTTTTGAACGGAGTGATCAGGGCAGTTAATGCTCCTTTAAATTGCATGCTTATCGCCTCCTTGCGGTTTTAGCTTTCGAACAAGGCCCCAAATATATCTCCCGGGTATTGAAGGTCCGCCCAAGGATACTCGGAAACAATGCTATAATCCCATCTCGGTCCTATTCAGCTCTCCCTTGTATACTAAAGTGGCTCCCCCGGAAAGAAAGATCTTTTCCGCTTCACAGCGAACTCCCAGAACTTCTCCGCCGGAAGTCCTCACACGCACTTGTGATGAACAAAATCCGAGTTTTCGGGCCACTGCAACAGAAGCGGCAGCTCCGGTTCCGCAAGCGTAAGTCTCGTCTTCCACTCCTCGTTCATAGGTGCGCAAAAGCAAATTGTCTTTATCAATTACCTGGATAAAATTGACATTCGCACCATCCGGTGCAAATCGGCCGTGATTTCGGATATATTCGCCTATTGCAGGGACATCTATACTTTGCAGATCATCACATGTAATCACCGCATGCGGGACCCCGGTATTTGCAAAGTGTATGCGCGAACTATCAAAATCAGCCATCTGCAGGTCTATATTTGTCTCTAGGTCCAAAAGAGAAGGCAACTGCACCCGAACTGCACCATCCTCCAGAATATGCGCCTCCACATCCCCGGCATCGCTCCGGAAAACCTGATCCCGGCCGGCCATGCCCAGCTCAAAGGCCAAACGCGCCGCGCATCTTGAACCGTTTCCGCACATCTCCGCCCGGGAACCGTCGGAGTTATAGAAATCCCACTTATAATCCACCCCGGAAGCTTGGATGGGTGAAAGGAATATCATGCCGTCCGCACCCACGGCAAATGCACGGGGGCATAGGGTGATCGCCCAATTAGACATCCGCTCCGTGGTTAGCGACAATTCCCGGTTATCAAAAAGTATAAAATCGTTGCCGCTCCCCTGCATTTTATAAAAAACACCACTATCGAAAGCTCCCAATGTCACTTTATTCTCTCACTTCATCCAAAAGTTTTTTTATCCCGGGATCGCTTTGAATATCTCCCCCCAGGGAGTAGACACCGAATTGCACGTTTTTATTCTTCTTCCATTTACCGGAGCTTACTGGGCCAAGAGGAGAAAGTATCCGGATGTAGTTCACTGACTTCCCTTCGGGATAAGGGCGCACCCACAGGGTTTTCCCCCCGTTTTTGAGGCGTCCGCGAAGACCGGCGCCTTCCCCTCCACCCAAAAGGATATCCGGAACAAATCCATGCCCCTGAAAAAGAGAGTTTTCTTTTTTCGCCCCCAAGGCAGAAACTGCAATCACCAAAGACACATCACCATTAGCCCGGAAATCTTGAACGGCACCGTTAATCTTGGAATAATCCCCCTCCTGCAGTTTAGTAGGCAACAGGACAACCCCCAAACCCCCTTTCTGTGTATGGATTACGGCTTTTCCCAAGTCGTCTTTGGTAAAAGAGAGCGCTTTCCTTCCCTGATTACTGTACTTAAGAGAAAGGGGAAAACTGAAGTCATAATCCAATCGGGAAAAGACCGTATTTAGTCTTTTAAATAAACTCGAAGAGGGATTTTTCTTTTTTCCCGGGGAGAAATACTCATACGGGCCCCGCAGTAACAAAACCGACTTTTTTTGCGAACGTAACTTTTGAAAAAAACTGGCCCTCCGGGCCAATCCACCTAAAGTCTTTCCTCGTCAGACTGGACATGGCTCAATTTTGCCATATGTATTCGCTGTATAGCAAAGCTCTAACTGGATCTCTTCTGCAGGACAAGGAAACGCCCCTCCGCAGGTTAAAGCTGCCAAGAATAAAAATGAGAAGAAAAGGCGAAGTATCATTGATTCAGATATTCGCGCAGTTCTTTCCCCACCCGAAAAAAAGGCAATCTTTTGGGCTGGACATTAACCTTTTCCCCCGTCCTCGGGTTGCGTCCCACATAGCCATCGTAATGCTTCATCTTGAAGCTGCCGAATCCCCTGATTTCCACGCGATCCCCATTTTTCAGGGCATCTTTCATGGAATCAAAAAAGATGTTCACGATCTGGGACGCATCCTCATGCGACATTTTCCTTTTCTCTGCCAAAATCCGAATCAATTCGCTTTTATTCATCTCTCTTCTCCACTGCTGAAAAATATTCAACTGCCTATATTTAAATCATACTTGCCTGAAAAAGCAGAAAAAAGTCAAGGGCCCAAAAACAATTTATCCTTTTAGAGGCAACCGCAAAAAGTCGAATACTGGAGTTATCCGCACAAATCAAACATTGCAACTCTTTGATTTCACTCAAAACTTAACACTACCTGCAAAAACACATTTTTTGCAGGCTCTTCCTTTTAGGTGCTAAATTTGGCTCTATCGAATAATTACGAAAACCGCCGCAGTTAAACTGGAAAAAAGCCATTTCCGGATGGAAACTACCTATTTTTGCACAGAAAATGGACTTGTTCTCTCAGTTTTTCATATCCAAAATCTTGGTCTGGGATATACTTGTCGACTTTGCTTTTTGCAAAGAACGCACCCTATCAGCCAAGACCCGTATATCCTTTGTAGCACGGGAGTCCGGGTAAGATTTTACAAAAGGTTTTTGATCTCGGACTGCCGAGGGTAGATGTGGGTCGTTGTGCACGGCCCCGAGAAAATGACAGCTTACCCCCAAAAATTTTTCACAGGCCGCCTTCATCCGTTCATATCCCAGCTTTGCCTCCCGTTCAGACTCCACCATGTTGACCACTAAATAGAAATGGTCAATACCGTACTTGTTGTTCAAGACCTTGATCAAGGCATAACTATCCGTAAGCGAAGTGGGCTCTGGAGTAATAATCACTATTCTTTCATGTGTCATTCGGGCAAACGACAGTACGGAGCTACTTATACCTGCCCCTAGATCCAAAAACAAATATTCATAATTATTAAACAAATCATTCAGTTTTCCCAGCAAAAAAGTCTGCATATCCTCATCCAGATCCACGAGTTCGGGCACTCCGGAAGCGGCAGGGAGAAGATCCAGTCCGTTGGATTCCAAGGAGCATATGATCTCTTCGGGTTCTGCATTGCCCTGCAAAAGATCCTGCATATTCTTTTCCGGAGAAATCCCCAAAAGGACATCAAGATTGGCCAAGCCCAAATCGCAGTCCATTACAATGGCTGACAGGTATTCCTGATACAATGCGTAAGCCAGGTTAAGGCTCAAATTGGTCTTGCCCACTCCCCCTTTTCCGCTCATCACGGACAAACTGAAAGTATGTTGTTTTTTCATCTTTAAAACATAATCTTATTTTGTATCAAATAATTAAAAATCCCCGACTAGAAACATACACAAGGGGATATAATTGACTTCACAGAGCCTTTATTGATGCGCCTGCAAAAAATATATTTTTTGCAGGCAGTTTTAAGTTGTTAAATGTTAAGTCTTAAGTAAAATCAAATATTTACAGAACTTAATTTGTACATTTAACGCCACACTTCAACATTTTGCAGTTGCGTCCTTATTCTTATCATCCGGAAAACAAAAATCTTTTTTCTTCACGGCCAACCACCGCGGTCTCTTCCGACTTCAATCCTACCACAACAGTACTTTCCACCCGATTTTTCCCATTGCTTTTGGCTTTATAAACGACCTTGTCCGCCTCCTGGAAAAAAGTATCCCGGTCCAGCCAGCCAATTCCCCTGTATGCGGCAGCCCCCATGGAGACGGTTATGTTTATCTCTGCTTGGGTATGCGGGTCTTTAACCGCATTTTGAGAGATATTGGTCCTAATCCTGTCAATAATTGTCTCCGATCGACGCAACCCGGACCCGGATAGAATAAGGGCAAACTCTTCTCCGCCTATACGCGCAGCCACATCAGTGGCCCTCGTCTCCCTATCCAGTACTTCGGACAGATACTTGAGGGCTTCGTCCCCGGCGGAATGCCCGTATGTGTCATTTATTTCCTTAAAATCATCCACATCCAAAATAACCAAAGTCAGAGGAACCCGGAATTCAAAGGCAAGTTCCAGTTCTCTGGACAGAGCCCTTTCAAAATATCTACGGTTGCCCAAACCGGTTAAAAAGTCCCGGTTGCGGTCCTCAATCAATCTTTCCAATAAAGAGCTAAATCGTTCCAGAGAAGAAAATTTTTCCCCTAGCGCAAAGGCCATCCATCTTTCTTCCAATTCATGAGCCCGCAAAAACTCAGCGAGTTGTTCTTCGGAGACTCCGTGTACGAAACGGACCAAAGCGGAAGACGAGACATCCGGCAAATCACCTTCGGGACTGGATGTGGAATGGATAATAGCTTCCAGTTCCTCAAGTTCGGATAGCATATCCTCAGCATTGAGGCCATAGACGGACAAAGGTTTACTTGGCATAGCCTTTCAAAAGATAACTACGCATGAAAAAATCGATATCCCCATCCAGTACCGTGTCCACATTACCGGTTTCCGAACCGGTCCGATGGTCCTTGACCAACCTGTACGGTTGCAGGGTATAAGTCCTTATCTGGCTGCCCCAGGCTATGGAATTTTTGCTTTCATATTCAGACTGTTTTTCCTGTTCCCGCTTTTTTAGCTCTATTTCGTAGAGCTTGGCTTTCAAAAGCTTGAAAGCGGCCTCCCGGTTTCGGCTTTGCGATCTTTCATTCTGGCATTGAGCGACTATCCCCGTGGGGATATGGGTAATACGAATAGCGGAACTGGTCTTGTTCACATGTTGCCCGCCCGGGCCGCTGGAACGAAAAACGTCCACTCGAAGGTCCTCGTCTTGAACCTCTATATCAATATCGTCGCTTACTTGGGGATATACGTCCACAGAAGCAAAAGAAGTATGCCTGCGTCCGGAGGTATCAAAAGGGGAAAGACGTATAAGACGGTGGATTCCTTTTTCCCCTTTGAGCAATCCGTAACAAAATTCCCCGCTTACCTGCATAGCCACACTTTTGATTCCAGCCTCATCACCGGGGAGATAATCCAGATATTCAACCTTAAAATCCCTTCTTTCCGCCCAGCGTTTGTACATCCGCAAAAGCATCTCCCCCCAGTCCTGGGCCTCGGTTCCGCCGGCTCCGGGATGTATCTCCAATATAGCCGCTGCCTTGTCTGCGGGCTCGGAAAGCAAGGTCTCCACTTCCGCCCGATCCAAGCTTCGGGACAAAAGATTCAAGTTCTCCTGCAGGGCCTGCAAGACCTCCAAACCACTATCTTCTTCAGCTAGTGCCAGCCATTCCCGGAGATCTTCCTGGACCTTTTCCAGATCCTCCAGTCTTTGTACACGGGCATCCAACTGACTCTTCTCTTGGAGAAGCGGAGTCATGCTTTCCGGATCGTCCCATGACTCGGGACGAGCCAGGACACTTTCTATCTCCGCAAGGCGGTTCTTTTGACTCTCCAGGTCAAAGCCGCCCCCAAAAAGAGGCAAAACGCTCAAGTAGATCCTCAGCCTCGTTTCTCAGATCGGAAAGTTGCAACATCTTGTGCGCACTAGACATTATTATCTTCCATTAACCGTTTTCTTGGCATTTTTTCCTTTTAAGCGATGAATAAAAAACCCCCCCAGAAGAAGGAACCAAAAAAGATGCACAAAATTAAAATGCTTACTGAAAAAAGTCCTCTTTTGAAGCAAAGAAACCTCTCCCCGCAGGGTAGCATCCGTAAAGATGTCGCTTTTTTTCATCACCTCTCCGGAGGGGGAGATAAACGCGGATATTCCGGTGTTTGTAGCTCGGAGTAAAAATCTGTGTTGTTCCACAGCCCGCATCACAGCCATATACAAATGTTGATACGGAGCGGAGGTTTCCCCGAACCACGCGTCATTGCTTATATTTACCAGTAAGTTGGCTCCAGCTTCTACTTTTCTCTGTACCTCATGGGAAAATATCGTTTCGTAGCAGATGAATGTTCCCAAGGCAAGTGTACCCGATTGCAGGGGACTATGGCCCCCCCCCGGAGAAAAGTCCTTAACACCGTGAGTTAGCTTACCTATAAAAGGGAAGAGGCTTTTAAAGGGGACATATTCACCAAAGGGGACTAAATGCATCTTGTCGTATGTGTCCTGAATCTTGCCCTTAGCATTAAACAAGAAAGCCCGATTGAAGAGTCTGTAGTCACCTTCCCCGTTTTCCAGCATCTCGTAACCCGGAGCACCCACTATCAGCCGTATATCCTTTTCAAGGACAAATTTACGCAATTCACGGCTCTCGGAATTCACTTCCTGTACATAAAAAGGCATGGCTGTCTCAGGCCAAATAACCACATCCGGGATATCTTTTCCGCAGCCGGACAGGGTTAGCCTTTTATATTTATCTAGAGTATTTTGCTTGAAATTCTTGCTCCATTTCTTGTTCTGGTCGATATTGCCTTGGACCAGAAGGCTGGACACTGGATCTTTTATTTGGAGTTCTCCTTGTAGAAATCCGGGAAAAAGCAACAAAGATCCCAGAATAACAGCGGCGGCAACTGTGCGCGGACCAGGTCGAGTAAGCCATAAAGCCATACAAGCAATGGAAGCGGAGATGCCGACCTCTCCCACCCACTGAGCAGCCTGAATTGTTTGCGGCCAACCGGCAAAGGCGGAACCCAGACTCAGCCAGGGGAACCCCCCGAATATCCACTGCCGTAGGCACTCCAGACTAGCCCAAAGCGTTCCGGCAAATATCCCCAACACCAAAAAAGGGATCCGGGTTCGGAAAAAATAGAGCCCCAAAGCGTAAACCGCCGCATAAACTGCAACATACAGGGAAATAAAAAACGCGGCCGGCACGGCGAGCGCCCATGGCATGTGTCCATAATAATGCACCGGGACGACAATCCAATATAGTCCCGCTGCATAGGCGACCACGGCGATAAACAAAACGGTCCGGAATATGTCCCGGCCGCGAAGAAGAGTCAAGGCACAATGATTTACTGTAATTAAAAAAAGAAAAATGCACAGGGGAAAATAAAAAACCGAATTGGCGAAACCAAATGCGATCCCGCATGCGGCTAAGGGTATCCCCCATATTAATGGAAAGTACCTCATTGCGAGTCTTCTTCAGGAATGGTTAAAATGAGAAGCGATTTTATCTGTTTTGCATCCGCTTCTCGCACTTGAAACAAATAGCCACCATACCGCACTTCCTCTCCCTTTTCCGGAACCCGACCAATAAGACCGCATACATATCCTCCCACGGTTTCTACATGATCGGACCACAACTCAACGCCGGCACGCTCTTTCAAATCCTCCAGATTCGTCCTTCCGGAAGCCAGGATCCCCCCGTCCTCGTATATCTCGATTTCTTCCTGCTTGGGCGGGTCGTATTCATCCTCGATCTCGCCGACAATCTCCTCCAAAACATCTTCCAGGGTCAGCAATCCAGAAGTCCCGCCATACTCATCCAGAACAATCGCCATGTGGCTCTTTTTACTCTGAAATTCAACCAATATCTGTTTTATATTTTTTGTTTCCGGGACAAAAAAAGGAGAACGCATTATGTCCTCCACCTTGTCCCGGTCTTTCTCTTCGGCAAGGAGATGCCTCAACAAATCCTTGGCATGCACAATCCCCACTATGTGATCACGATTCTCTCGGTATATGGGAATACGCGAATGTCCGCTGTCTATAATCACCTGGGACAATTCAGGCAAAGAATTTTCCGCTACCGTGCATACCAAATCCGTCCGGGGGACCATTATTTCACTGGCCTGTTTCTGGCCCAATTGGAGGACATTTAAGAGCATCGCCACTTCATCGCCCTTGAGTTCTCCTTCCTCCTTGGCCTCCAGAATAACATCCTCCAAGGGCAAATCACATTTTTGACCGAAAACACGCCGCAGCATCGACCAAAAACTACTACTGTCCGACCCCTCTTCCAAAGGACCCCTCCTTACATGCATCTTTTTTTATGTTTGAGCACATACTAATCCCTAGTAATTCCAAGTCAATCCTTAACCAAGGGCAGAAAAGCATGCAACCATTCTCTCCTTCTCCATCCGTATCTCTTACCCTTATTAAACCCCAGGAGAATTTCTAATAACTCATCTTCTCAGCCAAGTCCTTTTTCCCGATAAAGCTGTAAATGCCTTTTAAATACCCAATTGCCCAATTCCTCTACCCCCTGAGCGGGGTTAATATCTTCCCAGATGACCTCACGGCTTCCTTTTTCCCTGAGACGGCCGTACTTAACAAATTCCATACTTAAGTAGAAAAAATTTTGATCGTGTTCTATGTAACTATACTTGATGCGGCCGAGAAGCAAAAACCTCCGGGTATCTCCATTTCCATTTCCCAGGGCGATATAGACGATTACAGAAGGACTTTCCCTCTGCAGTCTCTGCAATAAGGAGGAAAATTCTTTGGACACCCGGAGACGAAATCCTCCGGCAGAAATATCCACCAAGCTCAATACGGGCTGCTTTTCCTCTCCTTTTTTCATTCGGATAAAAGGATCTCCCCATTTATCTATTTGCTCCCGGTCGCCATTTTTCTCCAAAAAATCAGTCGGCCACAAAGCCAGGCCGAGTATCCACTTGTTGGGAGGCTCCAGCCGCAAGTGCCTCCTTTTCTGCCCCAAAAACAAACTGCGGGGAAAATCAATCCGAAGCATGCGCACTTCGTGCACTACTTCGAAATCATTTATGGGAGAGACAAAGGTATAGAATAAAAAATTTTCCTTATCCAATCCTACACGAAATGTACATTCCAGGTTTTTTTTCAGCCATTTGGATGTAGGTTGGGCATAATAGGGGGGCTCCAGGATTATTTCTTTTTCCTCAATCTGATAAATGGAACAATCAAAAGGCTTATTCTTTTTGCTGAATCTGGATACGACCTTGCTTCTTTGCAGCATGGCCTGATCAATAATAGAATAGACTGTTTTTTTATCGGTTATTTCCCCGAAATAGCGCTTTTCTTCTCCGTGCCTGGCCCGATACACTTTAAGGATCCAATAAAGCAAAACCGCCAAAAAAATACAGGCTAGGGTGATAAGCAGAATAACAAGCACTACCGGAGTCAGACCGGAAGACTCAAAGGACTGGTACACCCGTCCGAAAAGATATTTATTGGTTTCGGCCAGAAATACAACATGCATAATAATTAGTTCTTATCCGGAAGTTCAAGAATTTCCGGGTTTAGAAATATCACGTTTCCAATTCGGAAATGAGATCTTTTCCTGTTTAACAAGGAAATTAAATAATTATGAGCGAGCGTATTTCAATAGGTGATCGAATAATCACCAAAATTGACGCCGTTAAAATGGAAAAGGGCCATTCCCGGATGGACACTAATTAGGGCACTTTTTGATTCCCGAACATCCTTTCCCCGGGTACAATCATGGAGCTTAAATATTTTATGCGCCTTTCAATCTCTTCCCCGCGCTTTTGTCCACTCAACTGCCGCATCAGCTGCCAGTCCTTTACCAAAAAAACCACCCAGCCCTGCCGGCTATCCACTTCCCTGGCCATATGCACGAATGCCCTGGATTCATCCAAAAGCCCTTTCTTATAAGCCTTTTCCGCCGCTTTGCGGGCATAAACAGAAAAATACAAGGGGTCATCTTCTTTTTTTAACAATTCCTTTGTCTTTTTCATATCACCCAAGGCAACCGCATACTTATCATTTTTATCGCCAGATATCGGGCTTCCCTCCGAAGTTAAAACACCCGGGCATCTCTGCCCGGTGCTCTGCAAACGCCGGGCCTTTTTAAGGAGATAAGGAGTTGGTTTGTCTATATACTTAAGCAGACGGTAAGCCAGGACATAATTGCGCGCTGCAGCGCAAAAATCGTCCTGGCTAATGTAATTCTCCAGACTGGCTTGAAACACGGCCTCGGCTTCTCCCCACCAGCCCTGCAGAAAAAGGCCCACAAATTCCTGTCTCTGCTCCGGGGCCTGGTGGATACTTTTGGGCACTGGATACGGTTTCTGAGTCCCGCTAACGCAAGCACTAAGCACGCATAAAAGACCCAAGAGCAGTCCCCAACTATTTTTTTTTCGCAACCTTTGTACTCCGGAAGACTTCAATACGTGCCTCACTATTTATAACCTCTTACGGTGCAGGGTAAGTCAATTTATCGGATTCCAACTTCTTTCGCAGAAAAGGCCAGCTTTCCCGCAGATTTTGCATCAGCTCCGTCCCCACACGTATTGTATATTCCGTTTTCTGCCGGAGCCGGTATAGATCCTTGGTTGATTTTCTTATCTCCTCGGTAATTTTCTGGATATTCTCCAGTGTGGGATTCAGATCCTTCCTGACCCCCTGAAATTCCTGAACTAGCTCTCGGGCATCTTTGGTTATGCCCAAAAATTCCTTTTCAATGGGCTGCATATCCTCCACCCGGGCCGTGGCATTGGTCAACAGTCCCTGCATGCTCAGCATAAGGGAATCAGTCCGGGAAAGGATGCGGTCAAATTTGCGCACGGGACGGGGATCCTCAGTCAAATAATACAAAAGCCCTTCTTTTTTCAGGATATCCCTTGTAATTTCTTCCGTATTCGCCAGCACAGTCTGCATGGTCCCGTTGGGATCAACGAGTTGATCGGTTATACCCCGGACATTGGCAACTATGACCTTGAGGTCCTCAAGTACCGGGTCCAGTTCAGCCAAGAGCTCTTTTATTCCGGCTATTTTGCTCAAAGGCAAAGTTGCCCCTTCGGACAACACCTCGGCTGATTCCGAACCGGGAATGACTTTGAGATAGCTATTGCCAATCACCCCTTCCTGATCCAGAATTATCCGTGTATCCTCCCGAAACCACTTATGATATCTTTCCAGGATACGTATTTTAACATGCACGGCGTCCACACCGCTCAATTCGATTTCATCCACCTGTCCCACTTTAAACCCGGAGAGGCGGACTGGTATACCCCGTTCTATATTTTCTCCGGTAGTACTTAATACGGTAAACGTAATTCTTTCGGCAAATATCTCCTTTTTTATTCCCACATAAATGAGCACAGCCACTATAGCCGCCAATACCAAAAGAAGAAACAAGCCCACCCGGAATTCTTTTTTCCTGAAACTATTCATGTCAGCTCTGCTTCATGCGGAATAAGGCAAAACCGCGTTTTTCTAAATTTTCCGTACCCACTTCTTCCACGGGGACCCATAATTGCATTTTGGTACCCATATTGCGCAAACAGTCAAGAAGAAAATCCACTTCCCAAACCCGCGGCCAATCCACATACACCGCCCTGTTTTCACTGGCCTGCGCCCGCAGGAGATAGCCGGCCAGTATCTCCCTGCGATTCAGTTCTTCCTTTCTCTGCTGGAGACAGGGCGTCATCCCCAGGAACTGGAAAAAAGGACGCATTCGTCTCAAAGCCGCGTTCTGGGAAATATTTTTGTGGTAAAGCAGGGGCAAGGTAATGTTCTCCTCCAGATCGAGATTGGAAAGCAAAGGAGCCAGACGATCACTTATGAGTCCCACATGTCCCTGGGATTGGCTTATCACATTCACCAATCGAGTGACATCGGCCTGATTTTCCACAACAAGACCCATGTGCGAATCTGATTGCAGCAAATTATTTACATGCATCAAAAAAACCCGAATATGAGTTCCACCACAATCAAAACACCGATTATATTTATCATCCCCTGTATGAGCTGCACCGGCACCTCGGAAAAGGAACTTCGTACCTCCATCCCTTTCTGCAGGGCTACAAGGCCCACGGCCAAAGACATCACCGCCGGTTTGAATAGAAGGACAGCAAGATCGGAAAGGCGTAAAGCGGAAACAATCTGATACAGATAGTTCTCAAAGGTGATATTGTGCAAATACCCCAATACCAAATACCCACCAACCAGAGATACCGTACTGAATATAAAGCAAAGACAGGGACCGCAAATTACAAACGCAGCCAACCTAGGGAGATGGATATAGTCATGGATATCAATATCCATGAAAATCAGGGAATCAAATTCACGGTTTATTTTCATCAAGGCTACTTCAGAAATGACCGAAGTCCCGGAACGTAAAAGGATTATAAGCACGCACAGAATAGGACCTATCTCCTGGACCACTATATAAACCAAAAACTCCCCTACGCGATCGTAGGCGTTTAGGCTGGTCAAAAAGGAGAGCAAATAATTGACCAAAATGGAGCCTATCACAAGAGCGGATATGCAGACCAAAGGAATTGCTTGTACCCCGGTAAAATAAATCTGCCGAATAAAAACGCGGAAAACCGCATGCTTCAAAAAGGAGAAACGGCCGACTGCCGCGGCGGAAAGAAGAAAAAGATGCAGCATTCGGCGGAGGGAAACCGCTTTGTTTAAAAAATTGCGCCCTAGGGCATGTACAAATGTATCCGACATAAGTAGATTATACCTGTAATTGTCCGGAATGCAAAGGGCAATGAGTAAAGTTTCCCGGTAACCTCAACCCCGGAGAGCGTTCCTTGGGTGGGGACACCTATCTACTACGGGGATCCGGACCAGGGGGGGACCCATAATGTGTCGAGTAACCGCAGCTCGCCCCGCATGGAGGGCATCTTGCAGGATCAGGGGATGCAGAGGAATACATGTACATATCCAATATGATTACAGCCCCCCTGCAAACAATATATTTTTGCAGGCAGCATTCAGGTTGGTAATTTTGCCAGTCTGCATCAAGAGCCCGATTCTCGGTCCGGTTTCCCCCTTTTGGCCGGACCCAAAAAACGCGCGGGCCTCTCGTTACTTCTTATCCGGAAATTCAAAAATTTCCGGGTTTAGAAATATCACGATTTTAATTCGGAAATGAAATCTTTTTCTGTTTAACAAAGAAATTAAGTAATTAGGAGCGAGCGTATCTTAATACGTGATCGAATAATTACCAAAATTGACGCCGTTAAAATGGAAAAGGGCCATTTCCGGATGGAAACTCGTTAAAAGCATCCAAAAAGATCAAGCGGAAAAAATATAAAAAATCCACACGCTGTGTCCAAGAACCAGTTTTAAGTCAAATCAAAAATTCGCTGGAATCAATCTGTGTGTCCAACTTTCACCCTTGATTTTTGCAACTGCGTTTCTACAACCAACCTTTTTTCTTCAAATAAATCTCAATATTGCTTAAAGCAGCCGGAGTTACCCCGGAAATCCTTCCCGCCTGCCCCAAATTTCGGGGACGAATCTCTTTTAATTTTTCCACTATTTCCCGGGAGAGACCGGGAATATGGCCATATTCAATCTCTTCCGGCAACAAGATGTTTTCCGCCCTTTTAAAACGGTCCACCAATTCTTCCTGTCTTCTCAGATATCCTTCATATTTAATTTGGATCTGCGCTTGGTCCAGTACTTCCTGTTCAAACCCGCCCAGACCCGGCCAAAAAACGCAAAGAGAGCGAATATCCACTTGGGGCTGGCGCAGGAGTTTATCCAAGGTAAAACCCTTTTTGGGGATCGAAGCACCTATGTGCTCCAGCTTCTCCCGCACACCGGGTTCCGGACGCAATGCGGTTTCCTGTAACCCCTTCAGGACCTCGGATAGCTGATTTCGTTTATATACATACAGCTCCCATTGCCGGTCCCCTACAAGCCCTAGTTTGCGGCCCACAGGAGTCAGCCTCTGATCGGCATTATCCTCGCGCAAGAGCAGGCGGTACTCGGCACGGGAAGTAAACATCCGGTACGGCTCCAATGTGCCCTTGGTCACCAGATCATCCACTAAAACGGCCATATAAGCCTGACTCCGGTCCAAAAGAAATTCCGAGCCCCCTTTCGATCTCCGACAACAAATATTCAGTGCTGCCCACAGTCCCTGGGCTGCTGCTTCTTCATACCCGGAAGTTCCATTGATCTGTCCGGCCAAGAACAATCCGGACACCTGCTTGCTTTCCAGCGTGGGGTTGAGCTGGGTGGGATTGGCGTAATCATATTCGATCGCATATCCGGGACGAACAATCCAGGCGTTTTCCAAGCCGGGTATCGTAGAAAGCATCTCCTTTTGGATATCCAGAGGCAGACTGGTAGGGATCCCGTTCGGATAGACCTCCGGGCTATCCAGCCCCTCAGGCTCCACAAAGATCTGATGTCTCTCCTTTTCCGGGAACCGGGCAACTTTGTCCTCAATGGAAGGGCAATACCGGGCCCCCGTTCCACTGATGACTCCCTGAAAGAGCGGAGAACGCTCAAACCCTTCTTTTATGGCTGCATGTGTTTCCGGCGTGGTATAAGTGATGTGACAGGGAACCGCTTCCCGGCGAGGGCCGCCGGAGCGAAAACTGAATCCGGGCGGGGGGTCCTCCCCGGCTTGCTCTTCCAAAATGGAGTAATCAATGGAGTCCATGTGCAGTCTGGGGACGGTACCTGTTTTCAAACGCCCCAGTTCAATACCGTTTTCCTCCAAGGAACGGGACAGGGAATTACTTGCCGGATCACCAAATCTACCGGCCTCGTAGTTACTCAAACCCACATGGACCAGACCGCGCATAAAGGTGCCGGTTGTAAGCAGGACAAACGGGGCACCGAAATCTTCGCCGAGATTGGTTCGCACGCCGCATACTTGGCCATTGCGGACCAGGATTCCATCCACCATGGCCTCGCGTATTCGCAGATTTTCCCTTTGAAAAAGATCATGGCGCACAGTACGCATATATACATCCCGGTCGATCTGCGCCCGGGTGGACCGTACCGCCGGACCTTTGCGCGTATTCAGAGTGCGGAACTGGATTCCCGCCCTGTCAGCCCAAAGCCCCATCCACCCACCCAACGCGTCGATTTCCCGGACCATATGCCCCTTGGCCAATCCTCCAATAGCCGGATTGCAGGAAAGATGTCCTATACGGTCGATGTTAATAGTCAAAAGGAGGGTATAAAGATCTAGACCGGAGCAGGCCATTGCCGCTTCACATCCGGCATGACCGCCACCGACCACAATAACGTCGAATTTTTCTGAAGAATTATTTATTGCCGCCACTTTTCACGAGTCACTTTGATCCCTGAATGTAGTCCATGGTTTTTCAAGGTTAATTCCCGGGCCGGGAGCTGGTAGCAGAGTACCTCTCCCCGCTTAAGGCCTCCTTGTTTCAAGAAATAAAGGCTATCAACTGAGCAAGGCGCGGACAAAGACCTTGGCGTCATTTATGGTGTTGGAAATAGAAGAACATTCATTGGCTTGATGCGCCTGATGCATAAGGGTCGACCACACGGCTGCGGGATATCCATGCCTGCGGATGTATGCGGCTACAGTTCCTCCCCCGACCCCCTGTATTTGAGGAGATATCCTGTATATATCTCCAATCGCCTCCCGCATTATCCCCACCACTTCGCTATCTTCATCTGTGGCAGGAGCGGCCTGCTCATAATGGACCGGTTGGCAATCTATTTGCACTCCAAACTTACGGGCTGTTTCCCCGGCCATGCCCTCTATTTCGGAAACCACCTCAGGCAAGGCATACTCGGGCAAAACTCGGCAGTCTATATAAAAAATATCCGTACCGGGGATGGTGTTCACATTGGGGACGTTGGCCTCCTTCTTGGTGGGGCTGAAAGTGGACCTGGAAGGAGAAAAGAGGGGATCAACAGCCGAAAAGACGTTTTCCAGTTCCCCAGTCCTAAGGATCATCTCCGCAGCCGGCACAAGGGAATTTCGCCCCTGGTCCGGCCTGGAAGCATGGGTCTGCACGCCGTTCACGCACACCTTCATCCACAGCATGCTTTTTTCCGCAATTTCCAGCATGGCAGAATCCTCGGTTCCAAAATCGGGAACCAGGAAAAGATCATTTTCCCCGAATATCTCCGCATGTTCTTTTAGGATATATTTCAATCCGTATTCGTTGCCGGTTTCTTCATCGGCCACGAAAAGCAGTCCGAGATTAAAATTGGGGATTTCCCCGGAACGGCGTAATGCCCGGGCAGCCAAAAGGGTGGAGACAATCGCCTGATGGTTGTCCTCCACTCCGCGTCCGTACAGCAAATCCCCGTTCACCCTTAGTCGGAAAGGATCGCTTTCCCATTGGGACAAATCACCGGAAGGGACAACATCCAAATGGGCAATTATCCACAGTGTCCTTGTCTGTTCCCGGCCGTTTATCACCGCTGCGATGTTCGGCCTCATGCCTCCCGGCACGCGATCATCCGGAGCATCAAGGCGAAGGATTCGGTCGCATCCTATATCCTCCAGGCAGCTTTGGACATATTCGCCTTTTTCCGCTTCACCAGCGCCCGCATTGGACGGTCCCACTCCTTTCCGGGATACCAGATTCTCCTGAAGCCCAATGACATAGTCCCTATCGTCATCCAGCAAAGAATATATCTTTTGCATGTCCGTTGCCTTATCTAATATCGTTTCCCAAGCCCATCAAATCCCGCGTTAACCCGAAAGCCCCCAAAAAAAAACCGGCAGTCGCCTGCCGGTTTTTTTTACCGTCCGCGAGCCGCACGTTTCGAGGCCTTTAGCGGATTGACCTTGACCTCGCCGTGGTCGTAACTTGCTTTTACATGAGTGGCAAAATTGCAGGCCCCGTTGGCCCACTTGGCCGCCGGTTCAGGGAAAGTGGTGCAAAACCTCTCCCCGTTATATTCCTTAATTCTTTCACATCCTTCACAACTTTCCACCACAGGGTAACAACATCCACCGATATAAGTACACCCCTTCTCACTCATGAAATAGCATTCCACGCCTTTTCTGATACTATCGCACTGCATAAATAATCTCCTTTGGACAAGATATAGCGCCTTGATAAGGCACATAATAATAGATCTAATTTTTATCTTCTGTCAAGATTGCTAATTGGCCATTTTTTTCCAATATTAATTCTATGCTGAAAGAGATCAGGGGCCTAGACGTTTAATGTGGATTTTCTCCCCCTGATCTTTTTGGGTGCTTTTAACGAGAGGCCCACGCGTTTTCTTAGTCCAGCACTCAAAATCCAAGTTTTGAGTGCTGGAGTGCCCAATCCGGTAAAAAACCATTTTTGAAGCTAGCTAGTTTCCATCCGGAGATGGCCCTTTTCCATTTTAACGGGGTCAATTCTCGTAATTATTCGATCACGCATTAAGATACGCTCGCTCATAATTACTTAATTTCCTTGTTAAACAGGAAAAAATCTCCTTTCCGAATTGGAAACGTGATATTTCTAAACCCGGAAATTTTTGAATTTCCGGATAAGAACTAGCTAGCCCTGCGAGCGAGCCCAGCGAGCTGCACTGTTAAAATCCAGGGTTTTTTCATATATTGCCTTTCCGCTTATGACTCCTTCCAGGCCCTGCTTAACTAACGGGCCTAGAATCTTCAAATCTTCCATAGTCGAGACCCCTCCAGCGGCAATCACCGGTTTGCGGGCTATTTGCAGCATTTTTTCCAGAGCCGGTAAGTTCACCCCGGACTGCATTCCATCCCGACTGATATCCGTATACACGAAAAATGCGCTCCCGGCCTGCTCCAGAGACGGCAAGACCTCTTCAACACGCAGTCCACTGTCTCCCACCCACCCCTTTGTTTTAAGCACCCCGTTCCGCGCATCCAAAGAGACACCAATTTTCCCCGGAAAACGGACACATAGTCCGGCAAATCTGTTTTCTTCCTCCAGAGCCATGGTGCCCACTATTAGGCGGGCAACCCCGGCATCTATATAGGCGGAGGCGGTTTTTTGATCGCGAACTCCTCCCCCAAGCTGCACCGGGACATCCACTTCCCGGCATATCTTCTCCACGAGATCCCGATTGCTGGGCCGACCGGAAAAAGCTCCATCCAGATCCACTATATGCAGCCAGCTAGCCCCCTGTTCCACCCAATGTACGGCCATGCGCACTGGATCGGCATCAAACACGGTAACCTCGTTTTCCTTACCCTGTTTCAAACGCACACATTGGCCGTTTTTTATATCCACGGCAGGAAAGACAATCATAGCCCGAGCTCCATTACTCCCTGTTTAATGCCATCCGCTGCCAATTGATTCGCGGTGAGCCACTTTCCCTCCCTACGTACAAATTTTCGGATCTCCAGCATGTTCTCGCTGAAAGATCGCTGGGTTTCTTCGAAATGATACCTATTCATCCGCTTTTTTTGTACATCTATTAGGTATAGATCCAAAACCACTGAAGCGGGCTCCCGCACTCCCCAATCATCACCTTTTCTCTTATCCATCTCAAAAACATAAGGGACCAGGAGATAATCCGCGGGAATGCATCGCCCCACCTTTACCCAGTATGCCATGGCCGAGACTCGGGATCTGTTGGATTCGTGCAAAATAATTTCCCGGCATTGTCGGACCAAATCCGGTTTCATATAGTGTTTGCGCCCGGAATCTTTCAAGGCATTTGCCAAAGACGTGTCCAGTTGGGCCAACTCTTTTTCCGGGATCTCCCTTTGATTCTTATGGATATACCCGGCCAGCAATTGCCAACCGTGCCGGGGCTGCATAAAGCCGGCCACTGCCAGATCAGCTTTTTGAGGAACAACAGCGGGCGGCTTTTTCAAACCGCAGGCGAAAAGTCCCGGTAAAAAGATTAACAGCCCGAATAAAAATACTAATCTGCGCATATCCTTTCCATTTCCTTAAGTCCTAATATCGCAATCCATTTCCTTGCGGATCTTCTGAGTTCAACTGGCAAAACGATTCAGTCCAGGCTGCCTTTGGTGCTCAAAATCTTGCTCCCGGATACCAAGCAAGACTGCTTAAGAGCCAATCCACAGCTTTTGAACACCGATTCCAATATATGGTGGCCGTTTAGGCCGTACATGATATTCACATGCAGATTGAATCTCCCGGCAGAAGAAAAAGACTTCCAGAATTCGCGCCACAAGTCCTTTTCTTCCCCGGCTATCACCGCGGGAACAAGATCCATACCGTTAAAGACAAAATAGGGACGCCCGGAAATATCAATACATGCCTCTGCCAAGGCTTCATCCATGGGGACCTTTCCCCATCCTGTCCGGGCAATACCCATTTTCTCTCCCAGGGCCTGAAGTAAGCCCTGCCCGAGACAAAGACCGATATCTTCCATACTGTGGTGGGCGTCTACCTGCACATCTCCCCGACATTCGAGTATAAGATCCATATGTGCCCAATGGGCCAAAAGTTCCAGCATGTGGTCCGCAAATCGGAATCTGCTGCTGATCTCCGCTTTGCCGCTACCGTCCACGCGCAATTCCAGACGTATGTCTGTCTCGTTTGTCTTCCTCTCTATTACAGCTTCCCTCATCCCGCTCCCGAATCCTGGTTTTTACGGATAAAAAAACATCTTTCCTTTTAGTATGTTACTAGTAAACACCTTAACCCCCAAAATCAGGCCTGTTCATCTTCTTCCTTTTCTCCCCTCTTGGCTTTTCCTTCCTTTTTGCCAAAAATCTTTGCCACGTACACTCCGATTTCATACAAAATCACCAATGGCCCGCACATAAAAACCTGGGTCACCAAATCCGGGGGAGTAAGTATAGCCGAAATTATAACCGCAATAGTTATGGCATACTTGCGCTTCCTCTTGAGCATGTCCGAGCTTACTATCCCCATACGGGCAAGGAAAAATATAAACAAGGGGAGCTCAAATATAATCCCAAAGGCAAACAAAAGTTTGATGGAAAAACTCAAGTATTCCCTTAAAGTGGGCATGGGCCGGATAAGTTCCGTGGTAAATCCCATGAAAAACTTAAAACCGAAAGGGAAAACTATAAAATAGCCGAAAAGGGCACCGGCCACAAAAAATACTGCCGATAACACAGCAATCGGCAGCATATATTTTTTTTCCGAGGAATAAAGCCCAGGGGAGATAAAACTCCATACCTGATAGAATATATACGGGCTGACCAAAAATATACCAGCCACCAGTGAAATCTTTAAATAAGTAAAAAACGCTTCCGGAAGAGAAGTAAAGATAAGGGTACTCTCATCCGGAAGATGCTGAACCAGGGGATCCATGAGGATACGGAACAGTCTCTCGGAAAAGGCATAACAGGCGGAAAAGCCGAGAACCACGGCAATCACGGCACGAACCAAGGAACGGCGCAAATCGTACAGGTGTCCGGTAAAAGTCTGCTCCTTTTCCTCCCCACCCTTTTCCTCACCTTCGGGCAGCGATTGAGTACTTTGTTCCTCGTTGTTTTCCGGATTAGACATTGGAGTCGCTTCCTTCGGATTTTACATTGGCATCAGCTGCATGCTTTTCACCACCTCCCTCGCTTGGGCTCTCCCCTTTTCCGGAAATATCCGTCACGTTTTTTTCCGTTTCCCCGGAAACATCCTTTTCTTTTTGCTCCATCTCCTTTTTCACTTCCGCACTCTGCTGCTTTTCTTCATCCTTATCCATTTCAGATTCTATTGTATGCTTAACATCATCACTCACTCGCCTGAATTCACCCATGGCCTTCCCCAGAGTCCTGGCGACCTCCGGGAGTTTGGCCGGGCCGATAACAATCAGAGCCACTACCAGAATAACGATTATTTCGGTTCCGCCTATTCCAAACATACGGTTATCCACGCCTCCTTATCTATAACCACCCGAAAATCTAGACTTTCAAAATTTTCCTTCAAATACAGTGCCTACTCCCATTCAATAGTACTCGGCGGTTTGGAAGATATATCGTATACAACCCGATTGACTCCCCGAACTTCATTGATAATCCGATTGGAGATACGGGCCAGGAGATCGGAGGGCACTCTGGACCAATCCGCAGTCATAGCGTCCAGGCTATCCACGATACGCAAAGCTATCACTCCCTCATATGTCCGCTCATCGCCCATAACCCCAACGGTATTCAAGGGCAAAAGCACGGCAAAGGCCTGCCAGACCTTGGTATACCAACCGGAAGCGCGCATTTCATCCTGAACGATTTTGTCCGAAAAACGCAACACTTCCAGTCTTTCCGGAGTAATTTTACCGATAACCCGTATAGCCAGCCCCGGACCGGGAAATGGATGCCTCCAAACAATGGAATCGGGCATCCCAAGCTCAATGGCTACCTTGCGGACCTCATCCTTGAAAAGCTCTCGCAAGGGTTCTACCAGCTTGAGCTGCATTTTCTCCGGGAGCCCTCCGACATTGTGATGGCTTTTAATTACCGCTGAAGGCCCCTTAAAGGAGACACTCTCAATAACATCCGGATACAGGGTCCCTTGAGCCAGCCACTTGACTCCTGGAATCCCTGCGGCTTCCTTTTCAAAAACCTCAATAAAACCGTGCCCGATAATCTTGCGCTTTTCTTCCGGGTCTTCAATATTATGCAAACGCTCCAGAAACTGGTCCGCACATTGAACATATTTTAAATTCAAATCAAAGTGCCGTTGCAAATAACCTGTTACTTCCTCTCCCTCCCCCTGGCGAAGAACACCATTATCCACGAATATGCAATGCAGCCTTTTGCCGATAGCCCGATGCAAAAGAACAGCGGTAACAGTGGAGTCTATTCCTCCACTCAGGGCGCAAACCACATGGTCTTCCCCTATCTCCTCCCGAAGTTCTTTTATTACCGTATCCACATAGGAAGCCATGGTCCATGTGGGACTCAAACCGGCTACCTCATACAAAAAATTATCCAATATTTTTTGCCCGTTGTCCGTGTGGGCCACCTCCGGATGGAATTGAAGGGCATATATCCGTTTTTCCGGATTTCCCATCGCCGCTATTTCGATATCTTTTGTAGCACCAAACCGGCTAAATCCGGAAGGCAATGTATGGACAGTATCCCCGTGCGACATCCAGACCGTGGTCTTGCTTTCCCTGTCCAGTCCCTTCCAGAGGGGACAGTCGTCTATCATCTCCAGTTCCGCCCGCCCATATTCCCTGTTTTGCGCCGGAGTAACCTCAGACCCCAGAACCTTGGCAGCAAGCTGCATACCGTAACAAATTCCCAATATAGGAATATCCCACTCAAATATACCCGGGTCGATGCCCGGAGATTCCGCGGAACGAACGCTAGCCGGACCTCCGGACAGGACAATCGCTCCGGGGTTCATATCCTTGACCCCCTGCAGATCCTCATTGCAGGGGTGAATCTCCGAATAAACTCCGGATTCCCTGATACGGCGGGCTATCAACTGCGTATACTGAGAGCCGAAATCCAGGACTACCACTTTATTCTCTTGCTTCATTTATACTCTCTGCTGATCTAATTAGTCCTTGTCCGGAAATTCAATAATTTCCGTGTCTAGAAATAACAGGTTTTGGGTTCGGGAATGAGATTTTTTCCTGTTAGAGGCCACTGCAAAAAGTCAAAGGCTGGAATTAACCGCACAGATCAAATCTTGCAACCCTCTGATTTTAATTAAACTTTCAACTTAAAACTTAATGCCTGCAAAAAAATATTTTTACAGGCGCAGGGAAAATCCCGCACCCAGATTGAAATTTGGGTGCGGAGCGGATGGAAACTAATTATTCTCCACCCGGTAGTTCGGGGCTTCCTTGGAGATAATTACGTCATGTACGTGACTCTCCCGCAGTCCGGCAGGAGAAATCTGGATAAAACGGGCATCCTCTTTCAGCTCAGGGATTGAAGCGCAACCGGCATAGCCCATTCCGGAACGCAACCCCCCGAGCAATTGATGCACCGTATCCATTACCGGACCCTTAAAGGGAACACGACCCACAATCCCTTCCGGTACATGCTTGGATGCCTTTTCCTGAAAATAACGATCCGAGCTGCCTTCCTTCATGGCATCGATCGAGCCCATTCCCCGATATATTTTGTACGTACGGCCCTGATACAATACTGTTTCTCCCGGGCTTTCCTCAGTCCCGGCAAGCATGCTGCCCATCATCACCGAATCGGCACCCGAGGCTATCGCCTTGACGACATCACCGGAAAACTTCACTCCCCCATCGGCAATCAAGCAGCAATCTGCTTCCCGGCAGGCCTTGACCGCATCCATTATCGCCGTGATCTGGGGGACGCCTACCCCGGCCACAACCCGGGTAGTGCAAATCGAACCCGGACCAATGCCGATTTTTACTGCATCCACCCCTGCCTTGGTTAGTGCCTTGACTCCCTCAAAGGTTGCTACATTGCCCGCTATCAACTGACAATCCGGAAAATCGGATTTCACCGCCTCTGCGGAACGGATAATATTCCCGGAATGTCCATGCGCGGAGTCCAGAACTATAAAATCCACTTCAGCATCCAGCAACTCCTGGACTCGGGCATCGCGGTCCTCGCCCACGCCAACAGCCGCACCTACCCGAAGTCTTCCCAGGTTGTCCTTGCAAGCGTTCGGATATTTTTTGACTTTCTCGATATCCTTGATAGTAATAAGACCCTGCACCCTTTCAGAATTATCCACAACCAGTAGTTTCTCTATTTTGTTCCTGTGCAAGAGTTGCTTGGCCTCTTCCAGGGTAGTACCCACCGGAACAGTCACCAGAGCCTGCGAGGTCATTACCTCTTTAACCCGCGTCTTCAAATCACGGACAAAACGGACATCCCGGTTAGTAACTATCCCCGCGAGCCTCTCGCCTTCTACAACCGGCAATCCGGAGATCCGGTATTCAGCCATCATTTGCAGGACATGTTCTACAGTATCCCCGGGGTGGACTGTAACCGGATCCACAATCATACCGCTTTCCGACTTTTTTACCTTTTCCACCTCCTTGCGCTGATCAGAGATATCCATATTTTTATGGATAACTCCTGCTCCCCCGGCCCGGGCCATGGAAATAGCCATCCTGGATTCGGTCACTGTATCCATGGCCGCGCTTATTAGCGGAATGTTCAATTGGATCTCCCGGCTCAAACTGGTCCGCAGATCGGCCTTGTCCGGCAAAACTTCCGAATACGCGGGCAATAGCAATATATCGTCGAAAGTAAGACCCATTTTGGTAACCTTGTCCATATCCCAATCTCCTTATATATTTACCCGTTTAAACCTTATCATCCGCCCTGTTTCCCGGATTGAAAAGTATTTGCAAACTAAAACATATACCTTTTTCCACCCGGAATAAGGAAACACCCTACCCTTCCGAGTTCTTCCGGGAAAGCTCTTTTTGCACTTCCTTTTGCAATTTGTTTTTTTCCGGTGGCAAAAATTCCAGCACCTTGCGTAAGTGCTTCCGGCCCAAATCCGGTTTTTCCAGATAGTGTTTATAAAGCATGCCCAAATTGTAATGGGCCCTGTAATCCTTACTATCCATTTGCAGTACTTTTTTAAATGTCCCTGCAGCCTTTGCGAATTTGTCCTTCTGAAAAAGACAAAAACCCTTCTGGGTAAGCACGGATTTGTTCTCCGGCTGCAAACGCAAAAATCTGTTCCAGAACTGCAGGGCCTTATCCCAGGCCTGCATACGCATAAACCTGTGTCCCAGTTTATAAAGCGCCTCTTTATCCTGGGGATTTTTTTCCAGACGCTTCATAAGGGCAGTCATATCTCCCATAGGGTTATTCGAGGCTTTTGCAGGGGCTTGCCTCTCTTTGGTCAAAGAAGGATGCTCAATACGGTAAGAAACAAAAGAAACCAGCAGCACTGCCAGACAAAAAAGTCCGAAAAAGGCTGCCACTTTATATGCGGAATAGATGTGGGCCTCATTGTTCATTTAAAAACTCCAGATGTTCAATCCTTTTTTCCAACCGGGTTTGTTTTCCCGCCAGAAAAAAGACATATCCGCTTATAGCAATCCATATAACCACGTTTGCTAACAAAAGATAACTCATAACTCTACCATTTGGTAAGGACAATTAAACGTTTCGCTGCGCAAAACTGCTTGGTACGCAGGCAGACAAAGACAAAAGCCACTATTCCCCAGGCCAAGACACTTACCATTACTGTATGCCACATTTTTGGATCCAACCCCCCTCCCGAAGAAGCAAACACAGCCGGATGGATGCTTCTCCACAGGCGGGCGGAAAAAAAGACCAGCGGCACGTCCAAAAATGCGATCACTCCCAATACTGCGCTTACACGCTGTAATTTGGGAGATTCAGTGCCCCCGGAACGCAGGACCAAGTAAGCCGAATAGACAAACCACATAATAAGGGCTGTACTCAAACGGGGATCCCACGTCCACCATGTATTCCAGGCCGCCTTGGCCCAAACCGATCCGGTGACAAGGGCCAGGGTGACCAATAAGACCCCAACCTCTCCGGAAGCTCCGGCCAGGTGATCCCAAAATTCTTTTTTCCCGAACAACACCCCCAGACTGCCGACAAAAACAAGAAAAAAGCAAACAAGGGCCCACCAAGCAAAAGGCAGATGGAAATAAAATATCCGCTGCACTTCGCCCATTGTCGTCTCTGTTGGGGCATATTCCCAAATAAAATACTGGGAAATCGCCAGGGCAATTCCAGCAGCCACACTGGCCGCTTTAATCAAAGGACTCATCTTTTCCCATTTGTTTTAATATGTTCCACTTGGCCTTAGCAATATTGTCACCTTTTTGATTACTATTCATGCACATCCTAATCCCCGGTGTACAAAAGGGGGAAAAGTATCAAAGCCGCCCCCGCAAATACCGCGTCAAAGGCGAGGATCACTGCAAACCAGCTCCCGGCTTGTTCATAAGGCACGGAAGCCAAAAAATAGGCAATCAACCTTATCCCCGCAAGCAAAACCGGCATAAGCAAGGGGAAAATCATTATACTCAAGAGGGAATCGCGCACCCCAGTGCCTTGAGCAGAAGCACCCAGCAGTCCGCCTATGCACACCAGCCCACAGTCCACTCCCAAAACGGCTAACAAAGCCAGCAAGGGATTTCCCCCGGCCTTTTGGCCCAGGAAGACCAAAATAGCGGGAAAGAAAAAGAGCTGGGTAATAAAAAGCAGGAAAAACCCGGCGGCCACCTTTCCCAGATAAATGCCCTGGACGGGTTCCGCAGCCAGTACCAGACCGATGCGGGCTCGATTCTCCTCTTCCACGGCATATAAATTATTGAATATCAAAATAAGAGAAAATGCACTGGCCAGCCAAAATACAGTAGCCGCTGCCCGGGATGTGACCTCTGTACCCACAGGAGAGGCCAAGCTGAACATAAAAACCAGCAAAAGCCCCAGCAAAACTGCCTGTACCGGCCCTCCGCCTCCGTTTAAAACCAGCCGGATATCTTTACGGGCCAAAAAAAGACAGCGTTTAAGCATGCAAGCTCGCTCCGGGTAATTCCTTGGCTTCCCCCCAAAAAGACTGCTCTCCCCCTTGAAGCTCCAGTATCTTATCCGCTTTATCCCTGTCCCGGTTCAAATCGTGGCTTACCCAGATAATTCCCGCTCCCTGTTGCCGGGCATGACCTATTTCCCTGACGAGCACCTGCATGGAGGAGTTATCCAGACCGCTGTCCGGTTCATCCAAGAGAATGATCGAAGGAGAAGTAAGGAGCAGCCGGGCCAGGCTCAGTCTCTGAGCCATACCGCGGGAAAAACTCCCGGCGTTTTCCCGGGCCGATCGTTCCAGGCCCACCCGTTTAAGTGCATGCAAGATTTCCTTTTCCGGACATCTATCCCCGTAAAATGCGGACCAGAACTTCAGATTTTCCAAAGCACTAAGACCGGGGTATATAAAAGACTCATGCGCCAAGTATCCGATACGCGCGTTTCTGGCAAAATGGGTTTCTCCGGATGAGGGGCGGAGCAGTCCGCAGGCAACTTTTAAAAGAGTGGATTTACCGGCTGCGTTGGGGCCCACCAGCAAAACCACCTCCTTTGGATTGAGCCTGAAATCTATATCTTTTAAAACGGATTTCCGTCCATATCTGTATGTTACTTTACTAAAGGAAAGCAATGTTGAATCCGGCATGGGCTACCCATCTGTTTCCCTTCCCCGCAAGGACCTTCTGTCCATGGCAAACAGGGCAAAAAGGCACGCTAAGGTCCCCCCGATCCACACCCAATTGACCAATGGATTTATGCTCAGCTTGACGCTAGCCACCCGGTCTTCGGTAAAGCCAAGTAACGTGGAGTACAATTCATTGCCCAAGGAAGGAAGCACGGAGACTTCGGCAAAAGGTTTCTCAAAATTGCGGTAGACCCTTTTTTGCGGTTTTAAAACACCCAGCTCCTTGCCGTTCTCGGTTACCAGGATATTGGTTTGAAAGACACTCATGGCCGGAGTGCGCTTTTGTTCAAAGTCCTGATAGGTAAACTCGTATCCTCCTATGCTCACTTCTTTGTCCGGGGAAAGAATTACTTCTCTCTTTTGGCTGTAAGGACCGGAAAAGGCAACTCCAAGCACCATGAGGGCAATTCCCAGGTGGATGCCGTAGATTCCCCACTGCATCCTGCTTTTGCGCATCCATTTATTCTGAATAAACAAAAATATTATGGTGAACAGGCCGGCAGTGGCCGCACCTCCTCCCACAATGGGCCAAAAGTCCCGCATGCCCCAGACAAGGCACACACCCATTCCCAGAAAAAAGATAATCAAGGATAAAGTAAGGCCCAACCGGTTATCCACACCTTGATGTTTCCATTTTATCCATGGACAAAAGAAAAACAAAACACTGATCACGACAAACAGGGGGGCACAGACGCGGTTATAAAAACCGGCATCCATACCAACCGTGTTAGCGGAAAATGGTGCGGAAATCACTGGCCACAAGGTCCCCAAGGTCACTATGATCCCCAGGAGCAAAAATACCCAGGAGGCGATCAGCATGATACCCTGACGACTGAATATACCTCCAACTGATCTTTGCCCCCCTCGACCGGAAAAAACCAAAAACAGGGCAAAAGCCAGAAGAAAAAACATAAGCCAAAGCAAGGGCACTCCAACTCCCTTGTCCCCAAAGGCATGCAAAGAATCTATTATGCTGCTCCGAGTCAGAAAAGTGCCGAAAAAACAGGCCACTAAAGTCAATGCCATGAGAAACAAGTTGAAACGGGGTAGAGCCCTCCGTTTGCGGCCGATTATGGCCATATGCATGAAGGCGGTAGCTGTTAACCAGGGAATCAAAGAAGCGTTTTCCACCGGGTCCCAAGCCCAGTATCCGCCCCAGCCGAGTTCCATATACGACCACCAGGCCCCGAGTATTATACCCGCAGTCAAGCTTATCCATGCGAACAATAGCCAGTTGCGAGTATTTTTCATCCAGGTAAATTCCTCTCCCTGCAACCAATAGGCAAAGGATAGACCGCAGGGGATGGCAAATCCGGCGTATCCGATAAACAATAGCGGGGGATGGAAGATCATTCCCGGATTCTGCAACAAGGGGTTGAGTCCGTTCCCCTGTGCCGGAGCTGGTTCAAGGCGCATAAAAGGATTACAGGGACCGGTAAGTATCACCAGGAAAAAAAGCTGAATCAGGAAATAAAAGGCCCAGAAAAATACCTTCCCTCTATCCGGGAGGGATTTGTAAGCAGAAGTAAAAGGAAGGATCACTCCCAGCAGGGAAAGCACCCAAAGCCAAAACAAGAAAGAACCGTCCTGGCCTGCCCAGAAAGCGGTCAATGCATAAAACATAGGCAAAAAACCGTCCGTGTAGTCCCGGACATAGGCAAAAGAAAAATCCCGTACTCCAAGAGCCCATAGGAGGATCAAGGAGCTCAGGCTCACTAAAAGAAAAACCACCAACTGTGCCCAGGGCAATGCCTGAACTGTTTTGGCGGGGGAGGACTCGCTGCTTGTTAATCGGAAAAGGCCATATCCCACGCCGCAGACAAGGATCAACATGGACAGAAGCAAGGCGATAAAAGCGGTATAATGCATGCTGGACACCTTTATTGGTTGGACTCGGGCGAATTCCGGAGCCCGAGGTATAAAAAAACAGGATGAGCGTCCCCATCCTGTGTAAAAGGACCTATACTTCTCGCGTTAAGAGTCCTTCTTTTCGTACTTGGAAGGACATTTGGTCATTAATTTTTGGGCCTGAAAAAAATAGTCCCCGGAACGAAAGGCCCCTTCGACTATAACCTGCACTCCCGGATCGAAAGTATCCGGGACCGCACCCGAGTAATGCACCCTTATAGACTTGGAGGAATCCTTTTTGTCCAGTAGATTAAAACTGACCCCGAGGGAATCCCCATTACGGTTGATCTTTTTCGGGGAAACCTTTCCAAAAAGACGGGCCTGGCCTATTTCCGCAGGAGACATGGCCAATGCTTCCGAGACATTTAAAAAATAAACGCTGTCCCGGGAAAGACCGGTGTAGAACAAAAAACCCGCACCCCCGACTATCAAAACAAAAGCCAGAACGTATATCCATTTCTGCTGTTTTTTTGGGGACATCTGTTTACTCCGTGTAGTCCTTGGCCCAAGGATCAAATACTTTTAACATCCAAATATCCGGCCCTTGTGCCCAAAAAACAAATATTACTAATAAAGAAAAAAATCGACAATTTATAAGTAGCCCAAAACTTTATTCGCTCCACCTACTTATAAATCTAAATATTTAAAGAAACCTTACATAAAGGAAATAAATGGGGTTCTTCAAAGAAGAGCCTTTTTCAGTTATAATAGACATGCTGTCAAGGGAAGCAACACCTCGACCGAAACTAAAATTCCACATTATCCCTGTTTATCCTGAAAAAGTTCTTTGCGCCTCTTGCGGGCCAGACTTCGCATGTCCGCCACTTCATCTGTCTCGTCCACAATTTCCTTCCCCAGTATTTCTTCCAGGACGTCCTCCAAGGTGACCACTCCGGCTACGCCTCCGTATTCATCCAACACCACAAAAAGGTGCATCCTGGTTTCCAAAAACTGCACCAAAAGCTTATCCAGATTAAGGGTGTCCAGGACGAACTGTACCGGCTTCATTAAATCCTCCAGAGTAACTTCCTCCCAGCCATTGGCCAGAGTCTCCAGGACTTCCCGCCGGTAGACCATTCCCACAATCTCTTCGCTGTCCTCGTTTTCATAAACCGGAATTCGGCTGTGCGACCATATATGCTTGGCCTCCTTAGCCTCCGCCACTGTATACCGCGCCGGTAAAGAAAAAATCACCATTCTTGGGGTCATAATATCCCGGACAATTTTCTTGTCCAGCATAAGGATATTTAGCAGGGAAATCTCTTCGTCCGATTTAATGGCCCCTGCCTTTCGGGAAAGGCTTATAGTGGCCAAAAGATCCTCTTCCGAAGCCTGAGGACCGGCATTCTTTTTCTCCAAAAAACGTACCAGTATCCGGCAAACTAAAATAACCGGCCGGAATATCCGTACCAACAAGCTCAAGGGGCCGGCAAAAAAGGGGGCTAGATTTCGGCAATAGACAACACCGACTGTCTTGGGCAGGATTTCGGAAAAGACCAAAATGACCAATGTAAAGAAAACAGAAAAGTATATAAGATTCTCGTCCCCCCACAGCTTAGCCGCGGCCGCCCCGGCTATTGCCGCTCCGACTGTGTGGGCCACGGTGTTTAAGGTCAAAACCGCGGTTATCGGCTCATCCACCTTGTTTCGAAGAGCGGAGAGGAGATTTCCACTCCGTTTGTTCTTTTTTTTAAGACCTTCGATAAAAGCCCAGGAAACGGAATAAATAACCGCTTCAGCTACCGAGCAAAATGCGGATACGCCGGTAGCCAAAAGCATAGCAAGAATCAACTCCCACATAATAAGGCAAAATAGCAAATCACATGCCCCGGCGCAACAAAAACTTCCCTGATCCCGGGTTACTTGAGGTTGATCATGATTTTTCTTCACCCATCCATTTTGTCCCCCGGCACAGCGTGTGGACTTTTTATATTTTCTCCGCCTGGTCTTTTGGGATGCTTTTAACGCGTTTCCATCCGGAAATGTTTTTTGGTTTAACTGCCAGAGTTTTCGTAAATATTCGACTAAGACCCAGGAATAGTCAAAAATTGACAATTGCAAATTATCAGATAACCAGTGCGGGGTAAGGATATCTCTTAGAGTCCGGCTCTTCGGTCTATTTGGATAGATATTGTCTCCCGATTAACTTGCCGGACAAGGAAACCAAGAAAATAGCAGCTACCGCCCGATTGTACTCCGGGTAATACTTGGAGGGTCAAAGGCAATGTCGAAAGGCCCCAACACCAACAGCAGGGGACGGAACCTTAACCGCATCTGGACGAAAGCTAAAAACTCCCCAAAAACTGATTAAAAACGCATCATGGCCATCAAAAACATCCTTCTGGACCGGGACGGGACTATTATAGAAGACCGCCATTACCTGCATGACCCCCGTGAAGTACGTCTTTTGCCCCGAGCCGGAAAGGCCCTTTCCGCAATGAATTCCTCGGGATTTTCTCTTTTTGTGGTTACCAACCAGAGCGGTATTGGGCGCGGATATTTTCAAAGGGAGGATTACTTAGCGGTTCGGAAAAAATTAGATATCCTTCTGCAAAAAAAAGGTGCTTGGATAACAAAAAGTGTTTTCTGCCCGCATTCCCCGGCAGACAGATGTAACTGCCGCAAGCCGGGCACCGGCCTGTGGAAAGAACTGAGTCTGGAGTTCGCTCTCGGGGCACAAGAAAGCGCGATGATCGGGGACAAAGGCAGTGATATTGCTTTTGCCCGCAATTGCGGGTTGGGTAAATGCATACTGGTTTTAACCGGAAAGGGACAAAACCACGCTGCCCATTTGGGACTTAAAGCCCCCCGCTGGGGCTGGGAAGAAATCCGCGGTTCTTCCCCGGAAATACCGGACATCCTAGCCTCTGATCTATACGCGGCCTTTACGGCCCTGCAAGGGGAAAATTTCGGATACTGACATGCGCATAGGATTTGACGCCAAAAGATACTTCCTCAATAGGACCGGACTGGGAAACTACGCTCGGAATACAGTGGATTCCCTGGAAACATTCTTCCCTGAAAACCGGTTTTTTCTTTATTCTCCGCGAACCGATTATGGGGTGGGCCTTCCAGCCGCAACAACAACGGTACGTACTCCCCGCCACAGACCGGGAAGACTGGGCTCCGCCCTGTGGAGATCCCTGTTGCTCACAAAAATAATCAAAAAGGACAACCTGGATATTTTTCATGGGCTCTCACATGAGCTGCCTCTGGGCATTCAAAATGCCTCCTGCCGGAGCATAGTCACCATACACGATCTCATCTTTCTGCGCATGCCAGGTCTGTACACCCGCACGGACGCGCGGATTTATCGACTGAAATACAAGGCCAGTTGTGCGGCTGCGGACCTGGTAATCGCCATAAGCCAAAGCACGCGAAATGATTTGCTGCAGATCTTTAACATCCCGGAAAACAAAATCCGTATAGCCTACCAATCCTGCAATCCCATTTTTTTCCAGAAACACTCCCGGGAAAAAACAATACAGACCCGCATGGATTATGCTCTTCCCGAAGACTATCTCCTATATGTAGGCGCCCTGGCCCCGCGAAAAAATACCCAGAACCTCATTCGCGCCCTGTGCAACCTAGGGCGGACGGAAATCCCGCCGCTGGTTCTCGTGGGCCAGGGTAACCCCAAATACGTGCGCGACTTGATGTCCTTTGCGGAAAAAAACGGCGTAAAGGAGCGGATATATCATTTACCCCGGGTAAGCACCGCGGATTTGCCCGCCCTGTACCGGGGAGCACGCATATTTATCTATCCCTCACTCTATGAAGGCTTCGGGATCCCGGTACTGGAGGCGCTATGCAGCGAAACACCGGTGATAACTTCAAACAATTCTTGTCTCCGTGAGGCCGGAGGGGAAGGAGCCTGGTACATAGACCCCTTTTCCCCGGAAGAAATGGCCCAGGCCATAAAAGAAATCCTGTCCGACATGCATCTTCAAAGCAAGATGATACAGGCGGGCCGAGAACACGCGGAAGATTTCCGTCCGGAAAAAACCGCAAAACAACTCATGGGCATATACCGGGAACTAGCATAAAATGTCCCCAGCAAGAACCATATTAAAGGCAAAAAAAGACCACTCCCCTTACCCGGAAAAGCTGTTGGCCTTCCGGATGAGTTCCCTGGGCGATGTGGTTCTGGCCACGGGAGTGCTCAAATACTTACACAATGCCGGGCTGGACATAAGCGTGGTCACCAGACACGAATTTGCCCCACTTTTGGAAAACAATCCACATATAAAAACAATAAAAGGGATTTGCAAAAAAGATTTAAGAAACCGGCCCTGGAGAAATGTTTGCAAAGAACTGGCCTCGGAATTTGAAGGATACCACCTTCTGGACCTGCACGGGACCCTGCGCTCCTGGATACTAAAAAGGACCTGGCCCGCCCCCTGCTTTTCTTATCCCAAGATGAATCTTCGGCGCCGATTATATAAAGTCTTTAAGGACCCCATATCCGGCAAGGCCCTCCGTTCCACAAATGTACCGCAACGCTATTTCTCGGCCCTGGCAGATCCTCCTCCGGAGGGGGAATTAAGACCTTGCATATTTTTAAAGGAAAACGAACTGCAAAAGGCCCGGAAAAGGCAAGAGGATGTCCTGGGGCGAAAACCCTTTGTGTGTATCCATCCCTATGCCACGCATCCGGCTAAAACTTGGTCCCGCCAAAAATGGAATCAATTCTTGCAAATCCTGGAAAAAAACAATCTTCCCTGGTTGATTGTGGGACAGGACAATCACCCACTTGCCCCTGGCCATCCCCATGATTTGACCAATACAACCACCCTTAGGGAGACTTGTGCCCTTATAGCCCTAAGCAGTCACCTGACAACCTCGGACTCCGGCCCCATGCATTTGGGAACAGCTTTGGGAATCCCTGTAACTGCCCTTTTCGGCCCCACCAGCAAGGAGTGGGGTTTTTATCCCAGCGGCGAGAAAGATGCGGTCATCCATCAGGGTCTTTCGTGTAGCCCGTGTACTTTACACGGAAGAATAAAGTGCCCCCATGCATATGCCTGCATGGAGTACATATCTCCGGAAATAGTCTATGCGAAAATAGCAGATAGATTGGACTGAAAATGTATTGGCTGGACACAGCATGTGGATTTTTTATATTTTCTCCTTTTGATGAGGCAACCGCAAAAAGTCGAATGCTGGACTCAACCGCACAGATAAAACATTGCAACTATATGATTTCACTTAAAACTTAACACTGCCTGCAAAAATATATTTTTTGCAGGCTCTTCTTTTGATCTTTTTGGATGCGTTTAATAGAGAGGCCCGCGCGTTTTCTTGACCCCCGCACCCAAATAGGGCTCTGGGTGCGGGAAGAGGGCAAGCATCCCCCTTTGGCGAGGCCTAGAAAATACCGGGCCGGTAGTTTGAGATCAAAAAAGATCAAAAGGAGAAAATCCATATCAAACGTCTAAGACCCCGAATTTAGGAGAGAGTTAAATCCTGCGCACCATTTCCATTACCCGGCGGGCCTCTTCCGGCTTGTCCCGTTTCAAGCAACCAGCAGCATAAATTTCGGCTTTTCGTCTTAAAGTCCGCACAAGCTTTTTTCTCTGATCTGGAAGGAGATTCCCGGGCAAAAGACCGAGCAAGGCATAAACACGATACAGATCCAGCCCGATTATACTATTTGAAAGTTGGTCCCGATGCCCCCCGGTTTTTACCACCAGCGACGAGGGCAGTAATCCCACCGGATATCTGGCCCCTACACGCAACCAGAACTCATAATCCTCGCAGGCGGGCAAATCCTCGCGAAAACACCCTATTTCCCGGATAATGCCATATTCAAACAGGGCACATGAAGGGCTTACCAGGCATAATTCCAGGGAAGGTCCAAATATCCATCCCGCCGGCTTGGCATGTTTTACTGCCGGATTAACCCTTTGCCCGTTACGCACCCATATTTCCTCGGTCTGAGATATTTTCATCCCGGTCTCGCGCATAAACCCCACCTGCCGGGTGAGTTTCTCCGGAAGCCACCAATCGTCTGAATCCAAAAGGGCGACATAGTCTCCTCTGCAATGTTTCAATCCCAAATTCCTTGCACATGAGACCCCTTTATGGTGTTGATAAAAATATCTAATCCGCTTATCATTATAGCTTAAGCCCACTTCGCAGCTGCGATCCGTAGACCCGTCGTCCACAAGTAAAAGCTCCAAATCGGACCAGGATTGTCCCAGGACAGAATCCACGGCCCGGGACAGACTCCATTCCCGGTTATAAAAGGGAATTATTACAGAAATCAGCATATGCGTTCCATACAAATTATAAATGTACGCTGGTTCAACGCCACCGCTTGGTATGCCCTATCCCTGGGAAAACTATTGCAGGAAAAAGGCCATCCGGTACTCATCCTGGCCCTGCCCAACACGCCCCCCATGGAGAAGGCTCGGGAATGGGGCCTGCCCGTGCGCGGATTGCCGCTGAACACAAAAAACCCATTTAGATTCATCTTTTTGCTTGCTGAACTGCAAAAAATAGTAAGAGAATTCAAGCCCCATATTGTAAACTGCCACCGCGGGGAATCCTTTTTTCTCTGGCCCCTTCTCCAACGGGGAAAGACAAAATTTGCACTGATACGCACCCGTGGAGATCAGAGACTGCCCAAAAACAACCTAGCAAACCGCATCCTGCACAAGCATTTATGCCAAGCGATAATAACCACCAATTCCCGAATACGCGAACATTTCCACCAAAATTTCGGCCTGAAAAAGGAAAAATTGCATCTGGTCTACGGAGGTGTGGATCTCCAAAATTTTCACCCTGCGTGTAACCGGGAAAAAATCCGGGAAAAACTCGGTGTCGCGCCGGGACATTTCCTTCTAGGACTGCTCGGAAGACTGGATACGGTCAAGGGACAAAAAGAGCTTATAGAAGCTGTGGGGGCCCTTTACCACAAGGAACAATGCACAGACATCCGGCTATTGCTTATAGGCTTCAGCTCAGCCATCTCGGAAAATACCGTCCATGGATGGATAAAGGACAACGGCTTAGAGAATATATGCCATATTAGCGGCAAGGTGCCCAACGTGGCCGACTACATATCCGCTTTGGACTTGGGGATAATAAATTCGCAGTGGTCAGAGGCAATAGCTCGGGGCGGCATGGAAATAATGGCCTGCAACATACCGCTTGTTTCCACCAGGGTCGGAGTCCTCCCGGAACTTCTCCCGCAGGAAGCACTCTTCCCTCCTGGGGAACCGGA
Organism: uncultured Desulfovibrionales bacterium; assembly: GCA_964398785.1. Classification (GTDB taxonomy): domain Bacteria; phylum Desulfobacterota; class Desulfovibrionia; order Desulfovibrionales; family Desulfonatronovibrionaceae; genus CAYNNQ01. The sequence continues at coordinate 49,485 of CAYNNQ010000007.1, read as the reverse complement.
ACTCTTGCGAGAGAAAATTCGTCAGCTCCATGACAAGGAAAGACGTCAGGATATACTTGCAAAGGAACAAAAACGGATGTCTGAACTCAGTAGCGAAAATTTCCTCCAGAAAACCCTGGGAATTTATTCCCGGGCAATCGGAGAATGGTAACCACTCCCCCATTGTTCGGAGGAATTAAAATGATTTGACCCTCCGAAACAGCGTGCGGATTTTTTATATTTTTTCCACCTGATCTTTTTGGATGCTTTTAAGGAGAGGCCCTCGAGTTTTCTTGGCCCCGCCAAAAGGGAGAAACCGGACCGGGAATAAACTCTTAATGCAGACAGACAACAGTACCAACATGAATGCAGCAAAAAAATTTCTCCCCCCCCCAAGAACAAGAGTCCGGAGGGGGCAAGCATTCCCCTTTGGCGGGGCCTATAAAACACCGCGCCGATAGTTTGGCATCAAAAAAGATCAGGCGGAGAAAAATCCATATCAAACTGAGGACCCAATAATTTCCATCCGGGGCCCTTTTCCGATTTAACCGCGAGGGTTTTCGCGATTATAAGGAAAACCTCAACAGGTCAGATGAAATCCAGCTGCAACCTTTTTCCCCGCCTCGTACAGCCCATTAAAACGCTCTACAGCCTCTGACGTGGGCATCTCCTCGACCTTGATTCCCTGGGACTCAAATTCCTCCCATACCTCCGGAAGGACCTTCATCAGGCCGGGTTTACCCTGACCAAAAACCACCACATCCGGGGAGGCTTTGAGGATATCCCGGACATCGGACAAGGCAACCTTGTGGCCCGCCCCCCTAAACCAAGCAGGGGCGACCTCCCCATCTATGATCTTCAAATCCTCGTTGTATTTCTTGCCCTGCACCTGCATACTCCCAAAAGAATATCCCTGGATAAACATGTTGTGCTCTTCCTCCTTTTAACCTGCCTGTCCCCAAATTTTACCTTGATGCCCTCTTGCATTCCCTGATCGAAAATTATATCCGAGGGATATGGAAAAACAAACCGCAGATTACTGGATAAAAAAATTAGGGTTATCCCCTCATCCGGAAGGTGGATACTACCGGCGCATATACTGTTCCACGCGCACTTTCGGCGGAGCACCAGCTCCCGGTTTTTCCGGGGACAGACCGTTTTACTCCGGAATCTATTATCTTTTGCCTAACGAGGAATTCTCCGCCCTGCACAGGATACCCAACGACGAAATATGGAATTATTGCATCGGAGACCCGCTGCGCATTTTTACCCTGTCCGGGGAATGCGAATTAAATAATTACTACTTAGGCCCGTGTCCGGAAAATACTCAGTCATTTACCATCCGCATTCCAGGGCAGACCTGGTTTGCCGCCTGCCCGGCCGCGGAGAACGAAGGATATAGCCTAGTAACCTGCTTCGTTTCCCCCGGATTTGACTACTCGGATTTCGAACTGGGCAGTCGAAAAGATCTATCCCAGAAATTTCCCGAACACCGGAGACTTATACGCAATTACTGCATACGTCCTTAAGGCAACCGATTGGAAAAAAGGCTCAAAGATCCAGGCGCATGACCCACGCATCTTCATTATTATCTGCGTAATACTTTTCCCGGATGGCAATCCGGTAAAACCCAAAAGACTGATAAAGGGCCACCGCCTTTCCATTCGAAGGTCTTACTTCCAGAAAGACCGACCCCTTACCCTGCATTTCCCTAAAACGGGAAAATGCTGTCTGTATAAGAAACGAGCCTATTTTCTGTCTTCTCTGCTCTTTTTTAACGGCCACATTCAGTATATGCAGCTCCCCCGGAGGACTGAAACAGGTAATAAACCCCACCAGGGCAGACCCTTTCTGGGCCCCAAAACCCAGGGAGCAATCCTGGAGGAAAAAGGTCATGTATTCCTTTACTCCCCAGGGAAGGGAAAAGATCTCGTTTTCCAGGGCAACCAGTTCCCCTACCCGGTTAAAGTCCAGCTCCACCATATGCACCCATTCAGCGGACTTCACGGCAACTCTGTTTTTCCCCCAATACTGCGCGTGGATTTATCCAAAACCCTATTCGGCCCCTGAATGGTTGGCTTTTCCGGAACCGCCGGTCAATAGCTTTACAGCGCAAAACTCCCCGCACATCGCGCACTCTTTTTTCCCGGCAAAATCCTTGCGTCTCTCGTCCACCCTCTTGGGGTCCAGGGCGAGAGATCCCATCTTCTCCCAATCCAATTCCCCGCGAGCCCGGGACATCGCATTGTTCATTTTTTGCGCTCTTTCCCTCCCCAAGGCTACTTCCGCACTATGCGCGGCCAGCCGGGAAGCTATCACTCCCTCACGCACATCTTCCACATCAGGCAGAGTCAAGTGCTCGGCCGGAGTCAGGTAACACAAAAAATCCGCTCCGTGCATGGCTGCCACGGCTCCCCCCACCGCACCAGTTATATGATCGTATCCAGGGGCAATATCAGTGGTAAGCGGTCCCAGTACATACAAGGGAGCATTCCCGCATAAAGTTTTTATCCCCTGGATCTGAGCCGGGACCTGGTTCAAGGGGACATGCCCGGGTCCTTCTATCATTACCTGTACACCGGATTCACGAGCCTGGGCAGCCAATTCAGCCAGGATAACAACCTCTTCCCATTGGGCGCTGTCCCCGGCATCCCGGCCTGCTCCCGGACGCATACCATCGCCCAGGCTGAGGGTGATATTATACTTGGAGGCAATCTGCAAAAGCCGTTCGAATTCGGAATAAAGAGGGTTTTCCTGCCCGTTCTCATCCATCCAGCGGATAAGCAACGACCCTCCACGGGAAACCGCCCCCATGATCCGCCGCTCACTACGAAGCAAATCAGCCGACCGCCGGGTTACCCCGCAATGCACCGTCATGAAATCCACCCCTTGGGCACCCTGTTTTTCGATCTCCCTCCACAATTCTTCCGAATCCATTTTCGCCGGACTTTCCCCGGAATCAATATACCTCTGTGCTAATGCATAAATGGGAACAGTGCCCAAAGGCCGATTTGTCTCCCGCAACATCCGATCCCTTACCTCATCCAGGTTCCCGGCAGTGGAAAGATCCATAAAAGTATGCGCACCTGATTCCACGGCCACAGACGCCTTGTGCAGTTCCCTATCCGGATCGTTGATAAAGGGAGAAGTCCCGATATTTGCATTTACTTTCACAGCCGAAGGCTGGCCGATAAGGCAGGGCCGGACATTGTCATGCACGGCATTGGCCAAAAGAACCATACTACCTTCCTGTATCCCCTGGAACAGTGTATCTTTTGCCAAACCTTCTTCCCCAGCCAATGTTTCCGCGTAGCGGTCCAATATCCCGGCCAACAGGCTATTTTTACTAAGCAATTCAAACTCCTAGTAAATAAGAGACCGCTTCCTGTATACCCTGGGTGCTAAGGTTACACGCGTCTCTCAATTCTTTTTGTTTTCCGTGCTGGACAAAACGGTCCCCAATCCCGATTCTTTTTATCTCCTGCCCCCGCATAATGCCGCTATCTACAGCAAACTCCAGAACAGCCGACCCAAAACCTCCCTGTAATGCATTTTCCTCAGCAATTACAATCTTTCCAAAACGCTGGAAAAGGTCTTGGAGCTGTTTCTCCGGCAAAGGTTTAACAAAACGGGCATTGAACACAGCCACAGAGGCACCTGACTTCTCCATTTCCCAGGCCGCCTCTAGAGCGGGATACACGCGACTGCCGATCCCGATTATAAGGATATCCTTTCCTTCATTAAGCATTTCTCCCTCTGCTAGAGGCACTGGCTCCGGATTAGCGGACAGTTCTGCCCCGGTCCCCACGCCCCGGGGATAACGCACAGCGGCCGGCCCCTGCACCTCCATACAGGTCAAAAGCATCCTTTGCAGTTCGTGTTCATCCGCTGGGGCCATAAGGGTGATATGGGGAATGTGCCTTAAATAAGACAAATCAAAAGCCCCGTGGTGGGTTGAGCCGTCTTCTCCGACCAGCCCCCCCCGATCCAGACAGAAGGTAACTGGTAGCTTTTGCAGGCAGACATCATGGACAATCTGATCATAGGCCCGCTGCAAGAATGTGGAATAAATAGCCACGACCGGGCGAAAACCGCGAGTAGCCATCCCAGCGGCAAAGGTCACGGCATGCTGTTCACAGATGCCCACATCGAAAAAGCGTTGCGGAAAGTTTTCCTCGAACTGGGTTAACCCCGTCCCTTCGGGCATGGCAGCGGTAATGGCCACCAGTCTATCATTCGTTTCCGCCATGCTGCACATCTGCTTACCAAAAACCTTATTGTAGCTCGGCAGATCGCAACCGGCCTTCTTTTTACTCACGCCGGTCTCAGGCTCAAAACAGCCCACTCCGTGGAAATAGGTGGGATTCTCTTCAGCCGGGGCATATCCTTTTCCCTTCCGGGTCAAAACATGTACCAGGACCGGACCCTGCAAATTTTTTACCTGTTCGAAGACATCCACAAGCCCGTCTACATTATGTCCGTCTATCGGCCCCATATAATTGAATTTAAATGCTTCGAACAACATACCCGGGGTAAAGAAGCTCTTAAAGGAATCCTCGCTGCGTCGGGCGTATTCCGCCAGTTCATTCCCGATCCTCGGTATCTGACGCATCCAGGCCTCTACATCCTTTTTCAGCTTGACCAGCCAGCGGGAAGAAAGCTTGCGACTCAGATAAGAAGATAATGCCCCAACATTTTTGGATATGGACATTTCATTATCATTTAGAACCACCACCAGGTCCCGGTCCAAATCCCCGGCCTGGTTCAGGCCTTCATAGGCCAGCCCAGCTGTCATGGAACCGTCTCCAATCACGGAAACCACCCGGCTGTCGTCCCCAATTATATCCCGGGCCACAGCCATACCTAACCCGGCGGATATGGAAGTACTGGAATGCCCCACCCCGTAGGAATCAAAATGGCTTTCCTCCCGGCGGGGGAATCCGCTTATGCCGCCCAGCTGGCGTAGGGAATAAAAATCCTGCTTGCGCCCGGTAAGGATTTTGTAGGCGTATGCCTGATGCCCTACATCCCAAACAATCCGATCCTCCTTGGGATCAAAGACCTTAAGCAGAGCAAGCGTCAGCTCCACCGAGCCCAGAGAAGGGGCCAGATGGCCTCCATTCCGGGAGACCACATCTATTATCAAATCCCGGACTTCCCGGGCCAGAACCTCCATTTCGGAGGAATCCAGACGGGTCAAGGCATCCGGGCTGTCGATGCGGTCCAATATTTTTGCCTCATCCTTATCCATAAGATACAACCTACTGAAAATAAATCTTTTTAAAGGGACCAAAAGTTAGCGCCCGGCACTCAAACCAAGTAGCTTCAGTACCGGGCATTTGAAAAGCTTAAACTAAGCTACAGGGTTAGCAAAACATCTTTATCTGCGCTTCTTTGGCTTTTTCCTGCTCTTCGAAGCTGGCAAAACCGGCCTGATTCAGGGCATCCCATACAGTAGAATCCCAATCCCAATTGGAATATATAACCGGCTTATGGAACTTCTTACGGAAATTACTGAGCTCTTGGCGATAAAAGTCTTCCTTGGTCGAGCCCAGATTGGCATGCAACTGATCCTGCAATCTAGCCAATTCCCCATCGTACCACTCCTGGAGATCAGAGGCCGAGGAATGCTTCTTCAGGATATGGCCGTAATTATACTCCTCAAGCAGGGCGTGCAGATTGTTTAGATGCTGCTGCTGCACCCATTTCCCCAGTTCCTTTAGAGATATGTCCTCTTTCTCAATCTCGGCTATGTCGTATTTAGTCTGGGCGTAGGTATCTGGAACCACGGATGCGGAAACAATCCCGGCTATACAGACTAATCCGCGAAGTATTTTGCTGTTGGAAACACCCTGACCGCAGAAGCCCACTTTCTTGCCGTACTTTTGCCCGGTGAATATGGTCACGAGGATAGCCCAGATCACTGCCGGATCTTCCTCGTCATAAATGTGCCCGAGCAGGGAGTTGTCCCGGTCAGTACCGAGTACGAGCTGGGTCATGTCATTGGAACCAATGGAAAAACCATCGAACTCTTGGATGAACTGTTTGGCCAAAACAGCATTGCTCGGTATCTCGGACATCAAAATAATCTTCAGCCCGTCTTCTCCGGAACGCAGATTGTGCACATTGGCCAGGTAACTACGCATGCTCCGCCCTTCCTCCAAAGTACGGACAAAGGGAAGCATAAGATGCAGATTCTTTCCCCCGAATGCCCCGCGGGCCTGCTTGAATGCATCCACTTCCCAATCGTGGACATCCCTGGCCACTCCCCGGTATCCGAGCATGGGATTGTCTTCCTGGCCTTCAAAGAGCATCCCGCCAACCAGATTACGATATTCGTTGGTTTTATAATCGGTGGTCCGATAAATTATGTCCTTGCCGTAAAAGGCCATAGCGAAAAGGGCCAGTCCCTGAGCCAAAGTCTGAACATATAGCTCTTTTCCGCTCCGGTATCCTTTGAGGCGCAAATTGTCGGCAATCTTTTGGGGCAGATTGCGCACGTCATCCATATCCTTTTTCAAGCTGACCTTCATGGCCACTTCTTCCCGCAATGATCTTATACGCTGAAAAAGATCCTGAACAAAGGGGTCATTTTCAATCTCTTTCACCTTGCGGTTAACATTGTCCTCTATCTCCTGTTTGCGCTGTCTCTCTTCCGGATCATTACCCAAAAGCATGCGCTCGTCTTCATAGCCCATTATTATGGCTACATGCTCTTTTAGATCAGTGGAAGTCTTGAGCGTTTCCATTTGCTTAGTAGCCAGATCCAGATGCTCATCCCATTTATGCTCCAGCTCCCGCATACGGCGATGGATAGCCAAGACTTCGTCCGTGCCCTTGGCTCCGGTCTGATCGGTCAGGGCCTGGGTCTCCTGGGCCAGACCAGTGACTAGCCCCACATACTTGCGCAGGGGCAGATCAAAAGAGATTATGCCCTCAGCAAGCTGATCCTTGACTATTTTGGACAGCTCTTCTTCCATATCGGAGAGCTTTTTACGGACCACATTTTCCAGTGTGCCATTATCGTAGGCCTCCAAGGCCAGCGGATGGACACCTATATTGCCCAGCAAAAATTCCGCGCGCAAAAGCCCTACCTCGAAATCCGGTACTTCCCGCAAGCGGGACAGAAACAGGGCCTGCCCAACATCGGCCAGAATAAGACCCACCTTGGTCCGGGTAGCCGGGAGCTGGCTTACATCTATTTCGCCCCCCACCTCTTCCAGGGGCATAAGACCCTTGTATACCAGTCCCCGGGATCCATCCACGGTAACTTCCTGGCCATCCAGGGCGCGCAGGACCTCCAGGCGCTTGATCCCGATAACCGCGGGGATACCCAGTTCCCGGGAAGTAATGGCAGCGTGACTGGTGTCCCCCCCGGCATCAGCCATTATGGCCGATGCGATCCGCATTCCCGGTACCATATCCGGATCGGTCCGATCCGCGGCGAGAATATCGCCCTTGTTTATCTTGTTAAGCTCCAGGGCAGAGCGCAAAAAGCGCACATTGCCCTGGCCAGCTCCCCGGGAGGCCCCGTTGCCCTCAATAATAACCTCTGCATCATTCAGGGCCTGGGGGTTAACTTCCATGCGGCGCATGAATATGGTGTGCGGGTGCTTGGAAAATTCCTCGTTCCAGCGTGTCTCCGGGCGGGCCTGCACGAACCATAGCCTGTCCCACTTGTCCATGCAAAATTCGGTATCCATTATCATGCCTTCATAAGCCTGGCTAATGGCCCGAACACCCTTGGCCACGGTTTCCGCCTGGGCCAGAGAAAGAGACCAGCGGCTGACCCAAGCGCTGTCCACATCTTCCACTATAGTCCCGGTGCCCGTTTTGTCGTAAATAATCTTTTTATCTTTGTACCCCATATGCCGGATGACTACTTCTTCCCCGTCATCACGCTGAAACACATAGAATTTATCCGGAGTGACCATCCCGCTGACCACGGCTTCTCCCAAACCGTAACTGGCATCTATGGAAACCAGGTCCTTGCGGTCGGTTCCCCTGCAGCCGGTTGCGGTGTCCGCGGAAAAAGCGGTCCCGGAAATCACCGGATTTATCATGCGCATTATGCAGACAGAGAGAGAAGTGTTCTCTATGGACCATTCCTTCTTGGCCTTGGTGGCAATGGAATTATCTCCGGTGTTTTCCGCTCTGTTCACCGCATCCAGTATAGCCTCACGGCGATAGGTCATGCTTCGTAGATTATAGGCAGAGGCACAGTTCCAGTGATAGGCCTCCACCGCCTCTTCCTCGCCCACAATATTCAAATAGGTATCCTGTAATCCGGCAAAGGCCTTTTTACGGCTGTCCTCGCCAGCAGCGGAAGAACGCACGGCCACGGGCAATTTTTCCCGTCCAGCCTCCTTGCATATATTGGAATAGGCCTCACGCACAGCTTTGCGTACATCATCGGGCAAATCCACCGATAAAATGGCTGTTTGCACCAGCACCGACCTCTTGCGCAGCTGATCGATCCCCTCCGGGGATACGGCGAAACCTTCCACAACGTTGTTTATAAACGTGCGCAAAGTGGTCTGACGTCCCTTGTCATCCGGCTTTTCCCGAATCTTTTTCGCAACTCTGCGCACGAACTTCTTTAAGAAATCCGGATCCTTGTTTATCTCCGAATCCGCCCAGTCAATACTATCATACTCCTTGTCCACGGTAGAACGAATCGCCGAGGCATGGACTTTGGTCTCGTCCAGTACTTTATGAAATGCCAGAGAGGAAATAGCCCGAAATTGCGGTGCTCGGATATTTTCCACCGTGCTTATTATGGCTGTGTTGTAGTTCTTACCCCCAACGAGCAGTTCAGCCTCTTCCCCTATATCCTTGATCTCCTGACCGGTCAGGACCAGCTGCTTTTTCAGCTTGTCCATCTTGCTGCTCTTATTTTTCGGACTTTCCTTTCCTTTACCTTGAGTTGCGGCCATCTAAATCTCCTTTAGACAAGTTCTGAATTACGGCAGCGGCAATCTAAATGCGCGCCCCCGGGCTGATTCCTGCTTCTCGGTCTCCCGGATCCCCCCTAACTCGGAATCACCTCCAACATTATCTGCCAAACAAAAAATTGTTCCTTCGAACCGGCTCTCCCGTTCTGCTTACATAAACAGCAATCACAAGGGCCTTTAGGAACAAAAAATTAATTTTCAATCATAACAAAAAGTTACCCAAACATTTATCTAACTTTATAAGCAGTAATATTTTAACTGCCAGATAGTCAACCTAAAAACCTGGGTTATACACACCTCGGTTCAGGGTATTTACGGGCTTTCGCTTTCCTTGAGGTTTCCGGGTGCTCTACGTTTGGTGTGGATTTCCTTTGCTCTCTCGGAAAGCCAAGTCCCCTAGGTAGTTTCCATCCGGAAATTCAAAAATTTCCGGATGGAAACTAAGTATCTATAAATTATTCCCAAGGGATTATTGGCTTTGCTTTGCTCCACACTGGGGGCAAAAGTTCATAGCGTTCCCTTCCAGTTGATACCCGCATTCCGGGCATGCCCCACTTGCCGGAGCCAAGATGATCAAGAGTTCTCCCTCCTGCACGGGAACCATCCTGCGATCGCTCTGATAATTGGCAAATTTGCGCACCTGGCGTACCACCCCGTCCACCGGAGCCAAAACCGCCTTTTCCTGCTTCATGACCGAAATATTAAAAAGCTCTTCCCCCTTGCGCACCGCATCACCAGGTTGGACATGCATTACCCACAAGTCCCCGTTGCAAGGTGATCCAACCTGATAGGGATCGTTTTTTTCGGCGAGAGGTACTTCCTCTTCGCCGGCGCTTTGGATTTCGGAGACCTTGATATTAGCAGAGAAAAACTCCGAATCCAGCGAATAGCGCACCACGCAATGCCCGGAGTTATCCACTCCGGAGATATCCATGATATTCATCTGGTGCGGTTTGCCCGAGCTGTCCTCGAAAAAAATATCCTCTCCGGGCAAAGCGCCTTCAAACCAGACATGCAGGGGAAGATTGTTTGCATCCCCGTATTTGCGGCAAAACTCCACCGTTTTCAGGGCATCTCCGGGATGATTCAAGTACAATACCAACTCCTCTTCCGTGGGATCACGGCCCAGGGACTCACTCAGACTCTTTCTCTCCGCCTCGATATCCATATCCTCCAAAGTGGACAAAGGCGAATCCTCAACCCTTGAGGCCAGGGCCTGCTTGTAATCTTCCCCAAATGCGCTCTCGTAGACCCAATCCGGAGGGAATCCCAGGGGCAGGCGTCCGAATTTTCCCAAAAGCAGATTCCGAAAGGCATCATTGCTTTCCCCATACAAGAGCAGCCTGTCTTCTTTGGTCTGCTCGTCCAGTTCTTCTTCCGGAAAAGCAACCACTCTTTCCAGCACCTCAAGGATACGGCGCACTTCCCGCTCACCACCCTTCTTGTACGCCCCGGTCACAGCCAAAAACGCAGTATTCCAGGTAATCTGCGACCCCGGGGTTACATCGTGATAGCGAACCACCTGGCGGGTACCAGCCAAAAAGCGCAGCATATAAGGCAACAGGTGTATATACCCCTGCTGCATGGCTCCTTCCTGGGAGGAAGAAGTCGCTCCGCCGGGCATGCCGTGGTGCACCACATCATAGTCGATGCCCTGGAAATACGGGGCTGTATAACTGTCGTAATAGGGCATGACCTGCTTTAGCACAAAATTGCATCTACGAATCATTTCCTTGTTCAGGTTGGTCTTGAGTCCCAGCTCTTCCAGATAAGCAGCCGTGGACAACACCTCCCCCTGGCCATACCAGCGCACGGAAGCCCCAATGGCGGTATCCACAATATGTGCTCCCGCCTGGGCGGCCTCGGCCACAGCAGGAACAAACAAACCATCCGTATAATGGCGATGGTAGTGGACAACCAATTCCGGATATTTTTTACGCACAGTCCCCACCAGCTCCCGCATAAACGCCGGGGGACAGACTCCGGCCATATCTTTCAACCCCAGGATAATGGATTTCTGTATTTGAGAAGAAGACAAACCGGAAGCCCTGGCACAAACACGGAGTATATCCTCTACCACCTGGATGTAATGCTCCACTGTAAACCCGGCGGCCCAAGAAAGAGAAATCGCCGGTTCAAACACATTGGCTTTATTACTTAAGGCCACTTCCGCAAATGGGAGCATGTTTTCAATATGGTTCAAAAAGTCAAAACAACGGATCACATGGTAATGCTCGCATATCATCTCCCCGGTCATCCGCATCAGGTTTTTCGGCTGCGGCTTGTATCCCAGGACATTAGTGGAACGAATAAGTATCTGTTTCATGGTCCGGGGAGCGAATCTGTTCCACTCCGCTGCCTCTGCAAACGGATAAGTCATATTGGCGAGCATGGCCACATGGAAATGCGCCCCGCCCCCGTTTTCCAAAGAGAAAAAGCCGCTTTCATCTAAATAGGGCCCAATCAATCGATCCTCGGCCAGACGGAAACGGTTTCCGCTATTGGACTGAGTGATGTCCCGGGTGGTGGTATCGGTGAAATGCACATAGTCGCTGTCCCGAACAAAATCCAAAAGGGCGTCCCGGTCACCGGCAGGGTAAGGATTATGGAAACGCTCACTCTCATCTATCTCCGGAAGTACGGGGTGTAGTGGGCCGAGGCGCTTGTCTTGGTATCCGCGGTACTCGCCCAATTGGACATGCGGATTGTAGCCCTTGGCCGAAATTTCAGCCGCCAGCCGGGAAAGCCGCAGTCCCTCCGGGTCCTTTTCCCTGTACCCCATAAGTTCCGGACTATTGAGCACGAAATTGGTATCAAAGTCCCCGCTACGGAACTTGGGATGCCGGATTATACGCAAATGAAAGGGGATAGTTGTCTTCACCCCCCCGATTATGTATTCTTGCAAGGCCCGCTCCATTACACCGAGCACCTTACGCCAAGTCCAACCATAAGTTATAAGCAGGGCGGCGGCAGAATCGTATTGTGAGGGGAAATTATAGCCGGCGGCTATGCAGGAATCCACGCGTACCCCCTGCCCTCCGGGACTCTGATATCTATTTATAAGTCCTGCGTTGGGAGCAAAACCGTCCTGGGGATCCTCACAGTTAATGCGTACCTGCATAGCATAATTGCTGGGCAGAGTGTCCCGGTCGTTGAAACGGAGCCGGGAACCAAAGGCGATAGCCACTTGTTCCTCGACCAGATCCACACCATAGCGGGACTCGGTAATCCCGTGTTCCACCTGCAACCGGGTATTTACCTCGATCAGGTACGGTATCCCTTCCTGATCCACCAAAAATTCCACAGTGGCCAGGGAATAATATCCCGCTTCCCGAATCAGTTTTCTGGCGTAATCTTTCAAATTGGCCCGCAGCCTTTCAGTCATCTTGGGCCAGGGTGAAGGGGTTATCTCCACAAGCTTCTGATGGTTGCGCTGAACGGTGCAGTCCCGTTCGTCAAAAGCGAATACATTCCCCCATTGATCCGCTATGACCTGTATTTCAATATGCCTAACAGAAGTAAGCAATTTTTCTATATACAGGCGGGGATTGCCGAAGGAGGCCTGAGCCAGGGAAGAAGCCTTGGAAAATGCATCTTCCATTTGCTCCGGTCTGTATACCTCATAAATGCCTCTACCACCTCCCCCCCCTTCGGCCTTAAGCATTACCGGATAGCCAATATCCTCGGCTATATCCCGGGCCTGATCAAGATCCACGGCCTTCTCCGAGCCTGGGACCACGGGCACACCGACTTCTTTAGCCAAGTCCCGCACCGCCACTTTATTACCCAAGATTTTCATGGAATCCGCTTTTGGACCAATGAACACCAACCCCTGCTCGCGGCATTTTTCCGGAAAAGAAAAGTCCTCGGAGACAAAGCCCCAGCCCGGATGGATAGCCACAACCCCAAGGCTCTTTGCACGGGAGATAATGCGGTCCACATCCAGGTAGGCCTGAGGGTCGTCGCCCAATAACAGTAGTTCCTGGGCACCAGCGGTCACCGGGGCGGTCATATCTCCCCGGGTGGCGGTCATAACCGGAATTGCCTGGAAGACCTCATAAAAGGATCTTACCAGACGTCTGGCCGGAATCCCCCGATTGGCCACCAGAATCTTCTTTCCCCTCAGCTCGTGGACGATCTCCTCAAAATTCTTAGCTTCCATAATTTAACCGACCCTTTTCTTTTCCTAAAATTACTGGACTCCCCTTATCCCGGAACCCCTTTAACTCTTTGACATCTCCCCTCCCCCTGTCTGCACAGTGAAGCAGGGAGAAAAGACCTTGCAAAGCAGAGGGTAACGCTAGTCGTGGATTTTTGGCGTTTAATCCTTTTGGATCCTTTCCACCAAAGGCCCGGCACTCAAAATATAATTTTGTGTACCAGACCAAGAAGTTGGCAACTAAAAGGATCAGGCAAAGGGAATACAAAAAATCCATTCCCTTTCTCAGAGAACCAATCTTGTCTTGGGGAGGGCCCCGCCTTCATTGCCATCTTCCTTTTTCAGAGGCATCTGCAAAAAGTCTAAATCCGGAATTAAATGTACAAGTTAAATTGTGCAACTATCTGATTTTATTTAAAACTTAACACTTAACAACTTAAAACTGCCTGCAAAAACACTTTTTTGCAGGCACATCTTTTCAGGGAAATGGCAAAAAGCTGCCCGAACTAATCGCGGAAATGCTTTCCCCTTTTTTGAGCAAAATCTCCCCTTTGCAGTTGATTCCCCGTATTTCACCGGTTACAATCCGTCCTTCAGAGCTTAGCCGAACCGTTTGCCCCAACCAGGCCATGATCGCTTCGTATTCCCGGAGAAATTCCTCAATTGTGGCGGTTTGAAGGTTTAGATCATACCATCTACGGCTCCAATAGACAAGCCGGGCCCACAATGCAGGAATTGACACCCCCCCGGGTCCATCCCCCAAACCATCCGAATCTCGCAGGCCATCCCCACGCAGTTCCCCCTTGTCTGGCGGAGCAAATACGTTAATCCCCACTCCCACCATAAAGGTATTTTCTTTTTCCTCCACCAATATTCCGCCCACCTTACCCTTGTCCGACCACAGGTCGTTTGGCCATTTCACTAGAACTCCGAATCCCATTTCCCGCAGTACCATGCACAATATATATGCCGACATGAAAGAAAGCAGATTCCTCCACTCGGGCGCCGGAGTAGGCCAAAGCCAGGCGGCATAAATATTCCCCCGCGGGGAAGACCATCTCCGGCGCATTCTCCCCCGGCCCCGCGTCTGTTGCTCGCAGAGCACGCTGTCCCAGACCTGCATCCTTCCTTCCCTGAACAGCTCCCATGCCCGGTCCAGACTGGAATCTGCTTCTGAATACAAAAACATCTTCTCCCAGAATCCGTTTCGCCTATCTTTTACCCGAGGAGCTTCCGGGAGATAGAGGTCCTTTAGATAAACGGTGTCCATAACAGATTAGCCCTTCTATGGTTTTATCGCTTCCTTGAACAAAGAATCAATGAGCAGATATGTCCAGTCTATTGACGAACGGATATGTTCCTCAGTATATATTTGTGTATAAAATTTGGGACAATCAGGCTTTATAATTTACACGCAGGGAAACCAGGAGGAAACAATGAAATTTCTGATAGCTGAAGACGACATGCTCAATCTCAAAATATTGGAAAAAATACTAAGCGCATTTGGAGAAACAGTATCCGCAAAAAACGGAGAAGAGGCGGTCCAAGCCTACAAAGAATCCCTTGAAAAGGGAAATGGATTCTCCGCGGTATTTATGGATATCATGATGCCGATAATGGACGGACAGGAAGCCCTACAGGGTATCCGGGAAATAGAACGCGAACAGGGTTTTAATTTTGACGATCAGGTACCGGCAATCATGGCCACAGCCTTGGATGACACGAAAAATGTCTCTCAAGCCTTCTTTCGTGGAGAAGTAAGCACTTATGTAGTCAAGCCATTCGACAAGGAAAAAATATTCTCCGCACTACGCCAGGCCAAGATAATCTCCTAATGTCATTGTTTTTTATTCCCGCTCGCCAAACGGTAATAAATGGAGCGTAAATATCTATGAGGAACTAGGGTATCTGTCACTCCGGTAAGGGATTCGGTGCCCCCAATAATAAGATATCCATCTGGTTCCATTACCCGGGCGATCCGTTCAAATAGATCCTTTTTATCTTTTGCATTAAAATATATGGCCACGTTACGGCAAAAAACAATATCGAACCGTCCCAGCAAAGAAAAAGGCTGCATCAAATTCTGTTTTTTGAATACAACCATGGCCCGAATTTCGTCTTTTATCCTCCACTGACCATCATTGGTTGGATTAAAATACTTGCGCAGGGAATCCGAACTCATTCCCCGCTCAATTTCAAAAGAATTGTATTTGCCGTAACTCGCCCGAGCAATGGCCTCATCCGAAATGTCCGTGCCCAGAATAGATATCTGGTATTTGCCCAAGTCGGGAAGTACTTCTTTAAGTGCTATGGCTATGCTGTAAACTTCCTGCCCAGTGGAACAGGCAGCACTCCATATCCGGATTTTTATCGGCGCCCCCCTACCTCCGGATTTAGCTTTACGGCTGTCTAAAAGATCGGGGATTATTTTGTGCTTTAAAAGCTCAAAAGGGGCCTTGTCCCTAAAAAAAAGGGTCTCTTGAGTAGTTATGGCATCGACTATGGCCTTTTCCAGCCGTTTGCTCCGGTCCGCTTTGGCCTTTTCATACAATTCGCGGAAGCTGTTTGCATTTTCCTGAGTCAGAAGTGTCTTGAAACGGTTTTCCAGCAAGTATCCCTTGCTGTCATCCAAGGTTATTCCGGTCAAATTATAAATATACTCGGAGAAAAGCTGCAGATCTTCTTTGTTTATTTTCATGTGTACCTGAAATGCGGTCGGGGTGGTTCGGAGTTGGACAGCACTACTTGACGGTTTTGATTATTTCCTGGGCCATTTTGTCCAGGGGGGCGACAATATCCACAACCCCGGCCTCTATTGCCGTCTTGGGCATCCCGTATACCACGCAAGTTTCAGCATTCTGGGCAATCCCCAGTCCACCGAAAGACTTGACCACCCGTAGGCCCAGAGTACCATCGTTGCCCATACCAGTCATGACCACAGCGGTAGTCTTGGATTTATATTCCCGAGCCACTGAACGAAATAAATAATCCACAGCGGGTTTGCAGTTATTTTCCGGGGGATCGTCAGTAACCCGAATAATCTTTTTCCCCGCTGCTCCGGTGGCCACTTTCATCTGCTTGCCACCCGGCGCTATGTATATCGTGCGAGGCAAAACCTCCTCTCCTTCCTTTGCTTCCCTCACTTCCAAAGAACATCGAGTATTCAGGCTGTCCGCGAGGGATTTAGTAAACAGGGCGGGCATATGCTGGACAATTACCACGGGGACGGGCATATCCTTGGGGAATTGGGGCAACATCTCGGTCAGGGTATTCGGGCCGCCGGTGGAAATGCCTATGGCTACTATGTCCGATTTTTCCGTCCGGGTTTGGTCCCTATCCCTGTGCTTGACTTCACTCCCGGCGGCCGGGACAGGAACATCCTTACCCTCTTGGGTTACGCTCTTACCCTTTTTCAGAGCCCGACGCACATCCAGTCTTTTCAAAAAAGCGCGTATTTTGGGATGTAAGGCAGTGCGCAAAGCCTGGATGCTTTTCTCCCTTTCACTTTCCTCAGGTTTGGCTACAAAGTCAAAAGCACCCATTTGCAGGGCCTGCATAGTAATATCGCTTCCCCTCTTGGTCAGGGTACTTACCATAATCACACCCACATCCAACTTCTGCGACTTTATCTCCTGTAAAGCCTGCAATCCGTCCATAACCGGCATTTCCACGTCCAGGGTGACCAGGTCCGGTTTCAGGGATTTGATGCGGGAAAGGGCAATCTGTCCATTATTTGCCGTGCCCACCACTTCTGTTTCCGGAAATTCATTCAGGATATCCGAAACAATCTTGCGGTAAACTATAGTATCATCAACAACTAACACCTTGAGTTTCATCTATTCCTTCTCCGGCGGTTCCTGTTCTCCGTGCTGCAGGGAATAAACAATTTCTGTAGCCTTTTTCTCCGAATCGTAGTCCACTCCGTCCCCGTATCTGTGCAATAAAGAAAGACCCCACCCGTCCGCGGAACAATGATCCGGGGAACAGCAGGGTCGCTCTCCGGCCGTGGGATCCATTCCCGGCCCGGGATCTTTAATGCGGATTATTATTTCCTCTCCCTTCCTGCCAATATACAAAAAAACCGATTTGTTACTGTCATTCCCCGCTCCATGTACAACGGCATTATTCAGCCCCTCCCGCAACAAAAGAGTGAGACGGAAGAGGTGCTCTCCCAGGCCCAGTTCTTCCAACCAATCCTGCATACGCTTGGCCACTTGATCCACTTCCTCCAAGCAGGCCGGAATTTTTAAGCATAATTCCTCTTTGCGGCAGACACATTCAAACATCAAATCTCCGTACCCATGATGATCATATCGTCATGGAAACCGCACGGCGGGGGGCACATAGTCTGCACTATGCGATCAAGGGCCGTTTTCAAGGGCTCTTTTTTCGCGGAAATACAGGCCCGGTACAAGTCTTCTTTGGCTTTTTTACCACTATACCCGTAATCCGAAGTCTCGATAAGCCCGTCGGTATAAAAAAAGATGCGGTCGCCGGTCTGTACCTCTCTTTCCACACAGCCGAACTCTGTTTTGTCAAACATCCCCAAAAGATCTCCGGATCCCTCCAGAAACTCGGATTCCCCGGCGCCCGGGACCAAGACGGGAGGATGGTGCCCGGCATTGAAATGCTTCAAGCTGCCCTCTTCACGGTTTATGAGTGTCACGCCGGCGGTGAGGAACTGCCTCTCGCCCAATACACGCTTAAGCACGGCATTTATAATGGAGAGTACTTCCTGCACCGGCTGGTCCAATGCCAAATTCTCCTCAAAAACGATTTTCAAAGCCGAGGTCAGATAGGCGGTCCCCAAACTGTGCCCGGAGACATCGGCTATTATGTATGCGTAATTACCTTCCCCCAGATGGACAACATCCAAGAAATCTCCGCCAGCCTCCAAAACCGGTTGGAAGACATATTCAAAACGGGCTTCGCTCATATCCTGGGGGTCAATAAGAAAAGACTTTTGCGTCTGCCCCAGTTCCTCCAGCATTTTCATCTGATCCTGGACCAGCCTTTCCCGGGCGTACTTCAAGCCAAGATGCACCTTTACACGGGCCAGGACTTCGGCCATGGCAAAGGGTTTGCGTACATAGTCCACCCCGCCGATTTCCAGCCCCTTTACGATGCTGTCCGTATCATCCATGGCGGAAATAAAAATAACCGGTATGCCGGAAGTCCGCGCCGCGGCCTGCAATTCAGTGCACACGGCGAATCCGTCCATACCGGGCATCATTATGTCCAGAAGGATCAAATCCGGTTCACTTCCACGGGCAATATCCAAAGCGGCCTGCCCGCTATCCGCTTCCAGGAGTTCGTATCCGCTGCGCCCGAGCATCTTGCGCAGCATCTTGCGGTTAAGCGGAGAGTCGTCCACCACGAGTATAAGCGGCTTTGCTCGCATCGGACCTCTCCTGTTTATTCTTCTTCCAGGACCTTTTCCACATCCACAATGGCTACCAGCCCGTTTTTAATGCGCACCACCCCCTGGAAATACTTGCCCCGGACACCCTTTATATTCGAAGGTGGAGGAGAAACTTCCTCCCACTGGACTGTGTTCACATCCGTGATCCTGTCCACAAGCAAGCCCACATATTCTTCCCGGGACTGGATGATGACCACCCGACTGTACTCGGTGATTTTCGTCCGCCCCAGCCCCAGTTTTTTTCCCATGTCTATTATGGTTACAATCTTCCCCCGCAGGTTCATTATCCCCAGGACATAATCCGGAGACTGGGGAACCTCCGTAAACAAGAGTTCCTTGTTAATCTCCTGTACCTGGTTGATATTGATCCCGCACAGGGCCTTGCCCAGATAAAAACAGGACAGCTGTAATAAACCGCTTTTCTTTTCTTCGGCCATTTCTCCCGCTCCGTAGTATAGTCTTTCCGCCACGACCCGCACACTCCAAAACAGGCCTCACGCAAATGCGGGGGCGATTGGAAACAGGCAGGTCAAAGTTAGACCTTGAAATGTGCAACCAGATTCTTCAGCTTTTCCGAGAGCTTGGACAACTCTTCCGCGCTCTGCTTAACCTGGGCGCTACTGTTGGACATTTCGCTGGCCGAATTGTTCACTTCGTTTATATCCCGGGATATTTCCCCGGCCACGCTGGAACTCTGGGAAACATTCTCGTTTACTTCCTGGATTCCCTGCGATGCCTGCCCCACGTTTTCGGCAATATCCTTGGTCGTGGTCGACTGTTCCTCCACCGCAGTGGCAATCGTGCTTATAATGGAATCAATATCATTTATGACTTGGCTTATCTCCCCTATCTCGGAGACAGTGGTATCAGTGGCGTTTTGAATAGCCTGGATACGCTCCTTGATTTCGCCCGTGGCAGAGGCGGTCTGCTGGGCCAATTCCTTGATCTCGTTGGCCACGACCGCAAAGCCCTTGCCCGCTTCCCCGGCCCGGGCGGCCTCAATGGTTGCATTCAGGGCCAGTAGATTGGTCTGGGAGGATATCGCTGTTATACTCTCCGTGACCTTGCTGATCTCCGAAGCGGCTTTGCCCAATTCATCCACCCGCTGGGAAGTCTCCTGAGACTTCTGGACCGCGTCCCCGGTAATGCTCTTGGCCCTTTCCGAGTTCTCGGCTATCTCGGAAATGGTCGTGCTCATCTCCTCCGAAGAGGAAGCAACAGTGGACACATTGGTCGATGCCTGCTCCATGGCCGAAGCGATGGAGTTCATATTCGTGGACATCTCCTCTGCCGAGGTAGCCACAGAGTTGGACTTGGAGGCGGTATCCTCCGCCCGGCTGGACACATCTTCGGATATGGTGTTCAACTCGGTGGAAGAAGAAGCCAGGGTCTCCACTCCGCTGCTGACATCCTTGAACATCCGGGCGTTGCTCCGGACCATTTCGTTCAGGGACTGAGCAAGGACACCCACTTCGTCCTTCTGGGATATATCGAGCTCCTGGCTGAAATCCCCTTCAGCCAGTCTCTTGGCGAAATTTACTCCTTTGAATATCGGCCGGGTTACGCTCAGGGTCAAAACCACTGCAATAAAGGCACCGAGAATCAAGGTTATCAAAAGCCCCACAGCAAAAAAGAAGATACTGGATTCCACGTTGTCTACATTGCTTTGCCCCACCTCCACGGTACGCTCCATGCCTTTTTGGGCCACCGTTGCGGTCTTATCCAAAAGGTTTTCTCCGATCTCCACTAATTTGGCCAACTCGGAATCCACCTTTTTGTGCGCCTCAAGGATACTGACCATGGCCTGTTTGTAATCACCCAGGGCCGTGCGTATGTTTTGCAACTGGGCCATGGTCTTCTTGTCCCCGGTCTCCTCCTCGATTTTATCCAGCTTGGAGTAAATCTTATCAAAGTCTTCCAGTGCGCTCCGGGCAAAACTCATGTCGTTTCGGGCCACGGATTTAAAATTGGCCACCCGAATACCGTCATTTAAATCCATTACCTCGTTCATCAGGTATATTTCCCGCAGTCCGGCATTTCCTCCTTCCCGGACATGTTTCTTGTGTGTTTCCAAAAACTGCTCGACATTTTTTTCCAAAGACCCGGCGGCTTGGTCCATGCGGTCATGCAATCCATGGAACTCCTGGCCAATTTTGTGCAGAGCCTTCATGCTTTGGTCATAAGCATTTATTGACTTGGAAATCGTCTCTCTGTTCTTGCGCAAGGCACTCAAAGCTGGGTATGATTCTGCAAGCTCCCCCAGCTTTTTCAAGGCACTGCGACTATTCCGCAGGTCCTCCATCCCGGCCTCGTAGTATTTCTTTTCAAAAGTGAAAATATACTTGGAAAAGTCGATGCGGGCCTTGGCATAATCGGCCTTGAAATCCTCCATCAGACGCACTTCCGGGATATACTTATTGTTTAGATCCTGCGCGCCGTCCCTGATATCCAGCATGTACCATCCATTTATTCCACCCAGGATCAAGAATATCACTATTATCAGTCCGAATCCGCCCCCGATCTTGACCGCCAGCTTTACATTTCTCATTTTTCCCCCCTGAAAATTACTTTACGCAGCGTGCTTGTTTACAAAATCAAAAATGCTCTGCAGCAATTTTTGTTTATCCATCTTGATTTGATAATCATCTATACCCACCTGTTCTCCCCGAGCGACGTCATCCTCTCCGGCCAGGGAAGTCAGGGCTATTACCGCCAGATGGGCAAAGCGATCATCCCCGCGAATATTTTCGGTAAGTTCAAATCCGTCCATATTGGGCATCTCCAGATCCGTTACCACAAGCTGCACTTTTTCCGGGTTATTTTCCAGATATTCCCAGGCCTCGGCCCCGTCTGCGGCTGTTGCCACTGCATAGCCCTCCTCCTCAATAAACTTTTGTACCTGTCCCCGGAAAAAATCCGAATCCTCAACCAGCAAAATAGTACTCCCCGATTTCTTGTTTCCGGACCCGCCTTCGGCCACCGCCGGCTTGTCCCGGAACCAATGCGGGTTCACTGTCTCCACGAATTCAAAAATATCCACCATCAAGGTGGTTTTCTTGTCCACTATCATTGAACCGGCAATGCCTTTCTGTTTAAGAGTAAAATCATCTATGTGCACGCCGACTTCCACAGCATCCACCGGTGGAGAGGCCAGTACGCCGACTTCGCGCTCAGCAATAAAAAACACTATAACCACCAGCTCTCCCTGTAGTTCCAGATGACCGACGTCAGCCACTTCCTCCAGGGCAAATACCGGCAGACTGCCTCCTCGGTACTGGATAACCTTTTTCCCGCCTACTTCCTCAATCTGTTCCGCTTGGATCATTTCCACCCGGGAGACAAGACTAAGAGGCACCGCGCAGTGCTCTCCAGGTGCGTTATTGAATAAAAACAGGGAATGGACTTCTTCCTGTTTCTTTTCGGCTTCTTCTTCGCCTTTTTCTTCCTGTTCCACCCCGGCTGTGGAGGATAAATTAGCCAGGCGGGCCAGTCCGACTATGTCCAGAATAAGGGCCACTTTTCCGTCCCCCATTATGGTCGCTCCGGCAT
Source organism: uncultured Desulfovibrionales bacterium (assembly GCA_964398785.1). Classification (GTDB taxonomy): domain Bacteria; phylum Desulfobacterota; class Desulfovibrionia; order Desulfovibrionales; family Desulfonatronovibrionaceae; genus CAYNNQ01. The sequence goes on along the minus strand of CAYNNQ010000007.1, from coordinate 27,422 downwards.
AGCCCTCGCAGGATTTCAAATGGCGCCCCAAGGGCTTTACCACGATCTCCACGGTATCGTGCAGAGTATCCACCACCAGGCCGTATTTAAAGGACCCGGCGGAAACAATGACAATGTTCAGATCCTCGCCCTTATCCAGACTAATACCCGACTCGGAACACTCTTCACCGCTATTTTCTCCGGACCGGGGATTTCCTTTTGCTCCCGAAGGGGGATTCGAAACTCCCTCTCCGTGATTTTCGCCCTGTTCGGATTCCGAACAGGTTTCATCCTTCTCCGCCCCCCGCATGCCCAGGACCTGTTTCAATTCCAAAAGCGGTATAAGTTCCCCGCGCAGGACCAAAACTTCAGCCTCGCCAACTTTTTCCACCCGTTCCTGGACCTTATCCGCAGCAATCTGGATAAGTTCCACCACATTCACTTGCGGTACAGCAAAGCGATCGTCTCCTACAGATACAAGCAAACTGGGAATTATGGCCAGAGTCAACGGGAGCTTGATCAGGATGGAGGTCCCCTTTCCGAGTTCGGTCTTTATCTCCACCTGTCCACCCAGTTTGTCCAGATTGCTCTTGACCACGTCCATGCCCACGCCTCGTCCGGAAACGTCGGACACCTGAGCCGAGGTGGACAGGCCGGGAAGGAAAATAAGCTGCAGCTTGTCCATCTCGAGCATTTTATTGACTTGCTCTTCACTTATAAGTCCTTTTTCCACGGCCTTGCCCGCAATCTTGTCCGCATCCATGCCCTTGCCGTCGTCCTGAATCTCTATATTTACCTGTCCGGCGGCATGATAGGCCTTGAGGATAATCCGTCCCGTGGATTTTTTCCCCGCGGCCACACGCTCCTCCGGAGATTCTATCCCGTGATCGGCGGAATTGCGGATAAGATGAGTCAACGGATCGGAAAGGCTCTCCAGAATAGTCTTATCCAGCTCCACTTCCTTGCCTTCCATATCCAGCTCTATTTCCTTGTTCAGCTCCCGGGCCATATCCCGGACAACGCGGGGGAATTTATTAAAAACATTGCCCACGGGCTGCATCCGGGTAAGCATTATGGCCTCCTGCAGCTCCGAAGTCACCAGATCAATACGCTGGGAGGAATTCTCCACGGATCGCTGATCCTGGCTGGAAATGGCCTGCATGAGCTGATTGCGGGAGAGTACCAATTCCCCGGCCAGATTCATCAAATTTTCCAAAAGACTGACCTGGACACGGAGAGTTTCCGCCTGAACCGGCGAGGAGCCTGCACCGGAACCGCCCCCGCTTTTGCCCTTGCCCTCTTCCGCGGGTTTGCCTTTGGGCGCGGGCTTTTCCTGGGAGGATTCCCCTTTTTGGGCAGGGGCGGGTTTCTGCTCCGTCTTTGCCTCCCGCGCAGGTTTTTGTTCTTCAGCGGCAGGCTTTTCCGCCGCTTTTTTCCCGGACGTTTCTTCATCCTCGGCTGGAATCTCTGCAGCGGGCCCTTTCTCCGGGGCCTGTTCCTTTTCCGGTTCTTCTTGCGTTGGGGCTTTTTCTTCCGTTCCTGGTTTTTCCCCGGCCTCTGCCTGTTCTTCAGCCTCCTGGACCGGCACCGGAAGAATCTTATCCGAGGCCATATCCAGAAAAGTGGTAATTATGTCCGGCTCGATTATACTGGCGAAAAGCATATACATGGGCAGGATATTGACCGGCTCCTCGTCCTCCAGGGAGCCCACTGCCTCCAAATCGGTCTTGACTTCTATAATCTCCCCGGTGGATTGCATTTCCTTTATCAGATCCAAGGGTTTTTTATCCTTGCGCTGTACATCGTGAATAAGATCGAATTCCAAAAGATAGACGTACTTTCCCCCTTTTGTGGCCTGATTCAGGTCCAGTTTAGGGACCGTAAACACGGTTCTGCCGTTTCTATCCGCGATATCTACCTCCCGGGACACGGAATCCTTCTCCTCGGTGGGGAGATTGTTGGAAGCAATGGAGGTAAGCGCCTGAATATGCTCGGAGATGTCCATCTCGTTGCTTTCCGCTATATTGTCCACCAATTCGCTCAGGCGATCAAAAGCAAGCAGGATGATATTCACTACATCCGGTGTGGGCGAGAGCTCGTAATTGCGGACCATATCCAGGACATTCTCGATCTTGTGCGCCAGCTCCTTCATGTTATTCAGTCCCAGGAAACCGGCCCCCCCCTTCATGGAGTGGGCGGCGCGGAAGACTTTGTTCACCTGATCCGGGTCGAAGTTGTCTCCCGCCTGCTCAACATCCAGGAGGTTAGTCTCTATATCCTCCAGGTGTTCGCGGGCTTCTTGCACATACATCTGTAAAGTTTCATCATCCATCATAAGTCAATCCCCGGGGCCGATGTTTTATATGCATATTGTATCCCTCTTCCCAATCTGCCTTTAAGCGGATCCGCCAGTCCCGGATAGGACCGGGAACACTATTGCTCCTCGCGGGGCGTAATCCCGAAATGCTGATCCAGGCGCATGGTAGAGAACAGCTCGTGGATTTCCTTGTCCACATTGATCAGTTGGAAATCGATCTGTTTCTGCCGAGTGGAGTTAAACGCGGCAATGAGAACCCCAATACCCATGGAATCCACATACTTGGTCTGTTCCAGATCCAGCACTAATCCGGAAGGGTCCCCGTCCAGGGCCTCTTTTATCTTGGACCGGATTTCATCGGCGGTCGTGGAAACAATATTCTCCGGCATCTCCACCTTTGGTTGTTCGCTCATGTATTTACCCCCCTGTCTACAATACCTGCTTCCCCGGAAAAACATCCCCTCTAGGTCTTGGGGCGGATTACTTATGTGGCTTCCCGGAGCCAGATTTCAGGACTTCTAATTTTAAACCCAATCTACCTACCCAAAAGGCAAATAGCAAGGGAAAATTGGTTGCTTTATGGCCAATCGAAACACATCAGGGGCGGGAGGCCACAGCCGAGGAGACAGGTAAAACCGATTGCCTCAAAAACGGCCATTTCTTTAAGCTTTGGATTTACCTGGGGAGGAAATCCGGGTTTGCCAAGACCAAAGATTTTAGATATTCGAAATTTATAGGCTGACAATTGTTAAACTCCCAGAGGTGCATATGAAGCGATGGAAGAATTTAAGCATAAAATGGAAGATAATGGTTATAATACTAGCCGGACCGATTATTATTTCCTTGATTTCCGCATATATGCAGATAAGCGGGATCAAAGACAGTGCCCGTTCTTCCCTTCTGGAGAAGAGCAAGGCCATAGTCATGATGGCCGAAGCCGTGCGGGAAAACATGGCTGAAAAGCTCGAACTGGGAATAATGAAACCTTTTTCCGAATTAAAAACAAAAGAGGAGCTTTTGGAAGCGGTCCCTATAGTAACCGCCATACGCGTGGCCGGCAGGAACGCACAAAAAGCTGGGTACAAATTCCGTGTACCCAAAGTCTCCCCGCGAAACCCGAAAAATGAGCCTACCTCCCTGGAAAACAGGGTCCTTCGGGAATTCAAGGGAAACGATATCCAGGAAAAGGTCATTGTCCAGGAGGATAAAATTCGTTATTTCCGCCCAATCCGGCTAAGCCAGGAGTGTATGTATTGCCACGGGTCTCCCAAAGGAGCCGAGGACCCTGTTGGAGGGACCAAGGAAGGATGGAAAGTGGGGGAAATCCACGGCGCCTTTGAGATCATAAGCTCCCTGGAGGCAACCAACGCCTCCCTGCGCCAGGCCACCTGGGTAATAGCAGCGTGGACTGCCGGCGTGCTTTTGGTTTTGGGTCTACTCTCCTGGGTCCTCATAAAAACAAATATCCTTCGTCCCATAATGCAGGCTGCACAACACCTAAAACAAATGGCCGGGGGTAATTTCAACCAGGATATTGAAACTGATAGGGGGGACGAACTGGGGTATATGCTTCAAGATCTCTCCGGTATGTCCAAAAACTTGCACGAGATGATCTCCCTTATCGCTGAAAAAGGCCAGGAAGTGGTTCAGGCCTCGACCAATCTAGAGGACATATCCTCGGAACTCTCCGGAAACGCCGAAGAGATGTCCTCGCGTTCAAATACAGTGGCTTCGGCCTCGGAAGAAATGAGTTCCAACATGAACTCAGTTGCCGCGGCCATGGAGGAGGCATCCACCAACGTATCCACTGTAGCAGCGGCTGCGGAGGAGATGAGCACGACCATATCCGAAATCTCCGGGAACACGGACAAGGCCAGGGAAATAACAGACAGGGCTGTGTCCCGTGCAGAAAACGCCAACACCCTCGTGACAAACCTGGGAGAAGCCGCCCAGGAAATCGGAAAAGTCTCCGAGACAATTACCGATATATCCTCCCAGACCAATCTTCTTGCCCTGAATGCAACCATTGAGGCCGCGCGGGCCGGTGAAGCGGGTAAGGGATTCGCAGTGGTGGCCAATGAGATAAAGGAACTGGCCAACCAGACTTCCCAGGCCACGGAAGAAATCAAAAACCGGGTCAGTCACATCCAGGAATCCACCAATTCCACATCTGAGGAGATTTCTCAGGTCAAGGAAGTTATCCACGAAGTAAACGAATTTGTGGGCACCATCGCAGCTGCGGTGGAGGAGCAATCCACTACCACAAAAGACATAGCTGAGAATGTCAACCAAGCTTCGCAGGGAATTCAGGAGGTTAACGAAAATGTTTCCCAAGCATCCTCGGCTACCGACAATATAGCCCGGGATGTAGGCGGGGTTAGCCAGAGCGCCCAGGACATTGACAATACCAGCCGGGAAGTAAAGACGGCTTCCGGCGGTCTCTCCTCCATATCTTCTGAACTAAAGAAACTGGTGGAAAAATTTAAAATATAGTAATTTTAGTTTGTGTATACATCCTTGGCAGTAATTAAAAAAATGCATCATTCGGGAGAAAATCCAAATTCATGAATCCTGAAAACTCCCCCAAAGAAAATATCCTGGCGGTAGATGATGATCCAAACAATCGTATGCTCCTAAGCAAAATGCTCAGGGACACGGTCAATGTGGACACCGCGGAAAACGGCAGGGAATGTCTGGAAAAAGCCGGGCAGGGGTATAAACTCATCCTGTTGGACATAATGATGCCGGACTTAAGCGGCATTGAAATCTGCAAAAGCCTGAAATCCGACCCCAATACCAGCGACATACCGGTCATCTATTTGTCCGCCCTGGACGACAGCCAGATTAAAGCGGAAGGCTTGGAGGCTGGAGGCGTGGATTTTGTAAGCAAGCCTTTTGACCAAAATGAGCTTAAATCCCGGATAAAGACCCATTTGACTCTGCGCAGACGTACGCAAAAGCTGAAGGAATACTCCCAGGAGCTGGAGGAAAAGGTAGCCGCGAGAACGCGGGCTCTGGACAGGCATCTGCAATGCGAAAGAATCGCCAATTCCATTTTAAAGATGACCCTGAACCAGAATGTTGATCTGCACAAGGCCATGGAGGACTCTTTGCAGAACTTTTTGAGCCTGCCCTGGCTCGAGTGTCGCAATGAGGGTATCATCTACCTGGTGGACGAAAAAAGGGAATCCCTGGAAAGGGTTGTGGAATTCAATATCTCCCCGGAAATGAAAGAACGCTGTTTCAGGGTGGAGAAAGGACAATGCCTGTGCGGCAAAGTTTGGGAAAGCGGCGAGAGGATGTTCATCCCAGATATAAACCAGGTGGACACCCAAGTGGTCTTCCCCCCTGCTCCGGGTGGATATCTTGCCCTGCCTCTCAAATTCGCCGACCAAGTAATAGGTGTCCTCGCCGTATATACCTGTCCGGAAGTCCATTTCGAGGAAAAGGATTTGAACAGCCTGGAAGCAGCGGCTGATGCCTTGTCCACCCTTATTATCCGTACTCGACAGCAGGAAGAATTGCAAAAGACCGAGGCCAAATATCAGACCATCTTCGAGACCACCGGGAGTGCAACCGCCCTTATAGATGAACAAAGCGGGATAGTTACCACGGCCAACAAGCAATTCACCTTTCTATGCGGACTGGACAAGGAGGAAATAGAAGGCCGGATGCATTATCTGGACTTTGTCCACCCAGAAGACAAAAAAACCCTGGAATACTATTTCCAAATGCGCGGGGAAATCCAGGGCATTCCCGAAGAATACGAGTTTTCCTTTATAAACAAAAGCGGGGAAAAAAGGTACATTATAGCCAAGGTTTCCCGGATTCCGGACATGCAAAGCCGCGTAGTCTCTTTTCTGGATCTTACGGAAAAGAGGGAGGTGGAGGATCAGCTGCGCAGGCGCAACTTTTACCATCCCATCACCGGGTTGCCCAACCGCTCACTTTTCAAGAACAGGTTGCGCAAAGTACTCAAGTCTCGTGGGGCGGAACAAAAGGAAAACAACTATTCGGTATTTTTGCTTAACCTGGACCGTTTTAAGTTAATCAATGAAAGCTTGGGGAGGCAATCCGGAGATGAACTTCTGAAGCGGGTAGGGGAACGTCTGGAGAAGGCTGTACCCGCAGAGGAAACCGTAGGGCACTTCCAGGCCGATGAATTCGCCCTCATGGTACACATTGACGATGTCCCGGATGCGGCCCTTTTTGCTGAAAGACTAAAAGCGGAATTCCATGCCCCGTTTAACATAGAGGATCAGGAAATATTTCTGACCGCCAGCATTGGATTTACCCTTTTGGAGGAATACTCCAGTGCGGAAGCGGTCATCCGTGATGCGGAAATAGCCCTGAGCCGGGCCAAAAGCCAGGGAACAAACACCTATGTGATGGCCGATCAATTCATGAACCAGGAGATCAGGGAAATCCTGGACATGGAGAACCACCTGCGCAGGGCCCGGGAAAACGATGAACTCCGACTGTATTATCAGCCAATGTTAGATATTGCCACGGAAAGGTGTATAGGCTTTGAAGGACTTATCCGCTGGCAGCGTGAAGGGGGCCTGGTCCCTCCGAACAAGTTCATACCCCTGGCCGAGGAGACCGAACTCATAAACCCCATAGGGAACTGGATATTCCAGCAGGCGTGCAAGGATCTGAAGCAATTGCAGCAAATGAGTGCCGAGCAATTGGCAATGCATATCAACCTTTCCGGCGTGCAGCTCAAAAACCAGGATCTGCTTCCTTCACTGGGGGAAATAATGAAAAAGACAAACACCCCTCCGGAACAAATCATTCTGGAACTGACCGAAAGCGTCATCATGGGCGATGTCCAACACTCGGCTACCCTATTGCAGAAATTGAAGGGGATGCGCTTTAATCTGGCCGTGGACGATTTCGGTACCGGATATTCCTCCCTTAGCTATTTGCAGAAATTCCCCATGAGCACTATTAAGATTGATCGTTCCTTTATAAACAATATCCATGACCAGGCTGGATTTGCCCTGGTCAAAACCATCGTGGACCTGGCCGGGAACCTGGGAATGGAAACTGTTGCCGAGGGGATAGAAACAAGGGAGCAGCTGCATATCCTGCGCGGTCTGGGATGCAAGAGGGCGCAGGGATTTTACTTCGCCAAGCCCATGCCTGTGGAGGAAGTCCGGGAATATATGCAAAATGAGGGACAAACGGAGTAATTATTATATGGGGCAAGTAAAAGTACTGGTCATTACCGGCCATGGGACAAATTGTGAAAAGGAAACCGCATACTCCGCGCGGATAGCCGGTGCGGACCAGGCGGATATCTGTTTTTTCTCCGATCTGATCACGGAAAGAATCCTGCTCTCGGAATACAACATGCTGGTATTTCCCGGCGGTTTTCTGGACGGCGATGAACTCGGTGCGGCCCAGGCGGCTTCTCTCCGGTGGCGCTACAGCAAAACCGATTCCGGACGATCCCTTTTCGCTGGCCTTAAGGAATTCGTGGAACGGGGCAACCTTGTTTTGGGCATATGCAACGGATTCCAGCTTCTGGTTAAGTTGGGGCTTTTGCCCGCCTGCGACAACAATTATTTTCAACGCCAGGTAAGCCTCAGCTATAACGATTCCGCCCGTTTTGAGGACCGCTGGGTGTCCTTAAAGGCCAATCCCCAATCTCCCTGCGTATTCACCCGGGGAATCGAGCGTATGTATCTGCCGGTGCGCCACGGGGAAGGCAAAATGGCCGTAAAAGACCCGCAAATTTTGTCTTCTGTGGAAAATCAAAACCTGATCGCCATGCAGTACATGGACCCGGAAACAGGGGAAACCACTCAAGACTACCCCTTGAATCCCAACGGCTCTCCCTTAGCCATAGCCGGCCTGACCGACCCCTCGGGGCGTATTTTCGGCCTCATGCCGCATCCGGAAGCCTATAACCATCCCACTAATCACCCCAGATGGACACGCGGGGAGACAGATATCCCGGGCACCGAATTGATGGCCGAAGGTATACGCTACTTAAGGCAATAGACACATGGAAAACCCGGATAACCTGCAAAAAGACCCCGTATTTTACTACCAACCGGATAACCGCAATGCCATACGCCTTCCCCGGGGGTGGAACTCATGGAGGGAAATAATGAGACTCCTCCTGCACTCGGCCGGAAAATGCGGCAATGAAGGAGAGATACCTGTTGCGGCAGCCCTTTTGGACCTGGAAAACGGAGATATACTGGGAAAAGGGAAGAACTCCAGCATTTCGGAAAATGACCCCACAGCACACGCCGAAATAAAAGCCCTGCGCCAGGCGGGTAAAATACGTAACAACTATCGGTTCCCGGGCAGTGTACTGGTGGTGACTTTGGAGCCTTGCCTTATGTGCCTGGGAGCCATGGTCCAGGCCCGGATAGATGGCTTGATATTCGGGGCCTTCGACTCCCGTACGGGAGCGGTAACTTCATGTCTTGACTATAAAGGACTAAATTGGCTAAATAACCGTTTCTGGGTACTTGGGGGCGTTATGAATCAGCAAAGCGCCAGCCTTCTTCAAGGTTTTTTCCGGCGCCGCAGAATGCGGAGAGGTAGCGAAGTCCGGCCGTAACGCGCCCGACTCGAAATCGGGTTGTCCCTAACGGGGCACGTGGGTTCGAATCCCACCCTCTCCGCCATTTACCTATCCAAAAACAACTTTTAAATCCACTGACACACCAAATCATTCAATAAACACTAGGAGAGTCTGCCATGTCCACAAGTCTTCCCGACTGCGCCTTCGGGCATCAAGGCTAATGCGGAACATATCCCTTTCTACATTTCCCAGTGGATCCAGCTGCGCATCTCCGTCCATCAGTCCACCAGGCAAAGCTCAAGTTGGCTCC
>CAYNNQ010000007.1:0-18172 GCA_964398785.1 uncultured Desulfovibrionales bacterium | reverse complement strand
TCAGGTTGGCCCCTTTCAGATCAACATGGTTCAGAGTACTTCCGGCCAGGTCCGCCCCGCTCAGATTATTCCTTTGCATATGGGAATTAGACAGATTTGCCCCTCTCAGGTTGACCCCCTTAAAACTGTTGTTTCTCAGGTCGCACCATGTCAACTTGACACCTGCAAAATCAGTCCCAAGATGTTTCTTCAGGTTACACCCGTTAAGGTCGCAGTGATCGCACTGTCCGCGAGACTGAAACTTTGCAAGATCCCTACAATAATCTCCCGCCTGTCCTGCGTAAGGGAAAAACAGGCATATTAGCAATGCAAGGGCTAGGGCTAGGCTTGTCTTTTTCATAATTACCTCCTTTACTATAATCGTTAAAAAAAAGTAAAAACCAAACTATTCTAATTTAATGGACCTTAGCTTTGCAAGATCGTCAACCTCAAAAGTCATTGCGGACTTTGCCAGAACAAAAGAGAGGCCGAGGCCCAAAGTGATAATCATAGCCACTAAAGTCTTGAGCGTGATGCTTTCCTGATTTTTCAAGCAAGCAACTCTGCCCGTTACCTTTCAACACTAACCTCCAATAAGCATGCCAAAAAGAAACAGTCGGTATCTCAGGACGTTGGGAATCCCAAATTTCCTCTCTGCCAACTTGGTTGGCGCATACATAGTGGGCATCCGCCCTGAATGAATACGTCGAAAACAAGAATGTTTTTTCAATCTTGCCCCAATTCTGTAATGAGGCATCTGCAAAAAATCGAATGAAGGAGTTAGACTTATAGCTTAAACGTTGTAACACTTTGATTTTACTTAAAACTTAACACTGCCTGCAAAAATTTATTTTTTGCAGGCGCATCTGTATAAAAGACAAACCTTCCCAACAGCAAAGAATCCCGGAATATCCTGCCCTATGTCCTAGCTTCTACACAACCGGGACAAAATCATTTGCCCACTGCAGGGCCTCCACCTTGCTTTTACTTATTGTCTTCAAATCCAGTCCCAGATCCATGGCATAGGAATCCACCTGAAGCCAGTTATCCGAATCAAGCACCTGCGCCAGTTCCAGCCATGGCTGCAGTCCACCGGTTTTGCCCAAAAGGGCGTTTTCTATTTCTTCGCTCAGACTCAGATGGTTGAAGATCTCCGTAAACGGACGCCCCAGAATCGTGTCCAGCAACGAGAACAGGCCGAGAAGATACAGCTTGTCCGCTAGATCTTCCCGGCGGGAATACAAGGCCAGAAGTTCCAGGAATTTCCCCCGGACAGCACTGCAAAACGCCAATTCCCGGGTGCGGTCCGTAGGGGAAAAATCAAGGACCACCATGAGATGCACCCAGTTCTTGAGTCTATTCCATCCCACCAGTGCGATAGCGTGCCGCACGGAATCTATTTTGCGCACCAGAGAAAAAGCCGCAGAATTGACAAATCTGATCAATTTGTAGGCCAGGCTAACATCTAATTCCACTGCCCGGGCTAGCTCCTCTATGTTTTGCCTCTCCGATTCCAGTATCTGCAGGATTTGCAGGCGGTTGACCAGGCTGGGAGGGAACAAGCTCAAAGTATAATTGGCTGGATACTGGAAATAAAACCCCTGTAGGAGGTCAGCGCCCGCCTCCAGGGCAGTCTGTGCATCCCTGCGGGTTTCAATTCGGTTTACAAGACAAAGGAAATTTTCCTCTTGGAAAAACCGCCATATTTGCCGATCCATCTCCTTAAAAACAGGAAAAGGTATCTCCACGATATGTGCTTCACGAAAAAATGCGGACCTTCCCGGAGATGGACTGTTCACTGTGAAAGCCAGTTTCACCCCTTCTTGTTTAAGGATTTCAATCTCCTGGGGGATTTCCGCATTCTCGTATGCATCCGGGGAGAAGCTAAGGACCAGTTTATCCGAAGCCAAGGCACGCGGATATTTCTGGAGGATGAACTCTGCGGTGGCATTGATGATATTATAGGCGCTTTGGAGCTTATAGTCCGGAGACACGCTAAGAAAAGAGGCCACTTTGAGTGTTGCCATTTCCGGATCGCTTATATCCGCAGCCTGGGCGGTCCACGTAGTCCGGTAAAGGAGCTCGTACCCCCATACCTGTTCCCTACGGCCAAAAACCGGTTGCCGAGCAATAAACAGATTTTCCATAGCCTTCACCTTCCGTTTTGGGGCAAAGCCACTGTAACCGTAGTACCCTGCTCTTCGGAGGAATGCATGCTTATTTCCCCGCCGTGCGCTTTTGCGATCAACCGAGAGGAATACGTGCCCAGGCCGGTGCCCTTTTTCTTGCCCCGGGTCACATATTTGTCAAAAAAACGTTGCCTGATTTCCTCCGGCACCGAACCCTGGTTGTGTACGGAGATCCGGAATCTTTCTCCGGGCCGCATGCGTACGACAACCTTTTCTCCGGGAGGTGAGGCCTCCACGGCATTTTTTACAAGATTGGAAAACAAGAAGGGGATAAGTGTACGGTCTCCCTTCAGGGTCACAAGATCGGTGCTGCTGAGGGGTCTGTCCTGTAATCGGTATTCAATATCCAGATTTTTGAGCCGAACCTCTTGTTCCACCTCATGCTCGACCATCTTGAGCTCCCGGATCAAATCAATCTCCACTTGGTCGATTTCATAATCACCTTCTTCCAGTTTATACAGGGACAGGGAAGAATCTATCAAATTGAGCATCTTCCTGCCCGACATCTTGATTCCTTCCAAGAGCTCGACATCTTCCTCCGGATATTCCTCGGAGGAAATAAGTAGATCCGGAATCCTTATAATCCCGTCCAGTGGGCCCTTCAAATCATGCTTGACTAAGCGGTCCATCTCCTCCTTAATATTTTCCGCCTCTTTTATTATTGTAATGTCCATGGCAACTACCAAGATTACCGGTTCCTTGCCCAACCAGGGTGTAAGCTTTGCCGTACACAAATACCATCGGCCATCTTGAAACTGCAGCTCCTCGGTACGGGCATCCCCTATCTCCCGGAACGCCTCCTGCTTAGTCCAGACAGGCGTTTTGTCCCTCTCCTTCAAAAGGATTTTGCCGGCCTCCCGGCCAATTAGACTCATACCAGCGACACGGGTCATATATTTATTGGCATAGATAGTGCGGTGGTTCTCCCGGCTGATCACATACACCCCGGCTTCAAGCTGATCCAGGACCCCGAGGAGCTGCCTGCGTGCCTGCTGTCCGGCCAGTTCAGCCTCTTTACGGGCCTGAATATCATAAACAAACAACTCGTAATATTGCACATTACCGGAAGAATCCAAAACCACCCGGGCGGAGCGGGATGTCCAGATCCGGGTCCCATCCCTGCGCCAAATCTTGCACTCGAAGTCCACAACGCTACCTTTCCGTTCCAGCATTGAAAACAAGGCCCGGGCATCCTCGGCATGCATGATAGAAGATGGGTAAGTGCCCACCTCCTCCAGCATCACCTCCGGGGAGGAGTATCCGCACATTCGGGCGTAAACAGAATTCACTTCTATATACCGGCCCTCGGAATCCAATCGGCAGATTCCTATGGGGGCATTCTCAAAAAAGTCCTTATATTGCCTCCAGGCCTCGCGCATCTTTTTTCCGGCCTGTTTTTTTTCCGTTTCATCCCGCAGGATCTCCACAAAAAAGGAAATCTCCCCGTTTCCATCAAAGACCGGAACAGATCTGCAATTGAGATAAACGTCCAGATCCGGGAAATATTTATCCACCTCTCTGGGGCCTCCACTCTCTTTGGCCCTGGAGGTAGCACAGGGACTGCACTGCTCGGAGCGACCTATAAGCCCATAACATTTCTTTCCTTGCACTTCATTTTCGGTCTTGTTCAAGAGCTCGTATCCGGCCCGATTGTAGCGCAAAATAGAATGATCGGGCATCTGGACACCTATGATATCCGGGATACTGTCCAGCACGCTTTGTAAAAGTCGGGTCTCCCGGCGAAGAGCACGGGTCTCTTGCATAAGGGCCTTGTTTTCCCCTTGCAGGGCCTGGTTTTGTTTTTCCAGGTCCTGTACTTTCCGCTGCAACTCTTCATGGCTTGTCTCTGAGGTCATAACCAGCTCACAATTACTTAAAGTCCCAAAAACAAAGCATGTCCCCCAAATATCCGGGAAAATGCTCCGGAAAGAAAACGCATCTAATCTCCAGAGTCCCCGGAGTCCATCTTTTTATGTATTTCCACTCGCGCCGGCGAGGCCCGTCCCTGCTTGTTCTCCCCGAAATACACCGTCTGATGCGGAAAGGGAATCTCTATACCCAGTTCATCAAAACGGTTCTTTATCCGGCGCCGGAAATCGCGTTCCAGTCGCCAGCGCATGAACGGCGTGGTCTGGAACCGGGTACGGACCACTACCGCGGAATCCCCGAGCTCAATCAGTCCCAATATCTGCAACTCGCTGAGTATATCCATGTTTATGGCCGGGTCCCGGCGCATCTCCTCGGCCACCTCTTTCACAACCTCGACGACCTCATCAATATTCTCCCGATAGGCCACCCCGACCTCAACCACGGCATATCCGAATTTCCGCGTCTGGTTGGTTATAGTGATCACGGAACTCCAGGGGACCGTGTGCAGATTGCCGTATATGTCCCGCACGGTCACGTGCCTGATAGTCAATCCCTCAACCTGCCCGTCGTGTCCGCCCAGTATCACCCAGTCTCCCACATTGATGGTATTTTCCAAAAGCACGAAGAAACCGGTCAAAACATCCTTGACCAGGGTCTGGGCCCCAAAACCTACTGCCAGTCCCACTATGCCGGCTCCGGCAAGAAGAGGGGCGATATTGATACCCAGCTCGGAGAGGACCACCAAAAGTGTTATAACCGAAAGGACCACAAAAAGGGCACTCCGGACCAGGGGAAGAAGCGTCTTTAGTCTTTTGTCCCAGTCTCCTCCCAGGCTAAGCGAGGCTATATGCCTGTAGAGGATGTGATTTACGGTTTCCCAAGCAATATAGGACCCGATAAGTACAAAAACAATGGTTATCCCGCTTTTGATTACACTCTGCACTGCTTCCCTGGCGAGCAAAGCCCGAAAATCCATCCCCCATATATAAAAAAGCCCCAGAGAGAAAAAAAGTACCAGAACAACCGCGGCAAATGACTTTATGGGCCATTCGGACCGCACCCGGGGAAGCAGCTTGCGCTTGGCGGTACGCCACAGGACATAAGCCGCCAAAATCAGGACAAGACTCAAAGAGATCCTCTTGAGCAGAGTAAAAAGGGCTGGTGGAGAAGTGAAAGTATGTTCCAGGGTGGAAAGGGCATCGTGGCTTGTCCGGGAAAAATCATTCCAGACTATTTCGGAAAGGGTCTCGCCGTTTTGATTCTTATATCCTTCGGCGGATACTTTTGCGGAGCTGCCCGATTCCAGCCTCTGGATAAGTTCCTCGCGCTTGTGGTCATCCTTGAGGATTTCCAGCAAGCGATCCACTTCGCTGCTCCCGTTTTGAGCTTGGGTATCCGCCTGTCCAGCAACTTTCTCTACCTGGCCGGCTTGCACTTGGCCACCGCCCATAACCGCAAGTCCCAGCAACACAAGAAATACCACGAAAACACCTGTTTTGCTCTGTAATATACGAGGCATAACAATCCTGGCTAGTTAAAAGTAAGGCCCTCTTGCCAGAGGAATCATAAATAAGACCGCGGGAAAGGATCTCCGCCCAAGGCCACCCCGAAATGGATGCATTTAGCACTACCCGTTAATCGCCCAGATAACGATACAGTGTTTTGCGGCCGATACCCAGCAGAGAAGCGGCCTGGCGTTTATTTCCGCCGCATTTCTCCAGTACATAGCTTATGTATCTTTCCTTCAGTTTCTCCAGCGCAGGCAGGGTGTCTCCCTGCAAGAGAAAAGAAGCCTCGGATGGAAAGACATTTTCCGGGTCCGATTCCCCTGTCTCCGGCCATTCCTGCCGGCGCATGCGCTGGGGGAAATCCCCGGGAGTCACCCAGTCTTCCCGGGTAAAGGTAACCGCCCGCTCCACGGCATTCTGCAATTCCCGTACATTCCCCGGGAAGGAATAATTGCGCAGAAAAGTCAATGCGGCATCGGAGAATCCCCGGATACTGCGATTGAGACGGGCATTATAGCGGTACAGAAAGCTAGCCGCAAGCAGGTCCACATCGTCCTCCCGCTCCCGCAATGGAGGTACCCGCAAAGTGAATGTTTCCAAACGGTAAAAGAGATCCTCCCGGAAATTGCCCGCAGCAACCTCTTCTTCCAGATCCTTGTTCGTGGCTGCTATAATGCGCACATTGGTGTCTATTTCCGTATCGCTCCCCACGGGCCGGATCTTGCCATCCTGCAAAACCCGCAGGAGTTTCGATTGCATGGAAAGGGGCATCTCGGAAATCTCGTCTAGAAACAGCGACCCGTCGTGGGCTTGGGAAAAAAGTCCCTTGCGCTTCCTGGAGGCTCCGGTGAAGGCCCCGGACACATGACCGAAAAGTTCGGATTCCAAAAGTTCCGGGGGGATACCGGCACAATTCAAGACCACCAACGGGGCGTTTTCCGGGAATCCTTCACTGTGTATCGCCCGGGCGGCAAGTTCTTTTCCGGTGCCACTCTCTCCGAGTATCAAAACAGGCCCCCCGGCGACAGCCAGTTGTTTTATCTCCTGGATAAACGTTTGCATGGCCTGACTCTGGCCCAGGATTCCATAAAAATCCTTTTCCCTCAGCACCTCCCGGTAACGGTGGACTTCTTCCCTAAGCCGCCTGTTTTCCAGTGTACGCTGGACACATAGGACAAACTGGTCCAGGTCCAGGGGTTTGGTCAAAAAATCATCAGCCCCGGACTTGAGGGCCTCCACGGCCTGAGACACGGAGCCGAAAGCTGTAATGATCAAGAATCCGGGCATGGGCACGTGCTCCCTGGTACGTTGAAGGAGTCGCATGCCGTCCTCTCCAGGAAGCTTAAGATCACAAACGATCAAATCCGCGGCATTCCGGCCCAGCCATTCCCGGGCCTGCTCCGCGCTACGCACGCTGCCCACCCCATATCCGGCGTCAGACAGTTCATCCTGCAAGAGCTGATTCAACCCCGTATCATCCTCGACAATCAGGATGACTTCACCTCTGTTACCCTGTCTATCATTCATTCCCAGGTCTCCGGTAAATCGAAAACTTGTACTCGGACATTTTCTTGACCCCGGCCTAGTGCATGGAGCGGTGATCAGGGCCAACATAAGGCCCCGGTTCATCCCCGCCGGGTCGCGGAATACGAATCTCCACTCGGGCCCCACCCCAGGCACTGGCATCAACACTCATATCCCCGCCGTGTTCCTCCACTATGCCATGCACCACTGCCAGCCCCAAACCGGTTCCTTCTCCGGCGGCCTTGGTGGTAAAGAAAGGATCGCAGATCCTGTTGCGTATCTCCGGATCAATCCCCGGGCCGTCATCCTGGACAGTAAAAACACAGTAGCGCTCTTCACAATGCCAGGCAAGCAAAACACGACCCTCAGGAGCCGCATGCAAAGCATTTTCCAGTAAATTGCCCAATAGCTGTTCCAAACGCAGGGGGTCGCCCATAACCGGACATGCATAATGCGGAGAATCATACTGGATCTCGGTCTGTCCCCGCACTTCTTGATTTTTCATGTTCTGAACCGCCTTCCGGGCTATTTGGTCCGGATCCACCTGCCGGGGGCTGGAGACATTCTGGCGGCTGAAATCCAATAACTGGCGGACAATCGCTTCCATCCTCTTGACCTCCCCCCGGATACGGTTCAGGGCCTCTTCCACCCGTTCGGGAAGCTCCGGGAACCGAACCGCGCGTTGGGCGTGCCCGTCCACAATGGATAAGGGAGTTCCCAACTCATGAGCCACTCCGGCTGAAAGCCTACCAATCGCGGCCATCTTTTCCGCCTTACGCAATTCATCCTCCAGGCGGGCCTGTTTCTGACGTTGACTGTCCAGCTCGTCATGGGCACGGTTCATACTGTCCAGCATGGTATTAAAGGCGGAAGCCACTGCTGTAATCTCCCGCGGCCCCCGCATATTTACTCTGTGCGTCCTTTCTCCCTCTTTTACACGTTGCATGGAATTGCCCAAATTCTCCAAATGCCTTCCCAGTGCCCGGCGGTGTCCGAAAAGGACCAGAACGGTCATAACCAGCCCCCCCAGGGCCAAAATAATCACGGACTCCCAACGCAGCCTGTGGATATATCTACGGAAGTCCTCTTTCTTGCGGGAGATCTGCAGCAAACCGGTAATACGTCCCCCCGGATCAGTCAGGGGAAGGAAATAGGTATAAGCCTTTTCCCCGCCCACCTTGCTGTATTCCTCACGCCGATCCCCTTTCTCGGCCATTTCCGCAAGTTGCTCATGCTTTTTCACTTCCTTCTTCCGTCTCTGGGCCCCGATAGAAGCCACCTTATTTCCCTGGGCATCGTATACCGAAGCCCCGTAAACCCTGTTGATCCGGAACGCGGATTCCAAAGCGCTGCGCACGCCTCCCTCCTCGTCCCTCTTCAAGGCACGGCTTACCGGCAGTTCCAGTGCCCGGGCCACAAGCTGGAGCTCTTCCTGCATCTTTTCCTCCACCCGCTTTTCCAGGGCGCTCAGACTCAGATAACCGGCCACTGCCAGGGCCGCTAAAAGCGGAACAATTACATAGACAAGCAGGGACTGCAAAAGGCTGTATTTAAAACGCAGGCGCATAAGATCCGGCTCCCATTACCAGGACACCCTAGCCGATTGCTCCCCTGTATCGGGCCACTTGCTAGCATCCTGGAAACAATAAATAATGTTCGAGACATGACAGGTCATTGATGCCCAAAAACAACAGTTTGTCTCAAGGCTTTCTGGTAAATCAATATCCTGGATCCCGCGCTCAAATTTCGGGTTTGCGTACGGGATCCAGAAAACAGCAACAATATTTTGCTGCATTCAAGTTGGTATTGTTGTCTGTCCGCATTCTTGGTTTGCGGCCATCCACCACCCATTGACCCGCATACATTGATACATGTGTCAAATTAACACAATAAAAATTTTGCCACCAGTGGACAAAAGAATGTAAGGGACCAGAATAAAACATCATATCCAACAGTACACAAAACACCTTGTTGGCATATGAGATGCAAAAGGTGGACAGAAGCGTCTGCAAAAAGTCACAGCTTGGATTTAAACGCATAGACTTAATGTAGCAAGTGTTTGATTTTTATAAAACTTTTAACTTAAAACTCCACACTGCCTGCATTTTTTCAGGCGCATCTGTGCAGGAAGACAACATTAAAAACAAAGGAGAACTAACAATGTTCGCGGACAAGAAAAAAATGATGAGTCTCAGGATCTTTTTGACTGCCAGCCTGCTGGTTATGCTTTGCGCTGCGGGCATGGCCCAGGCCCAGAGCCAGGATGGCCAAAAGGGCCAGGCCGAGGTAACCGACAAGGAAGCAAAGATGTTTGCCCAGGCCTACAGCGCGATACGCGGAATTCAGAAGGAATACTCCAAGGAAGTCCAAGGGGTGGAGGACGACTCTCAAATCAAGAAGCTGCAGCAAAAGTATACGGACAAGATGATGAAAAAGGTAAAGAGCAGCGGGCTGAGTATAAAAAGATACAATGAAATAGCCCAGTCCATGCAGCAGGACAAGGACCTGCAGGATAAAGTGAAAAAGCACATGCAAAGCATGCAGTAACCCGGTCTTTTCCTTTTGGCCCTGCAACGCCCCGGTCCTTCCATTCCAAAGGGCCGGGGATTTTTATGCCTCCCCCCTGTTGTCTGTGCAAACAGCTCTTTGCACCGCTCCGAGCAAATCTTCCTTGACCACCGGTTTGGAGAGGTAATCATCCATCCCGGCCTGTATAAATCTGTTTTCATCTCCGTCCAGGGCATATGCAGTCAAGGCAATAACCGGGATATCCAGTCTCCCACCCTCCCCGATACGGATCTTTCGCGTGGCCTCCACCCCGTCCATTAACGGCATCTGGACATCCATGAGCACACAGTCGAAATCTTCGCGCTCCAGCTCATAAAGGGCCTCTTGTCCGTCTTCCACCGTGTGCACGGTATATCCGCTCTTCTGCAACAGGCGGGTGATGTACAGGCGGGTGACATTGTCGTCGTCAGCGAGCAGGATATTCCCTCTGGAAACATCTGCCGCCCCCTCTTCTCCGACAATTTCTTCCACTTCCTGGACTTCGGTAGCCGGGGTCAAAAAAGGCAGGGCAATATATACATCCATCCCCTTCCCCTCTTCACTGTCCACGCAAAGAGATCCGTTCATCAGGTGGACCAAATTGCGGACAAGGGGCAGACCCAAGCCGGCCCCTTCATATTTCCGGGTAAAAGGCGATTCGGAATCCCCGCCCTGACTAAACATCTCAAAGACTCTTTCCAGTTTATCCGCACCAATACCCGGTCCGGTATCCGAAACAATGAACAGAATATTACGCACCTCCCCCTCTTTAACAGGTAAAAGACCCGCCCGGACATCCACGCGCCCGTTTTCGGTATACTTGCAGGCGTTGCCCACCAAATTGAAAAGTATCTGGGTAAGGCGCACACCGTCCCCGATCAGATTTTCCGGCATATCTTCATTCAGTTCCATATGCAGGGCATTTCCGTTTTTTCCGGCCACCTGCTTGAATATATCCTCCACTGACTGCATTATTTCCGCTGGCTCAAATTTTTCCTCCTTTATTTCCATCTTGCCCGCCTCAATCCGGGAAAGGTCCAATATATCCGTTAAGAGCCTATTCAGTCTGCTAGTGGACTTATAGGCTATATCTACATACTCCATTTGACTGCTGTCCAGGGGAGTATCCTGTAATAACTGGATCATGCCCAAAATACCGTTCAGGGGGGTCCTTATTTCATGGCTCATATTGGCCAAAAACTCGGACTTGGAACGATTGGCGTCCTCGGCCCGGTGTTTGGCCGCTAGCAATTCCTCTTCGTTCTTTTTCCGTTCGGTTACGTCCTTTACGTTCTCCAGTACAAACTCCACATCCCCCTTTGGGTTGAATATGGGGATGGCACTTATTTCCTTATAACTCCCGTCAATTGGATTACAATCGTTATGTTCCCGGCTTTCCCCATCCTGGAAGGTCTTTAGGGGAGGGCAGTGACCGCAGGGAGAATCGTAATCCTTGAATGCCTTGTAGCAATAGGGCATTCTGGCTCTTTCTTCCTCCGGCACCCATTCGTGGTCCTTCCAGTTGCTAAAAACAATGCGCAGGTCTTTGTCCACAACCATGAGCAAGCTGTCCACCGCATCCAGGATGCTGGACAAAAGCCTATGGTATTCATCACGTTTTTTCTCGGCTTCCTTTCTATCCATAATGTCCCGAGCCACGCTTATTATACACGGCTGTCCCTCGTACTCAATGCTGCGGCTGTTTATTTCCACCGGTATTCCGCGGCCTTTTTTGGTATAAAATTCCCCCTCGAACATCAAATGGCCATCGCTTTCAAGTATACGCATCCTTTCCGGAATAAGCCTGGAATTCCCCGGGGAATCAATGTCCGGAAGGTTCATCTGCAAGAGTTCACTTCGGGAATATCCCAGCATACTGCTGACTGCATCGTTTACTTCCAGAAAATTCCCCTCCAGGTCATGGATAAGGATGGCGTCCCGGGTATTGTGAAAAATATGCCGGAGTTTATTCTCACTGGCCAAAAGATCCTCTTCGGCCTGTTTTTTAGCCGTTATATCGGAGATAAAGCCTTCCACAAACCGCAAATGACCCTTGGAAAATATGCCCACTCCCCGTTCCCAGACATGCTTCTCCTCCCCCGTGGAGGTATGGATGCGATAGTCCACTTCAAAACTCTGATCTCCAGCCAAGGCCTCCTGGACCTCATTCCAGACCCTGTCCGCATCTTCGGGGACGATCAGGTCACCATAAGACACTTCCTTGTTTTGCTCCAGTTCATGGGGCCGATATCCGGTAAGCTCAAAGCAGCCGCTGCTGACGAATTGCATTGTCCACTTGCGGTCATTTTCGCACCGGTAGGCCATGCCCGGGAGATTATCCATCAGGGTGGACAGACGCCGTTTCGATTCCCGGAGCTCTTCCCGGGCCCGCTTTTCCTCGGTTATATCCTGGTGCGTACCGGAAACAAGTAGGGGGTTACCCTCCCTGTCCCATTCAGAGACCTTGCCCCGGTCCAGGACCCAGATCCATTCCCCGCTTTTGTGCCGCATCCGGGCCTCGCACTCATAATATTCGAGATCCCCGTACAAATGCTCCCGCAAAAGCCTGTTCGACTCCTGCAGATCCCCTTCATGCGTGAAACTCTCCCAGGTCTGAAAGCTTACCGGAGAGATCTCCTGCAGTGTATAGCCGAGCATTTCCGCCCAGCGCTCGTTTACCACTACCTCCCCGGTCTTGACATTCCATTCCCAGATAGCTGCGCGGGTGCCCTCGATTGCCTCCGCAAGCCTGCGCCGCTCTATCCTGAGTTCCTCTTCCCGGAGATATTTTTCGCTTATATCCCGGAAAACCAGGACAGTCCCCGTGATATGTCCCGCCCTGTCCCGAATGGGCGCAGCAGAATCCGCTATATGGTATTCCCGGCCCTGCCTGGAAATTAGGACGGTATGGTTGGCAAGACCCTGGATCACTCCGGCCTCCAGGACCTTTTGCACGGGACTTTTGAATATATCCCGGGTCCTTCCGTTTATTACATAAAAGACTTCGGACAGTTCCCTGTTTAACGCCTCTTGTTGATCCCAACCGGTCAGTTCCTCGGCCCTGGGGTTTATTCGCCGCACGCGACCCCGCACATCCGTGGAAATAACCGCGTCCCCAATGCAATCCAGGGTAAGCCGCAATCTCTCTTCACTGGACTGCAGATCGCGTTTGGTACCCCCCTGAACAAAGGAATAAAATATGAACAGCCACCACATGGGGATCAAAGCACCGATTACATCCTCATAGGGATCCAGTTCCGGCTGAATACCGGCCCATTCCACAAAAATACAGAAATGGTAGAAAAGCAGGGAAAGCAGAAGTCCGGTCAAAAGCAGGCGCGTATCCCGTGCCCGGATATGGTGCCATCCCCGAAACAGAAATACCACGGCCGCTGCCGAAGCCAATAAGGAAACGGAATCCACGAGGGTTAAAGCACTCATTTCGCCTCCATTTTCCCTCTTAATGCCACCTTCCAGCACCAAAGGGCAACCAGGAGGGAGCTTAATGCATAACAGATATGCTCCAGAAAATTGAAGATTTCTGGCCAGAAAAAGGCCTCCAGTATGGTCAGGGTCCAGGCAGCAAAAAGAACGCAAAAACCAGAAACAAGGATGGGCCAATACCGGATGCGCCTGATCCGGGACGTGTTCCCCCAAACAAAGGCCATTCCTCCCAGCCCCAAGACAAACATAACGATTTCGTTTCCCTGGACCATCATCTCCCTATGCCCCCCGCGCGACCCGGAGCAGGGTCTTTTTGAGTTCCTCGGCTGTATGCGGCTTGGTGAGCATCCCCATGAAACCGTAGTCCCGGTAATTGGCCAGTACCGGATCGGAGGCATATCCGCTGCACACGATGCATCTGGCCCGGGGATCGATTTCCAGTATCCGCTGCACCGTTTCCTTGCCCCCCATTCCCCCGGGGATAGTCAAATCCATTATGACGGCGTCAAACGGTGTGCCCGCCTGTAGATAACTCTCATACAATACAAGGGTCTCTTCCCCGTTCGCCGCGGTGCGCACCTCGTAATCCTCTTCTTGCAGAATCTCCTGGGTAAAATCCCGGATCATCTCCTCGTCATCCATCACCAAAACGCGCCGGGGAAGTCTCTTTTCCCCGGGGGACACCGCCTCTTCTTCCGTTTTTTCTCTTCCGGTTTCCGAGGCAGGGAGATAGAAAGTAAATACCGACCCTTTGCCCACCTGGGTATCCACGCTTATTGAGCCTCCATGCCGGGATATTATGGAATGCACCGTGGCCAGGCCCAGGCCGTGTCCACCATTCCATGTAGTAAAGTAGGGATCGAATATGCGGTTTACATTTTGGGGATCAATTCCCGATCCTTCATCCCGGACCTCCGCCTTTATATATTTTCCGGGGCTAAGCCCCAAAATCTCTTCCCCGAAAACCTCCACATTCTGCAGGGAAATATACAAAACCCCACCTCCAGGCATGGCTTGCTCCGCATTGGTGATCAGATGGGAGAACACCTGTTCAATCTGGATTTTGTCCACATTGGCATTCCACAGGCCCTCTTCAAAATCAAAGACCGGCATCACGTTGCTCCCGGAAAGATCGAAGCCCACAATCTGCACCACTTCCCGCAGACTGACCCGGTCTTTTATGGGCTGGCCGCCCGTGGAAAAGGTCAAGAGCTTGCTGGTAAGCTGAGAAGCCCTGTTCATGGCTTTTTCCGCATTTTTAAGGGACAGCTCGGCCGGATGGTCCTCTTCCAGCTTGTCTTTGGCCCGGGATATGTTCCCGAATATTCCCGTAAGGAGATTGTTGAAATCATGGGCGATCCCGCCGGCCAGGGTCCCCACGCTCTTCAGCTTTTCCATTTCCATGAGTTCCTTTTCAAAGCGTTTTTTACCGGTGATGTCCATGGCCACGCCCACCATCATCTTAATATCCCCGCTCTGGTCAAAGATGGCACTCACAGCCAAATTCACGGTAATCGCGGTGCCGTCCTTGCACACATATGTCCACTCTTCCTCGTCGTAACCTCCGTGTCTAGAGGGGGCCACAAAGACCTCAAAGCCGCTGATGTCCTCCCCGTACTCCCGGCTAAGCCGCCGGGAACGTTCCTCTATCTCGGATTGGCAGTGGATAGCTTCCGGGGTGCATTGTCCAACCATTTCCCGGGCAGTATACCCAAGCATCCTCTCTGCCCCGGCGTTGAACAAAGTAATAGTCCCCTGGGGATCAGTAGCAATTACGGATACCTGGGTAGCCGCATCCAAAACATCCTGCATGAATTCATTGGTCCGGGCTATTTCGGCCTCGGCCTGCTTTCTCTCCGTCAGATCCCGCCAAGCCGCATTAAACATCGGCTCGCCCTGTTGATCGTAAATTGCAGTAAGCTGCACCTCCAGGGGGAGAATGGTCCCATCCGCCCTCAGCCGCGTCCATTCAAAACGGTGTGTCCCTTTCTCCCGAGCAAGTTCCAACATTTCCAACTGCTTATCCGCGGAGAGCCGCCCGTCCGGCTGCCTTTCCGGAGCCCAGGATGTGGGACTGGTATTCAATATCTCGCTTTTATCCTTGAGACCAAGCAAATGCACTGTAGCCTGATTGCAATCAGTGAACACCCCTTCCTTGATGGTCAAAACGGCATCCGCGGAAGCCTCGAACAGGGTCTGCAGCCTTTGCTCGCTCCGGCGCAGCTCCTGAGTTCTCTTCTCCACCTGCTCTTCCAGATAATCCCGGTATCTGCTCAACTCACGCTCTTTTTGCAAAAGGGCCTTTTCATCCTCTTTGTGCCGGGTGATATCGTTTAGCGTGCCTTCAAAATAAACCGGTATCCGGCCGTGGGGATCCTCCACCCGGCGGATATTGAGCGCCCCCCAGAAAAGGCTCCCGTCTTTCCTCCGGAGGAGCACCTCCCATCCGGAAATGGCCTCCTGCCGGGAAAGGAGCTTTAAAAGCTCTTCCCGATCCGAGCTATGGGCATACACCTGTTGGGATATATCCCGAAGGCTGTGCAGGACATCCTCCGGGGAAGCATATCCCAGCATTCGGGCCATTGCCGGATTCACATCCAGGAACAAGCCATCCGGGGTGGACTGGAAAATGCCTTCGGTAGCGTTCTCGAATATGGACCGGTAGGCTTTCTCCGAATGCCGGAGTCTCCTCTCCGTCTTTTTCCGGGAATGGATATCTTTTAAAAGGAAAAGGATAAAGGCCAGCAAAAACGCGGAAAAGAGGAAGGGAAACATGAGGGATGCGCCCATCGCCCCACTGCCGGCGGCCTCCAGGGACGCGGGGGCAGCTGCAAATAAACAGCAAAGGACAAAAAGCATACACAAGATTTGATAAAATGCCCGCATAACATTCCCGGTTTACTGAGGCGGTCCTTATCCGGAAATTCAAAAATTTCGGGGTCTAGAGACCTCAAGTTTCCAATCTGGATGTCTTTATCTTTTTGTACCCCAAGACCATTAGGGTACTTGATATTTAATATGGATTTCCTTCGCCGGGAAGATTCTTGTGCAAGATCTCTATTAACTTCTCTTTCTCCACCGGTTTGGCTATATAATCATCCATGCCCGCCTCCAGGAATCTATCCCGTTCCTCCTGCATGGCATAGGCAGTCATGGCCACTATGGGAATATTGCGGATTTCCGAACCCGAATCCCGAATCTTGCGCGTGGTCTGCACTCCATCCATGACCGGCATTTTCACATCCATAAACACCAGATGGAAAGCTTTTTCCTGCAAAAGCTCCCAGGCGTCCTGCCCATGTTCAGCGATATGGACCTCACAACCCCTGGTTTCCAGTATCTTCTGGGCCACCTTCTGATTGCTGGGATCGTCTTCCACCACTAGGATCCGCCTAATCCCGTGCCCTTCCCGTCCCTTGCACTCAGGCTCCTCCATTTGGCCGGAGGGGGCCTCGGCCGGAAGGGTAAAGGGAATAGTCAGACGAAAGAGCGCACCCTGATCTTTTCCGCTCTCAAGGTTCAAACTGCCCCCCATCATTTTCACCAAACGATCCACCAAGGGGAGGCCCAGCCCGGCTCCCTCATAATGACGAGTATACAAATTGCCCTTATTGCCCTGGGTGAATGTATCAAAAATATGTTCCTGCAGGTCCTCGGGGATTCCCGGACCGGTATCCCCTACAGTCAAAAAAAGATCATAACGGGAAGAAGAGGCTTTTTTCCCCTGCACTGTCACCTCTACCCCGCCTTCTAAAGTGTATTTTACCGCGTTTCCCACCAGATTAAACAGAATCTGAGCCAAACGGGTATTATCTCCTATAAGCTCCGGCGGGATATTTTCCCCGAAATCCAGGTTATATTCCAGCCCTTTCTGCCTTAGTTCGTAATCAAACATTTCCCGTACGGAATCCAGGACTACCCGGGGACTGAACACTTGTTCCCGTATCTCCAGCTTGCCGGCTTCCATGGAGGAGATATCCAAAATATCAACAAGCAGACTCTTCAACCGATTGGAGGAATTAAGGCTGATGTTTACAAACTGGCCCTGTTCCTCATCCAGATTGGTATTTTGCAAAAATTGCATGGCCCCGAGTATACCGTTTAGCGGGGTACGGATTTCGTGGCTCATATTGGCCAAAAACTCGGACTTGGCTTTGTTCGCCGCCTCCGCCTGTTCCTTGGCGGCTACCAGTTCATCCTCGAAATTGCGGCGCTGAATGGCCAGGGCGAACAGTACGGACATCTGCTTGAGTGTTTCCATATCCTGGTTGTTGTATTGCCTCTCGGAGTTGGCCAAGGCGATTATTCCCACCAAATCGTCACCCAAAAGCACGGGGGTGGACAAAAAATTGTGCACAGGGATATGCCCTTCGGGAACTCCGGTAGACCGGCTGTCTTTTTCCGGATCATTGCAAAGGACAGGGGAACTGTTTTCCAGCACCCACCCCCAGAGCCCGCAGAATTTTTCAAATATTATGCTTTTATCCGGGACCTGGCAGTTCTCCCAGATGGTCCGGCTCAGAGTATGGGAAACCAGATTACCGGTCTGGGGATCAATTGTGCCCACAAACCCGTACTTGCTCTGGGTCAGTTCCTTGGCTGAAATCAGAACCATCTCGGAAACATCCAGCTTTGAACCGGGAGAAATCAAGGTCTGGGCCAGGTCGCGCAACTTGGACTGCACGACATACTGATGCCGATTATCCTCCTCGCTCTCGCGCATTGCCCGATGCATCTCCACCCGGTCGGTGACTTCCCGAAGAGTGGCCAATGTGGATTTTTCCCCTTCCCATTCCGTGGGAGTTAGCCTCATTTCCACCACCCGCCTGTTCCCGTCCGGATGCAAAATGTCCAGCTCAGCCTTGTCTTCGGCCACCAGCGGATAGCCGAACTCGCTGCCCACCAAATCCTCGCTTTTTCGCCCCAGGACTTCTTCCGCGGCTGGGTTGCAGAAACGGACAGTATTCTCTCCGTCCAGGATCAGGATACCATCCGCACTATTGAAGATAATATTCTGGAAACGATCCTCCGCCGCTTCTTTTTCCTGTTTCAATCTCTCCAACTGTTTTAATAGAGCCTGTTTTTCCGACATACTCGCCTTTAATGGTTATC
>CAYNNQ010000006.1:4025-93084 GCA_964398785.1 uncultured Desulfovibrionales bacterium | reverse complement strand
TTATATTAGCATTTTCATAAAGGAGGTCGTCATGGAGAATATCAAGAAGATCCTTTGCGCAGTGGATTTTTCTGAAATGAGCCCCAAAGTTGCTTCCTACGCATCCCTATTCTGTAAATCACTGGGGGCAAGTGTCAACGCCCTTTATGTCGCTCCCAGCCTCTCCCAGTATGTCGGTTTCCATGTCCCTCCCGCCTCTATTGAGAATTTCGTGGGAGAAATAGTCTCCGGTGCGGAGAAAACCATGGAATCCTTTGTCCAGGAGAATTTTGAGGGTGTATCCGCCCAGGGAGATGTGGTCAGCGGCTATGCTGCCGAAGAGATTTTGGGGTATTCAGAAAAAAACGATATGGATATGATCATTATGGGTACGCACGGGCGTAAAGGCATTGACCGCGTCCTTTTCGGTTCGGTGGCCGAAAAAGTAGTAAAAAGTGCACATATACCGGTTTTAACCATTAGACCCTAAAAAAACGGCCGTGTCATTGTTCAAAGTACGTAGACAGCAGACCCCCAAGTGCGGAGTGGATATAGGAAGCTCGTGGAGCAAGGTTGTTAAACTGTCCACCAAGGCCAAGAAGACCCAGTTGCAGAGTTTGGGACGCCAGCCATGGCAGGCCAAGGATCTGGACGATTCCGGGGCCATGGGAAAAAGGTTGCAGACTCTTTGGGAACTTTTGGAATTGAAGGACAAGGTAGTCGTTTCCTCCATGGCCGGGCATTCGGTTATTGTGAAAAGGGTGCTTTTCGACAAAACCTCGGAAAAGGATCTGGCCAAGACTGTGCGGGAAGAAGCCAAGCAGTACATCCCATTTGATATTAATGACGTCTATCTGGATTATCAGATAATGGATGAAGAGGAGGACAAGGACAGCCGGGAAGTAATGCTTGTGGCCAGCAAGAAAAAGGTGGTGCAGGATTTGGTGGATGTGCTGGAAAAAGGCGGGCTTTCATTGAATGTGGTGGATGTCGACGCCTTTGCCCTTAGCAATTGCTTTGAGTTCAACTATAAGGATTATACCGATGCCCCGGTCTATCTTTGGGATATCGGTGGTCAACAGAGCATATTTTGTGTCTATTGGCACGGCCAACCGTTATTTTTTAGGGAGATCAGCGTGGGGGGGCGCCATCTTACAGATGCCTTGGCGCAGATTTTGAATGTGCAAAAAGGGGAAGCGGAGAAAATAAAACTGGAAGGACCGGAGGGGCTGTCCGCAGAGCAAAAGTCCGCTTCTGAGGAAAAGATAGCCTCGGTTTTGGAAGGATGGGCCTCTGAGCTAAAAAGACTGATCGGTTTTTATTTGGCCTCCATGCCCGAAGCCGAACCGGCCAAAAAATTGATGATTTCCGGCGGAGGCAGCTTGATGCCCGGGATAAGCGAGGCCATGTCCGCCGGGCTGGACCTAGAGGTGGAATATTTAGATCCCTGGCGGAACCTAGGAGTTGATTCTGATAAATTTGATCTCAAATACTTGAATGCGATCGCTCCGCAGTATGCCGTGGCAACAGGACTGGCTCTGCGTGGAGTCCTTTAGAGGAGCCGATTTTCCTGGTGGAGTATAATTTTTGCGCTGGATTCTATACGAGTAAACGATGATCAAGATAAATCTCCTGCCCCAAACAAGCAGAGGCAAAGTCTCAAACACCACCAAGCAAGTGGTCCTGATAGGGATTGCTTTTTTGGTGGCTCTTGGCGTGGTCCTTGGGGCCAATTTCTGGTTGGGCGGAAATTTGACCGAGCTAAAGAAACAAAGGACCTCCCTTCGCAAGTTGGACAAGAAACTCGAGTCGCGCGTGAAAAAGGTCAAGGAGCTGGAAAAGGATGTCGAGGCCTTAAAGGACAAGATCAAGGCTATCCGCAAAATACGGGAGAAACAGGGTCTGCCGGTCTCCTATATCGAAGAGATCGTCCGTGTACTTCCCGCATCGCGGATATGGTTCAAGTCTTTCAGGCTAAACCGGAGTGGGGAGATAGAGATAAGCGGAGTTGCCATGGATAATCAATCTTTTGCCCAGTATGTGGCAAGACTGAGAAAGGCGGATTATATCCGCGATGTGATAACCAAGCAGACTTCGCGGCGAACAATCCAGGGGTATGATTTGGTCGGTTTTGATTGCGAGGTCCTGGCCCAGCCCGCGACCGAAGTCTCCAAAGAGAAAGGAGGGGCCTAATGGCCAAAAAATCCTTTTCTGATCAATTGGAGCAACTGACTACCTTGCATAAGGTCCTTATCTTTGTTTTGGGTTTGGGCCTAATCCTGGGCGGCGGCTGGTATCTTCTTCTGGGGCCGAAGCTAGGGGAAATGGAAAAAGTACAGGGTCAGATAAAAAAACTGAAAAAAAATATAAAAAAGAACAAAAAAACCGCCGCAAAGCTGGAAAAAAGGAAAAAAGAGCTCAAGTCCAAGAAAAACGAGTTTGCCTACGCCAAACAGCTCCTGCCTCAGGATGCTCAAGCCCTGGAGAGGCTACTTGCCTCTTTTGAGAAGCTGGGCAATGATCAGGGAGTGGATTTCCTCTTGTTTAAGCCGGGTGGAGAAAAAAAACAAAATTTTTATGCCCAGCGCCAGGTACAATTGAAATTGAAAGGGACATTTTATAATCTTATGCGCTACTTTGATCGGCTTTCCCGGCTGGATCGCTTAGTAGGCCTGGAATCCATCCGGTTTTCCCCTCAGGGACAAAAGGGGGAAAGAAATGACATGCTTTTGTCCGCGGATGTGTCCCTACTTGTCTACCGTTCACTTACTCCTGAGGAACAAAAAAAAGAAAAAGATAGCGGATGATGAAGTTTTTGTCCTGGAAGATAACAATCGCAACGGCAGCATGTCTGGTATTATATCCTATCTTTGGAGGAGGGGTTGAAAATGCTGCGGGCGAGGACAAAAGTGCCCGGGAAAAAAGGGATAGTGCCGATTGGTTGGGCCCTTTGGAGTCACATTATACGCTCGGTCCGGAAAACGACCCGTTCCGCCCCTTCCTGGACAAGAAAGAGATCGCCTCACGGGACAGAAAAAAGGACCAACGCCCACTGACCCCACTGGAAAAGGTGGAAGTTTCTCAACTGCAATTGGTGGGTATCTTGTGGTATCCGGGGAAACCGAATAACGCCAGGGCAATGGTCGAACTCCCGGACGGAAAGGGGTACTTGCTCCAGGAGGGGAGCAGGGTGGGGCGGAATTCCGGAGAAGTGGTCCGCATTCTTCCTCACCGGGTGGTAGTCCAGGAAAAGGTGGTGGATGTTCTTGGGAATACCAAGAAAAAAAAGATCACACTCAAGGTGCGTACTGATGAAGAGAATAAGAACAATTAGTCCTGTTCCGTTTGTGTTGGCGGTCCTTTGTCTTGCCGTGCTTGCCGGTTGTGCAGCTAAAACAAAAAATGGCAGGGAAGTAGCCAATCAGGAACAAAAGCCGCAATTGGACCAGGAAATGGAGGATGTTGAGTCCGCTGCCGCAACAAAGGCCCGGATTCAGGTGAAAGGGAAAAAAAACATTGTATTTCTGCCGGTGACTCAGGGGACTACAGTGTCCCCGAAAATGCGTGGGGAAAAAGAACTGGTGTTGACCTTTTCTCCGGCGGTCCCCGCCTTTGAGGTGTTTGATACTGTTTCTTCCGATTTGATCAGGGAAACAAAGCGAGTCCCTTCTGCTGCGGGAGAGACAAAAAAAATGCACTTTTTTCTGAGTTCACCGGTGCAATTTTTACTTTCCCGCCCCGAACCGGAGGAGATTAAGCTGCTTCTGGCCAAGAGGACTTCCCGAAGGGCGGAAAAAGGAGTGCAAGAAAGCCAGGTTCAAGGGGATTCTTTTAAAAAGCCCGTAGAAAATATCCGGATTACCGGGATTGATTTCTATGCAGATGAGAAAGATTTTGTCCATACACAAATATCCGCGGACGGGAGGCTGAATTTTGAACCCCAAAAAAGTCCGGGGGATAAAATTGTGGTTACTTTTCCGGATGCCCGGATAGATCCGGCAGTAGCCAAGCTGTATCGCCTGCACAAATACGGTTCCCACATAGAGTCGGCGCTGGCTCAGAACAAGGAAGGGACAGCCCGGATAGTTTTTTCCGTGCAAAAACGGGTCCCCATGCAGGTGGACAGAAAGGACTCCAACAGATTGGATCTGCTTTTTAAAAGCAGGGCGGGCACCGCGGAACTGAAGGGAGGCCAGAAGTCGACGAAGCCGAAGAGTGCTCGGAAGAAGGGGAACGCTACGCGGAAGGTAGCGGACAAAGACAAGCAGCCCGGGGATAATATGGATACCCTGTTTCCGAATATGCAAAAGGACTATACGGGCAAGAAAATATCCCTGGACTTGCAGGATGCGGACGTGGAGCATGTGCTTCGGCTTATCGCTGCGGTAAAGGATTATAATCTGATAATTGACCAAGGGGTACAAGGGACTATCTCTCTGCGACTGAAAAAAGTCCCCTGGAAACAGGCCTTGGACCTGGTTTTACTCCAAAAAAATCTGGTCAAGGTCCAGAAAGAGAATATTTTACGGATAACCACGGCTCAGAAAAGGGAGCAGGAGCTGGAGCAGCTTAGAAGGTCCAAACAGGCTGAACTGCAGGCCCGGCAGAGCATGAAGGAATTGCAGGAGCCGACCACCGAATATATCCAAGTGAATTATACCGAGGCGGGGAAATTGGTGGAAAATGTCGAGCAGTTTCTTTCGGACAAAGGGCAGGTCAGCAGTGATTCCCGGACCAATATGCTCATTGTTTCCGATGTACCGGAGAATCTGGTGAAAATAAAATCCGTTATCCAGAAGCTGGATCGAGCGGAAAGGCAAGTACTAATAGAAGCACGTATTGTTTATGCTACGGATTCCTTTACCCGGGCAGTTGGGCTGAACTGGTCCTATAATTATCCTACGCAATCCTACTACGGCGGGAAACAGGGTCCGACAATCAGTCCCGAAGGGACGAGTACTTTTCCTGACAGTTACAACAAGCAGGGAAAATACCAAAAGGGTGGGGGGGTTACTACAAAAAGCATAAATTTGCCCAATACCCCGGGGCTGGATATTGCCGGGAATATGGCCAAAATTGCCGGGGTGGATCTTTTTACACTGGATGCCCAACTTAAGCTTGGGGAGACCAAGGGCCTTTCCCGGACTATATCCTCTCCACGCGTAGTTACTCTGAACAATGAGCAGGCGGAGATAACCCAAGGCACCCAGATTGCCACCTCCGGGAAAGCCGAAGGCGGAGGCACAACGACTGAATATGTAGAAGCCGCTTTGTCTCTTAAGGTCACCCCGCAGATTACCCCGGACGACAAATTGCTTTTGGACCTGGACATAACCAATGATACACCAGTCGGTGGAGGTAGTAAAAATATAAATACCAAGGCGACCAAGACGAAGCTTATTGTGGATAACGGGGAGACTTTGGTTATCGGAGGGGTACGAGAGATAAGCAAAACCCGCAATGAGAGTAAAGTGCCTGGCTTAGGCGATGTGCCCGGATTGGGCTGGCTCTTTAAGAGCGAGGAGAAAAGTCACAATAAGAATGAATTGCTTATCTTTATTCGGCCCAAGATAATATAAGGGAAATGAAGTGCAGCTGAAATTCGTGAACATAAAGGAATTCAAACGCTCTTGGAGAAATGATTTTTTGGGGCAGGACGGTTTTTTGCTGCCGGCCTCAACCAGGATCAACCTGGGGGAGACCATCAATCTTAATGTCACTGTGCAGGGAGAGCAATGGGGACAGGTGGAAGTTACTCCGGTGTGGGCAAACCGGGATGTCCGCAATGATCCGGAGATCCCGCTGGGGATATTTTTGCGGCGCATGAGCGCGGACCGGGGATTTGATCGCCAGATTAATGCCCTGGGATGAGAGACGGCATTGCTTCCCGGGAAAATTACGCATTGTCGAACTGCTGAGTGTACTTATACTCAATTCTTGAAGTTAGCTGTGGATTTTTTCGCCTGATCCTTTTAAATGCTTTTAGCGAAAGGGCCGGCGTTCAAAACATAAATTTGAGTACCGGCAAGGATCAGGCGAAGAAGGATCCATCCCTGTGTCCCAATCTCAAATTCAAGGCGGCCCTGAAAAGGGCTGTTTTAATTTGCAAAGTAAAAAAAAGTGGTATGTGCAATGCATGGAATACAAGTAGTGCCCCAGGCAAGAGGACTCGACTCATATTCGCCCGGACTCTCCATTGAAGAGATCAAAGAGAAATACGGTTTGTCCCAAGTGATTAAAATGGCCAGCAACGAGAATCCACTTGGCACCTCTCCGGTTGTACGCGATTCCTTGGCCAGCAATGCGGAGTTTGCTTTCCGCTATCCGCGTTCCGGAAATCCCGAGCTACGCAAAGCTCTGGCCTCTTTTCTGGGTATACCCTCTACTTGTATTGTCCCCGGCAACGGCTCGGACGAGATAATTGATGCATTGATTCGCATCCTGGCCAGACCCGGAGTGGACAATATCTGCGCTTTTTCTCCCTGTTTCAGCATTTATTCTTTGCAGTCCCGCTTATCCGGAGTGGAATTCCGTCAGGCTGAACTGGATAGTTCCCTTTGTTTTGACTGGGAGAAATTGTTGGATTTGACTGATGAATATACCCGGATTGTATTTGTGACCAATCCGGATAATCCTTCCGGATACTCCGTCTTTTCCGAAGAAATAGTCCATTTGGCCCAAAAGCTGCCCGCCGGTTGTGCCTTGATCGTAGACGAAGCTTATGCGGATTTTGCAAGGGATGTAAACAGGATATCCGTTATCCCCCAGCTGGAGAAGTTGGGGAATGTGGTAGTTTTAAGGACTTTTTCCAAGCTTTTCGGACTGGCTGGAATGCGGCTCGGATACGGGGTGATGCCCGAAGATCTGGCTGATTGCCTGCTGCGGGTGAAGTTGCCCTTTAGCGTGAACATATTGGCGGACCAAGCCGGACAGGCAGCCCTCAGAGACGGGGATTTTTATGCGGAGACCCGGCGAGTGGTCCTTGCGGGGCGCGAATATCTGCAAGGTCATCTTGAGGATTTGGGATGCCGGGTATGGCCTTCTCAGGCGAATTTTATTATGTTTACTCCGCCGCTTTCTGGCCGCGCAGTTTTCCGGGGACTCCTGGAACGGGGGATAATTGTCCGCCCCCTGGATAGTTATGGTTTTGCGGACTCCTTGCGGGTCAGCGTTGGGACCGAATGGGAAAATGAACGGTTTGTTTTTTCTATGCGAGAGATAATCCATGCCGGCTAGAGTGATAACCATAGATGGACCCGCCGGTGTTGGGAAAACAACCCTGGCTAAGAAAATTGCTGCTCATGCTGGGGCGGCGTACCTGGATACCGGGGCCATGTTTCGCGGTCTGGCCTGGTATTTGGGCGATGGTGCCTGGGATTGGGATGAGAGTATGCTAATGAAGGCCCTGGAGGGGCTTGAATTCGAATTGCAAGGATCCGGGGAAAATACCCAGGTGGTTTTGAACGGTGAGGTGCTGGGGGAGAAAATCCGTACTGAAGATGTGGCTCGTTGGGCATCGAATATGGCCAAGTTGCCTGCTGTGCGTGAAGCCCTTAAAAGATCCCAGCAGGAATTGGGGAAGGACAACTCCATGGTCGCCGAAGGTCGGGACATGGGGACGGTAGTTTTTCCCGGAGCGCAGCATAAATTTTTTCTGGAGGCCTCACCCCTGGTCCGGGCGGAACGCAGATATAGCCAATTACGAGAAATGGGTTATGGTGAGGATCCGCACGAAATTGCCCGTGCATTAGCCGAACGTGACGAGCAGGATCGCAACCGCGAGGTTTCTCCTTTACGTCCGGCGGGAGATGCAGTGCTCATAGATACGGGGGACAAAGACGTTGAAGAAGTCTTTCGGGCTATTCTTTCCCGTATGGAATGACTTTGCCAGGTCTTGGGAAAGTCAAGTGCCCTGAGCTTTTTTTGATCAAGCCCTTTCGGTCTATTTCCCCAGGCATTTTCGCTTAACCCAATTGGCAATGCTTTATGTTGGTCAACTCCAGTTTTCTCTTCCTTTGGCCTCGGCCCACAAGGCCTCTTTTTCTTCTCGGCCCACTTCGGAAAAAGGGGTTTTATTTTGCTGGGCCAAATCTTCCATAAGCTCAAAGCGGCTCAAAAATTTGTGATTGCTTTTGTCCAAGGCGGTATTGAGTTTTATATTATGTCTTCTAGCGTATTCGGTGAGTGTGAATAAAAAATCCCCAAGCTCTTCTTCCATTTTCTCTCGGTCTCCTGAATACAGCGCTTTTTCCCATTCCTCCCATTCTTCGCTTAGTTTATGTCCCACTTCCTCTGTATTAGGCCAGGTAAAATCGCTACGGGCTGCTTTGGAGTTAAGGCGGTAGGCCTTTATCAAGGGAGGCAGATCCCGGGGCAAAGAGGCGAATATCCTGTCTTGTTTGCTTGCGTTGTTTTTTTCTCTTTTTTTGATTTTTTCCCAATTGGCGGAGATCTCTTCCTGGGTTTGCACAGAAGTCTCCCCAAAAACGTGGGGATGCCTTC
This sequence comes from uncultured Desulfovibrionales bacterium, assembly GCA_964398785.1. Lineage (GTDB taxonomy): Bacteria > Desulfobacterota > Desulfovibrionia > Desulfovibrionales > Desulfonatronovibrionaceae > CAYNNQ01. The sequence continues at coordinate 84,603 of CAYNNQ010000006.1, read as the reverse complement.
TAATCATTTTGGCGGCGCTATTATCAAGGATATCCCCCACGTGGAAGTTTTCCCTGTAGAGGACACAAATAAAGAAAAGCAGGAAAAAGACGTCACCCATTTCCTCCTGAACTTCCTGCGCATCCTGGGCCCGGATTGCGGAAACAAGTTCGAATGTTTCCTCAACAAGATAGTCTGCAAGTGTCTGCGGAGTCTGTTCTCTATCCCATGGGCAGCCATCTGGACCGATCAATGTATCGATTATTGATATAAGCCTTTCTTCCGTATTCAATTAGCTTTGTCCTTGCGGTTTGACTTTGTCCATGATTTCATTCTCCCAGAAAGACCCGAAATCCTTTTTTTTATCCGAAAATCTCTGTTTGAGATCATTCGGGACGAAACGGACTATGCTTCTGTTCATTTGATTCACATAAGGAGCTAGTTTGGAATCTTGAATAAATCCGGTATCTGCAGGCATAAATGAAGTGAGTATCAAAAGGGTAATGCTACAGATAAGGGCTGCCTTGATGAATCCTAATCCCCCTCCCCCGACCCGATCAAGCCAGCCGAGCATGGCCAGCTGAAGAATACTGCGCAGGGCTACGCTGATTAAAAGTACCCCAAACATCGTTCCGAAAAAGATCAGAAGGTAGCTGACTATCGAGGCATAGTCGCTATTGGAAAGCAACTTGGTAAACGTGGGAACCAGTTGCGGATAATAGGTGTTGGCCAGGAAAAAGCCCAGAACAAGGCCTACTATTGAGGAAATTTCCCGCACAAGTCCGCGAAAAATACCCCGAAAAAAGAAAAATGCCAATACTGCGATGATAAATATATCCAGGGGATTCATATCGATTCTCCTTAAGTCTGTTTTGCCTCCCGGGCTTTCTTGACAGTATAAGATTCAGGCATTAGATTCAATAGTTTAAAAGATAATTTATACAGGAGGATTATAAATGGCTCAAGATATCAAATTGTTCAAGCTGGTTAACGGGGATATGGCCTTGGGGAAATGGGACGAGGAAAACAATAAAATAATAGAGCCAGCCAACCTGCAAATGATTCCCTCTCAGCAGGGAGGGGTACAGATGGCTCTACTTCCCTTCGGTTATCCTTTTGACAATGAGATCGGCGGGGAGATTGACGGTAGGCACATCCTTTTTGAATACCAGACCATCCCCCAGGAAATAATGGAGAAATATACCGAAGCCTCCAGTAATTTGACCATTTCTTCGGCTAGCGCCTTGAAAGATTTGGAAAATATGGCCGGTCAGGGGGGTAATGTCTCCGATATGAGTAAATTTTTGAAATAATTTTGGCTTTTTCCCATAAGCCGTTTGTCTTAGTCGAGAGGATCTATTTACGGGCAGGCCCGAGGGCTTGCCCGTTTATTTTTCGGGCCTTGGGCCGGAAGCAAAGAAAACGAGCGCAGGGATGGCTAAAGGTTAAAAATATGTTTGGCTCCCTGTATCCGGTAACCTGCTCGGACAATCAGTTATTTTAATATAAACACTTGCAATCGCGATGAAAGAACTTCTCCCTTATCTGCCCCAGCCCAGCCGTTATTTGGGTAATGAAATAAATAGTGTGCACAAGAAACCGGAAAATATAAATATCCGTATCGCTTTGGCTTTCCCGGATGTTTATGATGTGGGAATGGCCTATGTTGGCCAGAAAATACTATACCATTGTCTGAATAGAAAAGAAGATTTTTGGGCAGAACGCGTCTTTGCCCCTACTCTGGAGGTGGCCGGCATTTTAAGGGAACGTAACACCACCTTGTGCTCCCTGGAATCGGATCACCCTGTTTCCTCTTTCGATCTTGTGGCCTTCAGCATTACCCATGAACTGTGTTATACCAATGTGCTTTATATGCTTGATTTGGCCCATATACCCCTTGAATCCAGGGAAAGGGATGCACGATATCCCCTGGTGGCTGCCGGCGGCGGGGCCGTTTTCAACGCCGAACCTCTGGCCGACTTTGTAGATTTTATGGTTGTGGGGGATGGAGAGGAATCCCTCCCCAGTATTGCAGAGCTTTTGGAAGAAAGTAAAAGACTCGGAATTTCGCGTTCGGGATTTTTACGAGAGATTGTTTCCATACCCGGCGTTTACGTTCCCGGATTTTTTCCGGAAAAGTCTTCCGGCAGCTTTTTTGAAAGACAAGCAGTGGAAAAAGCAGTTGTGAACGATATTGCCCACATACCTTTTCCGGAAAAACAAATAGTCCCTTACGGAAGACCGGTGCACGACAGATTGAGCGTGGAGGTTGCCCGTGGATGCACGCGGGGATGCCGTTTCTGTCATGCGGGTATGACCTACAGGCCGGTGCGGGAGCGTACACCCGAACAGATTTTAAGCCATATAGAAGGGGGGCTGAATCAGACCGGTTTTGAAGAGATTTCTTTTTTGTCGCTTAGCACCGGTGACTATTCCCGCCTTTTTGAACTTTTCAGCGAGGTGTATACACGTTGCGCTAGCGAGCAAGTATCCTTGGCTTTGCCTTCTGTCCGGGCGGGGTCTGTTAGCGAAGAGATGATGCGGTTAATGGCCAGTATCCGGCAAACCGGTATTACCCTGGCTCCCGAGGCCGGTACCCAACGATTGCGTAATGTGATCAACAAAGGGATTGGGGAAGATGATCTGCTGCAGCATGTGCAGGGGCTCTTTCGCTGGGGATGGAAGTCCGTAAAACTGTATTTTATGATTGGTTTGCCTACCGAAGAACAGGCTGATCTGGACGGGATTTTGGAGCTTTGCCGCAAAGTGAGGGGGTGCGCTCCGGAGGAAAATGCAGGCCGGATTCGGATCACTGCTTCCATCTCCCCTTTTGTCCCCAAAACCCATACTCCTTTCCAGTGGGAGAGACAGCTGGGATTGGAGGAAATGAAAGAACGGATCAGCTATCTTCAAAAGATTTGTCGCCCCTACAAATGGTTGAACCTTAAGTGGCAACTTCCGGAAATGAGCGTTTTGGAAGGGTTGTTTTCCCGGGGAGGCCGGGAGTTGGCCCCGGTTATTAAGCAAGCATTCCAAAATAGCCTTTTTTTTACTAGCTGGAGCGATCATCTGGCCTTTGATTCTTGGATGGCTGTGCTGGAAAACAATGATGTACAGATAAACGAATATCTGCAAAGTAGGGATTTGAACCAGGCACTGCCCGGGGATCATTTAAATGCAGGAGTAACTCGCAAATTTTTGCAGGCCGAGAGAGCCAAAGCATATAAAGGGGTCCCCACCGAGGACTGCAGAAGTGGAAAATGCGGCGGATGCGGAGTATGCAACCACAAGGAAGGTCAGTCCACCTTGAGGGGGCAGAGCAAGAGCGGGGAAATCCGCCCTGTGGTCCATGACGCCGGAAAAAGGGCGAATTGGGAGGCGGCCGATACTATAAAGAAAGGCACCGATGCTGTTCAGCCCGGACATAAAGAAGTGCACCTGCGGCTTTGGTATTCCAAAACAGGTATGTCCCGCTGGTTGAGCCAGCTGGAAATGCAGAGACTGTGGGAAAGGGCCATGCGGCGGGCCAAACTCCCTTTGACTTTTTCCCGCGGATACCATCCCATGCCCCTTATGTCTTTTTCCCGAGCTTTACCGGTTGGAGTGCAAAGCAGATGCGAATGGTTGGATATATTTTTCCGCAGGCAAGTGGGAGCCCAAGAAATAACATCCGGCATTAACCACGATTTGCCCTCCGGATTGAAAGTAACATGGGTGCAGGAACTTGACCTGAGTAAACGCCAGGCACAACCGGTGGCCGAAAAATACAGGATTGATTTTAGACCCGGCCACGGCTTGGATATAGATGCACGATGGGAACACTTCCGGACAAGTTCTTCTTTTTTGGTGCAAAAGAAAGGAAAGAAAAAAACGCGCAATGTGGATCTCTGTCCTCTGGTTCTGGATTCCGCTTTCGAGGGCAGTGGACTGGAGCTAGTGTTCGATTGGAGACATGATTATATGAGTCCTCTTTTTGTCCTGCAGGGTATTTTTGGGGCGTTCGGTCTGGACCAGGCCGATGTAATCAAATTAAAACAGTATTTTGAGGTTTAATTTACCGCTTGATGCAGGTAAGCTGCATAGCGGGGAGGAAAAGTATATGCAAGATAATGCACAGGATTTTCGTTTCGGAGTGGTGGTCTTGCTTGGACCACCCAACGCCGGAAAATCCACTTTTTTGAACCAGGCCCTGGGGGAAAAATTGGCTATAGTGACCCCCAAACCGCAGACTACTAGGAATCAGATTACCGGGATCTTGACAGATGAGCATATGCAGCTGGTATTTTTAGATACCCCGGGAGTACATGAACCACGGAGTAGGATGAACGAAATAATGGTTCGTTCTGCCTGGAAGGGGTTGCAGTCCGGGGATGCGGTGATTCTGATGCTTGATGCAGGTCTTTATTGCCGTAAGCCTAATAAGCTAAAAAAGGATTTGTCGGTATTTGCCGCGCACCTGGAGCAAAGGAAGGGACCTCTCGTGTTTGCTCTGAACAAGGTGGATCTTTTGGGGGACAAAAAACATCTTCTACCCATGATCGAGACTGTGCAGGAAGCATTCCCGGAAGCGGAAATCTTTCCCGTAAGTGCAAAGGATGGTCTGGGAACCGAAGATATTCTGGAAAGGATTCGTCTTGCTTTACCCGAGGGGGGAGCCGTGTATCCCCCGGAACAGCTGTCCGTTTTACCCCTCAAGTTTATAGCTTCGGAAATAATTCGGGAAAAACTCTTTTTGAATTTGCATCGCGAATTGCCATATAATCTGGCTGTGCAGGTAGAGCTGTGGCAGGAAGAGGCGGATTTGGCGCGTATAGAAGCCTCCGTTGTAGTCTCCCGTAAAACGCACAAACCGATTGTGATCGGAGAAAAGGGCCAGAATATGAAGCGCATTGGGATTCAGGCCCGCAAAGAGCTGGAGGAAATCCTGGATAAAAAAGTATATTTGAATTTATGGGTAAAAGTAAGACCCAAGTGGAATGAGAACCCTTCTCTTTTGGCGGAACTGGGACTGGAGTCTTGAAAATTGAAGGGGGCTTTATGCCTTTTATGGGACTTTAATAATTACAAAAAAAATTCTCTTGTGCATGCTTAGTATTTTAGTGACATCCTGGAGGAGTGGACAACTTGCTGTTTACATAATCTGAAAAAAGATGTGGAGCAAATTAATGGAATCCTCTCAGCTTAAAGAAAATCTGGATAAAGTGTTGGAAGAAATCGGAGTGGCTGCCCGAAAAGCGGGCAGATCAGATGGAGATGTGTCATTGGTTGCCGTGTCCAAAACCCATTCGGCTGAAATGGTGGCTGAACTGTATAAGGTGGGGCAGGCAGCTTTCGGGGAGAATTATGTCCAGGAGGCCATGGATAAAATGGACGAACTCCGCGAATTGGATATAAAATGGCACTTTATCGGCCATCTACAGTCGAATAAAGCCAAGCAAGTAGCCGGCCGTTTTGATATGATAGAGACCGTGCATTCCTTGAAAGTGGCTGAGCGCCTGAACAAGGCTGTGGAAGAGCAAGGATGGACTCAGCCGGTGCTGATTCAGGTCAATCTCGGTGGGGAGGACCAAAAATCAGGGGTAGCTGAGGATGGCCTACTGCAATTGAGTGCCCGGACTGAAGAGATGAAGGGTTTGGATTTACAAGGACTTATGGTTCTTCCCCCATTTTTGGGAGACGGGGAGAAAACCCGGCCCTATTTTGTAAAATTGCGCAGGTTGAAGGCGGATTTGGAAAAGAGACTGGGGCGGTCCCTCCCCCATCTGTCCATGGGGATGACTGCTGATTTTGTTCAGGCCATAGAAGAGGGTGCTACATTGGTTCGGGTAGGTACCCGGATTTTCGGCCCACGGGAGTATTGTTAGTAGAGAATAAAATTTTCAGGCGATTGAACATAGATGTAAAGAATTTTTGTTCATTGGCCGAAAAAGTGACAGGCGGGCTTCAATAATCGGCAATAGGACAAGACTTTAAAGACCCGGGTGGTTAATAAGCCACAGGGAACCTCCGGGAAACAAAAAATCTTTGGGTCCTTAAAAACATCCCCAAAAATCAGGAGGAGAAAATATAAAAAATCCACACGCTGTGCCGGAGAGCCAAATCTTTTTTTGTTGAGGAGATATATCCCCTTAGTACCGAACCCAGCATTTACTGGAATGGATTAAAAAAAAGCGGTAACCCATGGATCTTGCTACGATAATCGGAATAGTTTTATCATTCGGGCTGGTGGCCACAGCCATTGTTGTGGGCGGAAGCCCGTTGGTATTTATTAATCTGCCGGCAATGCTTATTGTCGTGGGGGGGACTATTGGAGCTACCCTCATTAATTATCCCTTGGGACATGTTCTGGGGGTAATTGGAATTATCAAGAATACCTTTTTCGCCAAGTCCGAGGATCCTTCCTCGATCATTGAGCAGTTCCTGGATTATGCCAACCGTGCACGAAGAGAGGGGATACTTTCTTTGGAGCCCCTCCTAAAAGAAGTAAACGATGCTTTCCTCCGTAAAGGTTTACAGCTCACTGTGGACGGTTTGGAGCCGCAAACCATCCAGGAAATATTGGAGACGGAAATCTCCTATCTTGAGGACCGTCACGAGAACAGTGCGGAAATCTTGAGTGTGATGGGATCATTTGCTCCTGCCCTGGGCATGATCGGTACGGTTATCGGACTGGTTCAGATGTTGCAGACAATGAATGACCCCAGCACAATAGGTCCGGCTATGGCAGTGGCCCTATTGACCACTTTTTACGGCACGCTTTTGGCCAATCTGATTTTTAATCCCATGGCCGGGAAGCTGAAGACCAAAAGCAAACAGGAGGTGCTGGCCCGGGAGATGGTCATGGAGGGGATTTTGTCCATTTCCAAGGGTGAAAATCCGAGGATAATAGCGGAGAAACTGAACAGTTATCTCCCCCCCAAGTCCAGGCAGGAACAGGATTGACATGGCCCGGCGCAAGAAGAAGAAAGAGGAGGAAGGAGACGGTGCTGCTTGGCTGGTCACTTTCACGGATATGATGACCCTTTTGCTTACTTTTTTTGTCCTCCTTTTGAGCATGGCCTCCCTTAAAGATACCCGCAAAGTCCAATTGGCTTGGAGTTCCATTTCCGGCAGTTTCGGCGTGGGGACCAAGGGTATGGATGTCCTGCGTCTGGCGGAGGGCAAAACCAGTCACGACCCCGGTCCTATAACCGAAAGCGAGGATCTGAAACCTCTGAAAAAGCTGTTGTGGGATAACAAATTAAAAGATGTGGATCTGCTAACCAGCCGGTTTAAACAGATCGTGATCATGGGTGGCGGCGTTTTGTTCCGGCCTGGAGATAGCGAGCTTACTGCGGCTGGGAAGAATACTTTGGATCGGGTGATTCCGGTATTGAAAAAAGCGGATTATCCCCTGCTCCTTACCGGACATACATCTACCAAGCGAGGAGAGTACGGGAAGAAGCAGGGCCCCATGAGAGCGGGCAAGGGCAAATCCTTGTGGAGGCTCTCCCTGCAACGGGTGGTGAATGTATACGATTATTTCCTGAACCACGATATCAAGGCAAAACGACTCCGTCTGGAGGCCTTCGCAGGGGATCGGCCCAGATATCCTTCCTCCACCGCTAAGGGACGTCGCAAAAACCGCCGGGTGGAAATTGTCCTGGATAAGCGCCACTCGGACTGGCAGGCGCAACTGTCGGCCAAGTCCAGAGTCCGGCGTCAAATTGACAATGATGAGTTCATTTACAAAAATTTTCAGTTCGATCTAGATGAGAATCGCACCGGGGAGTAAGCGGAAGCCATGGCTAGGAAAAAGAAGAAAAAGGGAGGAGGAAAGAGTTCCGGGGCATGGTTGGTTACTTTCTCGGATATGATGACTCTTTTGCTTACTTTCTTTGTGCTCCTTTTGAGCATGTCCAGCATGGACAAGAGTATAATCCGTCAAGTTTCATCGGTTTTTACTAAGGATATTGCCTTTATGTCCACCAAGACATCGGGTAAGGTGGAAAAACGTTTTGAAATTTTGCGGAAAGCCATTGAAAAACCTTGGGAAATATTGGAAAAGAAAAAAAGGATCAAGGATCTGCTTTTCCCGGATACGGTTCTGCCTCCGGAGATAAATAAAAGCACCCTGGAGGAAAATTTAAAAGTCCTGAAACGTCCGGAAGGTGTCTCACTGGTGCTTACGGACAAGTTGCTCTTCCCCTTGGGAAAGACGAGTCTGAACAACCAGGCCCGGGAAATTTTGGAGGAAGTGGCTAAGCTGGCCCGTATATGGCCCGCTCCGGTGAATGTAGCCGGATATACGGACGATGTCCCCTCCCCGGAGAGAGGAAATATGCGCATTTCCGAAGAGCGGGCTTTGGCGGTGCTTAACTATTTCCTGGAAGAAAAGAACCTAGACCCGCAGCGGTTTTCGGTATCCGCCTATGGGCGGCATCTCCCCATAGCCGATAACGAAACCCCGGCAGGGAGAGCGCGTAACAGAAGAGTGGAGATACTTTTTAAGGATATGCCCCACTCGTATATGTAATACCCCGGAGGGAAGCATGGCCAAGAATGAGAACCAGGAAGAGCAAGAAGGGCAGGAGCCTAAGAAGAAAAAGGGAAAAATCAAATGGATATTGCTCGGAGTAATCATTCTGGGACTGGGAGCTGGAGGCTATTTCGGCTATCAATATTTCCTGGCAAACGATTCGGGGAAAAGCAAGGGAAACGCAACGAAAGCTGAATCAGGTACCGGCGAGAATGGGAAAAAGAGTAAAACGCAAATGGTTTCCTTGCCTTCCATGATCGTAAATTTGGCCGATCCCTTGGGGCGGAGGTATTTGAAGGTGTCCATGGATGTACAAGTGGTAAACAAGCAAGCTTCCAAAAAGTTGCAGGATTCCATGCCCAAAGTCAAGGATGCCCTGCTTATGCTCCTGTCCAGTAAGAGCTACTCCGATGTTGACTCTATGGAGGAAAAGCTTAAATTGAAAAATGAGGTCGTTAGCAGGTTGAATCAGATTGTAGGGGAATCACCGGTGGTCAAGGTATATTTTACGGAGTTTGTGGTTCAGTAAAGGAAGAAGTATGGCTATGGTAAAATCCAGCCAGAATAGATAGTTAAAATTAGAGGAATTTCTTGGGCCCCATTTATCAGGGGAGCACAGGCAGGAGTTGATTTCGGCAATAGGGTGGATCAGATAATCTAAATTATGAATAAGATACTGAATCAAGATGAAGTAGATGCCTTGCTTACAGGGCTTACAGGCGGTGAGGTGGAAACCGAGACCGAGGCCCCGGAAGAGGACGATTCCGGAGTAGTTTCCTTTGATCTCTCCAACCAGGATAGGATTATCCGCGGCCGGATGCCGGTACTGGAAATAATCAACGACCGTTTTTCCCGTTTGGCCACGAATTCTTTGGCCAATACCCTGCGCAAGCGGGTTGATGTGAGCACCGTGTCCATAGATATGTCCAAGTTCGGGGATTTTATGCGCTCTTTGCCGGTGCCTACGAGTATAAACATTTTCAAGATAGATCCCTTGCGGGGAAATGCCTTGGTTATTGTGGACACCCGGCTTGTTTTTTCTCTTGTGGAGAATTTTTTCGGTGGCCCCGGTTCTCAGCCCAAAATAGAGGGGCGGGATTTTACTCCTATTGAGCAGACCATAATTACCCGCGTTGTCAAAGTTTTGTTATCCAATATGGAGGAAGCCTGGCGACCGGTACACGAAGTGGGAATCGAGCTGGTCCGTACCGAGATCAATCCCCAATTCGCCTCCATTGTTCCTCCCAGTGACGTGGTGGTTGTGGTTACCTTTGAAGTGGAACTGGAAAACGCCATTGGGTCCTTGGTTGTCTGTCTCCCATACGCAACTATAGAACCGATACGCTCCAAACTCTATGCTGCTTTTCAGTCCGAAAGGCTGGAGGTGGACCATGCCTGGATAGCCCGATTCAAGGAACGCCTGATGGAAGTCCCGGTAGATGTCAACGTGACATTCGGCCAGGCACAGATAACCGGACGTCAACTTTTGAACTTGGAAGAGGGGGACATCCTTATGCTGGATACGGATCGTGAGGATCCTTTGCAGGCCTCGGTGGAAGGAGTGCGCAAATTTGAGGGGTATCCGGGTCAGGCCAAGGGGAACAAGGCTTTTCAGGTCTTGAAAGAGAATGAAGAAAGTTACTGAGGTAAACATGGCTGAAGAAGATAAATCCACAGAAGAAAAAACAGATCAGGACAAACTGGCTGAAGAATGGGCGGCTGCATTGGGAGAGTCCGGAGATTTGGAGTCCGAAGAAGGGGAAGCCCAGGAAACAGGTGCCGGAGATAGCAGCGCAGAAGGCGCTTCCAAGGACGAGGAGGGTCTTGCGGACGAATGGGCCAAGGCTTTGGCCGATGAGGAGGAACAGACCTCCAAGGACGAAAAAAAGCAGAAGGATATGGCCGGACAGAGCCAGGATGTTGAATTCAAGGATTTGACAGAGGATGTCAAAGCCCAAAAAGGCAAGGGCGAAAAAAGGGACCTGGATTTCATTCTGGACATTCCCTTGAATGTAACCGCTCAACTGGGCGGAACACAACTTTTGGTGAACGAACTTCTGCAACTGGGGCAGGGATCGGTGATTGAGCTGAACAAATTGGCCGGGGAACCTCTGGAGATACTGGTCAACGGGAAACTGGTGGCTCGCGGGGAGGCCGTGGTTATCAACGAGAAATTTGGAGTCAGGCTCACTGATATCATTAGCCCCATGGAGAGGGTTAAAAAGCTTGGCTAACGCAACCGGAGTTGCCTCTTCTCTGACTATGGGTGCGGCGGGATTGAAAACCGTCGGCGCCTTGATCCTGATTCTGGCCATGATTTTTGTGGGATTTTATATCCTGCGTCGTTATGGACACAAGGCGGGGCTTTCCGTGGGCAAGTCCGGTCCTCTTACCCATGTGGCCAATTTAAGTGTTGGTCCGAAGAAAAGCGTAGTAGTGGTCCGTTTTTTGAATGAGTATCTTGTGCTGGGCGTTAGTGAGACCCAGATTGAATTTTTGACCAAGATAAAAGCGAATGAAACGGACCATGAGAACAATAAAGAGTTTGCCCACATCCTTTCCCGGAAGACTTCCCAAGCTCCTGACGATAGTTAGTGTCCTGATACTTTTCCTCCCGGTCGTGGGCTTCGGGGCCGAAGGACCGGCTGTGCCCACCCTTTCTCTTTCCATGGCCGCCGGAGAGCCGGAACCAAGCAAGATCTCCATTTATTTGGAGATACTCTTTTTACTTACGATACTCTCCGTAGCGCCGGCCATTGTCCTTACCGCTACTTCCTTCACCCGGATAATTGTGGTTTTCTCCTTTTTACGCCAAGCGATGGGCACCCGGAAGATGCCCCCTAATCAAATACTTGTCGCTTTGGCAATTTTCATGACAGTGGCTATTATGATGCCTGTGGGTAAACAGATCAACCAAACAGCACTCCAGCCCTATTTGCATGAGAAAATCGAATATAAAGAGGCCATATCCAAGGCCCAAATGCCTATACGCAATTTCATGTTCAAGCATACGCGGAAAAAGGATTTGGCCGTCTTTTTTTCCATAACGGACATGGAGAGACCGAAGAATAAGACCGATGTCCCCACCTCACTCTTGCTCCCGGCATACCTGATAAGTGAGCTCAAAACCGGTTTCCAGATCGGGTTTATGATCTATGTCCCATTTCTGATCCTGGATATGGTGGTGGCCAGCATATTGTTGTCCATGGGGATGATGATGCTGCCACCGGTGATGATTTCCCTGCCCTTCAAGATCCTTTTGTTCGTCCTTGTGGATGGATGGAACCTTATAATCCGTTCTCTGGTCAACAGTTTTGCCTGACCAAAACTTGGAGATCTGGGCCCGGTGAACTACAACGATATTTTGGACATAAAATCGACAAAAACCGAATAGGAGGAATTATGACACCGGAATTTGTTGTCGGCTTTGCCAGGCAGGCTATTGAAACGACCATGATGGTGGCCATGCCCATGCTCGGTGTGGGGCTGATAGTTGGTGTCGTGGTGAGTATCCTGCAGACTGCTACACAGATTCAGGAAATGACCCTGACTATTGTCCCCAAGATTCTGTCCGTTTTCCTGGTTCTTTTGTTTGCTTTCCCATGGATTATGGACACCATGGTCTCCTATACAGAAAATCTTTTCCTGAATATACCCAAGTATATAAACTGATTTTTATCCGGAAGTCCAAAAATGTCCGGATGCAGGCAAGATGGAAATTCTGGATATTCTGAAAAAAGGGGGATCCTGTATTCGGGTGGAAGGAATACTTTAGGTGTAGAATTTTTTGCGCAAGAATTCGGATAATGCAATTGCCCCGGCCTGGGCCACATTCAGGGAGTCGAATCCTCCGGGCATGGGGATATGCAGCAATACATCGCAACGTTTGCAGACATTGGGTCGTATCCCTTTTTCTTCGTTGCCCAAAAGGACAATTGCTGGAAATTGCAGTCTGGCCGGGTAAATGCTTTGCGCTTTGTCCGCGGACTGTATCCCGTATATCCAGAATCCTTCCTGCTTGAGTTCTTCCAGCGTGCGGGCCATATTGGTTATCCTGCTAAAGGGCAGCCGGCTGATGGCTCCCGCAGACGCCTTGAGCGCGCCGGTCCCAATATGGGCACTATTGTTCTTGGGCAGGACCATTCCCGCTCCACCCAAGGCCAAAAGGGTGCGGGCCAGGCTGCCTACGTTACCGGGGTCCTGTACCTGATCCAAAGCAAGTATGAGCGGCAGCGGAGAATCCGGCAAGAGGGACAGGATTTTTTCCAGGGAGACGGATTGGGCCTGGGTCACACGGGCAGCGACTCCCTGATGATTTCCCGCACATTGCCTGTCCAATTCCCTGCTGGAAACACGGCGTATGGAGATACCGGCATTTCCGGCCTCCTGAACAATATTTTCCAGGGCTCTAATCCGTCCCCTGTCCACCAATACGAGGTCAATTCCTTTATAGGTGGATTTAAGGGCCTCCATGACCGGTTTGCGTCCAATTATATATTCAGGCATTTTCCCTCGCCTCGTTGTTGCTGTTCCCAAATTTTCCTTATACTAGCGAAGAGGGGTGGCGAAGTAAACTGCGGCCCCCTGGAGCGGGGCAGGACTGTGGCCGGAATCAAGAAAATCACTCTTTTCTAGGTGCCCCCCAAATTCAATGGATTCTTTGTGTTCCTTTCGCCTGCTCCTTTTCGGCACACGGATTTGTAATTTAAGGGCCGACCCCCTTGTTAAATGTATCCAAAAGGATCAAACGAAAGAAAAGGGAATAGCATCAGAATCAGATATGCCGGCGCCGAAACTGCATCCCTGCAAGCGGCAATCCGGTAGTCCGGCGTCAAAGCCGAGGGAGCATATGGATTCGCCGGAAAACCGCCATTCCGGAACAGATTGAGATTGCCAAGTAATCCTGTTTCAGCTAGTTATAACTGATTGCCAAATTTTTCAGGGAGCCCCCTTATTATGCACAAGCTCGTTTTTCTTCTTCCCCTTTTTTTGTTAGCCTGCCAGGCTGGCATGCACAAAAATTCGCTTGAATCCCGACATGCGAGTCGGAAAGCGGTAAATGCCTCCAATTCTCTGCTAAAGGAGGAAGCGAACCAGGAGGGAAGCCAGGAACTACTTGCCTCAGGGGTAATGCCCTTTCTCTCCGGCAAAAAGAATAAAGATGCAGGTGTGAAAGGGGTCCTTTTAAAAGATTATAATAGCGACCTGCCGGCAAAAGAAGACTCTGCCCAGTGGGAAGCGGTAGCCAATGCCACTGCTAATGCTCCGCTTTCCGAGGTGGAGGAAAAGGCTTTGCAGTCAAAAGTGGGCTTGGACTTTGAGTTGGATGTCCAGGAAACCAAAGGGATGCAACAGTATTTCAAGTATTACACGCATAAGCACAGAAAAACATTCTCCCGTTGGCTGGAACGGGCAGAGACTTATCTCCCATACGTAAAAAAGGTCTTTGTAGAAGAGGGACTTCCCCATGAACTGATTTTTTTACCTTTTGCCGAAAGTGGCTTTAATCCCCGGGCATATTCCCATGCCGGCGCAGCCGGACTTTGGCAATTCATCCCTGGGACCGCCAGGAGATACGGCCTGGAAGTAAACTGGTGGGTGGATGAGCGTCGCGATCCCTATCTCTCCACAAAGGCAGCTGCAAAATATTTGAAAAAACTCTATAATGACTTCGGGGACTGGTACTTGGCGCTAGCCGCTTATAACGCCGGCGAGGGACGTGTTGCCCAGGCCCTGCGCCAAAGTGGCTGTGATGATTATTTCGAGTTGATAGATTCCCGGCGCTATTTACACCGTGAAACGCGTTTGTATGTGCCTAAGTTGCTGGCTATTCTGAAAATAGTTAAGAATTTGGATGGGTTGGGTTTTGATGCCCTTGAATGGCAAGAGCAGGATAATGTTCAAAAATTGCAGGTTCGAGGCGGTACTGATTTGCTCGGACTCTGCACCCGCATGGATATGAGCTGGAAAGAGTTCAGGAAGCTTAATCCCGCATTCCGGCGTCAGGTCAGTCCCCCCCGGCAAAAGAGCAATGTCTACGTGCCCCAGGAGAAATTGAAACAGGCCAAGGCCTATCTGGAGGACTCCAATTCCCGTCCGTACAGCGGATATACTCGATACCGCGTAAGCAAGGGTGATTCCTGGTGGCGGATCTCGCAAAATTTCAATATTCCTATTTCCGTGCTAAAGCAGGTGAACAATCGCAGCAGCAATTTGCTTCGTCCCGGCCAATCGCTTATGATTCCGCATAGTGCAACTTCCGTAACTCGCAGCCGGGCGCGTAAAAGGGCCAATTATACTTTGCGCAAAGGGGACACCCTTTGGGATGTAGCCAAACGCTTCGGGGTGGGTCTAGAAACACTGTACAGGGCCAATGGCATCAGCGACCCTCGCACTCTCAGGCCGGGGGAAAAGATTTATGTCCCGGATATGGCCCCCGGGAGGGCCTCAGCTTCGGCCCAGGAGGCGGCAGAGGTGCAGAAACAAGTGGTGCGTTACCGTGTGCGGCGCGGGGATACGCTTTGGGATATTGCCCGTCGTTTTGGAGTCCATCCTCGGGATCTGCAGAAATGGAATGGTATTTCTCGAAAAACACTAATCCATCCCGGGGATAAGCTTAAAGTATATGTGGATTAGATCCGCCTCTAAATTTGGTAGTTTTGAGTACCAAACCTCTCGTTAAAAGCATCCAAAAGTATCAAAGGGGGGGGCAGGTGGCGTCAAAGAGGCCGGAGACCAATTCTATCTTTTTCGAGTGTGACACACAGGCACTAGAGTATTTTAGCAGGCAGGGATGTTTTGTATGTCCAAAATTCCCCCCAAATGGTCCAAAGCGGAGTTGTAGTCCAACTCTAGTCCCGTCCATATGCGGAATTGCTCCAACCCCTGGCTTACAAACATGCACAGCCCGGATATAGCGGGTTTATTTTCCTCCGCGGCTTGCTGTAGGAAAGGAGTCCACACGGGGTTGTAAATTATATCGTAAACCGCCTTGAAGGGGCGCATGCTCTTTTCCCAAGGCGACCCCCCGCTTTTTTCCCCCTGCATTCCCAGAGGAGTGGTATTGACCAATAGATCAGCTGTCACCTTGTGGCGCTTTTCCCAGGCACAGAAATCAATTCCCAATTCATTGGCCCTGCTTTGGGCTTTTTCCTCCCCGCGGTTGGTGACGGTCGTTCTTATCCCCATTTCTTTCAAGGCATAAAGGGCCGCCTTGGAAGCTCCGCCGGCGCCCAAAACCAATGCGGAATCAAGGTCCAAGCCGGCCGAAAGCAAGGGTGTGGTGAATCCTTTTATATCTGTGTTTGTTCCCAGCACTTTGTCCCCACTCCAATACAGGGTGTTCACCGCACCTATCCGGCTGGCTTGCGGGGAAAGTCCATCAATATAGGGTATAATAGTTTCCTTGTGTGGAATGGTCACGCTAATTCCGGAAATTTCCAGCAGCCGAAAGGACTTGAGAAAAAGGGCGATTTCTTCCGGGGGGAGTGGCCACCGGCAATAAAGTTTGTGGGGAAGCCCCAGCCGGGCAAAACCCCAGTTATGCAGATCCGGACTCAGTGTGTGTCCCAGGGGGTGCCCGATTATGCCGTAAATCTGTCCATTCATGGTGGTTCAATCTTTTGATTCATAGATGTGGCGTAAGCCGCAGAGAGATATAAAAAAGCCAGTCATGTCAGAGATCCCCATAACTGTTGCCTAAAGCATACCCGTGGCCGGAGGCGAAACCAAAGAGCTTATTTATCCCCTTGTTTGCGCACATGGTCGGCACCTGCCTGCAGAGCCTGGGAATTTTGAGGTATGAGATGGCTGTAATGTGGGGGGATGACATTCTCCAGGCTTTGCTGGGCCGCTTCCAGCTCCACACAGCCAGCTGCTTGCAAGTAGGCTCCCAGGGCCACCATGTTGGCCATCCGAGTGTTTTCCAGTTCGTTAGCGATGTCGTTGGCCGGGACTGGGAAGGCCTGAACATCTCCTCCAGCCTGCGGATCCTCTACAAGTGAAGAATTGATGATAACCTGTCCCCGGTTTTTCATCCGGGGCTGGAATTTTTCCAGGGAGGGCCTGTTCATGGCTATTAGACTTTCTGGGTTATGGATTATGGGGGAACCGATTTCTTCATCCGAGAGTACAACTGTGCAATTGGCTGTACCCCCGCGCATTTCCGGACCGTATACCGGTATATAGGTTACATGCAGGCCCTGTCGCATGGCGGCATAGGCCAGCAGGTTCCCGATCATCATAACCCCTTGCCCTCCGAACCCGGCGATTATGGCGTCCTTGTACATTGCTATTCTTCCTCCCCAGTGCAGTCTTTGAATTCCCCGAGGGGAAAGCAGGGTATCATCTCCTTGGCCAGTCTCTCATTGGCCTGTACAGGGTTCATTCTCCAATTGGTGGGGCATGTGGCCAGAAATTCCACGAACCCGAATCCGAGCTTGTCCTTTTGGCATTGGAAGGCCTTGCGTACAGCCTTTTTGGCCTTGGTGTAGTGCTTCATGTTGTCCACGGCTACGCGAGCGGCATAAGCCGTGCCGCCAAGTCCGGAGATAATTTCGCTCATTTTCAATGGTGAGCCCTCGGTATCGCAATTTCGTCCCTGGGGACAGGTTGTGGTCTTTTGCCCGGGCATTGTGGTCGGGGCCATCTGTCCGCCGGTCATGCCGTAAACTGTGTTATTGACAAAGATTACCGAGACTCTTTCTCCACGATTGGCGCAGTGCATGATTTCCGATAGACCTATGGATGCCAGGTCCCCATCCCCTTGATAGCTAAAAACAAATTTGTCCGGCCGGGCTTGTTTTACACCGGTGGCTACTGCTGGGGCCCGGCCGTGCGGGGCCTCCACTGCATCTACCAGGACATAGTTATAAATGAATACCGAACAGCCGATGGAGCCGATACAGATTGTTTTTTCACCTACTTCCAGCTCCTGAAGGCATTCGGCGACAATTTTGTGTATTGTGCCATGCTGGCAGCCCGGGCAGTAGTGCGTGGGGGTATCGGCCAGGAGTGCAGGACGTTTGTATACTTGTTTTTCCGGCATTATTATTTCTCCAGTGCGTCCCGTATGGGTTGCTCGAAATCATTGGGGGTGGGCAGATTGCCAGGTAGATGACCGTAGAATGCGGAATCGGCTAAACCACATAAAGATAGTCGGACGTCTTCAAGCATCTGTCCCAGATTATGTTCTATGGTCAGAAATTTTTTTCCCGATTTTGCCAGGGTCTGCAATGGTTCCGCTGGAAATGGATAAACGGTTATCGGGCGGAGCAGGCCTACGCGGTATCCTTGCGCCCGAAGCGTCTTGATGGATGATTTGGCAATGCGGCCAATGGAACCGAAGGCGACCACGACAAGGTGGGCATCTTCGGTCAAGAATTCTTCCCAGTCGCATTCTTTTTCCATGTCTATGTATTTCTTCCTTAAATGGCTGTTGTGTGCTGCAAGGGAGCCTTCAGCCAGAAACAAAGACTTCAGTATCCGCGGATCTCTATGCTCGGCCCCATCCAGACGCCATTCCTTTCCTTCCTCAGGATCCGGAGAAAGCTCATCTTGCAGTATGATTGGTTCCTTCATTTGTCCCAGTATAGCGTCTCCCAGGAGCATAACCGGATTGCGGTAAGCAAAGGCAAGATCAAAGGCTTTTATGGTCAAATCATAGGCTTCCTGCACAGTGCCCGGGGCCAGCACCAACAAACGGTAGTCCCCGTGTCCACCGCCTCGTGTGGCCTGAAAGTAATCACCCTGAGCCGGTCCGATGTCTCCCAGTCCAGGACCGCCGCGGTTCATATTGACCACAACACCGGGGAGTTCGCTTCCGGCCATGTAGGATATGGCCTCTTGTTTCAAGGATATGCCTGGACTGGAAGAGGAGGTCATGGCCCTGATTCCGCTTGAAGCAGCCCCTAAGAGCATGTTGGCCGCCGCGATCTCACTTTCCGCCTGGACAAAATTGCCACCGAGCCGTGGCAAAGCCTTGGACATGTATTCCGGTATATCGTTTTGCGGAGTTATGGGATAACCGAAGTAGCAAGCACAACCTGCGGACAATGCCCCGCGCGCGATTGCCTCATTACCTTTTACGAATACTCTGGACTCAGCTGGCATCTACCGACTCCTTTTCCTTGACGGACTTGAATACTTCAATAGCCGTATCCGGACATATCTGGGCGCAAAAAGCGCACCCCTTACATTGTTCCATATAGCCGTGTGGAACTTCCACAACCTTGAAGCCCTGATGATTGAACCGATCGGCCGGGACAATTATTTCCACCGGACATACGAGGGTACAGAGGAGGCAACCCTTGCACCTGTCTTCATTAAAAACCACTCTGGACATGTCACCTCCTGACGCAGGCTATCTGCGTTGCAGACAACACCTTGATTTTGTTTTTACTATGGATGAATTGACTACAATTTTATATAAAGAGCGAAAATATTCATAGCACAAGACCCCTTGGATTGAAAGAGATTTTCCCCCATATGAATCGCTGCCAAAGATTGTTCTCCGCGAATGTACAAAAAAAGCCATGACTCCTGGCTTAACCATTTTAAGTGAAGGAATAAAGATATGTGGGTTGTGTTATTCATTAGGGTGTTTTTGTAATTATTAATATATAAAAATAGTTTTTTTAGAGAATAAGCATGGAGTCGCCGTAGGAAAAAAAACGATAATTGTTTTCTACCGCCTCCCTATATGCATAAAGTATTCGTTCCCTCCCGGCCAGAGCGGATACCATGATTATAAGCGAAGAGCCGGGAAGATGGAAATTGGTAAGCATGTGGTCGGTCACCGCGAATTCAAATCCCGGGGTGATAAAAACATCTGTCCAGCCCCGGAAAGACTGGATGCATCCAGTTTGTACGAAGGCACCCTCCAAGGCCCGAACCGTGGTAGTCCCAATACAGACAATACTTCGGCCCTCCTCCTTGGACCGGGTTATCGCCTCTGCGGTTCTTTTCGGTATTTCCACGTATTCGTTGTGCATTCGATGTTTGCGAATGTCCCGGCTACGAATCGGGCTGAAAGTGCCGTAGCCCAAGTACAAGGTGATCTCCGCCCACTGTCTTCCAGAATCCTTTATTTCCTGCATGATTTCTGGCGTAAAATGCAAGCCAGCAGTAGGCGCGGCCACGGACCCTAATTTTTGTTGACTATAAAAAGCGGTCTGATAGCGGTTGTGGTCTTCCGGGCCGTCCTGCCTGCGGATATATGGGGGCAGAGGCATGTGCCCGTAGCGCAGAAAAATGTCAGCCAGATCCCCGCTCCAGTGCATTCGGACAGTGTATTGGCCGAATGCGTGCTTTTCCATGACCTCTAGGGAAAGCTCGGGTCCCAGGCTTATTTCCGATCCTAAAGCGATTTTGCGCGATGCTTTCAACAGGCATCTGGCCTCACAGCTTTTTTTGTTTTCCGTTCCTTTTTCCGTGGTTAACAGAGGTAAGGGGGTTAGAAGCAAAAACTCCACTCTTCCTCCCGAGGCCTTTTTGCCTTCCATCCTGGCTGGAAGAACTCGGGTGTTATTGGCCACGATTAGGCACTTTTGGGGTAAAAAGGAAAGGAGCCGTGAAAATGAGGTGTGTTTGATTTCCCCACTGGATCTGTCCAGAAGCAAAAGCCGGGAAGAAGATCGTCTTTGTACCGGGAACTGAGCGATATTTTCTTCCGGGAGATCAAAATGGTAGCTCTGGAGGTCAAAATCCGGGGGGATGATATGATTTTCGTTATTGTCCATCGCCCGGCGCGTATTTGTCTGGGAGGCGGTTGTCAAGTTGGATGCTCATGTATCGGGTTTTGGAAAAAAGCTAGTGTGGACGTGAGGGGGAGAAGGAAGTTGTTTTAAACTCATTCCAGGGACTGGACCTCTGGCGGGATCAAGCGGATTTTAGCCGGAGAAGAGGCAAAATCGGGGTATGCATCAAAATGGACAATTGAAGCAAATCCCGATTGTAACCATGCCTGCTCGGTCAAGAAATTTATATGTCCTCTTGACGTAGCGAGGGGAAAAGAGCAATTGTTTTGGAAATCATTTTTTTAAATGGAGGTGGATATTATGTGTAAAGATTGCGGGTGCGGGAACAATCCCGATTCGAAGTATTCTCAATTCGTGCATGATCACGAGCATCGACATGGGGACACTGTCCATTCCCATCCCCATGAACATGACCACGATCACGATCCGAATACCGGAGAGGTGATTCCCCACGAGCACAAACACGAAGAATAGTTTTTTGAAGGCTTGGGGACTAAAAGGGCCGGGTGCAGGAATGCGCCTGGTCCTTTTAGTTTTGGAGCTTATTGATGATTTCTCTGGTGACCTTTTTGTGCCAGAGCATGCCAATATGAGACATGGGGCCAGTTTCTCGGAGCTCCCAGCCTTTTGGGGGAGATTCAAGCGATTTTACGGGAAGTACCATGTTGTCCACAGCGGAATATAGAGCCAGCCCGGGAATAGTGGTCTCCCAATTTATTCCGGAGCAAAAATCTTGAAAGTTGCGGCTATCGGGAATAAGGGACTTTGCCAAACGAAAAAGGCCAAAAGCGGCCATTTTGCTCCCGGCAAAGGGCGTTCCCAGGGTGATTATTGCCCGAGTCGGCCAGGAATGGTTGTTTGTGGCCAAGTAAAGGGCCAAAAGTCCGCCCAGGCTGTGCCCGATAAAGATGATTTCCTGCTCGGGATGTTTTTCCAGGATTGTCTCAATCTCGTAAACAAGTTCTTTGATCGCTCCGGATATGTCGTTGATAAAACTGCGGTATCGCGGGCAGTAGCAATTATAAAATCCCGCCCGGTGCAAACGGAAGCGAACCAATGTCCATGCACTGGGATTGTGGAAAAGGCCATGCAGGCATACGATTACCGGGCCGGTCTTGTCAGGAAATACTGGCTCTTTGATCCGTTTAAGCCGGCCGAAGGGATAGGTGATGGCCAAATACAGAATCCCCAGTGTGGAATCGATAATTCCCAACAGTATATGTTTAAAAGGCTTTTTGTCTTTATCCTCTCCCCAATGGGCGGTTTCGTACCAGTATATACAGTAGCTTAAGATCGCAGTCAGTAGGGAAATGCAAATTATAACCCTTAGAAGCCACCACATGAGCTTATTTTGAGCTGAGTATCTCAGCCAACTCCTTTTGGGCCAACTCGATTTGTTTCTGGATTTCCACCGGATTGGTGTGCGGGACTTTCGCGGCCAGTTTATCCAGCTTTTCCTGGTCGTGCCCGATTGATTTATGGATATAAAACGTTTCTACTTCCCCGTCCGGATAGATATGGCCGCATCCGCCCACTGTACCCCAAAAATGACCATCATGAATGATGGGCACCGCAAACTTGACAAAACCTGCGTCACACTCGTCCACGACAGGGGCCTGTGCATCTTTGGCTTGTATGGTAATGTTTTGGTTGGCAACGGCGCAAATATTGGAGACTCCCTGGGGATGACTCTTGACCAGCGGACAGATCTCATTCCCCCATGCCGTATATTTTGTGATGCGGCTTCCTTGCTCATCATACACGCAGGCATTCATGTTCGAGGCCTGGTGCAGTTTTTTTTCTGCCTCTTCCCATTTTTCCACAGGGGCCAAGTCCAAAAGTTGCATTTTCCCTCCTTTGTTTGGATGACCTAGTTCTTATCCGGAAATTCAAAGATTTCCGGGTTTAGAAATATTACCTTCCCAATTCGGAAGATTTTTTCCTGTCTAACAAGGAAATTAAGTAATTATGAGCGAGCGTACCCTAATAGGTGATCGAGTAATTACGAAAATTGACGCCGTTAAAATGGGATAGGCCCATTTACGGATGGAAAGGAAATAACTCGGAGAAGACTATAATCCTTTTACGCTGTCCAGTCCATCCCTTACAAAAAAGATCCCGGTTGTTGACACAACCGGGATCTTGCAACTGTTTGGATGGTAAAGGGTTTTTTAAGCCCCGTATACTGCTACTTCCTGCAATTCGGGTCCCAGATACTCACGTTCGTTCTCGCCCAGAATACCCAGAGAGAGGCAGATAAGGCTCCACAGATGGACTGTATAATAGTTCCCACCATAGTGTTTATTCAAATCCAGTATTTGTGAATGGCAATTGTGGCAGGGGGTTATGCAGTAATTGGCCCCGGTTTCCTTTATCTGATCGAATTTGACCTTGCCGTATTTCCGTCTCTGCTCCTCAAAGCCGGTGGCCTGGAGGAAACCGCCGCCGCCGCCGCAGCAGAAGTTGTTGGACTTGTTCGGGTACATGTCCACCAGGTTCTCTTCACCGACCACGGACTTGACCACGAACCGGAGATCCTCGGCCACGGGGTCTCCGAAGCATTTGCGGACCAGCTGGCAGGGGTCCTGGACCGTGAATTTGGCCCCAATGTCCTTGTTCCAGGACGGATCCACCGGCAGGCGGCCTTCCCGGATCCAGCGGGCGTAATGGGTGATGATGCTTTCCAGCCGGAAATTGGGCTCGATATTGAACTTGCGCATTCCTTCCAGGAGCGCGTACAATTCGTGTCCTCACTCGGTGTTGAGAAAGACTTCCACCCCCAGATCTTCTGCGGCCTTGACCTTGTTGCGGACGATTTTTTCCCAGCCTTCGGTGTCGGAAAGGAACATGCAGTAGTTCTCCGCAGCCCATCCTACAGTGCCGTAGGTCCAGTCCGCGCCGACCGTGTTCAAAACTTTCCACAAGGGAACCAGTTCCTCGGCTTCGGTGACCGGCTCGCGGGAATTCTGGTTTACAATGTATTTGGCACCCTTCTTGTCCACCGGGGCGAGCAGGTTCTCCATTCCCGGTTGTTCTTCCTTGACCTCCTCCAGGACGTCTTCGACAACGAACTTGAAGTCCTCGGAGGAAGCGCCCATGGCGCTGTTACCATCGGTTTTCAGGGCCATGTCGCACGATCCGAGAATCCCCTTGGGCCTTTCCTCTCTCGGCCAGGCTGCCCGGGCCTGGTAAACCAGCTTGGGGATGTCGATGCTCATGGGGCAGGCATAGATACACCTCCTGCATTGGGTGCAACACCATACCCAGGGAGTGGAAGTTACTTCTTCGTCCATCCCCAGAGCTGCCATGCGCAGGAATTTTCTGGGATCCATCTCCTCTATGCCGGAGGCGGGACACCCGGCAGAGCAGGCCCCGCAGGTCAGGCAGAGATTCAAATGTCCTTCTTCGGGCAAGATATCTTTAACCTTGTCCATGAAGGTCGTTTTTGGCTCTGTCCCAAGTTTGATTGCTTCAGCCATAAAACTCCTCCTTAGGGAAGTTGGTGGTTGTATGCCGGTAATTAATGCGGATGGGATTTTGTATTGAACTCGTTTTTAGTCTTTTAAACATAAACTTAAAAAAGTTCAATACAATTCCCCTTAAGTAATTTTAACCCATGATGCCATGTTTGTTTGGTACATGCAACAAAGAGAAGGAATTTATAAAGATTTTTTGGCCAGTGTTTTTGAATATTTTATAGAAGTTGTTTCTTTCTTCGTGTTACTAAAAATTGTTGGTTCGCATGAGAATTTTGACCAAATACATGAAAAGCAGTATGGACTCATGGAATCCTTTTTGGGGCCGGGCGGGTGACAATAACGACTTTTTCTTTGAATCCAGGGGTAAAAGGGGAAGATGAGCATACTAATAGCTGCTAGTGGCAGCGGTGGTGGAAAGACCAGTGTTTCTCTGGCCTTGGCTGCAGCCCTCCAGGAAGAGGGCAGGTCAGTTACTGCATTCAAGGCTGGACCGGATTTTCTGGATCCCATGCATTTGAGTTCGGTTAGTGCCCGACCGTGTTATAATCTGGATACCTGGATGTGTTCTACGGATCATATCCGGGAACTAGTGGGTAGATCCAACGGGATAGCCCTGATCGAGGGGGTCATGGGCTATTATGACGGTGGTGGGACCTCCGGAATGCAGGGATCGTCTGCGGAACTGGCCCAAGTTCTGG
This sequence comes from uncultured Desulfovibrionales bacterium, assembly GCA_964398785.1. Lineage (GTDB taxonomy): Bacteria > Desulfobacterota > Desulfovibrionia > Desulfovibrionales > Desulfonatronovibrionaceae > CAYNNQ01. The sequence goes on along the minus strand of CAYNNQ010000006.1, from coordinate 60,173 downwards.
ATTGTGCAGTAATTTTGCTCCTCCCTTCTTCTGGTAAGGCCCTGAGTTTTGCCGCCATTGTCTCCGGATTCTACCATTTTAACCCGGCGGGCAGGTTTATTGTCGGCGTAATTGCCAATGGTTGCAACTCGAAAAGCCATGCGAATCTTTTGCAAAAGTATCTGGATCATGCGCATCTCCCCCCTTTGCTGGGGGCGGTCCCCCGGGACGCTATGCCCCGCCTGGAATCACGCCATTTGGGCCTTATCCCGGAAGGGGAACAAAAGAGTTCTCGTCTTTTTGGCGAATTCGGCCGGGCCGGGCGGGATTTTTTTGATTTAAAGCGTATTGTCAGTTTGGATACGGGCGGGACGTCTTTCTCCGGGAAAAGGGTGCGGCGGAAGGAGAAGAAAGCGGTGATTGCCATGGCCCGAGACGCGGCTTTTAATTTCTATTACCGGGCCAATTTGGATATTCTGGAGGAATGCGGGGTCCGGATAGTTCCCTTTTCCCCGCTACAGGGAGACCGACTGCCTTCGGGGGTGGATGGCCTGTATCTGGGTGGAGGGTATCCCGAGCTGTGGGCTCCCCGCCTTCAGGAAAATGTAAAACTTATAGAGGATGTCCGGCAATTTGCCCGCAGTGGAGGAGAGGTGTATGCGGAATGCGGGGGAATGATCTACCTGGGAGAAAAACTCCGGGATCTACATGGGAAGGAATATCCCCTGTGCGCGGTACTCCCTTTGCAGTTTAGCATGCTTCCGGGAAGACAATCATTGGGATACAGGGAGGTGGAGCTTGCCCGGGAATGCCTTCTGGGGCAAAAGGGACATGCCCTGCGCGGCCACGAATTCCATTATTCGCGGATTGATTTTTGTGGAACCGCCCTGAAAAATATTTATCACGGCCGCAATAGTCGGGGGGAGCAAGTAGATGTTTGTGGGTACCTGCAAGATAATGTCCTGGCCAGTTATGTCCATCTGTATTTCGGAAATTGCCGGGAAACGGCTGAACATATCGTCTCATACCTTGGGAATTGATGCATGAAAACGGCGTTCATAATTCTCGGACACGGGAGCAGGCGCGAGGAAGTTTCCTCGGCTCTTGCCCAATTGGTCGCTAGATTGCGTCCTCGCTTGGAGCCGGCCCTTGTGGAGCCCGCCTTTTTTTCCCTAGGCTCTCCCGGGCTGGAGGAAAAAGCGCGGGAGCTGGATTCGCGCGGAGTATCCAGGGTGGTAATTTTCCCCTATTTCCTGTTTAACGGTATCCATGTCCACCGTGACATCCCCGAACTTGTGCAAAGCCTGCAGGAAAAATACCCCAGAGTGCAATGGGAGGTATTATCTTCATTGGAAAATGATCCCATGCTGGACGAGCTTGTATTTGAACGTCTGTGGGAGATATTCCAGGGAGAGATCATCCGTTCCGGGAAGGACATCGAATTCAACAGTCTGGAGTTTATCCGTAATTATCTTAGGGGCTGGGGGGAAGAAAAAAGGGAGGTCGCCTCGCGGGTCATCCATGCCACTGCAGATTTTTCTTTTGCGCAGGCATTACGTTTTAGCTCCGGGGCTCTGGAGAAGGGGGTGAGCGCACTGCAATCCAAGGCCCCGGTATACTGCGATGTGCGTATGCTGGCGGCCGGCATGACCCGGGCGGACAATGTGCGTTGTCTTTTGGACCAGGTTCAAGGGGATGTCTCCCCTGCAACTACCCGGGCCGCCCAGGGTGTGCAAACTGCTTTTTCTTCCTTGCACGGCTCTGTTTTGGTTGTGGGCAATTCTCCCACCTCCCTCTGGTCTCTTCTTGATCTCCATGCCGAAACCGGGATCTCTCCCGCTTTGGTTATAGGCCTGCCGGTGGGCTTTGTGGGGGCTGCGCAGTCCAAGGAGGCCCTCTGGTACAGTGGGCTCGACTGCATAACCAACTCGGGCCCCAAAGGAGGTTCACCGGCCGCTTCTGCGGCTTTTAACGCCCTGGCCATTTTGGGGGAAAAAAATGACTGAACTGGAAGGGCTTGACATACGGGGGCCGTACCCCGGTCATCTCTATGCCGTGGGTGTTGGCCCGGGATCCCCGGATCTACTGACACTCCGTGCCGCACATATTGTAAAAAATTCCGATGTCTTGATCTGCCCCCGCTCTTCCCGATCTGGACAGGGGATGGCCCTGGCCTCCATATCCCCCTGGATAAAGGGACAAAAGATTATTGAGGCAGTATACCCCATGCGTCGCGATGAAATAAAAACTCGGGCCTTCTGGGGGGACATGGCCGAACAGGCCCATAACTATCTGGAAAATAAATATGCAGTGGCCCAAATTACATTGGGGGATCCCCTCCTTTACAGTACCAGCTGTTATTTCTTGGAGGAAATGCAAAGAAGGCTCCCGGCGGGGAATATCCATGTTGTTCCCGGGATTGCCGCTTTTCAGGCGGTTTCGGCCCGCCTGAAGAAAGCGCTTGCCGTACAGGAGGATCGAATGCTCCTCATGCCCGGCACCGAGGAGGAACAGGTCCGCTCAGCGCTGGAGTGCTGCGAGACGCTTATATTATACAAGGCCGGACACAATCTGGAAAAGATTCGGATGGTGCTCGAGGAGGAAGGTGTGGTACAGGATGCCTCCCTGGTTTGCTATGCGGAACAGCATAAGGAATTCATTTGCCGGGATATGGAGGGGTATCAGGGAGAATTGCCCGGCTACCTGGCAAGTATAATCGTTCATGTGCGGCGTAGGAAATGGCGAAAGGACTGAAAGCTGGCCATTCCACGGGTACATGTGCCGCTGCCGCTGTAAAGGCCGCTTGTCTTTGGATGGAGGGAGAAGAGGATATCGGCAGGGTAGCGGTTGATTTGCCCGGAGGAGGCAGTGCACAATTCAGGGTGTATAATCTGTCCCGACGCAACGGGGAATACCGGGCCTATGTATTCAAAAATGCCGGAGATGACCCTGATGCGACCCATGGGTTGCGTATCGGAGCCGGAGTACGTCCGGCCGAAGCTTTTGCCCTAGTTGCCGGTCCCGGCGTGGGGATAGTCACGCGACCCGGTCTGGCCGTCTCGCCGGGAAAAGCGGCCATCAATCCCGTGCCGGCGGACATGATTGAACAGGCGGCGAATCAGGCAACAAACGGCTGTGTACAGGTGCGGATACTGGTTCCCCGCGGTAGGGAAGTGGCTGCGCGGACATTCAATCCAAGATTGGGCATAGTAGGGGGGATCTCGATCTTGGGCACTACCGGAAGGGTCCGGCCTTTTTCCCTGTCCGCAATGCGGGAGACGGTGCGCTTGAGTTTGTCTCAGGCCCTGGCCGCCGGGTTCCCGGATATCGTTTTGGTCCCCGGGAATATTGGCCGGCGAGCGGCTGCAAAACACGGTTTTGACCCGCAGCAGATTGTGGAAGTAGGCAATGAATGGGCCTTTGCCCTGAAAAGCCTCCCCCGCGAAGGTATTGCAAGGGCGGTGCTTCTTGGGCACCCGGGCAAAATTTTGAAGCTAGCGGGCGGGGATTTTAATACCCACAGTAGCAACTCCGCATCTGCTTTGCCGGTTTTGGCGGAAAAGATGTATACTGTATTGGGACGGCTGCCGGGAAAGGAGGTCCGTACGGTTCAGGGGGGACTGGAGGAGCTAAGCGATAAAGAAAGCCGGGCTGTTTTTCCCCTACTGGCCGCAGATGTCTTGATGCGGGTGCAGGGAATGTCTTCGGGCAGGGTGCTGGAGGTAAATATTGTGGATTTAAGCGGTAAGGAGTTGGGACGTGCCCGAAAATGACAGTTCGGCCAATGTGACTATAATCGGCTGTGGCCCGGGCAATCCGGATTATCTTCTGCCTGCCGCCATGCGGGCCGCCGCAACCTGCCGGGTACTTTTCGGCTCCGGGAGGCTACTGGCCATGTTCGCGGATTTGGGGGGGGAAAAGAGGGAAATAGGGGGTGACTTTCAAAAAGTCGTCAAAGAGATAGTTGCCCGGGCCGAACAAGAGCGCGTGGGTGTGTTGGTCAGTGGAGACCCGGGATGTTTCAGCTTGGCCGGGCTGGTGCAAGAATCAATGGGAAAAAAACGTTGCCGGATTATCCCCGGCATCAGTTCAGTGCAATTGGCTGCGGCTCGACTGGGATTAGCCTGGACGGAGATCTCGGTATTCAGTCTCCACGGGCGGAGTGGTCCGGATCTGGACGAAGTCCTGGACAGCAAGAATGCGTTTATCCTTTTGGGCAGTGACCTTTCCTGGCTGATAACCCATTGGGAAATCCTCGGCACCGAATTTGTTTGTACTTTATGCCGTGATCTGGGGTTGCCCGGGGAAGAAGTGATACAAATCCGCGAAGTGCAAGGGCTGCATCTCCAGGCTGGGGCAAGTGAGCTGTTGGTGTTGGAGAAAAAATGAACACTGCCCTTGTCACCCTTTCGGATACCGGGCTATGCATGGCTAGGAGCCTAAAGGCTTACCTGCCCGAAGCAAAGGTCTTTGTCCACCAAAATTCCCACCCGGGTCCCGGGGAAGAGGGATTTTCTTCACTCTTCGAGGTTACTTCGGCTCTGTTTAGCAGGTTCCGCGCACTGATATATTTTGCCCCGGCCGGAGTGCTCGTAAGGGTTTTATCCGGTTTTGTCCGGGACAAGAAGAAGGACCCTGCTGTGGTTCAGATAGATGCGGGTGGGCGCTTTGCGGTCAGCCTGCTTTGCGGGCACGAAGGCGGAGCCAACAGGCTGGCTTGTTTTGCGGCCAGCGTGTTGGGGGCGGTTCCCGTTGTCAGTACCGCAACAGAGGCGTTAAAAGATATTGTGCTTGGGGTGGGGTGCCGTAAAGGAACGGATGCGGTATATATCCGGGAGTGCATCATGGCCTCCTTGGAAAAAAAGGAGTTGCCTCTGGAAAGGGTGCGTGTCTTGGCTACTGCCGGATGCAAGTCTGATGAGCCCGGTATCAAGCGCGTCTCCGAGGATTTGGATCTCCCTTTGTATGTGGTGCCGGACTCCGAGATTCGGCGTAAAGAGGCATTGTTTATAGATAGGGCTCTAGTCCGGGAAAAAGTGGGCTTGCCGGGTGTAGCCGAGCCGGCTGCTATTTTGGCCGGACATGGGGCGGAACTGATTGGCGAGAGGGAATTATGGCCGCAAGCGAGCGTTGCCTTAGCCCGGGAAAACTTTATGTGGTCGGAGTAGGACCGGGGGATTCATTGGACCGTACCCGGCGGGCGGAGCGGGCCATAGAGCTGAGTTCCACGGTTGTCGGATACCCCCGTTATATTGAGCATATACGGGACCTGGTTTCGGACAAAAATATAGTCTCTTCGGGTATGAGCCGGGAGAAGGAACGGTGTGCAGATGCGGTACGTCGGGCCACCTCCGGAGAGGTGGTTTCCCTGGTTTCTTCCGGGGATGCGGGGATTTACGGCATGGCCGGACTGGCCCTGGAGATGCTGGAAAATGAGAAAATCAGCCCGGAAGTGGAGATAATCCCCGGTGTAAGCGCTAGCCAGGCTCTTGCAGCCAAGGTGGGCGCACCTTTGATGCTCGACCATGCCGTGATCAGTCTGAGTGACATACTGGTTTCCTGGGAAAAAATAGAAAGCCGACTGCATGCAGTGGCAGCTGCGGATATGGTCTGTGCCCTTTTTAATCCCAAAAGCCACAAGCGGAGTTGGCAACTGTCCCGTGCCCGGGAGATTTTCCTTCGGCATCGAGGGAAAGATTCCCCGGTGGCGATAGGCACAGATGTTTCCCTGCCTTCCGAGGGGATGATCCTTAGTACCTTGCATGATTTCCCGGTGCATGAGGTGAACATGCGTTCCTGTGTCATAATCGGGAACTCGGATACCAAATTATTCAGCAAATGGCTGATTACCCCGCGTGGATATTACGGAGTCGAGGAAGAAGGGGACTAGATCGGGCGCAGGCAAGTCCATATATTTTGCAATTTAGGGGTGTATTATGCTGGCCAAAGAGATCCTTGCCCTGTTTACTTTTTTATTTCCTTTCGTGGAAGGGGTGGGAGTAATTGCCGCGATACACGCAGTGATGAAGACCAAAAGCCCGCAGGCCGCGATTGCTTGGGCCATATCGCTGGTAACTTTTCCTTGGCTGGCCATACCCGTGTATGTGGTTTTTGGCCGGAGCAAATTCCATGGTTACGTCCTTTTGCGTGGCTCCACGGACAAGGCCATACGCCCCCGGGTGGAGAACCTGCGTATTGAAGCGGTACAGAGCGGTTGTGTGCAAACTGATCTTACCGTGGCCCAGAGCGCTTTGACGAAGTTGGCGGATTTCCCCGTATTACGTTATAATAAGAGTGAGTTGCTTATAAATGGCCGGGATACGTTTGCTTCTATATTTTCCGCAATCGATAGCGCAACTACCTATATCTTGATCCAGTTCTTTATTATCCGCGACGATGATCTGGGCAGGGAAATGCAGGACCGCCTCCTGCGCAAGGCAAAAGAAGGGGTGCGCATATTTTTATTATATGACGAGATCGGCAGTCACCAGTTGCCCCGGAGTTATCTCCGGGAATTGAACCATCCAGGACTTTTCGTCTCTGCCTTCCATTCCAGCAGAGGCAGAAAAAACCGGTTCCAAATAAATTTTCGCAATCACCGCAAGATTGTTGTTGTGGACGGAAAAGTGGCCTTTGTTGGAGGGCACAACGTGGGTAATGAGTATGTCTCTGAGCATTCCCGTTTTGGAACCTGGAGAGATACGCATCTTAAATTGCAGGGGCCAGTGGTTAACGCGGTGCAGTTTAGCTTTGTGGAAGATTGGTACTGGGCTAGGAAAGAGGTCCCGGAATTGAATTGGGAGTTTGAAAAGTCTGGTGAGGGAGAAGAAGACAGTCTGCTTATTGCTTCCGGTCCTGCGGATACCCTGGATACCTGTGGCTTGATGTTCACCCAGGTCATAAATGACGCCCGGGAGCGGATATGGATTGCCAGTCCCTATTTTGTCCCAGACGAACGGGTCATCGGGGCTTTGAAACTTGCTGCCCTCAGGGGAGTGGATGTGCGCATCCTCCTTCCGCAAAAGCCGGATCATTATTCCCTGTACTTGGCCTCTTTTGCATTTTATCCGGACGTCTTGCCCGCGAACATTAAGCTATATCGCTACACGTGCGGTTTCTTGCACCAAAAGGTTTTTTTGATGGATTCCTCCTGCGCGGCAGTGGGTACGGCCAATTTGGACAATAGGTCCTTTCATTTAAATTTTGAACTTACTCTTTTGAATTACTCTCCTAGCTTTATAGGGCAAGTGGAAAGAATGCTCGGCCAAGACTTTTCTCATTCCCGGAAAGTAACCCTGCAGGAATATACCGAGAGTTCCTTCGCTTTCAAATTCGCGGTTCGCTCCTCAGCGTTGCTTTCCCCCATCTTGTAGCTTGTCTATATATGTTTCCTTCGTGACTCTTGCTTTTTAAACTCGGTGTTGTCCAAGAAAGGGAGGGGGTTAAATGATTTTAGGCATCTCTAAAGACAAGCATTACATTGCCAGTAATATTGTAGCCACCTATTCCCGAATTTTCCCCAAGCTTGCTTGTGAGTGGATCTTTTGATGATAACGCGGGCCATTTGGGCAGCACCCTCTTCGCTCCAACCAAAGGCGGTTCTTTTAAGGCATCTGCCGCTCTATCCTTAGTCTTGATTACAAGTCCATCTAAAGAGAAGCCATTTTCCCCTAGCGTAGTTCTTATCCGGAAAATCAAAAATTGACGCCGTTAAAATGGAAAAGGGCCATTTCCGGATGGAAACTAGCGTAACAAAGGTTTCTAAGCTAATATTGCTGTACATGGCCCAAACCCACTGTCCTCTTTCTTTTGTTGTTTTTTTAAATTATTCAGGTGCCCAGAGGCGCCTGCAAAAAAATATATTTTTGCAGGCAGTGTTAAGTTTTAAGTTGAAAGTTTTAAGTAAAATCAAAAGGTTATAAAGTTTAATCTGTGCTTTTAACTCCGGTATTCGACTTTTTGCAGATGCCTCTGCCCAAGCGGTACCGGAGCCATGGGCTCCCATTTGGGTTGTCCAGTGCACCCCTTTTCCCGGGTGTCTCTAGTTTTGTCCCGTAGTGGAGATCCTTTCAGGAATACCTAATCAGGAGGTTTTGTCCATGCAGGGTATTTGTTCAACATTATACCAAAATTTTGAGGAATTGGCCAAAGAGGCCCGCGTTAGGTGTTTGAGCATCGGGCTGGCCTACACCGCGGTGCGTACCGAACCGGGAGGAGTCGGGTTGGCCAACACCAGTCTGGATTCAAAATGTTCCTGCAGTGTGCTCGGGCGGGACGAGGAGTTCGAGGGAAAAGAGGCCAGCGAACTTTTGCCAGGTATACTTTCCGCAAATACTGTGCGCCGAGCAATTGCCCTGGCCCTTATAAACGCACTTAATTACCCTTCGATTGATTCCTTGCCCGAGGACCGGGACAACCAAATCCTGTTCCGGGAACTGGGAATAGAGAGTGGTGCGCGTGTGGCCATGATTGGGCATTTCAAGCCGTTGGTTCAGAAACTGAATCGGATGCAGGTTGGAGTGGAACTGGCAGATCGTGGACACAAAATCGGTGATAGCGCCGAAGTCCTGGCCGGGTTGGGAGAAAGGACGCAAGCGCTTTTTTTGAGTGCGACTTCCATTATTAACGGAACAATTGACGGGATACTTAAATATGTCCCCGTCGGAATTCCCGTTGCCTTGCTCGGGCCCAGCACACCTATTTCCCGTGCCAGTTTCATTTCTTCGCCGGTACGTGTTCTTGCCGGAACCGTTCCCGTAGATTTTGAAGCTACTTTTAAAGCCGTGCGACATGGGAAAGGTACTCCCGCCCTGCAACGTTACGGCCGGAAGCCGTATGCTGTGCTTGAGAGTCAGGACGCGGAGTTATCAGGGGATTGTGGCTTTGAAACTGGGGAGTTGTCTTCCCAGTAGTTCTGCCATCCTCCTCCCAAAGCTTTGTACACGGAAATTAAATTGGAAGTGACTTCACCTTTGCTTTGGGCGAGCTTGTCCCTATAGGACAGAAGGGACCTTTGAGCATCCAGTACCGCAGTAAACCGCACCAAACCGGCCTTGTACTTGTCTCTGACCAGCTTTTCCGCCTTTTTGGCCGAGCGGACGGCTGATTTCAGTTCCATCCTCCTTTCCTGCTCTCGCGCAAACTGGGTCAAGGCGTTTTCCGTCTCCTCCAGGGCGGAGAGAACGGTTTTTTCATAATTTATAAGTTTCTGTTTTTGTCTTGCGGATTGGATCTCGATATTGCGGCGGATTGCGCCGGCATCAAATATGTTCCAGGAAACCGAGGGTCCAATGGACCAGAAACCGTAGTCGGGATGGAAAAATTCAGTTTCGTGCTCAATGGTTTCCAAGCCAACAGACCCCAGCAACCGAAATTTGGGGAAAAGATCGGATGTAGCTTCGCCTATGCGTGCCGTCTGAGCCGCGAGCTCTCTTTCCGCCCGGCGTATGTCCGGTCGCCGACGCAGTGTTGCTGCGGGAACTCCCACGGCTACCTTGGCTTCAATTGTTGGGACATTTTTTGTATGGGAAAGTGATTTGTCCACAGTCCCCGGCTTTTGTCCCATAAGTACCGCCAGCCTGTTTTGGGCCGCTGTTAGTCCTGCGCGTAGTGGGGGTATTTTGGAACGGGTGGAAGAGAGGATGGAGTCTGCCCGCTGTACATCCATTTCGGTCCCCAGTCCCGAGTTTTCCCGGGATGTTACCAGTTCAAGAGTTTTTTCCTGTACCTGGATAATTTTACGGGCAATATTAAGTCGGCTTTGATAAGTTCGGACTTCAACATAATTGAGTGCGACTTCTGCACACAGACTGACCAGGACATCCCTAAGGTTGGCCCGCTTGGCTTCCAGGATGGCCTGGGCCGCCTCCTCAGCGCGCCGCTTTCCCCCGAAGATATCCAGCTCCCAGGAGGCGTCGAAGCCCGCGTTATAAAGGTCGTGTGCTTTGGTGGTCACCCTGTTGCCGGTGTCCTCGGAGGCTTTGGATCTGGTCATTGAGCCTTTGGCGTTCAGTGTGGGGAATTTGTCCGCCTTGGCCAGTCCACGCTTCGCTCGTGCTTCCTGGAGCTTAGCCCGAGCCATGGCCAGATCCGGACTGTTTTTTATTGCCTTTTGGATGAGCTTGGTGAGCACCGGGTCGTTGAACCTTTTCCACCAATCGGCTAGATTTTTCCTGCTAACTGAAGCGTTGGTAAGTCCGTTTACCAGGGAGGCACGCCAATTTGAAGTGGCGTTGGTCTCTGGAGGCTGGTAGTCCGGCCCAACTTTTATGCAACCTGTGAGCATAAAAAAAATAATTATCGTGCACAGCAAAAACGATTGAAGCAGATGCTGCCCAAAAACAATCCCTTTTATTTGTTTGGGGGACTCATTCGACATGAAAACGCCCTTTTTGTCTTAAATGTTCTTTTAATAGCTGTTTCCACCATCTTTGGAGTTCAAATTGCGGGCTTTTTCCCGCGTCCGCTGGAAAAGGAAATATAGGGCGGGTATGATAAGTATGCCCACGGTTGTGGCGGCAATCATGCCGGAAAAGACCATGGTTCCTATATGTCGGCGGCTTGCAGCCCCCGCCCCCGTGGCAACGACCAATGGAGCGACACCCAGAATAAAGGTGAAGGCGGTCATTAACACCGGTCTGAACCGGATCCGAGCTCCCTCAAGAGCAGCCTGATACGCGGAACCGCTCTCTTGTCTACGATCACGTGCAAATTCCACGATCAAGATAGCGTTTTTGGCAGCCAATGCTACCAAGAGAACCGCCCCGATCTGGGCATATATGGATAATGGTATCCCGGCCAGCCACACTCCCGCAAGTCCACCACAAGCGGCTACCATAACTGAAAGCATTACAGAAAGAGGAATGTTCCAGCTTTCATAGAGTCCAACCAAAAAGAGATAGGCAAAGAAGATGGCCAGAGCAAACAGGTAAATGACGCTCCCACTGGCTTTTTGTTCCTGAAAAGACATACCGGACCACTCGGACGTATATCCTCCGGGGAGTTTTTCTTCCACCAAGCGTTTCATGGTCTGCATGGCCTGGCCCGAGGAGTAGCCCGGAGCAGGATTGCCCTTGATGGCTATACTGGGAAAGAGATTGTAACGTTTTATCAGCTTGGGCCCAAGAGTGGTGGACAAGTCCACCAAGTTGCTCATGGGTATCTCTTTACCCTGGTTGTTGGTAACATAAAGGTTTTTAATGTCTTCTCGGGTCATCCTGGCAGAGTCCTCGGCCCGCACTTTGACCTGGTAGGTTCGACCGTACATGTTGAAATCATTAACATATCTGGACCCTAATTGTCCCTGCAGAGTGGCGAAAACCCGGCTTACCGGTATCCCCAGATTCTTTAACCTGGTCCGATCCAGATGGACATATATCTGAGGAGTGTTTGCGGAATAAGTGGTATAGGCCCTGGCAATTGATGGTTCCTGATTTGCGGCTATTATCAGCGAGCGTGCGGCTTGGACCATTTTTCTAGGGGACTGGCCCTGGAAGGCCTCAAGGCGGAGGTCAAATCCCCCAGTATTCCCTAGCCCCTGGATAGGAGGGGGGGTAAAGGGAAAAACATTGGCAGTGGTTATGCCTTGGTACTTTTTCCTGGCCTTGTTTATAATGGCATTCAATTGTTGATTTGGCGTAGTACGTTCTTCCCAGGGCTTGAGGTCGCATATGAGAAAACCGACATTTTCCGCCCTCCCACTGAGCATGCTGAATCCGCTGACTGCAAGCACGTCCTCCACGCCCTCGGTATGCTCCAATGTTTTGGTTAGACGTTTCTGTACTTCCTTGGTTCGCCGCAAAGAGGCCCCTTCGGGCAACTGCAAGTCATTGAAGAAGGCACCTTTGTCTTCTTGGGGGATAAAGCTGGTGGGCAGTTGCTGGAACAAAAGACCCGTACCTCCCAGGACCAATACAAAAATTCCCATTGCCACCACCATGTGGCGCAGCAGCCATCCTACCGTGGAGGTATAGATGTTGGTGGAGCAGCCCATGGATTTGTTGAACCAAGCAAAGGGACCGTGCTTCGGCGATTTGGTTTCTTTTAGGAAAAGGGCGCACAAGGCCGGGCTGAGAGTTAGGGAGTTTATCGCCGACAGGACAACGGCGACACATAAGGTTATGCCGAACTGCTTGTATAGCAGTCCGGTAATGCCGGGCATGAAGGTAACCGGAACGAAGACTGCCAGCAAAACCAGAGTGGTGGCCACGATTGGTCCGGTGACTTCACGCATTCCCTTTATGGCCGCGGACTTGCGGTCCAGTTTTTCTTCATGCATGACTCTATGGATATTTTCCACAACAATAATCGCGTCATCCACCACTAGGCCGATAGCCAGTATTAAAGCGAAAAGGGTAAGGGTATTGGCTGTAAAACCCATGGTGAGCAAGGCTGCAAATGTGCCGATAAGGGAGACGGGAATTGCCGCGGTGGGGATAAGGGTAGATCTCCAATCCTGCAAAAACACAAATATGACCGCAACAACCAAGAGAAAAGTAAGTCCCAAGGTAAAAACGATTTCCTTGATTGCCTCCTGGACATAGTCGGTGGTATCATACATCACATTATAGGACATGCCTTCAGGGAGGTCTATATGTTTAAGCTCTTTGCGAACTTTGGTCATAGTGTCCAAGGAGTTGGCTTCAGTAGATCGGTATATGGCCATGCCCACTGCAGTTTTGTTGTTGACCATGGTATCAGTGCTGTAGCTTTTGCTCCCTAGCTCCACTTTGGCTACATCTTTTACCCGGACCACTCCCCCTTTTTCGTTTTGGCGGACGATGATATTGCTGAATTCCTCGGCATTTTGCAGTCTCCCCTTTGCCACGAGTGAATACTGCATTTTCTGCCCGGGTGTACTGGGGGCGGTACCCACTGAACCTACAGTAGCCTGGGTGCTTTGTTCCCGGATGGCCTTTATAACATCCTGTGCGCTGAGTCCCAGGGCAGCAAGCTTGTCCGGCTTCATCCAAATGCGCATGCTGTATTCGTCCCCGTATATAAATACGTCGCTCACTCCCTGGACCCGGACCATGGATTCCATTATGGCCCTGCGCACGTAACTGCTTATGAACCTATTGCTCCGTTTGCCTTGCGGGGAGGTAAAGGTTATCACACCCAGCATGTTCGAGGAGCGTCTGCGCACATCTATCCCCTGATCGAGCACCGCCTGAGGCAATTGGGACTTGGCCAGCTGTAGGCGATTCTGGACGTTTACCTGGTCGATGTCCGGATTAGAGTCCACTTCAAAGGTAACCTCCAGGGAATAGGTGCCGGTGTTGGAGCTTGTGGACTCCATGTAAAGCATGTCCTCCACACCGTTTATTTCCTGTTCGATTGGAGCGGCTACAGTATCTTGAACGGTCTGGGCATTGGCCCCCGGATATTGAGCACTGACCCGGATTACCGGTGGACTTATAGAGGGGTTTTCCGCCACTGGGATATTGAAAATGGCGATAAGTCCCCCCAGAATCATTATAATGGCTATGACCGATGCCAATCGAGGGCGTTCTATAAAGATCCTGGAAAACATTATCTATTTTTCTCCCCAGATATTTTTACCGGATTGCCGGGTCTTACTTTTTGTATCCCTTGAACTATGAGTTTTTCACCTCCTTGCAGGCCGGACTTGACAGCGGCTTGCCCGGAGCTTGTGTCCTTTATATCAATCCTTTTTTTCTGTGCACGGTTCTCTTGTTTTACTACAAATACAAAGGCCCCTTTGTTGTCCCGCTGAACAGAAGATAAGGGTACAACCGGCATTTTTGGGGAAGAGGTCAGGGTTAACAGGGCATTTACATATTCGCCGGGGATAAGACGCCCTTGCGGATTGTCGAATTTGGCCCAAACAGGTATAGTCCCGGTACTTTCGTCCACTTTGTTGTTTACGAAGACAATTTTGCCTTTTTTCGGGTATTTTGTCCCGTCGCTAAACTCCAGTTTTACGGACAAAATACGCCTGGCCTTTTTGCTCTCCGCATCATTTAGGGCTTTTTGGATAAGAGAGACCTTTTTTTCTCCCACGGAAAAGACCACTCGGATAGGGCTTATTTTTTTTATCTGCGCCAAGGCCTGGGAAGCAGGAGAAACCAAGTCCCCTTCGTCAAAAGCTTTCTTGCCGATACGGCCGCTGATTGGTGCCTTCACTGTGGTATAATCCATATCGATCCTGGCAAGTTTCAATTCCGCTTTGGCTTGACTCAATCTGCCCTTTGCCAGATCCCGGGCGGCTATGGCGTCATCGATCTCTGCTTTGGAGACACTTTGAGAGCCAGCGGCACGCAAGCGGTCTAAACGACTCTTGGCCTTGAAAAGTTCCGCCTGGGCCTGGGTTACTCCAGCTTTAGCCGCCAGCAAACTGGCCTTGTACGGTGCTTGTTCGATAACAAAAAGCGGCTTGTCCTCCTGAACCAGGGAACCTTCTCGGAAGTTTATCTCTTCCAGGTATCCCTTGACTCTGGCCTTTAGCTCCACTGACTTTATCGCCTGTACATGGCCAACATATTTTTGGGGAGGGTTGACCTCTTTTTTAGTGACTTTCTGCACTTTTACCAGGGGCGGCGAGCCCTTTCCCGGGGGAGCTGCAAGAATGATTGACGGAAAGGTCAGAATGAAAGACAAACATATCAAGAAAAAGCGCATTATTCGTACCCTCCTAGTTATTTGGCTCATGTAAGAAGTTCGTTTTCAGTAAAAGGCTGTATGCCTTAGCCGAAAGATTTATTAAAAGTCATAAAATGGCAAGAGTTGAGGTCTGAACTAAATATGCAAGACAACAGGATTCCCGTTTTTTAGTCTTTTGTGACGGCCCTTAGGCAAAAATCAATTATGTGCCTTTGCATTTCCGGCACTTCAATCGGGCCCAACAAATGCAACCTGTCCACTCCCTGAAGCATACCCTGAACCATAAGAGCGGTTTCCCTGGGAGGAATATCCTTGGAGATAGAATTATCCTCAATGCCCTTTTGGATGCAACTTTTCCACACGCTTATCACCGCTTCCATGTCTTGATTTATGGCTTCGCAAAACTCTTCCCCTTTTTGGACAAAAGAAGAAGGGAGGTCGCGAATCAAAACTACAAGGGCGTTTAGGTTGTCAGAACCGAATTCAAAATGGAAGTTTATCAGCGTCTTCAATGCTTCCAGGCCGGTTGTGCTGTTTTTTGTATTTGCGCGGCTTCCCTCTAAGTATGAGGAGGTCATCTCTTTTAGGATATGTAAGAGAATATCCTTTTTGGTATTGAAATAATGGAAGATCAGTCCTTCCGCCACGCCGGCTTCTTTGGCGATGGCTGATGTGGAAGTGGCGGAAAAACCCTTTTGGGCGAAAAGGGAAGCAGCAACTTCTAGGATGTTGTCTTTTCGACTCAAGCATGTACTCCTTTGCGATTGATTGAGCAATCGCTCAATTAAGATCTATTAACTTAGTTGTTTGTACGTGTCAAACTTTTAACTCCAGAGGGAGGAATAAGTGGGGAGTGTTTAAGACGAGGAGGCTGGGGGTGACTATAGGGAGGCAGTTTTGCCAGGGTTGAAATGCCCCCTGAGGTCGAGCCTCTTTAAGGCATGGGTGCAAGTATGTGGAAGACTGAGTGTCCAAGTGGAGAGTAATACTTTGTCAAAAGCGGGATATCATGGTCTTTTCTCTCTAAACTCCGCGCCGCACATCGATATAAATAATAATTTTACTGACTTATCCTGGCAAAGATTCCAGGGACCGCGTCACTCGACAATAACTCCACAAAAAAGCAATCTTGAATAAAAAGAAAGTCTTGGCCGGACACGACGCAGCGCAGCAGCACAAGATTCATTCATCTATGCGGGTAGTAGAGTGTTAAGCTTCTGCGAGAAGTAAAAGATGACAGAATACTAGCTTCGTCTTCCACCTTTTTTCATTCCTCCACCTCCGCCCTTACCCCGGCCGCCTCCTTTCATGCCACGTCCACGGGCACCTCCGCCCATACCCCGGCCACCCTGACCAGGGCCGCGTCCACGCCCACTACCCGTCCCGCTTGCAGGGGCGGACTGGTTGGAATTTTCGGTGTTGGGCCGGGTGTTATCACCGCTCTGAAAGGCGCGAAGGGCTTCTGATACTGTCTGGGCTTCGCAGTTAAAGATTTGCAAGGAGGAAGTGCTTAGGGCCCGCGAGGCTTTTGGTCCTACATTCCCGGTTATCAAAGCTTGAGCCCCACTTTCTGTTATCATCTGCGCAGTTTGGAGGCCTGCTCCTTGGGAAAGATTTTGATTGGTTGTGTTATCCAGATACTGCGTGTCCCCAGTTTCTGTGTCGAATACAATAAATCCGTTGGCCCGCCCAAAACGTGGTTCGAATGGGCTCTCTAACCCCTTACCTGAAGCACTGATGGCTATCTTCATGCTGTTCTCCTCTGTGTGGAATTTAGGTTTGCCTAATTAAGTATATTGATTATGATTGGAGTGGTTGTCAACTAGCTGAAGGGAAAAAAGAAGGGGGATAACAGGCTAGGTTGTTTCCATCCGGAAATGGCCCTTTTCCATCTTAACTTTGTTAATTTTCGTAATTATTCGATCCCGTATTAAGATACGCTCGCTCATAATTACTCAGTTTCCTTGTTAAACGGGAAAAAAATTCATTTCCGAATTGGAAACGTGATATTTCTACACCCGGAAATTTTTGAATTTCCGGATAAGAACTAGGTTGTGGAGATCTGCCTGCGGTTGTGTACATAGGAGTTGCCGGGTATCGACTTGGCAAGCTTCTTGGTCCCGCTGGCCAAATCGCATATTTCCGAGAGCGGCAGCGGCTGGAAACAATCCACTATGGCCATGGATATGGAAACCAGGGAGTATTCCTTTTCTATGTCCTCCCGGCCTCGAGAAAGTATATATCCGCTTTTTAAATCAGAAGGACTGTAATATTGTCGGATTAGCCTTTTAAAACAACGTGAAATGCCTTGACAGATCCTGTCCGCGTGTTCCGGATGAGTTAAAAGTATGAAGTCATCTCCTCCGATATGCCCTACGAAGGAGTTGGGTGCGCCGTGGCGTTTTGCAGCCCAAGAGAGGATTCGGCTGGTTAGCAGGAGGATCTTGTCCCCGTTTTTAAAACCGTAAACATCATTGTAAGCTTTGAAATTGTCCAGGTCCACATAGATGATGCTTGTATACTGTTGGTAATTCTGCACCCTTTTTTCTATTTCCGTTTCGATGTTCAGATTGCCGGGTAAACCGGACAACGGGTTGGAGCCCTTGGCCAATTCAACCTGCACATGAGCCATGGTGTCCAGAATATCCTGTACAGAAGCGGTCCCCAATAGTCTCCCATTCCGGGTGATTATGACATGGTCATATATCTTGTATTTATCCCTTTGCATTGCTTGGCGGGCCACTACTTCGGTAGGCGTTTGCTCGTCCACAATAAGCGGGGATTGATCCATTAATTTGGTTATATCCCGTCCGTAATATAGGGCGGGGCCGTAGTAAGAAGAGAGCTCCCGATCCAAGTGGTGGCTCATTATAAGCCCACAGGGCTGGTTGCCCTGGCAGACAACAATGCCGCAAAGCGGCTCATCCTGCTCAAAAGTCCTTTTTACTTCGCTTATCTTGGTATTTTCGTCCACTATAACCGTTTTTTCCGCGAGTTGACCGATAGTCAGGGATACTCCTGAATTGGAAACAGGAGTTTTGGGGTGTCTGCGATTGAGCGTCTCCACTTCCGGAACGGCTTTGGGGTTTTTGGGGTGTCCGAGATAAAAACCCTGTCCGCAGTGAAACCCCATATCCATCAGAGCATGGAGTTGCCTGGAGTTTTCAATGCCTTCAGCGATTACCGTGGCTTCAATGTTGTTTGCGAAACCGATGAATGCGTCCAAGAGTGCGCGTTTGGCAGGATGGGAATTGATATCCCGGATGAGATCGCGGTCTATTTTCAAAATATCCGGCCTTATTTCCGCGATGTTGTATAAGCCGGAATATCCGGCCCCTACATCATCTATGGCAATCTGGTAGCCTTGTTGCCGGTAATGCTTCAGGGTCTGCTGGAACAGGGAAAGGTCCTTCAGGCTATGCCGTTCGGTTATCTCAAAGACTACATCCTTGGGAGAGAGACCGTGTTTTTCAAGCAAGCGCAAGGTCTTCCCGGGTCGGAATCCAGGGTCGGTTAGGGTATTGGGGTGGACATTCAAAAACAGCTTTTGTCCTTCATCAAGCCTTCCGACATTGCGTACTGCAAGTTCCCGGCACACGTTCTCCAAAGCGAAAAGCTGGCCCTCCTCTTCAGCAAAATCAAAAAGTACGAGTGGTGAGGAAAATTTGGAACCCGAAGGCCCGCGAGTCAACGCTTCCCATCCGTTAACTTTGCCGGTGTTCATATTTACTATAGGCTGGTAAACAGTGCGCAGATCCTCGTTGCCCAGGATCTCCCTGAATTCTTTGAGGGACGCTAGATTGTCTAAGTTTATTTTGGAGCGGGCCTGCTTTTGAGCCTCTACAATAGCTATGGACAAGACATCCTGAAAAGAGACGGCTTCGTTGCTTTCCAAGGAGGATTGCCCTACCAGAAATTTCATCTTTTGACCGGTAAGTGGAAGGATTTCATTGTTGAACCGGGAGTTGAGAATCGGGCGTAACTTAACAATCAGTTCAGTCATTTTTTGGCTGTTTGTGTTTTCCCGGTATTTGAGCAGAAAGCAGCCCGGGCTAAGCTTTTCCAGTCCGAAATACTGCAAACCGAAGTCTTTAGCGCATTGAGAGATACAGATTTTGGCTTTTTCCATGACCTGCAGGGCAAGCTTGCCGTCGAAGAAGTCCTGGAATAGATTGAAATTATTCAGTTCAAAATAGAAAATACCTTGATAAGGGATGTTTTGTTTGCTTCGAATATTTAAAAGAGGATGGAGTCCAGGATTTATCTTGTGCATTTGTAAAGCCCCCTTCGAGAGTCTAGGCCCTGTTTTTTGTTTTTGTATTCGGATTTCCCAACCTGGATGAGGCATAGTTTTTTCCGGTTTTTCTTGTAGCTTGGACATGGGATGGCTCTTACTATTGTCTTGTCACATGGAGATGTCATTTGTGCAAAATTTTGGATGCAATAGAACATGTAAAAGCGGCTCCAAGTCGCAAGCAGACGTACTTTTGCTGGGTGGAACCAGTGAAGGGTGGGACATAGCCAGCGAGTTAGCCCGGAAAAGAATTCGTGTGTTGGCTAGTCAGGCCACTTCGGTGTGTCATAGTCCGTGTTTGGATTCTTATATCCGTTTACGCCATGGACCGCTGGATGTGGAGGATTTGTACGAAGTCTTGGTGCGCGAAGGTATAAAGGTGGTCGTGGATGCTTCTCATCCTTATGCCCAGAAAGTCAGCCGTTTTGCAAGGCGGGCAGCTTTAAGGGCGGATGCAGCTTATTTACGCTATGAACGCCCGGGTATTCTGCAAAAATTCCCGGAGACATTGTGGGCCGATAGCCATGAATTAGCCGCTGATTATTTATGCGGACAACAAGGCAATGTCCTTTTGAGTGTGGGAGTACTTTATGCCGGAACATACTCTCGAAAGA
The DNA here is from genome assembly GCA_964398785.1 of uncultured Desulfovibrionales bacterium. GTDB lineage: Bacteria > Desulfobacterota > Desulfovibrionia > Desulfovibrionales > Desulfonatronovibrionaceae > CAYNNQ01. The sequence goes on along the minus strand of CAYNNQ010000006.1, from coordinate 40,664 downwards.
TCGCTACAGACAGGCTGTATGTCCGTTGCATGTCCGCAGGGGCGTCTTTTTTGCGTTTGCTCCAATCGGATGTCCGGCCAGCAAATATTTTTTTTGCCGCGAATAAGAAACCTAACTTCGTGGACAATCTGCTGCATCTACGGATGAGTGGGGCAACATGGCTGGTGACCAAGGACAGCGGAGAGGCGGGAGGAGTCCCGGATAAGGCCGAGGCAGCTCGACGTTGCGCTGTGAAGGTTTTGGGGATAAAAAGACCAGCCCCATGCGGAGGAGAACAATACTCTGATCCCCAAAAACTGCTGGCCAGGGTGACTAAATTGATAGGTTAGAAAGATTTTAGACCCAACAAACAGACATAGGTATCAAGATATGCAACTAATAGATGTCCATGCACATGTGATGCATCCCAAGATAACGGCCAAGGTAACCAGTCAGCTTGAGGGACACTACTGTATTCGCCCCGAAGGGAATGGACTGGCCGAGGATCTGCTTCAACGGATGGACGCCGGCGGAATTAGCCGGGCAATAGTTCATACGGCAGCCACGGCTCCGGGACAGGTAGTCCCGGCAAACAACTGGTCCTTAGAAGTGCAACGCGAATATGATGACCTTATTCCTTTCGGAACGGTCCATCCCGGATACCCCCAATGGGAAAAGGAGCTGTACCGGCTGGAGGAAAACGGAATCCCCGGAATAAAGTTGCATCCGGACTTTCAGGGTATTTGGCTGGACGACCCTGGTTTGTATCCTCTTCTGGAGGCAATGCAGGGACGCTTTATACTCATGGTCCATGTCGGGGATGACCTGCCCCCGGAGAAGAATCCCTCCTGTCCGCGCAAGGTGGCCCAAATAATAGATAATTTTCCGGAATTGACCGTGATCGCAGCCCATTTGGGAGGATACAGGCAATGGGAAATGGCCCTGGAGTTTTTGGTCGGGCGGGATCTATTCCTGGATACCTCCAGCTCCCTTCCGTTTATCCGGACGGATTTTTTGCAACGGATGATAAATAGTCATAGTTGGGAAAGACTCCTTTTCGGCTCCGACTATCCCTTGTTCGATCCAGGGCGGGAAAAGGAGCGCCTGCAGGAAAATTCCCTCTTTACTCCGGATGTGGTGAGCCAAATGGAAAAAAATGCAAGGCGACTTTTTTTATAACCACTGACCGCGTTTTTCCCCTTTATCCCATTTTTGTGCTGGCGCTTATGACCAGCTTGTCAGCATACCAGACCAGATCTGCCGTCGTTGATGCAGGAAACCACGTTACCGAGGGATCTACAACGAAAATCGCAAGTCCTTACACGACATTGCTGGCCAAAGAGGTTGTTCGGCTCGTAAGCATATATTTACTCGCGGCACTGCAAACCCCAAAGACTTAAAAGCCAGATACTATCTCCTCCACGCCGCCCTGCTTGCGGGCATATGCTTTGACAATGGTCTTATACCGGAGTGTTCTAGCCCCCTTTCTATATTTCAATTATTGACATTCGCTTGCAAAACGGATTGGATAAGCGCACTTATTCTCAGGGCGGGGTGGAATTCCCCACCGGCGGTAACCCGGGTTGTTTCGGGAAGCCCGCGAGCGCCTTTCCTTAGAACCGGAAAGGGTCAGCAGATCCGGTGAGAATCCGGAGCCGACGGTGATAGTCCGGATGGGAGAGGATAAGGCAGTCTCCGACCAGCGCGGGATCTTGCCTGCGCCGGCCGTCTTGCGTCCTGCAAGCGGCTGTCTGTTCCCATGCCCTGATTCTGGTAGTCAAATCATTTACTAAAGGAGTCTTACCATGAATCAGTCCTTGCTTGATCGTTTCGGCGACCCGGCCGAAAGGGTGCGCGCCGCCCTAAGCAGTCTCCAAGACGGCAGCGGCGTGCTTGTCACCGATGATGAGGATCGCGAGAATGAAGGCGATCTGATTTTTCCCGCCCAAACCCTTACTCGAAGTCAGATGGCCATGCTCATCCGGGAATGCAGCGGCATCGTCTGCCTGTGCCTGACCGAGGAAAAGGCGGCTTCTCTTGATCTTCCGCCCATGGTGGAAGATAATTCCAGCCGTTATCAAACCGCGTTCACCGTTTCCATAGAGGCGGCCGAAGGTGTGACCACCGGGGTTTCCGCGGCCGACCGGGTGCGTACGGTAAAGGCCGCGGTAGCTGATGCGAGCCGGCCCGGCGATCTCAACCGACCGGGGCATATATTCCCGCTGCGGGCTCGGGAAAGGGGAGTTCTGGAACGCCGAGGACATACCGAAGCCACCGTGGACCTGATGGCCCTGGCCGGTCTTAAACCGTGCGGCGTGCTTTGCGAGTTGACCAATCCGGACGGTAGCATGGCCAAATTGCCGGAGATTGTTTCTTTTGCCGAAAAAAACGGGCTTCCGGTAATGTCCGTGGATGATCTTGTCCATTATCGGCGCAGGATAGCGGCCTGAATGCCGAGGCGGCGGGTGGAAGAAAGACTTTGCCCGCCGCCGGTTCACGTTTTACCAACCTGAAAACGGCATGTCTTCACGTTTTGGCAAGCTAAAAGCGACCAATATTCACGTTTTGTAAACCTGTCATTTCTAAATCCATAAATTGCGACCGTTTATTTTGCCTGAACCCGGGGGCTGTTATGAAAGATGAGATTTCAGTATTGGAAGAACTCAAGGGTTTGTCCGACGATGGTTACAAGGAGTTTAACAAAAAAATCATTCCCACCGCCCAGGAAACCCTGGGGGTCCGGCTCCCGGTTTTAAGGAAAATAGCCGCGAGAATAGCCAAAAACTCTCCGGATGAATTCCTGCGCATGGACAAGGGAAATATCTATGAGCTGATCATGCTTGAAGGCCTGGTGCTTTCCCGCCTGAACAGGTCTTTTGTCCGGCTCCTGCCGTTGACGGAAAATTTTCTGGGAAAAGTGGACAATTGGGCCCAGGTGGATTCCACTGTCGGCAAATTCAAGCATATCGAACGGGAAAGGGAAGATGTCTTGGCCGTGGTCGAAAAATGGCTGAACTCGGATAATGAGTTTGTTGTTCGAGCCGGCCTGGTTATTCTCCTGGCACACTTTATAGACGAGCAGTATCTGGATACTGTTTTCCAGATGGCCCAAAGCGTTTCCCACACCGGATATTACGCCTATATGGGAAACGCCTGGCTCATCTCCGTGTGCATGGCCAAGTATCCACGGGAAACGATCGGGTTTTTCAGGAAAAATTCTCTGGATGACAAAACCCACAACAAGGCCATCCAGAAGTCCCGGGAGAGTTTTCGGGTCTCCAATGCGGACAAGGGAGTTATAAGTAAGCTGAAAAGATAGGCGGCTTGCTGGTTGTCCATGTCGGGCACAGAAATAAAATTTATACCAAGACCTGAGAACCCCCTGAAGGCTATATTTCTTCAAAGTAATCCAAATCGATTTTTTTAATTTCGTAAACTTGCCCCGTGCTGACTCCAACGCCATAGTCGTTCATTAGTCCGGCCAGTTCCTCGCCATTTACAAGGAAAACGGATTAAAGCAGCCTTTTCATAGGTAGTTTGTTTTTTTAAGGGATTTGCTTCATAGCTGGAGTTAAATACGGCAAAGTCTTTTTCCTGAGGGAAATCATGCGCGTGACAATTTACGGATTTAAAGCGAATTTGAAAAAAGAGATGAAATTTTTCCCGGGCCACCCTTAAATTTTCCAATAGAGGCAAGGCTGCAATATGGTTAAACTATTATGTATGGACAGTACTCTGCGTTCTTGAAATTTTCTACGCCTCGCCTTTTCTAATCTTCCCTTCCCTCTCGATAAGTTCCCCACATTACATTTTAAGCCCGAACAAGGACTGATTCAGTAACCAATCAATAAAATTGTGTTCCGCCTTTGGTACGGATTTAATCGTCTTTAACCAGTCTTCCATAGGTTGTTTTTTGTTGGTCGAACAGGAAAGGCATTGTTACGCCGGTGTTAAATAATTGTTATAATTAATTTAAATTCAAGAAACGGTATTGACCTGTTCTTGTGCGGCCAATACATAAGTAATTGCCGGTTTACAAAAGTAATAGAGGATAAAGAAATGAAGCATTGGCCGTCGGAATTTAATAGGCAAGAACAGCTCAGGGCCAGGGTGGCCTGGCTTTACTATAAGGAGGACTACACTCAAGCCGAGATAGGAGATAGACTCGGCATAACAAGAGCAAGGGTCAACAGAATACTGCAGATATGCCGTGACGCCGGAGTCGTACAAATATCCATAAATGCCGCATTTTCCGGATGCATTGAGCTTGAACGCTGTTTGGAGAGGACTTTCGGACTGGTTCGGGCCGTGGTGGTGCCGACGCCGGCCCGTGAGGGGGCGCTTTATAACGTGCTCGGAGCAGCCGCCGGGGACTATCTTTCGCAGAACCTGCGAGAGGGACAGGGACTTGGAATCGGCTGGGGAAGGACTCTGCGGGCGGGGATTAACCATATCGAACAGCGCGTTGCGGACAGCGTAAAGGTGGTTTCGCTTTTCGGCGGGCTCCCGCGCAGCGCGACCACAAATCCCTACGATATAGCTTCTTTGGTGGCCAGGCGTCTCGGAGCGGACGAGTGTTATTACGTTACCGCGCCGATGTTTGTTCCCAGCGCCGAGGTGAGGGAAATGCTTATGGCTCAGGAATCATTTGCCCATGTCCAGGAGGGTGCGGCTCACCTGGATATGGCCCTGGTGGGAGTGGGGGACCTCACAGTAAAGGCCACGAACGTGGTTTTGGGGGCCCTTAGTCATGATGAATGGAAAAGCCTGCTCGAGGCCGGGGCGGTGGGAGAGCTCTTCAATCATTTTCTGGATGCTCGCGGTGAGCCTGTCGATCATCCCCTGAATCAACGGGTCATGTCCCCTCCTCTGGAGACTCTTTTGAAGATTCCTCACATTGCCGTGGCCGCCGGCGGAGTTCAAAAGACGGATATTCTGGGGGGCATTCTCGGCCAGGGCTATATTCATGCATTGATTACGGACGAATTGACCGCGCAAGCCGTATTAAGGGAGAGACCGGCTTAACATGGAAAAGCAAGGAAAAATTTTAGCTGTTCTTTGGGACATGGACGGAACACTTATTGATAGCGAATCGCTACATTATGAAGTCCTGGCCGATTTGTGCCGCAATGAAGGTATTCAATGGACCCGGGAGGAGAACAACGAGATCGTGGGTGCGACAATGAAGGACAAGTGGCTGTATCTGAACCGAAAACATGGCTTTTCCCGGCCCATGGAAAAATGGCTGGCGGAATTCAATCATGAATACAGGCGGCGTCTGACCCCGGAGCTTGGTTTCGGCAACCAGATTTCCGTTGTGCGCCATCTTCATGCGTTGGGCATTCAGATGGCCTGCGTATCGAACGGTGAGCGGGAAGTTGTCCGGACCAACCTGGAAGCTTTGGGCATAGTCCATTGCTTTCCAGTTGTGGTCGCCCACGGCGATTGTCCGCGGGGTAAGCCGTTTCCGGATCCATACTTGAAAGCCTGTTCCCGCTTGTATTGCTTCCCGGAGAGATGCCTCGCGGTCGAGGATTCTCCATTGGGTTCCCGGGCGGCCCTGGACGCCGGACTGGTGACGGTGGTCTGGCCCTCGGAGTCTGCGTTGGCGTGGAATGGTCCAAAGGCGGATCATGTTGTCCGGGATCAAATTTTCCCGTGGGAGTTGCTCGGGTTTGAGCCCGGACGGATGGACGTATCAGAACAACCGGTCTGATCGGAGGTGGTGAACATGAGCGGAATAGAGGTACGTGAACTGACCAAGTGCTTTGGTCAAGGTGCCGTGGTAGACAAGGTCTCCTTTGGGGTGGATCAGGGAGAATTTTTGGTGATCCTGGGGCCGTCCGGATGCGGTAAATCCACGATTTTGCGCATGATAGCCGGTCTGGAGGAGCCCGACAATGGGCAAATCCGCATGAACGGCGAAAACGTCTGCGGAGTTGATCCTTCAAAGCGCGGGATATCCATGGTTTTTCAATCTTACGCCCAGTTCCCCCATCTGAGTGTGGCCGAAAACATTGTTTTCGGGCTGAAGGTGAGAAAAAGAGCCCGCGCCGAAAGAAAGCAGCGTCTTGAGCAAGTGGCGGATATGGTCGGATTGTCCGGGGTCCTGGACAAGAAGCCGGCCCAGCTTTCCGGGGGGCAGCGCCAGCGTGTTGCCCTGGCCCGGGCGGTTATTGCCAAGCATCCTGTTTGTCTTATGGATGAGCCACTTTCCAATCTGGATGCCAAACTTCGCCACGAAATGCGGGTGGAAATCCGTTCTTTGCAGCGGCGCCTGAGGCTGAGTGTTGTCTATGTAACTCATGATCAGACGGAAGCCATGAGCATGGCCGACAAGGTCCTTGTGCTGAATAACGGCCGGGTGGAACAACTGGGGAAACCGGAGGAAGTTTATCGGGATCCGGCCACTTCATTTGTGGCCAAGTTTATAGGGGCGCCGCCGATGAATTTTATCCCTTTTGCAGCTTTGAACAGTGCTGATTCCTCAATAAGGGAGCTGATACCCGTAAAAGCCGAAAACGGCTACCGTTTGGGCGTGCGTCCAGAGAATCTGCGCCTGATGCAGTCCGGCCATGGACTTCCGGTGAAGGTTTCCTCCACTGATTATCACGGCGCGGATACCATGGTCGGTGTTTTCCCGGCTGCCTGGGGAACGGATGAAATCGGCGAGATTATGGTCAGGGTGCCGGGAAGGATGGACTTGAGCCCTGGGGAGTCGCGCATGCTCACCTGGGGGGCGGAGGACATTCTTCTTTTCGATACCGCGGGGAATAGGCAGGGCCGGTTGGCGGCCCTGCTCTAGAATAGGTGGCACGAAGCCACATGTTATCCGCGGTCCGGTAATTGGGAGTTAAAAAGACCGCGGGACAACACTTATAAATAGGAGGATAGCAAAATGTTTGGCAAATTTAAAGCGCTCTTTTTAGCCGGAGTGCTGGTTTTTTTCTGCGTGGCCGGGGCTCAGGCCCAAACCACTCTTACCATGTACTATCCTGTCGCGGTCGGCGGACCACTTACAAAGATCGTGGACTCCATGGTGGCTGATTTTGAGAGGCAAAATCCTGATATCGACGTAGAGGCGATTTACGCCGGCAACTACAATGATGCCCGCATCAAAGCCCTGGCCGCTCTAAAGTCGGGTAAGCCGGCTCAACTTTCGGTCATGTTTTCCATTGATGTTTACGACCTGATCGAGCAGGACGCCATAGTGCCCTTTGAGGAAGTTATAAACGAGAAAGACCGGGACTGGCTTGATTCCTTTTACCCCGCGCTTATGGAAAACGGGAAGACCCTTGGTAAAACCTGGGGCATACCTTTTCAGCGCTCGACCATTGTCATGTACTATAACAAGGATGCCTTCCGCAGGGCGGGACTGGATCCGGAGAAACCACCCAAGACCTGGAAGGAAATGGCTGAAATGGGCAGGAAGCTGACCGATGGAAACCGTTGGGGAGTAATGATTCCTTCCACGGGATATCCGTACTGGATGTTTCAGGCGCTTTGCTACCAAAACGGTGAGGTGCTGATGGGCGGTAACGGCAAAAAGACATATTTCGACAACCCCCGTGTAGTCGAGGCCCTGGAGTACTGGCGCGACCTTTCCGGAAAGTATGGAGCCATGCCCTCCGGTACCATAGAATGGGGGACTTTGCGTAAGAATTTTCTGGAAGAAAAAACCGCGATCATGTGGCACTCGACGGGCAATCTTGCCCCTGTGAAGAACAAGGCCGATTTCGATTTCGGCGTGGCCATGCTGCCCAAGAAAATTCAACGCGGCACTCCGACCGGCGGCGGCAACTTTTATATATTCAAGAAGACAACCAAGGAAGAACGCAAGGCGGCCCTGCGGCTGATCAAGTTCATGACCAGCCCTGAGCGCTCGGCTCAATGGTCCATTGAAACCGGCTACATAGGCATATCCCCGGCAGCTTACAAGACCAAGGCCCTGAAGGAATATGTGGCCGGGTTTCCTCCGGCCGCGGTTGCCCGGGATCAGTTGAAGTACGCGACCGCTGAGTTCTCCACGTTTCAGACCGGGCGCGTCCGCAAACTCCTTGATGATGCGATTCAGTCCGCACTCACCGGTGAAGAAACCCCCGAGGAAGCATTGAGCAAAGCCCAAAAGCGGGCCGAACAACTGCTTCGTCCTTACCGCTAAACTTAATCCGCCCCGGAAGACCGACCTTCCGGGGCCTTGACAGGCCGTCTTCAAATTTCCTGATGGAGGCAAAGTAGTAATAAGTTCAAATTGTTGCGTGCAAACAAGAACATCCCGACCTTGAACCTTTACTGCGTATTGCCCTGGGGATCCCAAGGCGAACTGAGTAGCAAGGAATTTTTCAACAGTCAGTTAACCCCAAAAGGACTGTCATGACTTCACGCCGCATGATGGCTGTTTACGGCTGGCTTTTGCTTTTGCCGGCCATGTCGTTGATGGCCGTTTTTACCCATTGGCCGACCCTGATCACCATTTATCATTCCCTGTTTACCACAGGGACAAGCATTAATCCCTCGAGTTTTGCCGGGCTGGGAAACTACGAGAGGCTCCTGCGGGATCCGGTGTTCATGGAGGTGATGGGCAATACCCTAATCTTTGTCTTTGGCACTGTGCCCTTGTCCATAGCCCTGGCCCTGTCCATGGCCCTGTGGGCAAATGAAAGGCTGCCGGGAAAAGGATTTCTCAGGCTGGCTTATTTTACGCCCACGATTTTACCCATGATTGCCGTAGCCAATATCTGGCTGTTTTTTTATACCCCGGAAATAGGGCTGCTGGATCAGATACTTACTTCCCTTGGATGGACTGGCCATAATTGGCTCGGGGATCCGTCCACGGTTCTCTGGTGCCTGATGGCACCCACAGTGTGGAAAGAAGCCGGATTTTTCATGATTTTTTACCTGGCCGCCCTGCAGAATATGAGTCCGGAACTACGCGAGGCTGCCTTGCTGGAAGGTACCAGCCGGTGGACGTATTTTCGTCGGGTCCTTTTTCCCCTTCTTATGCCCACCACGCTTTTCGTCCTCATCAATTCGGTACTCAACGCTTTCAAGCTGGTGGACCATATTTTTATCCTGACCAAGGGCGGGCCGGACAACGCCTCCAATCTTCTGCTTTATTACATATATGAAAACGCTTTTTCCTTTTTTGATACTAACTACGCCGCCACTCTTACCGTGGTTATGCTTCTTCTACTGGCGGCCATTGCTGTTCTGTTATTCGGACTGTTGGACAGGAGGATTCATTACAAATGAAAAAAATACAGACTATACACCTCTTGGATGGTGTCGGGGCATGGCTGTTGGCCGTTTTGTGGATCGCCCCACTTTTATATGCGTTTTGGGCCGCGTTTCATCCCCCGGAGTTTGCCGTCAATTTCAGCTTGCTTGCCCCGCTCAGTCTGGAAAATTTTGTTCTGGCCTGGGATCAGGCCCCTTTTGCCCGCTATTTCCTGAATACATTTGTTTTGGTGACTATGATTCTGTCCGCCCAGCTTGTCCTATGCACATTGGCCGCCTATGCATTTGCCCGTTTCGAGTTCCCGGGGCGGGAGGCCATGTTCTATGTGGTTCTGCTCCAGCTCATGGTGGTCCCGGAAGTGTTGATCGTCGAAAATTACAATACCCTGGCCGAGTTACATCTTGTAGATACTATCCTCGGCATGGGACTTCCGTATATGGCTTCGGCGTTCGGCATATTTCTTCTGCGTCAGAGCTTCAAGACTGTTCCCCGGGAGTTGGAGGATGCCGCTCGGGTAGAAGGTTGCGGCCTATGGGGCGTCTTGTGGCGCGTATACGTGCCGGTGGCCAGGCCGACTTATTTGGCTTATTGCTTGGTTTCCGTTTCCTACCATTGGAATAATTTTTTGTGGCCCCTCGTGGTGACAAATTCTGTGGAGACCCGCCCGCTGACCGTGGGATTGGCCATATTCGGCGCGCCCGAGTCGGGTGTTGATTGGTCGGTGCTTTCCGCCGGAACGCTTTTGGCCGTGGCCCCGCTCTTGGTGGCTTTTCTGCTTTTTCAGCGCCAGTTCATGCAAAGCTTTCTGCATGCCGGGGTCAAGTAAAATTCGAGCACGGATCGGTGGCGGCTTGAATTCATCAGGCTGGCAATATTGAATTGATTTGTCGTATATGCAATGAGATGCCCTTATCCGGCCGTCCTTAAATCTCTTAATGGAGGCAAGGCTGCAAGAAATTCAAACTTCTGTATGGGTAAGTACTCTACGTTCATGAATTTTTTTGCGCCCAGCCCTTGGGATTTTTGAACGACCTATGTGATAAGGAATTTTGGTTCGTCTCAAGAATCTGGGCAAAATTTTGCAGTCAAAATACCGCAAAAGATGATGAACAAACTGAATTTAAAAGCTTTTAATGAAATGTCTTGAGTTGACCAATTATTGTCGTTTCCTGGATACCTGATCCGTCATCCCGGACGCCGATCCGGGACAGGTATGACCGGGGTGGAGATTCCGACAACTTGGTTCAGCCCTCGAAATACGGGCTATCCACCATTCGTCATTACCCGTTCCTGCTCGGGGGCAGGAACGGGTAATCCAGTATCTTGACTTAGCAAAAATATAAAAAGCTTTGCACAGATTCTTGAGACGAGCCAGTTCATTAAAATATCAGGAGTATTGCATGGAGCATATTGCATGGACGGATTTTGAAAAAGTTGACTTGCGGGTGGGGACTATTGTCGGGGCAAAGGAGTTTCCCGATCGTATACAAGTCATAAGGATGCCCCTGTGGACAAGAGCTTTGTCGAAGACTGGACAAACGGTAATAGGTCCGCAAAAGGTTATTGCCGGGTCCTGATAATAAATACATTTATAAGATCAAATTCGAACAGGTATCTGCTTTTGTGGAGAACCCACCGAGATCTGACCTCAACGCGATCGGGCATTTGATTGACGCTTGCGGCCAAAAAGTAACTTTTTTAACCTACGCCGTTCCTCCGTTTCCACCAAACCACAGCAGAAATATAGTTTTCCGTAACAATCCCGTTGTGAGAATGTTTCCGGACCTCGTTTTCAATTATTTGTTCTGTTTGAGGTGTAACTCGGATATATTTTGCGTAAAAGAGTTTCTGCTGCCGTATTTTGGCGTTTAGTGAGCGCTCGGATTGGTACTCAATGAAACGGACTTCCGGAAATCGTCCCATTTTATACAATAGGTTGAAAATGAAGGGGAACTCGGAATAGCTCGGACGGGGGACATCTCCCAATATCTTTTCCCACAGGGAATCTTCGGAAGTTCCCCTGTTGTCGTCTATGCAGGCTACCACGCTGCATAACCCCCGGGAGCATTTTTCCATCCGTTTTATCTGTTCGGGCAGATCCCGAAACATCCAGAGGGTTATGGATATAATGACCAGATCAAACGAGGCCTCTAGGGCACTGGTATCGATATCTTCCCAGTTTTGCACCAGCACAGAAAAATTGGAAATTTTTGCTTTCGAGGCATTTTTCTTTAACTCCGAAAGCATGGCTGCCGATGGTTCCACGGCAGTAAATTCCCCCAGCTTTTCCAAGAAGGGCACAAGAAGGCTCCCCGGCCCGGCACCAATGTCCAGAACTTTGGCTTTTTTCGGCAGTTCCCGGTACAGTGTTTCCAGGATGCGGCGTCCGAACTCCCAATTTCTGGAGGAGCGCATTTCCGAAAAGTCCCGGGCACGGGATTCCCAGTAACCAAGACCCGTTTCCCCCTGGTAAAGCTCTTGGCGCCTCTTGAATTCCTTTATCCATTCCTGTTGCTCGTCCATAATCATCGTCCCTTTGTTTTCCACCATATAACTCCCATTGTGGACGGTTCCGCGTAGGTCCCGTCAGTTGAATATGCCGTTACATGGCTATTTATTTTTTCCATGTCGGCCTTGGCGATCTGCCTGTATTTCTCAGCAACTTGTTTGAGCATGCTTTTCGCAGACTCAACGGAACGGAGCATGGTATAGTTAAAAAAAGAAATATTCGGATTGCGGCCAAGGGCACAGAGCGCGTTGTATAGGATTAAAATCCGGTCAAATCCGACATGTTCTATGCCCAGGGTTTTGCGAAATTCGGTATGGGGACTTTCGGGAGCTTTTGCTGTATCCGCTATGCAACCCCAGGAGCGGCAGCTAAGGTCGAAGAAACCAAGCAGGTCCTCCAGGTCGGGGAATTGCCAAGAAGCGTGACATATAATCCCCAGGTCAAATGCGCCGCGGGGAGGTTGATGCATATATTCCTGGCCGGTTACCTGCAGAACTCGGCAGTTTTCTATTTGGTTAGTCCGGAGATTTTTTCGAAGACAATCGGCCATGTTCGGAGCCGGTTCCAAGCATGCCACCTCGCGTGTCTCCCGGCACAGCGGCAGAGTAAGCGCTCCAACGCCTCCGGCTATTTCCAGAACCAAATCCCGACCGGAAAGGACTTGTTCCTTTCGCAGTAGCCTCGTGATCTTCTTTCCATAAGAAAAACGCGAGGTTTGGATAAAATCGTCATAATCTTCGGCTCGGTTGTCCCAATAGGCGACAGGGCTAACTTCGTTCATGTTCCCCGCCTCTTTTTCCCATCGATTTATCCAGCTTTTGTTTTTGTGCATAAGTAGAATCCATGCGTTTAGTGTTACTAATTTGAATATAGTATTTGACATTTATTATTATTCATGAAAATAGTCAATAAAAAAGCGAAACAAATTGCAGGAGTAACACATGAGAGGAAGGTGGAGACGTTTGTCAAAGTTTGGCCTGTTAGGGGCTGTGGTTTTATCGTTTGTTTTCCAGACTGTTGCATGGGCGGGGGAAGACGTGCTCAAGGTAGGCTCTCCATGGGGCCCCAAGACCATGGACGTGCAAAAATCCGGGTACGCCTTTCAACGTTTAGGGGTAGTGGAATCCATGGTCGGAGTGGATAATAATCTGCAGTTAAAACCGCTCTTGGCTGACTCGTGGGAAGTCTCTCCCGATAAATTGACCTGGACTTTCACCTTACGAGAAGGGGTGTGTTTCCATGACGGTTCCCGGCTCAATGCCGAAATTATGGTGGAAAATCTCCGCCGCTTGCAGAAGGAAGGGAGCTTGCTCGCCTCCGTACCCATCGATTCCATTGAGACTCGCGGTAAATATAAGGTTCTTATTCATATGAAGGAGCCTTTTGCGCCTTTGCCGGCTTATCTGGCCAAGGGCGAAGCAGGGGCATTGGCCAAGTCGTCTTTTAATGATCAGGGAGATATTGTCCGGGTGGTGGGGACCGGTCCTTTCGTACTCGAATCCTGTAAATTGCGCCAGAAAGTTATCACCCGGGCCAACGATAATTATTGGGGTGAGCCGAACCCGTACGTGGACAAGGTGATTTACAAGGCGGTACCGGAGGCCATAACCAGACGGGCTATGCTGCAGAGCGGAGATCTGCATATCGCCCAGGTACTGCCGCCTGCCAGTATTCGTATACTTGCTAATTACGACGACATCGCGATTCAAACCAAATCCATCGGTCGTTGCCGCATGGCAGCGTTTAATCTGAATCGGGAGCCTTTCCGGGACAAACGTGTCCGTTTGGCCGTGAACCATGCCGTCAACCGAGAGGATTTAGTTCGGTATGTCCTGGATGGCGTAGGCGAAATGGCAAGTACGCTTTTTCCCCCGGAAATTTTTTGGGCTAATACTAGGCTGGAGGGATTCGAATATGATCCTGATAAAGCGCGTCAGCTTTTGGACAAAGCCGGATGGACGGACACCGACGGGGACGGAGTTCGCGATAAAAATGGAAATCCCCTTTCGTTTAGAATAATTACTTATCCGGAACGGGCCGCCCTGCCTCCGACCGCGGAAGTTATACAGGATCAGCTCTCCAAAGTGGGCATGGATACGGATCTGGAGGTCCTCCAGGTGGGGGCGTGCAAAAAAAGACGCGATGCCGGGGAGTTCGGCATGTTTATTGTCGGCCGGGGTCTCCTTTTCGTCCCTGACCCCGATTATAATCTGGGTAAGGACTATTTTTCCGAGAACACTATTAAGCCCGGTTGGGGAGCGTTTCATTATCAAAATGAAGAAGTGGACAGGTTGATTAAACGTGGACGGACCACATTTGATACAGAAAAACGCAAAAAGGTTTATGACCGGATTCAAAAGGTCCTTTTGCGGGACGTCCCCATGATTTATCTCAATTATTATACAAATGTTGCCGGCGTGCGAAAGAGTGTGTCAGGATATGAAATGCACCCCATAGAATATAGTTTTCATCTGGAGAAAGTTCGGTTGAAGGATTGATACTTTTATATGCCTAATTTTATTTTGGCCCGAGTATTGGCGCTGATTCCGGTTTTGTTCGGAATCAGCGTTATTGCTTTTTTTTCGCTGGCTTTCTGTCCCGGGGATCCCGCCGAAATGGCCCTTGCCAGGTTGATGGATACGGAAAGTCCACCCCGGGAAGCGGTAAAAGAGCTGCGGACGAAACTTGGCTATGACCGGCCTCTCCCGGTTCGCTACGGTATGTGGCTTTCCAGGGTACTAAAGGGAGATTTGGGGAGTTCTGTGCAGAGTGGCCGCCCTGTATTCAAGGAAGTAGTCAAAGCCATGACCGCTTCCGTGGAATTGGCCGCCTCGGCAATGCTTGTGACTATTGTTCTGGTATTGGGGCTGGGAGTGTTCTCGGCTGTATATGCAGGTTCTTTCTTTGATTTTTCCGTTTTGGGCCTTTCTCTGGTGGGGATCACATTACCGGATTTTTTCCTGGCCGTCTTGGGCATTTTGTTTTTTTCCGTCTATTTGAATTGTTTGCCTGTAGGCGGACACGGATCATTGTTGAATCTTATCCTGCCCACGATGACCCTTGCGGCGGTCAACTCAGTCGTGGCTATCCGCTTGATGCGTACTTCCATGCTTCAGACCCTGGGGGCCAGGTATCTTTTGACCGCCCGCGCCAAGGGATTGCGGGAAACAGCGGTAATCAGTCGCCATGCCTTGCGCGGGGCGCTACCGCCGGTGGTTAATTATTTGGGGGCGCTTACCGGCCATATGCTGGGCGGAGCAGTAGTAGTGGAGACAATCTTCATGTGGCCGGGCATCGGGCGCCTGCTTGTGGAAGCGGTCCGGTCAAGAGATGTCTTTGTGGTTCAAGGGTGCGTCCTGGCCATCGGCATTGCGTACGTGCTTGTAAATTTGGGAGTGGACATCCTTCATGCAGTTTTGGATCCCCGGATCAGAAACGGTGAAGGGGGCTTGGATGCGAATACTGGCTAGACATAAAGGTCTTTTTTGTGGAGGAGGGCTATTGTTGCTGATTTTCTTGGGAGGAGTCTTTGCACCTCGTATAGCCCCTCACGATCCGACTGTACAGGATTTGCGCATGCGCATGACCGGCCCCAGCTTCACCTATCCCCTGGGCACGGATACTCTTGGCCGATGCCTTGCCAGCAGAATCCTGTTTGGCGTTCGCCCTTCCATAGGTCTTGCCATGGCCGCTACCTGCATGGTTGCGTTTGTCGGGATTATGGTCGGCGTGCTTTCGGCGGTATTCCGGTGGTTGGACATGGTGTTGATGCGTATCACGGATTGCTTTTTCGCGTTACCCGGTATGGTTCTGGCCTTGGTTATTATTTCCCTTACCGGGCCCAATCCGTGGGGGATTCTTTTGGCCCTTTCCGTGCCCGGATGGCCTAAATATGCACGCGTTGTCAGGGGCATAGCCCGTTCACAATTGGCACAGCCGCAGGTTGAGGCCGTACGCTGTATGGGTGCGGGGCCCTTGTACGTAACCCGGACCTGTCTTTTGCCCTGGATATGGCCCCAGGTAACAACCATAGCTACGCTTGGGATCGGGGGCAAGGTGGCCACTATAGCCGGGTTGGGCTTTTTGGGTTTGGGGGTGCAGCCGCCGACACCGGAATGGGGAGCCATTATGTACGGAGGGCTGCCGGTTTTGGGGATTGCCCCGCATATCAGTCTTTTTTCCGGATTGGCCATTGCGCTCACAGTATTGGCTTTCACTCTCGTGGGAGAAGGATTGCATGGGGTGATCAATCCATTAATAGGCGAGGATGCGAATGAAACAATGCCCGATTAAGAAAATGGCGGAAAGAGAGGGGGAGGTTCGGAACGCCCTTGATATCACTGCTCTGAATGTTGTTTTTCCAACTAAAATAGGGGACGTGCATGTTGCCAGAGATGTATATCTCCGGGTTGGGGAGAACGAGTCTTTGTGCCTTGCCGGGGAGTCCGGGTGCGGGAAGAGTGTCCTTGCCTTGGCGATTACCCGGCTATTGCCAAAAAAGGCTAATATCCAGGGCAAAATACGGGTCTACGGAGAGGATACACTGGAAGCAGGGGAGGAATGTGTACGCCGAATTCGGTGCCGGCAAATATCCTTGATACAGGAACAACCGTCTCTTTGCCTTAATCCGGTTATGAAAATTGGTTCACAAGTGGCCGAGGCGGCAAAGGTTTCCCTGGGATTTAGCAGTGCTCAGGCAAAAAGGGCGGCCTTGGATCTGTTGCGACGTACAGGAATTCCCGAACCTAAACACAGGTACCGTTTATATCCTCATCAGTTATCCGGCGGCATGAACCAGCGGGTGATGATCGCCATGGCCTTGGCCGCCCGACCGAGGTTGCTGATCGCGGACGAACCCACTACAGCCCTGGATCCTTATATACAGGTACAATTGATAGAGCTTTTGCAAGCGGCTAAGCGCGAACTCGGGGCTTCGCTACTGCTTATCACTCATGATTTGGATGTGGCCCTGGAACTGTGCACAGACGTGGCAATCATGTACGCCGGACAGGTAATGGAGCAGGGAAAGCTTGAGAGAGTGGTTAAAAATCCACGACATCCATATACCCAAGGTTTGTTGCGTTGTTTTTCCGAGGAAAAGCCTCGGGCAATACCGGGTGTATCTCCCCCGCTTTCGGATATCCCCTCGGGATGTGGATTTCACCCGCGTTGTCCCCTCGCGCGGCCCGAATGCGCGACTACGTTTCCAATATGGAGAAACGGTTGCAGGTGTCATTTATGAGCATTGCTTGTTTGGAAGTGTCTGATTTACAGAAAGGTTATAATCTCGGCCTGTGGCGAAAAAAGCCCTTTAAAGCATTACAAAACGTAAATTTTAAGCTTTATCCCGGGAAGTGTTTGGGGATTGCCGGAGAGTCCGGTTCGGGCAAGACGACCCTGGCCCGCCTGCTTGTGGGGGCATCTGTTCCCAGCGGAGGCAGTATCTTTGTTATGGGAAAAAATATTCAGGAAATAGATCCATGTAGTCGTCTTCCCAGTTTAGTGCAAATGATTTTTCAGGATTCGACGGGCTGTCTGAACCCGCTGCTAAAGGTTCGGGAGTTGCTTTTAGAGCCCCTACGGATCCAAAAGAAAAAAATTGAGAAAGGCCACACACTTGAGAGATGCCTGGATTTGGCTATGCTGTCCAAAGATCTTTTGGAGAGGAGACCGCATGAGTTGTCGGGAGGCCAGCGTCAGCGGGTAGCCCTGGCCCGAGCCTTGAGCCTTGATCCCCGCGTACTTATAGCAGATGAGCCGGCCGCCTCTCTGGACAGATCCGTACAGGCTTCACTTTTATCTTCTTTGCTGGAGCGAAAGCAGGGCATGGGAACCGGAATAATTCTTATTTCACACGATATTAGACTTATTAGATTATTGGCGGATGATATAGCGATCATGCACAAAGGGCGCTTCGTGGAATCCGGACCGGCTAGAAAGGTTCTTGACCATCCCAGACATCCCTATAGTCGTCTGCTCCTTTCCTCCGTGCCCGGCCAAGAAAGGTCAAGGGATAAGCGGTTCGCAGCATTTTGAAATAATTGTTCTTTGGAAGGGGAGCGATTTTTGTCCCGGATAGAGTTTGGCGGCCTAAAATCAGGATCGCGCGGAGCCTTTGAGCGCTAATTCTGGGGTTGGGACGGTATGCTATACCAAATTTAGACAGATAAAAACGTGAAAATCAATTCGTGTCCAGGGCCTTGTTAATAGGTAATTTTGAAATTTTAACAAAAGCCTATATTGTGGTTAGACTCTGCCTGACTACCTGCCCTCCACCTCCATAAGCTCCCGGCTTCTGTCCCGGCCGAGGTCGGTTCGGGAGAATTCGCTTTCATTTTGCGGCAGGACCAGGGTGTAGCGGTGGATTACATCTATCTCGCATTCTGCGCTTTCAACCTCAAATTCCAAGACATGCCCGCCTTTTTCTTTGTCCCGGCTTATAAAGTGCAGATGATACCCGGGGACATTTATGCCCTTGACATAGGGCGGGCACCTGAATCCGACGATGGCCCCGGAAATGTCCCGCATGCTGAACTCCGGCTGGTTTTTGGTCACTTCCGGAAGCGGCGGGTAGGGCTTTTGTTGTCCGGGCACGCTTCTGGTCTTCATGCTCCGGAATTTTCCCTTGATTCTTATGGCGTAAAACAGGTTTTGGTTGGGAAATTGGGAATCGATAAGCTTTTTTAGCGCATTAGAATCCGCGCCCGGGTTTACGGTCAACGTATGGTCCGGGGAGAACTCGCATACCGTGGCAAACGGGGTCTCAAGGGCCAAATCCGGTCTGTACACCTTTCCGTCCGCCTTTATCTGGTAGATGTTTCCGTTTACGAGGGCCATTTCCCCGTCGAGGCGGTCAAAGGTGCCGATGCCGAAGTTACCGTGCCCCAGTAGTTCGCGACAGGACATGCCCCCGTCGTAGACTCCGGCCAGAAGGGCATCGATGGTCGAGGTCTGGAAAGCGGTGTCTTTTCGCGGGGCCGTGCAACCGAAAACGAAAAGCAGCAGGAGGGCGGCAAGGAGGAGTCTTTTTTTCAGCATGATCCGACCGGTCCAGGTTATAAGGAATTTTAAACCGGTAAGTTGGTTCTTATCCGGAAATTGAAAATGCAACGGGATGGAACGTTACTGTGAGTCCAGCTCCGGGCAACAAATGCGGTGGACTATATCCGGTTTGTTTCTAGTTTCAAGTTCCCAGGGGGTTAAATATCCTTCAGCCAGTCCGGGGCCCGGGTGGGGCGGCTGCTGGAATTTACGCAGGCGTGTTCGGTAACCCCCCTGGTCAGGACCTTTTGTTGGGCTTTGTCCGTGATTTCATAGGCGAATACCAGGGAGGCCCGGCCCCATTTTTCTATGCCCGCCCGGATAAAAATTTCCTGATCGAATGTGGCCGGGGCCAGGTACCTGCACTCTATACGGGTCACGGGCAGAAATATTCCTCGGTCCTCGATTTCCCGGTAGGTTAGTCCTTGTTCCCGGATATAGGTGTTGCGGCCTATCTCGAACCAGTGCAGGTAGTTGGCGTAATAAACTACACCCATTGGATCGGTTTCCCCGTAATATACGCGGTGCGCGTGCCATATGCAGGGCTGGGGGAAGTCCTCCGCGGGAGCGGTCATGATGAGCCTTCCCTTAGCGCTGTCTTCAGGATATCCATGCCCTTGTCCAGAAAGAATCCTGTGGACGTCGCGGTCTTTTCATTGAATTTTTCCAAGCCGTTCGCTCTGTGTTTGGAGGAATGGATCATGAACGGCACCGGTTTCGTACTGTGCGTGCGGATCTTTATCGGGGTCAGGTGATCGCAACAAACCACAATTGTGAACTCCTGTGCGGATATTGATCCAAGAAGTGTCCCCAGTATTTGCTGGTCAAAATTTTCAATCGCCCTTACCTTTTCCTTCGGCTCCCCCATGTGCCCGCATTCATCCGGTCCCTCCAAATGGACGAATACGAAATCACCCTCGTTAAGGGCATTGAGAGCCGCTTTGGCCTTGCCCGAGTAGTTGGTATCCACAAGACCGGTAACTCCCGGCACATCGGGAACATGCATCCCAGCGGCCCGGCCTAAACCTTTGATTAGGTCCACTGCGGAGATGATCGTCCCCCTCAGCCTGAATTTTTCCCAAAATGCAGGAAGAGAGAGTGGAGTCCCCTGCCCCCAGGGCCATATTGCATTGGCTGATACCGGATTATCCGCCTTGCTCAGTTCCAGGCGGGTCTCCCGCCAGAAATTCATAAGTGGGGGATAGGCGGAGTAGGCCTCAAGGTCCGGGGCTATATCCTGGTCCAGGATGTCATGCGGCGGACGGATGGATATATTAGCTGCCAGGGATTTGGCCCCATCTTTTTGCATCAGCAAGTGCCTGTACTGCACTCCAGAAACGGGCCTTATCCCTTCGGGAGCGATGGCCGTGAACTTTTCAATCAATCCGCGAGCTGCTTCGGTCTCCACATGTCCGCCGCTGTGGTCCCGCATAAAGGTTGTCTCGTCTTTTTTTTCCAGGGAAACCAGGTTCAGGCGCCATATAAGATCGTCCGCCCCGGTTTCCAGACCCTGGGCTGCGGCTTCTATCGGCCCCCGACCAGTGTGATACCGGGCCGGGTCGTAACCGAGAAGGGCCATGTTGGCGATGTCCGAGCCTGGCTCCAAGCCCGGGGGGATAGTTTGGCACTGCCCGACCAGCGAGTTCTGGGCCAGAGCATCCATATGCGGGGTGTGCGCAGCTTCCAGAGGAGTGCAGCCGCCCAGTTCGTCCAAGGGCCAGTCACCCATGCCGTCGGCTACTAGGTAGATGTATTTCATTTGACGATCCTGTAATGCACGGTAGGGGCGGCTATGAAGTCAAAGGAGGCAATCGTTTCCAGGGCCCGGGAAACGTCCCGCATGAGAGCCTGGTGGGTAAAAAAGACCACGGGGACAGATTTGTCTCCCATATCCTGTCTTTGTACCGCCTGTGCGATACTAATGTTGTTCTCTCCCAGGACTCCGGATAGAGCGGAGAGCACGCCGGGGCGGTCCTGAACAGTAAAGCGGAAGTAGTGCCCGCATACTGTAAGTTCCGGGTCCAATATGTCCGCCTTGGGGAGTGGATTTTCCCGGAAACCGGTGTTGTCCGGGTGGCGCTCATCCCGGGCCAAAGCGAGGATGTCCGCCAGGACAGCACTCCCGGTGGGGAGATCCCCGGCACCCTGGCCATAGAGCATGACAGGGCCCACGGCGTTGCCGTTTATAAGCACGGAATTGAATGGCCCTTCCACCTTGGCCAGTATATGGTTTTCCGGGAGGAACACGGGATACACACCGGCCTGGATTTTCCCGGATTTTTCCTTGACCTGGGCAACCAGCTTAAGGATGTACCCGAACTCCTTGGCCAACTCAATGTCCGCCGGGCTGACCGCGGATATGCCCTGCACCGGCAGGGAATCAAAAGGATAGTCCTGTCCGTGCGCCAGGCGGATGAGTATGGCCAGCTTGTGTCCGGCGTCTGTGCCCTCGATGTCCAGGGTGGGATCGGCCTCGGCATAACCTTTTTCCTGGGCCATCCCCAGCGCAGTGGAAAAATCCAGGCCTTTGGTGGTCATTTCGCTTAGGATATAGTTGGCCGTGCCGTTCAGTATGCCGGTGAGACTCTTTATTCGATTACCGGCCAAGCTGTCCCGCAGGGTCTGGACTATGGGTATCCCTCCGGCCACGCTGGCCTCGTAGTAAAGGGCCCGTCCCTGTTTTTCGGCCAGTTTGAAGAGTTCTCCTCCGGTTTCGGCCAGAAGGGCCTTGTTTGCCGTGACCACGTGCTTTCCGGCCTCCAGGGCACGGGTGATAAGATCCCGGGCTGAATGCATACCCCCCATTAGCTCGACTATAATATCTGTTTCCGGATCCCGGAAAAGATCTTCCGCGTTGGTAGTAAAAGAGGTGTGCGGACCGGGAACATAGGAGCGCTCCTTGTTTGCATCTCGAACCAAGACATGCTTAATGGCTAGTTTTTTCCCGATCCTGCGGTATATCCAGTCCCCGTTTTCCTCGATGATTTTGGCCAAGCCGGTGCCCACAGTCCCGAATCCCGCCAGACCAAGGGTGATAGTCTGTTTTTCCAATTTTATCCCCCGATTACCTTTTTAATCCCGCGCAGAGCCTGATTTATGCGATGGCGGTTCTCCACCAGGGCGAAGCGCACATGATCGTCTCCGTATTGTCCGAATCCAAGGCCGGGAGCAACCGCAACCTTGGCCTCTTTCAAAAGCAGCTTGGAAAATTCAACAGAGCCCATATGTTGAAATTCCTCGGGTATTTTGGCCCAGTGGAACATGGTGGCCTTGGGAGGAGTGGTTTCCCATCCGATTCGGTTCAGACCGTCGGACAAAGCTTCTCTGCGGTCCTTGTATTCGTTGACGATTTCGCAAACGCAGTCCTGGGGACCGTTCAGGGCGACAATGGAGGCGATCTGTATGGGCTGGAAAATTCCGTAATCAAGATAGCTTTTGATTCGGGTCAAGGCCTGTACCATGTCCTCATTGCCGCAGCAGAAGCCCATACGCCATCCGGCCATGGAATAGCTCTTGGACATGGAAAAGAATTCCACGCCCACGTCCTTGGCCCCTTCGGCCTGAAGGAAACTGGGGGGACGGTAATCATCGTAGCAAACATCGGCATAAGCCAGGTCATGGATTACATAAATTCCATGTTCCTTGGCGAAATCGACTATTTTTTGAAAAAAAGCCAGATCCACTGTTGCTGTGGTCGGATTGTGTGGGTAACAGATTATGAGTACTTTGGGCATGGGCCATGTCTGCCTGGTGGCAGTGAGCAGGTCGTCGAAGAAGTCGCGGTCCAAGCCAATGGGAATTCGCCTCACATCCGCCCCCGCGATTATGGCCGAATAAGGATGGATGGGGTAAGTCGGATCCTGGGCAAAGACCACGTCCCCGGGGCTGAGCATGGCCATGGCCAGATGGGAAAGTCCCTCCTTGGCTCCCATTGTAGCCACTGCCTCTGTTTCCGGGTCCAGATAGACCTGATAGCGGCGTGCATACCAGTCGCAGATGGCCTTGCGCAAATTGGGGATGCCCTTGGAAGCGGAATAGCGGTGATTTACCGGCTTTTGGGCCGCTTCCACCAGTTTGTCCACAATATGCTGGGGAGTGCCGATATCCGGGTTGCCCATGCCCAGATCCACAATGTCCTCACCCTGACGGCGCATTTTCATCTTCAGGTCATTGACCACGGCAAAGACATAAGGGGGCAGTCGTTGCATGCGGGGAAATTGCTGCATGGATTCTCTCCTTGGGAATGTTACCCGTGCATAATTGGTTACAGAGCCGGAAATGGGATTTGAAGTCACTTTGACTTTTTGGGAAAATATAAACAAAAAAACCATTACAAAGACATGTTCTGCGTTGTCAAACTATATATATGGCCTTAACGGGCAAATCTGGACATGCTGGGTTCTCCCTAAAGTGAGGCTTGACTCGGCTGGGGTGTTGGATTAAATTTATTTTTTTTCGGAGAGGTGGCCGAGTTGGCTGAAGGCGCTCGCCTGCTAAGCGAGTAACGGGGTGATACTCGTTCGAGGGTTCAAATCCCTCCCTCTCCGCCATTTTTTTGTGGAGGGGTGGCCGAGTCCGGTCGAAGGCGGCGGTCTTGAAAACCGCAGACCCGTAAGGGTCCGGGGGTTCGAATCCTCTCCCCTCCGCCATGCAATCATTTCCCCGTCCACTCGGACGGGTTTTTTTTTAGATTTTTTCCCATTGCCCGTTTTCTCCACATTGAAAAACCCGCCGGGTGGACTGGTTGTCTGACAGTCCCGGAATCCTTAAAAAAAGGGGGCGTTATGCTGGAAACAAAAAGAATGCTAGAGATCGATCAGAAACATATTTGGCATCCGTACACTTCCGTCCGGGATCCATTGCCCGTATATCCGGTATTAAATGCCCGGGGAGTCTATCTTCATCTAAGCGACTGCCGTACGCTCATAGACGGGATGTCCTCGTGGTGGTGCATGATCCACGGCTACAACAATCCGATTTTGAATCAGGCCCTTCAGGAACAGGTGGCAAACATGAGCCATGTCATGTTCGGGGGGCTTACGCACGAGCCGGCGGTGGAGTTGTCCCGTACCCTGGTGGAGCTTGTTCCGGATGGATTGGAGCGGGTATTTTTCGCTGATTCCGGGTCGGTTTCCGTGGAAGTGGCTCTTAAAATGGCCCTTCAGTACTGGCAGGGCAAAGGACAACAGGAGCGAACGAAGTTTGTGTCCCTGCGAAAAGGGTATCACGGGGATACACTCGGAGCCATGTCCGTCTGTGATCCGATTACTGGAATGCATTCTGCATTCCAGGGATATATGCCGGAAAATTATTTTATTTCCGAACCGCAATGCGCTTTTGATGAACCGTGTATGGAAGAGGATACGGCCGAATTGGTTCGTATCTTGGATGAGGCCGGTTCGAGTATAGCCGCGGTGATTCTGGAGCCTGTGGTGCAGGGTGCGGGAGGCATGCGTTTTTATTCCCCGCAGTATTTATCCCGGGTGCGGGAAATTTGTGACCAGTACGAAGTACTTTTTATTGCCGATGAAATCGCCACCGGTTTCGGACGGACCGGACAACTTTTTGCCTGTGACCATGCAGATGTGTCTCCGGATATACTTTGCTTGGGCAAGGCCCTTACCGGGGGGTACATGAGCCTGGCCGCAACTCTTTGCACTGAAGAAATAGCCTTGGGCGTGAGCGATAGCGGACCAGGCGTGTTCATGCATGGCCCCACTTTTATGGCCAATCCCCTGGCTTGCGCAGTGGCCAACGCCAGTATTGATTTGCTTTTACGTTCTTCATGGAAGGACAAGGTGGCCTCTATCGGGAATATAATGCGCGAGGAACTGGATGGGTGCCGGGAGCTTTCCGGAGTGCGGGATGTGCGTGTACTGGGAGCTATAGGAGTCCTGGAGATGCACCGGGAGGTGGATGTCCCCTGGGCCCAGAAGAGATTGGTGGAAATGGGCGTATGGATCCGCCCCTTCCGGAATCTCATCTATATAATGCCCCCTTATGTGATTTCCGCACAGAATCTCCGTAAACTGTGTTCGGCCATGCGGACCATAGCGGAAGAGATGGAAGAATGAGCACTGCCGTGAGCGAACAGGGATTTTCCCTGTCCCTCTCCGGTTGGCCACAAAGGATGTTCGTGACCGGAACGGACACCGGAGTGGGCAAGACCCTGGTTTCGGGTATGCTTGCGGCGAGAATTGACGCCGCCTATTGGAAGCCGATTCAGACCGGGGCCGTAGAGGAGACGGATTCTTCTTGGATCGCCCGTATATGCGGTTTACCCCGAGAACGTTTGTTCCCGGAGGAGTATTTGTTTGCGGATCCCGTGTCCCCGCATTTGGCGGCTTACCGGGAAGGCAAGCGTATTGAGATCTCCCGTGTTTTTTGGCCAGAGAGCGAGTTTCCGGTGTTGGCCGAGGGAGCCGGAGGACTTATGGTACCCCTAAATCAGGAAGAATACATGATAGACCTGATGTCTTATCTAAACGCCCCGGTACTGGTGGTGGCCCGTTCCGGATTGGGGACAATCAACCATACCCTGCTTACTGTGGACAGGTTGCGTTCTTCCGGTCTGCGGGTTTTTGGCGTCGTCTTGAACGGGGTTCGGAACAGGGACAACCGGGAGGCTATAGAGAAAATGGGCCGGGTAAAAGTACTCGCTGAGGTGGATTATCTCCCTGAATTGTCCGCGAAACATGTCCGAGAGGCCGGAGAAAAGTCTTTCGATCATATGTGGTGGTGATATACTGATGAGTACGGACTTCAGGGATTTTTGGCTGCAACGCGCGTCTAGGGCCGCAGCCAGCGGCGGCTTGCGGGGTGATGACCTGGAGTCGCTAATCCGTCATCCCCGCAAACGGGTCCGCGAACTCCTGCCGGGGGCGGAATATTTGCGGGAAAATTTTTTCGAAAACCGGATAAGTCTTTGCTCTATACTCAACGCCCGTTCCGGGGCATGTAGCGAGGATTGTGCTTTTTGCGCACAATCCCGGCGTAGCCGTGCAGATATTGAAGAATATCCCCTGGTCCCGTGGCAGAACATGATCGAGGCGGGCCGTGCCTGTATCTCCGCCGGAGTGGACAGGTATTCCATTGTTACCTCCGGCCGGGGAATGGGTAGAGGGGAAGTTCGGAAGATTTTGCCCGTTCTGGAATCGTTGTCCCCGGAGATAGGGATGTGCGCATCACTGGGCATGGTAGGCGGGAATGATCTGGAAAGGATGAAAGAGGCCGGTCTTACCCGTTACCACCATAACCTGGAGGCCGCCCCGGAGGTCTTTGCCAACATTTGCACCACACACAGCTTTGAAAAGCGCGTGGAGACTGTGCGCGCAGCCAAGAAAGCGGGGCTGTCCGTATGCAGTGGAGGGGTGTTCGGAATAGGTGAAACGGACCGGCATGTGGCCGATCTGGGAGTCCTGCTGCGCGATCTGGACGTGGACGCGGTCCCGGTCAATTTCCTAGTCCCGGTACCCGGCACTCCGTTGGGAGATATCTCTCCCCCATCCGCCTTGCGCTGTTTGAAGGTAATAGCCATGCTCCGTTTTATCCTCCCCGACAAGGAAATTATTGTCTGCGGCGGCCGGATGGAAAACCTTGGTGAACTGCATCCGCTCATATTCCAGGCCGGGGCCAGCCGGGTCATGACTGGCAATTATCTTACGGTGCGCGGCCGCACGACTAGTCAGGACATTTCCCTTATCCGCAGTTTGGGGCTTAACTGTACCTAGTTCCATCCGGAAATGGCCCTTTTCCATTTTAACGGCGTCAATTTTCGTAATTATTCGATCACGTATTGAGATACGCTCGCTCATGACTACCCATTTCCGAATTGGAAAGGTGAAATTTCTAAAACCGGAAATTTTTGAATTTCCGGATAAGAAGCACCTAAGCCCTTTCTGTTTCCACCACTTGTCTCTTCCCATGTATTCATTTCCCGGAAACTGTCCAAAGTAGGAATTATTCGAGAGTTATCCCCGCACGTTGGTAATCTAAAAAATCATAGACAAAGCTCTGGGGAGGTTTCCCCACCACGATCAGTGCAGGCTTTTTTTGGATGTTTCCGGGTGGAACAAAAGGGCTACCAGGGACAAAAGAGCGGCTGCCATCAAAAGAAAGGCTATGGACAGGTCATCGTCCGTGTGCTGGATCAGGTAGGATGCAACCATGGGCGTGGTGCCTCCGAATAGGGCGAAACAGACGTTGAATGCGAAGGACATGGCACTGCACCGGAGATGTGAGGGGAAGGCCTCGACCATGGTTACCGGATTGGTCCCGGCAAATGCGGCGATAAATAGGGCAAAGCCCAATTGACCGCCAAGGATGATCATTGCCTCGTGGTGGTGCATCATCCAGAAAAGGGGGTAACTGAGGACGAGAAGGCCGATGGATGCGGATAGCAGGACCGGTTTGCGGCCTATTTTATCCGAAATCTTGGCCATAACCGGGAGCAGGCCCATGAGTACAATCATGCTTACTGTATTGATGTCCAAGGCCTCGGAAGCCGGGATTTTGACGATGTCGATCAAGAAGGTGGTGATATATAAAAATACAAGATAATAGCCCACGGAATAGGCCAAAACAATACCGATGACCCGAAGCATGGCCGCTTTTTGCGTACGCAGTGCCACTCCCATGGGGGGACCCTCGAAATCTTCTTTTTCCTCTTTGTCCATGGGCACTTCCGGCACTTTTTTACTCAGATACATTGCCGTCCCCCCCACGGCCAGGGACAGGATGAATCCCATACGCCATCCCCAGGTATGCAGGGCGGGATCACTCAATATCGTGTTGAAAAAAGCGCCTACAGCCGAACCTAAAAGTGCTCCGGCCACTGCCCCCACGCTGCTCCAGCTAGCCATGAATCCCCGGGAGCCACGTTTGGCATGTTCCGCAAGGAAGATTATGGAAGTTGTATATTCCCCTCCTACGGAAAGGCCTTGGACAATACGCAGCAGAATCAGAAGTATGGCCGCCCATACACCTATCTGGGAATAGGTGGGCAAAATCCCGATGAGGAAACTGGGCACGGCCATGAGTATCCCGGAGAGTATCATCACGAATTTCCGGCCCACGCGGTCTCCCAAGTGGCCGAAGATAATTCCTCCCAGGGGACGAACCAGGAAACCGGCGGCAAATGCCCCGAAAGTAGCTATAATTGAGGTCATGGGGTCCTTGGAGGGAAAAAACTGCTGGGATATTACCGGAGCAAAGTATCCGTAAACCGCGAAATCATACCATTCCATGATGTTCCCGGATAATCCTCCCAGGACAACCGCGCGCGATTCAGCATTTCCTTTGGTGGCCATGCATCCTCCCTTTGTCTGTAGACTGCATTGTTCCCTTTTGGGGCAGGCTGTCTAGTTAGTTTCCATCCGGAAATGGCCCTTTTCCATTTTAACGGCGTCAATTTTCGTAATTATTCGGTCACGTATTAGGATACGCTCGCTCCTAATTACTTAATTTCCTTGTTAAACAGGCAAAATTTTCATTTCCGAATTGGAAAGGTGATATTTCTAAACCCGGAAATTTTTTAATTTCCGGATAAGAACTAGGTCCCAAAATTCGGGAAATTGAACCGTCCTAATTGTCGTATATACAAGAGACTCCTGTAAAAAATATGTTTTTGCAAAAAGTGTTAATTGCTATGGCTTAAATAAAATCAAAGAGTTGCAAGATTTAATTGTGCATCTAACTCCAGCCTTCGACTTTATGCAGTTGCCTCTGTACAGAAAATTTATACATAAAAATCTGGCGGAAAAAATCCATACCAAACGTCGAGGAACCATATCTTAATTGCTAGACCATCTTGCAAATTAGTGCAACCTGGGGGATATGGCTCTACTTGCCCAGCCATATGTGGCGGCAATGTGCTTTTCGGGAAGCACGGGAGTCGGATTGTTTTCAGGTTGCGCTTTGATTTTTGCTTTTGCGTACTTTCTGACTGTGCCTTTTTTGCGCAGAGAGTTCTGTTTTGCGCATGCGCAAAGATTCTGGAGTGACCTCGAGTAGTTCGTCTTCGCGGATGAAGTTTATGGCCATTTCCAGAGATAGCGGCCTGATCGGAGTCAGGGTGACGTGTTCGTCTTTGGCGGCAGCGCGGACATTGGTCAGTTTCTTTCCCTTGCACGGGTTGACGTCTATGTCCTGATCGCGGTTGTGTTCTCCGATGATAATACCTTCGTATACAGGATCGTTGGGCTGAATGAAAAGCTGTCCGCGGGGCTCGAGATTGAAGAGGGCATAAGGGACGGCAGTGCCTGCCCGATCAGAGACAATGGAGCCGGTGAAGCGGCTTGGAAACTCTCCACGGAAAGGGCCATAGCCCTCGAATCTGGAATGCAGTAGTCCGGTCCCGCGGGTGTCGGTCAGAAACTCGTCCCGGTAACCAATAAGGCCCCGGGCCGGAACGGAAAATTCCATACGTACTCTGCCCTGACCGTTGTTGATGACATTGGTCATTTTTCCCCTGCGCAGGGAAATTTTCTCAGTCACGACACCCATATATTGCTCTTCGCAATCCACGTATAAGCGTTCCATAGGCTCAAGCTTCTGTCCGTCTTCATAACGGAAAATGACTTCCGGCCGGCCCACGCTAAATTCAAATCCTTCACGGCGCATGGTCTCGATTAGAATGGACAGCTGGAACTCTCCCCGTCCCTTGACCACAATTGTGTCCGGGGCATCGATTTCTTCCGTGGCGATGGCTACATTGGCCAGTACTTCCTTTTCCAGCCGTTCCCGGATGCGACCGAACTGGACATATTTGCCCTCCTTCCCGCTCAGAGGGGAATCGTTGACCGTGAATTTCATGGCTACTGTGGGCTCGTCCACAGTGATTCGGCGAAGGGGGCTGGGGTTTTCCTGGTGACATATAGTGTCCCCGATACGTATTGTGTTTAGTCCGGCAATAACTGCTATATCTCCGGCTTCCGCCTTTTCAACATCCTTTAGCTGCATCCCTTCGTAGATTTGGAGCTTGGATATCTTTAACGACTGTTGTTTACCTCCTTCCCCAACACAGACCAGATTGTCCTTGAGACAAATTGAGCCGTTGCTTATCTTCCCCACGGCCAGGCGTCCTACAAAGTCGGAATAGCCCAGGTCGGAGATGAGCATTTGCAAAGGGTGCCGCGGGTTGTATTTCGGCGGAGGGATGCATTTTAGAATGGATTGGAAAACAGGTTGCAGATTCTCGCCTCGAATTTCCGGGGATTCCGAGGCCACCCCCTCGCGTCCAATGGCGTAAAGCACAGGGAATTCCAGTTGCTCTTCCGAGGCGTCCAATTCAATCAATAGATCGTATACTTCGTCCAGGACTCCTGCCGGTCGGGCTTCCTGGCGGTCTATCTTGTTAATGGTCACGATTATAGGCAGGTTGGCCTCCAGGGCCTTGCTCAGAACGAAACGGGTTTGTGGCAAAGGGCCCTCGGAGGCGTCCACGAGCAGGAGGGCGCCGTCAGCCATGGACAGGGCGCGCTCCACTTCTCCTCCGAAGTCAGCGTGTCCCGGCGTGTCTATGATGTTGATGCGTACGCCTTGACACATAACGGAACAATTCTTGGCCGCAATGGTGATTCCACGTTCACGTTCCAGGTCCATGTTGTCCATTAGTCGCTCGTCCACTTCCTGCCCTTCGCGGAATACTCCGCTTTGACGGAACATAGCGTCCACAAGCGTGGTTTTGCCGTGGTCCACATGCGCTATTATGGCCAGATTGCGGAGTTTATCATTATGTTTTTTTTCAGCCATTTTCAGTTACTCCAATTAGAAATTTATCAAGTATTCAAAGCACAGCCTCCCTTTAGACAAAAACAGCCGTAATTGTCCGCTCCAAAACAACTATCCGTAGGGGAAATCAAAAGGATACATGGTTATGGGCTAGGAAGGGAAAGACTTATATAGTTGAATCTGAAAGCAAGGGCAAGTCCGGAAATAGGAAGATTGGGATGGAGATAGGGTAAGTTTTCCCAAGTTGGTTCCCAACGAAATGTCTTTAGCCCAGTATTTGTCCATCCGTCTAAGTAGCTTCTATCCGGAAAAGGCCCTTTTCCATTTTAACGGCGTCAATCTTCGTAATTATTCGATCACGTATTAAGATACCCTCGCTCCTAATTACCTAATTTCCTTGTTAAACAGGAAAAAGCTCATTTCCGAATTGGAAAGGTGATTTTTCTAAACCCGGAAATTTTTGAATTTCCGGATAAGAACTAAGTAATCTAGGTTGTTTCGGGGTTTCGGGGTTTTTAAAAAAATGGTACGCGTGTTTTGGGTTTGACTTTCGCAGCAGATTATTTCCCGATACAATTTGGGTGCTATAACTCCGGATTATAAATGACCCCCGTGGATTTTCCCAGAATACGCATGGTTAGACTTTTTTGCGTTGGCAAGGAATTCGGGATTCGCGCTCAGAGTCAATAGCGGATGTCTGTGCTTGGAAAACCCAAAGCCAAGAATGTGACAAAAACAAATGCGGTGACCAAATACAGGTATAGTCCATAATGAGTGAAAAGAGCCGTATGTTCCGGTTATGGAAAGAGATGTCCGGAAACAAGGGGTAGCCATGGATAATAAGGAATTTCTTACGCCGGGAGTGGAACAACTGTTGGAAAAAATGGAACAGGTCTGCCACGATCTGGCCTGGAACAAGTATGATCGGGTGGGTGAGCTTTTTGAACTGACCAAGCAAAATGTCTATCCGGAGCAGATTTCCAGGCTGGCCGAATCTTTCGGGATGATGCTGGTCAAGGTCGAGGCCCGCGAGTATCACATGGAAGAGGTCCTGGTCGAACTCAGGCGGGCGAACAAGGAGCTGGAGGAGTCGCGCAAAAAACTCAGAAATGAGAATGCCGGCCTTAAAAAAGGACTAATGGAGCGTTATTCCTCCAAGCGCATCGTGGCCCAGAGCCCGATCATGCGCGACATCCTGAACCGTATAGAGCGCATAGCCGACACCCCGGTCAACGTGCTCATAACCGGGGAGACCGGGACCGGTAAGGAGCTTGTGGCCAAGGCCCTGCATTACAATTCCTTCCGCAAATCCGCTCCGTTCGTGGCCATTAATTGTTCGGCGGTTCCGGAGACACTTTTTGAAAGCGAGCTCTTTGGGATCGAAAAGGGCGTGGCCACCGGCGTTGGCAAGCGCAAGGGGCTTATGGAGCAGGCGGACGGGGGTACTCTGCTTCTGGATGAAGTCGCGGATATGTCCATGGCCAGTCAGGCCAAAATCCTGCGCGTCCTGGAAGAACGGGAGTTGGTCCGGGTCGGGGGCTCGAAATCGATCTGCGTGGATATCCGGGTACTGGCTGCCGCCAACCAGGATCTCAAGTCCCTGGTCGAATCCGGGGATTTCCGAAAGGACCTTTACTATCGGCTGAACGTGGTCTCCATCCACATCCCCCCGTTGCGGGAGCGTCCCGAGGACATTCCCCTTTTGCTGAAGAAATTTCTGGCCGTGCACTGCCGGAGCATGGGCAGGCCGGTCATGAAGGTCCGACCGGAGGCCATGGATGCGCTCATGAGTTATTCCTGGCCCGGTAATGTCCGCGAGCTGGAAAACGAGGTGGAGCGCCTGGTGGCGCTTTCCTATTCCTCGGAGGTAAAACCGGAGGATCTTTCTCCCTGGATTGTAGGACATGAAAGCGGGGATACGGAAACAGGGCAAGCGGTTTTTGCTCCGAATCAGTCCCTGGATATAGATAAATCCGAAGCGGATTTGGGACTGAACGGGTTCAGCAGTCTGGCCGAGCATGAAAAAAAGCTGATCCAAAGGGCCCTGGAAGCCACGGACGATAATAAGACCCAGGCGGCCAAGATTCTGGGTCTCAGCCGGGAGGGCATGCGAAAAAAGATAAAAAGGCTTTTCCCGGAGGAATAAATTGCCCGCTTAGAACACAATCCGCAATTCGCCGTTCAGGCTGTGCGCGGTTTCCCGGTTGCCTTCCGCGGTCTTGAAGCCGTAACCGACCGCGGCCCGGACCGAATCCGAGAAACGGGCCGCGAGCGATGCCTCAACAGCGGCCGCGTTTTCCGGCAAATCCCTGCCCGGGGCGTCGAATTCGGGTGAAGTTCCCCGGAAACGGGCACTCAGGTCCTCCGACTCCGGCAAAAATTCATGCAGCCATTTGATCTTCAGCCTGGGAACAAGCCTTATCGCCTTTAAAGCGCACATGCGGGAGATTTCCAGGCCCAGGCCGGATTGCAAAGAATGCGAGTCGTGAGAGCCCATTTCCAGATCCAGGGAATCAGCCCCGGATTCGGAATAATCCTCTTCATGCAGATGGGCGTATTCCAGACCGAGGCCGGGGCTTATGGTCCATTTCCCGGCGAGATGGTCATAATTTGTTTGCGCGGCCAGGGAATGTGAATAACCGTGGTGGTCACTGTCCGCCTCGCGGTTTACAAAGTCCAGGGAGCGGGTGGTGTCGAAAAGGACCTTGCCCGCACCCAGGGCGGTGGAAAAACGCCATCCGCCCTGGGTCGGATACTCCTGCCACAGCGAATACAAGTGCCCGGTGCAGGACTTGATTCCAGCCGATCCTCCGCCGTCTCTTTCAGCCAGGTACTTTTGCGAATAAGCCCCGGCCGCTCCGAGGGTAATATGCTCACCCAGTTTGTAATCCAGGCCCAGAACCATGCCGGAACGGTCCTCTTTTATCCCCGGGACGGAATGCTCGGCATTGGTCCGGGACTTGCCCCCGGTAAATGTCCCCCAGGAAGTGAACCGGGATAAATTCGAGGCGTATTGCGTCTTGAATGTTCCGGGCATGCTTTGATGCCCCTCGGCGAAAGCAAGCTCATCCCAGTGCGCATCAATGATTTTCGCGGGTGCATGCACGCCCTGAAGCGCGGAATAGCTCGCCGCTGCGTGCATTCCCGGATACATGTCCAGCATGGACTCCCGCAGGTGGGATAGCTGCATAGTGTCGATCCAGTTCAGTACTTCGGCCATGTCCCCGGAAGCCGTGGGTCTAATGCTGTCCAGAGCCGCGGCCATGTCCTTTTGGTCCGAATTGCCGACCAGGGATTTATAGCTGTTTCTGGAAATATTCATGTCCAGGTCGCCTCCGTTAAGGGAAAGCCCTGCCTCGAATACAGCAGGAGAGATGGTTCTGGCGAATGTCCCGTTCACCTGGGAGGCGTTCAGGATTTTATAATCGCTGCCGGGAACATATCCCTGCGGAATGAGGGTCAGAGTGCCGTCCAGGGAAGCCGTGTTCCCGACAATAAGCTTGTCCGATCCGGAGTCGTCGAACTCCACCTCCAGTTCTCCGTTTTCGTTCTGGATGTAGTTTCCGCCTATGGTCGTCGTTCCTATGGAATTGCCCGGAGCCATGCGGCTGCCCAAGTTTATAACGTTCCCGTTGAACTCGCCGCTGCCTTTGAGCAACGAGCCGTCTTTAAATAAGGTTTTCCCGGTGATCTTTCCGTTGTTTATCCCCAGAGCCTGTTCAAGATACAGGGCCGTGGCGTTGCCCGGTTGGTTCAAGGCCTCGAGGGTGCCCTCGGAGCGGTTGATGAATTCGCCGACTGTGAGCGCAACCCCGCAGGCGTTCCCGGCCTCGGCCCGGGAAATTATGCTCCCGGAGTTTTCCAGATGCGCTTTATACGCGGATATCCCGAAGGCGTTCCCGGCCTTGGTCCGGGAAGTTATGCTTCCAAAGTTTTCCAGATGCGCTTTATACGCGGATACCCCGAAGGCGTCCCCGGCCTTGGTCCGGGAAGTTATGCTCCCGGTGTTTTCCAGATTCGCATTATCTGCGGATACCCCGAAGGCTTCCCCGTCCACTGAAGAGGCATTGATGTCGCCGGAGTTGAATACGCTGCCCTTGAATTTATATATCCCGTAGGCCTTGCCATCGAACGATGCGGAGGAAATAATCCGGCCCCGATTTTCAACATGCGATTTTCGGCCGGCTACAATGCCCAGGGCGGCGCCCTCGGCCTCGGAGGAAACGGTTCCGGTATTTATCACTAGGTTAAGATTGGAGCCGAACAGGCCGTAAGCCCAGCCGTTATCGGTATTGGCGGTGGAATTTACATCGCCGGAGTTTCCAAGGATCGCGGTGTCGTCAAAACCGAAGTGCCTGATCCCGTATGCCGTGGCCCGCTTGTCGTTGTAGCTTTCCGCCTCCACGATTATGGTCCCGGTGTTAAGCGCCTTTTTGCCCTGCAGACAGATGCCGTAGGCGGTTGCCTGGCCGTTGTCGCTTGCGGCACCGGCTTTAATAGTTCCGTGGTTTTCAATGCGGCTGCTGTTTCCGGCCCAGAGATACATGCCGTGCACGTACGGATTGCCAACGGCAACCTCGGCCACGGCTTCTATGCTTGCTTCGTTGGTCAGTGACGCTTGGTTGCCGCCCCATTCGTACATGCCTCTGGCCACCGGCTGGTAACCGGAGTATTCAAGTCCGGCGGTTATGTCCAAGCTATTGGTTAAGCTGAAATCCTCTCCGGACCAGGGCTTATAGTGCAGGTAGCACGCTTCTGTTCCGACAAAGGCGGAATGGTAGTCGATATACATGTATCCGTCCTCGCCCCAAGTATCGCCCCAGGAGTTGCGCAGTATCCAGGCCTGTTTGTCGTCGTCCCAGCCGACCAGGGAGATTGCGTGATTGGTTTTTGTATAATATTCAAGATAGTTATTCGGGGCGCTGCCGTTATATTCGAATACTCCGCCCTTATAGTTGCCGAATTCGGTACTGTTGGCATCAATAGCTGCATCCAGGGCTCCGAAACGCCGGATTGCTTCCTTCATGGTCGCGATATCGTTCACCGGCAGGCGGTGCCATCCGGCGAATTTTATCCGCGGGGCGTCCCAGTGGTAATCCAGCACATGGTCCTCGTCCTCGGCATAGGCCATGAAATCCGGCCGGTACGGAAATACGCTTTCCCTTACCGTACCGTAATCAACCAGGGCCTGAAGTTCATCATAGTCAGGGCTGCCGCTGGAGCCATTTGTTCCCATTGGGAATCCCGCATATTTCGGCCCCAGGCTCCAGATGATAAAGGCCTCGGATAAAGAGACCGCGTCTTCGTCGTACAGGTCCATAGCCCGGTTATAGGTGCTTTCCGCTGCGGCCACGGCCCCGAATGCGTAGCAGGTCCCCCATGGATTCTGGTTCTTGATCGGACTCAGATAGGAGCGACCGTCAACGTCGCGCAGATCGAATTTTTCCGGCAGATCGTCAGCTGACGCGCCCGGGATAGTGATAAAAAGAAATGCGGCCAGAAATACAATGCCGCTTAAAAAATTTTTAAATATGCGGCAAGGCGTATGGGCAAGTTTATTCCGGGCGTTGCCGGTTCGGTTTAGGCGGCTGGATTGTCGGTAGATATCCATCTTTTACATTTAACGGTTTCGAATGCTGAATCTTTTTAGCAGGGTGGACTATTTTTTCAGTTCACGGCACAACCTATTGCAAAAAGGTCTAGCGTGCGGCGGTTTGGTTTTGCAACGCGACAGGCATTCATTAAGCCAGGAATTTTCCGCCCACGGCAAGGCCGGGTGTCCTGCGGTTGTCGGCTTCATCTCTATTGTCGGTTCAGATTGGCCGGAGCATTTATCCGAGCATTTATCAATGCAAATGTCGGGTATCTCTATCCGGGGGGAAGCCTTTAGGTTATTTTCCCGGCAATAATCCTCGTAGCAGGACATAGTGCATCTGCTGTAGCACTTGGTTATTCTATCCAGTTCTTCAAGCTGTCTGTCGTCGGCAACTGCCGGATTAAAAGAGCTCACGACCATGATGACGGCAAAAAGGATACCCATGGGTTTGGCGAGTACTTTCATTTTCTTCTCCTTTTAGCAAAGGTGGTTCAATAAAAGTAATATTGTGTGAGACTTGAATTTTTAATTGATTTAATTTCGATC
>CAYNNQ010000006.1:0-3925 GCA_964398785.1 uncultured Desulfovibrionales bacterium | reverse complement strand
AAGAAAACCGCCTTCAAATCTTCAAGTGCGGGCAGGCGGTTGTGCTTTTATAAAAAAGCGGGTTCGTTTCAAGGATCCGCGCAAAACATTTTGGTCCAATGTTTGATTTTTTTCTGGCCGGAACATTATCCCCAAGAGGGAAACAGCCTAAAAGCAACTTGCCCATATCCATCCTGCAAAGATGTTTCCTTTCCACTCTAGCCTTTCTGTATCTGGTTTTGCTCGCATGCCCTTGTCCGGCCGAGTCCAAGGCCGAACTTCGGGAACTGCGAAGCGGATGGTACCCGGACGAGCCTTATCAAATGCAGGCCGGTCCGGGGGCCGCGAACGAACTCTCCGGTCTGGATATCCAGCTAAGCAAGGAATTGTTTGAGCAAGCCGGGTATCGGGTGCTCTTCGAGCCCATGCCCTGGTCCGAAATTTTAAAAGGCCTGCAAACCGGAGAAACAGACTTTCTCATGGGGGCCTACTACGAAAAATCCCGAGAGGAATTCGCTTATTATTCAAGGCCGTACCGCACGGAAAGAAATGATATCTACTACCACGAAAGCCTCGGAAGTCTGGACAACATCGAGAGTGTGCCGGATGTCCTTGATTTTTTGCAAAGAGAGAAGCTGAACCTGGCTGTAATCGATGGTCATGCCTACGGTTCGGAAAAATTTGCGCGTCTTGTGCGCGACCCGCCTCCGAATCTCAATCTTGTCCCCACACAGAGCTACCGGGAGAGTCTAACCCTGATGCTTGAAGGGGTTGTGGATCTTTTCCCGGCCAACCCCATAATCATGGATCGCCTTATCGCGGAGGCCGAGAATACCTCGGCGGTGCGAAAGCTGGGGATAAAGTCGCGGAAAATTCCGGTCCATATCCTGTTCAGCAAAAAAAGCATATCCAGAAAGCAGCTCAAGGAATTCAACTCCCTCCTCCAAAAAATGCAGGACAAGGGGCGAATAAACGATCTGCGTCGCGAGTTCGTTTTGCCCGCTTACCTGTCAATAACCACCGGACAGACCTGGTTTACCGTATTGAATCTTTTGGGCATCGTTGCCTTTTGCGTTTCCGCGCTGTTTTTGGCCCGCAAGGAACGCTACAATCTCTTCGGGGCCCTGGTGCTGGCTACATTGCCGGCCATAGGGGGCGGCGTTCTGCGCGATCTTTTCCTGGGTGTGGATCAGGTTTTCGTATTGCGGACTCCGGCCTATTTCCTGGTGGCCATCTGCGTCGTGCTGGCAGGCTTTGCGAGCATTAAATGCTATGATTTCATTCATGATCGTTCCTCGGTATTGGGCCGGAAAATCGACAGCTTTATCGAAGAGAAGCTGGGGGGCGTTTTGGGACGACTGTTTAAGTTCTTCGATGCCTGGGCAGTGGCCAGTTTTACCGTCATCGGGGTCGGGGTGGCCCTGGAAATGCGCGTTGAACCGTTATGGCTCTGGGGTCCGGCCATGGCCGTTCTTACCGCCTCCGGAGGCGTGATTCTGCGGGATATAGTCCGGGCGGACTTCAATATCGAAATGCTCAAGCAGGATACCTATGCGGAGACCTCCCTTCTCGGGGGCATTATCTACACCTGGGTTTTGATGAATTCTTCTTATGAATTGAGCCTGGCGTTTATTTTTTATCTAACCCTGGCCATGGTGCTTTTGTTGTTCGGATTGAGATTTTTTATTCTCTGGAAAGGCTACATGAACCCCCTTCAGTTCGGGGATGTCTATACCCATCCGGACACCCGCCTGCAGCAGTTTGCAAGCAGGGAGCCGGAGTTGTTTGAAATTATCTCCGGATACTACACGGACGACGAGCGCTCCCGGACCGCCCCGGTTCCCCGGGCCGGATTGGAAGGCGCGCACAACCGGTTTATGTACCTGGCCGGGGAACTCAAGGATTCCCTGGACCATGTGGTGGCGGAGCCTCTTAGCGAAAACAGCATAAATGCCTACCGCCAGTGCAATGCCCGCCTGGAGATAGCCATGTCCCTGGAAAACAATCTTTTTGCCTTTCTTGAACAGCGATCCGGCACTGGCCTGCAAATCTCCGGGGACGGACTGGAACTGCAGCAGCTCATGCACGAGAGTCTAAGGACCCTGATAGACACGACGGCCATGGCCGTGGAATCCCGGGATCATATGGATTTCAGCATGTTGGAGGGGCTTACTTCGCAATATCGGCAAAGGTTCGACGATTTGCGGAACAAATACTTTGTCCGGCAGCGGGAAAGCGGGGACGCTCATCTCGAGGCGGTTTTGCAATCCACGCACAAGGTGGAGCGCATCATTTTCCTTTTGAGCGACTATGTTAGGCTGAGGTTGGACAAAAAGGAGATTCGAGCCGGCAATCCGAGCAATAGAAAAGCCCAGCAGATTCATACGTTAACAGACCGTTCTTTTTAAAGTGGCTGGCTGACAGAGAATTTTTAGGCAGTCGATTACTCGGATTTTCGGTCGTAAACGGCCTTTTTCGGACCGAGCCCATCAATGTTTTACAGCGGCAGTTCATAGGAAATATAATTGTACCCGCTGATAGCAATATGCCGCAAGTTTTGTGCATATCTACCCAAAAGCAAGAGCCCCAGGTCCTCGGGGGGGAATTCGCCTTGCCTGGCCCGGACGGCCTCGACCTGATCATCCAGATCCCAGGTAAATCCGGAGTCGATAAATTCCACCTGCAGGGTTTCTTCGCCCTTGCGCAGATTGACACGCAGGCTGTCGGCCGCGGCCTGTCTTGAAGTGCACAGGTGAAGGAAGAGTTCCTCGGCTGTCAGGTGCAGCTTTTGCTCCAGATATGACGGGATATTGCGGGTTGCGGCGTAATTTTTTAAAAATTGCCGTAGCCTGGAGGCTTCATCTGGCTGACGCTTGAGCGCGAATTTGGCCTGACCGGCCGGTTTTAGATTAAAAAGAAGACTCAACAGGATTGCGCTCACCCCGCCTACAGCTACCCCGTTATTTAAAAATGGAGTCAGGCTCTGGGGCATAAGTCCAGCAAAAAAGAGATTGTTTTCAAAGGCATAACCTATCCAGAAGGAGAATCCGACAATAATGGTGCTTTCATAGTTAAGCCCCTGGGAAGCAGCCAGTTTTATGCCGGTGACAAAAAGCATGGTCATTAGCATAAAGATAAATGCTCCGATCACGGGCGAGGGGATGGCCGCCAAAAGCGCGCTCAATTTGGGGCAAAAGGCCAGCAGGGCAAGGAAAAGGGAGGTATAATAACCCACCCTGCGGGCGGCGACTCCTGTAAGTTCTACTGCGGAGATGGCGTTGGAATAGGTTGTATTGGGCAATGTCCCCAGGGCACCGGCTATGGCGTTGGCTATCCCGTCCGCATATATGGCCCCTTGAACGGTCTCATAATTTATCTTGCGAAAATTGCGGTCGGAGACTTGCTGGATGGCCATGCTGTCGCCCAGGGTCTCCACCGCGCCCACAACGGTCACCAGGGCAAAGGCCAGATACAGGGAAAAGAATTCAGAACCGAAGTCCAGATTGAAACCCTGCCAGCCCATTGGAGGCATGCCTGTCCAACCCTTTGCGGAAACTGCGGAAAAATCAGCTATGCCCAGGAGCAGGGACAGAAGGGTGCCGGCACAGATGCCGATAAAAAGACTCCACAGGCGCAAGGTTTTGTTTCCGAACACGGCCAGGGCAATAATGCAGAGCAGGGTAAATGCAGAGACCAGCAAATAGCGCGGGTCTGCTTCTGCACCCTGCCGGCCATTCATGAGATCCAGGGCTATGCCCAGGACGCTGACCACGATTAGCATGATGACTACTCCGCCCACGGCCGGGGTTATGATGCGGCGCAACGGGCCGAGAAACCAGCCGAAAAGGATCTGTAAAGGGGCGGAGAGTACGGACATGCTTGCCGCCAGGGACATGCCTCCTATTTCGGCCGCGGACAGGGCACAGGCCAGAAATGTGCCCGAGGA